>NZ_QQRR01000001.1:1200000-1898473 GCF_003439925.1 Haloprofundus halophilus
CGGACGCGAACTCGATGTACGAACCCGACGCGGTCCGCGAACTCGTCTCGTCGATGGGGCCGGACGTCGGCTGCGTCGTCGGCGAACTCCGACTCTCCCGCGAGGACGACGACGTGGAGGGCGAGTCCATCTGGTGGCAGTACACCCGCTTCATCAAACAGCACGAGTCCCGAGTCGGGTCGGTCGTCAAGGGCAACGGCGCCATCTACGCCGTCCGCTCGGAGGCGTACGTTCCGCTGCCCGCCGACGCCATCAGCGACTTCGCCGAACCGCTCTCGATTCGCAGCGACGGCTGGCGCGTCGTCTACCAACCCGCCGCAGTCGCCCGAGAGCACACCGCAAAGAGCGTCGACGCGGAGCTCAACCGGAAAGTCCGTATCACGACGCGCTCGTGGCACACGCTCGCGCAGTACCTCCACCTGCTGAACCCGCTTCGGTACGGCAAATTCTCGGTGAAGTTCGCGAGCGACACGGTGCTGTGGTGGAGCACGCCGATGCTCTCCGCCGTCGCGTTCATTTCGCTGGGAACGCTCGCCGCGCTGACCAAGTCGCTTCTGTACGTCGTCCCGTTTCTGGCCGGCGTCGGCTTCCTGCTGTTCGGCCTCGTCGGTTATCTCCTCGAAGACGGGCGACGGAAGGTGCCGACCGTGTTCCACGTGCCGCACTACTTTCTGGTCGGCAACTACAGCCTCGTCGTCGGCGCGTGGAACTTCGTCAACAGCCGAAACGTCGTGACGTGGGAGACGGCCAACGAGTCGTCGACCAAAGAGTAAACTCGCGGGGTCGCCCGTGAGCTCCCGGCTCTGAACGCCTACCGACGCCGTCGAGCGGAGCCGTCAGTCGACAGCGACGCGCCGCCCCGCGATGTCGGTGACGAGGTCGTCGTACGCCGAGAGGAGTTCGTCCCACGAGTACTGCCGCCCGAGTGCTCGGGCGTTCGCGCTCAGTCGCGCTGCGAGCTCCGGAGACGACGACAGCTCTCGAATCGCCGCCTCGAACTCGCTCACGTCGCGGACGAGCGCCGTCTCGCCGTCGACGATGTCGATACCCTGCGCGCCGACGGGCGTCGTCACGATGGGCAGGCCCGCGGCGAGGTAGTCCATCATCTTGAGCTTCGTCCCCGACCCCATCGTGAGCGGACAGAGCGCGATGTCGGCCATCGCGAGCGCCCCCGGCAGGTCGTCGACGAACCCCGGCGTGTAGACGTTCTCGCGCGTCGTCTTCGGCGGGTCGCGGCCGACGATGACGAACTCCACGTCCGACAGCGCGGGAGCGTACTCGTCGACGATGCGGCGGGCGGCCTCCTCGTTCGGTTCGTAGTCGCACGCGCCGACGAACAGGCAGACCGTTCTGTCGTCTCCGACGCCGAGTCGCCGACGGACCGCCTCCGGGTCGCCGCCGGCGGCGATGTCGTCGTAGTTCGTCCCGTTCGTGACGACTTCGCATCTGACGCCGTCGGGAACGTCGAACGCCTCCCGGTCGGCGGCCGACTGGAAGACGACGGCGTCGGCGTCGTCGATACCCGCCTGTTCGTGCGCCCGGAGATTGTCGACCGCGCGCCGTCGAATCGGTCCGGGAATCGACCGCGAACGCAACTGCTGGTCGAGCAGGTCGAACATGGCGTTGTGCTTGTTCAACAGCAGCGCCGCGTCGTAGTGGTCGGCGAGCAGTCGCGCCGCGCCGAGCACCTGCGGCGACTCGCTGCAGACGACGTCGAAGTCCACCGGACGGCGACGGACCGTCCGAACGGTCAGCCGCGTCTGCAGCCGCTCTATCGGCGTGTCGGAACCGAGCCCCAACAGCGCGTTCCAGAGGTAGATGCGCGTCGCCTTGTAGTCGAGAAACGGGTTGTCGAGGTCGAGCGCGTAGACGCCGGGCGGGAACTCCGCGCCGTCGGCGTCGGGGTACGCGAGCCACACGCGACCGGTGTCAGCCAGCGCCTTCGTCGTCTCCCAGATGCGGACTTCCTCGCCGTTCGACGGCGGGTAGACCGGTCCCCGGTGTAACTGTAAGATATCTAATCCCATTTTGGGACAAGTCAGCAGTCACGTAGATAGCGTTTGTGCCGACTGCGACCGCCCGCCGACCGAAGCGTCGGACCCAGCGGTTCAGTCGCACCGAGCGAGAATCGCTTCGAGCGCCCGCTGCATCTGCGGACCGAGCGTCTCGGGGGCGTTGCGTTCCGCGACCCGTGCGGCCGCGGCCGTCCCGAGTCGGTGGCGTCGGTCGGCGTCCGAGAGCAGGTCGTCGAGCGTCGACGCGAGCGCCGTCGAGTCGTCGGCGTCGACGAGAACCCCCGTCTCGCCGTCGGCTATCTGCTCGTCGATACCGTAGCCGCGACTGGCGACGACGGGCAGGCCCGCCGCCTGCGCCTCGATGACGACGTTCGGGTACGCGTCTATCTCGGAAACGTAGGCGAAGAGGTCCGAAGAGGCGTACAGCCCCGCGACGTCGCTCACGAATCCGAGCGTGTGGATTCGCGCGTCCAGCGGGTCGTCGTCGACGCGTTCGTCGATGTACTGCTCGACCGCGTCGTAGTACAGACCGTCGCCGGCGACGACGAAACTGACGTCGTCTCGGCGGTCGCCGAGTTCGACCATCGCGTCGACGAGGCGGCAGACGCCGAGATACTTCCCGTGGTACTGGAGGTTCGTCACGGTCAGAACGGTCATGGTCCCGGTGGCGTCGGACGTCCCGTCGGCGACGGCGGTTCGGCGGTACTGCGAGGGCGTCACCGGGCCGGCAACGACGCGAATCCGTTCCCGGGGACACGACGTCCGCCGAGCGAGCGTCTCCGCCAGCGACTCGGAGACGGCCACGAAGCCGTCCGCGTAGCGAAACGTCGCGCGGGTGAGCGCCGAGAGGCCGAGGTACCCGAGCCACCGAGCCCACTGGTTCGCCCGACGGTACTCTGCGCGCTTCTCGTCGTGCTGTCTGAACAGGTCGCCGTTGGCTCTGACGACGAGCGGCACGCCGTACAGCAGGCTGAGAACCACCGCGACGATGCCCAGCATTCCCGAGCCGTTGTAGACGACGAGCGCGTCGGTGTCGCCGCCGCGGAGCGCCGCACGCCCGCGCCGGAACTGCGAGACCGCTCGCTCGAACGCGCTCGCGTCGGAGTCCAACGAGACGACGACGCTCTCGGCGTCCATCGCCGACAGCGGCGCTTCGAGTTCGAACGGCCGGAGGTCGGTGAAGCCGACGATACGCATCAGATGCGCGCCACCTCGGGGTCGCTCTCGGTCGAACCGCCTCGTCGCATCGACGCGCGCGGTCGTTTTGTCGCTCCTGCTTCGCCCATTCACGTCATCACTCAGGAGCAGCGCCCATAACTGTTCGCCGGGTGACGACACCGGGACGGGGCGAGTCGCCCGAGACGGACCGGTAGCCGTCGAAAGGGGTCGTCGATCTCGCCTATCACTGGAGAAGATACTACCTACGTCGACACAGTATCTCCATCCAAATACAATATGGGAGAAATAATACATACTATAATAGCGGTGCTCTCCGAACGTGAGCGTACCGTAGCGGAAGCGCGGTGACTGTGGAGAGAGCGAACATCTATGACCGAGAAACAACGCACCGACGTCGTCGATCGATCGGAGCAGAACCGACGCAACAGTTCCTCGACCAGCGTCGCCCGGCGCGTGGCTCCGTCGGGATTCGACCGACCGACGCGCGAGCGGGCGCGCTCCACGCGATGGGTCGTCGCGGCGGGTGTCAGTGCCGCACTGGGCGCGCTCTTCGTGGCGGGCGGCTGGTTTACGCAACGGTGGCTGTTCGTCGCGCTGGGTGCCGTCGCACTGTACGTCGCGGCGCTCGCGTACTATCTCGCGCCGGACACGTCGGTCTCGGAGGCGGTCGCAGAACGACTCTACTGGAGCTACGTCGACGGGCGTGACGCCCTCGACGCGTCGGCCGCCCACGTGTACCTCCCCTCGGTGTCGACGACCGACGGGGAGCGCGACGTTCGGCTGACGCTCGTCGACGACGCGGCGGACTCGTCGGTGAGACCGTCGCGAGAGACGTCGTCGGAACCGCGACATCGGCCGGTCGGTGTGGGACTGCTCGAGTCATACCTCGACGAGACGAACGAGGCGCTCGCCGCGAACCCGCGTCGCCTCGCCGACCAACTAGCCGAGGCGGTCGTCGACGGGTTCCGTCTCGCCGACACCGCCGAAATCGTCGACAGCGCCGACGAACGAGTCACGTTCAGACTGACCGGCTGCGCGCTCACGCCGCTGACGCGGTTCGACCATCCGACTGTCTCGCTTCTCGGCACCGGGATGGCAGTGGGGCTCGGCCGCCCGGTCCGAGTCACCGCCGAACGAGACCGAGACGACGACAGTTGCCGGGTTGACTGTTTCGTCGAGTCGTAGCTCGGTTCGTCCTCGACCGGCAGCGCTCACGACCGACGAGTAGCCCGAACGAATCAGAATCCTATGTAGAGGTCGTACAGCCTGAGCGGCACGTACAGTCCGAACAGCGCCAGTTGGACGACGAGCGCGTGTCGCGCGCGGACGACCCACGGCGGGCGGTGGTGGGACGGAGACGCGAGTTCGAGTGCGACGGCGAATCCGGAGAGGGCGATAGCGAAGACGAATCCGGGTGTGAGCGCGTCGACGACCGCGAGCCAGAGCGTTCCGAACGTCGTCCAGACGGCGGTGACGAGAACGAGGCGGTGCGGACCAGTCGACATCAGGTCGGCCCTCCCGAACTCGGGGTCGGCGGAGCGACCGAGGCATTGGCCTGGTCGCTCGCTCCGACCGTCGTCCAGAAGTGCACCGACCGGTAGGCGTTCGCCCTCGTCGGCTCGGCCGGCGGCGACTCCTCGTAGAGCAGCAGCTGTACCCGCTGGTCGGCCCCGACGCGCTCCGGTCGGAACTCGAACTGGCGAACGGCGGTCTCGCCGGACGCGACGCGCGTCCCGAACCGAGCGAGTTCCGAACTCTCGCTGACCGTTCCGGTGTCGCCGTCGACGTCCTGAAGCAGCACGACGACGGTGTAGTCGACGGCTCTCCCCTCCTCGTTCTCTATCTCGACGTAGAGGTCGCTGGCCTCGCCGGCGGCGACGTCCGTCGGGTAGTCGCTCGCGGTCAGCTCTCCGGCGTCGTCTTCGGTAAGCACCGAGAATCCGGTGAACGTCTCGCCCCGTTCGGGGGTGACGACCGCGTACCCGATGCCCCCGAAGGCGACCAACACGCAGACCACCAGTAGCGCGGTGACGACGCGTTCGAGGCCGCTCGACGCGGAGAGAAACGACGTTCCGCGCGGGAGGGTGACACTAAACCGACGGTCGGGCGGGGTCGACCATCGGCGCTTCGCCGCGACCAGGAGACCGACGGCGTTCACCGCGCCGACGGCGGCGATGGCGGGTCCGGCGAACAGGCCGATCGGCGAACTGGCGAGGACCACGCCGAGGAGCGCGGCGACGACGAGACTCGTCCCGACGGAGAGGACGAGTCGATGACCGAGCGTGAGCCGTCGGACGTCACCCCCCAACCGCGCGGTGGCCTCGGCCCGCGGAAACAGCGCCGAGACGACGGCGTACCCCGGGATGAAGGCGACGTAGACACCGCCCAGGAAGGCGATACCCGGCGACGGAACACCGAGCGTCGACGCCAGTACGACGTAGCCGACCAGAAAGCCCGCACAGACGGCGAGGTCGAGAAACTGGGCGGCGAGCGATTCGCGAACAGACACAGTTCGGATAACTGTAATCTAGCACATAAATCTATTCTCATGAATGGAAACTGACTGTTGTGGCGACCGTCTCGTCTCCGATATCGATTCGAGTTCGCGGCGGCACTCCGTGGTCGGTCCTCGCGCGTCCGTCGACGGGGCCGCGGCGTCCGGCGAACGGGAATAGAAAATCTAGTTGTAAATACGTGTTTACCCGAAAAATCAGAAGATTTACCTTCGACTGTACAAACTGCGGTTATGCGTGGGGAGCAGAGTCTACACGAGGATATGTGAAGCTATGAAATTTGATAGTTCCGGGAGATGGTTTACGCTGAGTCGGCGTCGCGGACGTCCCACGCGACCTGTCCGCCGAGCGACCGAGGCAACGGCACGGGCAACGTAATTCGAAGAACTCCGTACAAAAATCCAATATCTATGACGAAAAACCACGGCTACAACACACCGAAGAAAGGTACCGCCGACTGGAACGTACCACTAAACGAGAACTTCAAAAAGATTGATAAAGACATCGAGGTTCGGGACGTCGAGTCGAAGCTCGACACGTACGAACCGGCGGCAGGGGCGAAGTTCCTGGCGACGGACACGGGGAACCGATACATCGGCGACGGCGAGCAGTGGAACCTCGCACCGCTGCCGCGGCGCGGGGCGGTCGGCGACCTGACCGCGCAGAACCGGTTCCGCATTCCGGCACGAGAGCAGGACCCCGAAAACGCGGAGGCCGGCGAACTCTGGCTTCGGACCGACGAGAACGCGCTCAAAGTCCAGATGGCCAACGGCGTGCAGACGCTCGCCAGCGGCGAGAGCTCCGGCGATGACGGTCGCGGCGACACCGGCGGAACGACCAACGCCGACGTCACTATCGACTTCGCCGACGACTCGTACCTCGACAAGTTCGACGCCCGAAAGTCGGAGCAGAACTCCATCGTCAACGGCGAGAAGGCGCGAAGCGACACGGCGCTTCAGGTGCAACTCGAAGAGGGAAGCCACTACGGCACCGACATGCAGTACTACTTCAGCGACAACGGCATGTCGGAGCCCGAGGAGCTCTGGACCCGCTACTACCTCCGCCTGGACCCCGGTTTCGACGTCACCTCCGACGGCGGGAAACTCCCCGGCCCGGCGGGAACCTACGACAGCGGCGGATGGGGCGGTAAGCCCGCCGACGGGACGAACGGCTGGTCCGCGCGGATGGCGTTCATGCCGGCCGACGGCGGCGCCGAACTCTCGTACTACTGCTACCACGCAGATATGAACAACTGGGGCGAGTGGTGGAGCTGGGACGGTACCATCGAGACCGGCCAGTACTACCAGATCGACAGCTACGTCAAGCTCAACACGCCCGGCGAGAACGACGGTATCCTCCGCGGCTGGATCGACGGCGAGCAGGCGATGGAGAAGACGGACATCCGGTTCCGCGACACCGAGGACCTGAAGGTGGAGTCGCTGTGGTTCAACATCTACCACGGCGGCAGCGACACCTCGCCCAGCGACAACTCGTTCTACTTCGACAAGCTCCAGATGTCGACGAGCGGGCCGCTGGACTGACGCGAACGAGTCACCCGAACCGAAGCGCCGTCACGGGCGACGGCGCGGCGACTCCCCGCGGCTATTTTTCGATTCCGACGGCGCCCAGACGATGGCGTCGGAGAGAGAGAGGGTGTCGTAGAGATGTCGGTAGAACCGGAGATTCCACGGCGTGTGGTCCGCCCTCGGCGTCGGGCCGAGTCTGAGCGCCGGGTACAGCGGTAACACGTCGACGAAGCGACGTTCGTCGATACCGAGGCCGGCGCAGTACGTCGAGACGCAACGTCCGACCGCGCGCGAGAACGGACAGTCGCGGAAGAACGCGCGGTTCGTCGCCTCGGCGTAGCTCTCGAACGCGTACAGCGCCGTCTCGACGACGAGTTTCAGGAAGTCGACGAGCGGGACGCCGTCGGTGCGGAAATACTCGAAGTCGATGACCGACCGGACTCCGAGGTCCGCGTCGAGGAGGATGTTCGTCCCGTCGTAGTCGCCGTGGGTCGGGCCGAGAAAGAACTGCTCGCAGTCGGCGAATCGGTCGACGTACGCGCCGGCGCTCGGCAGCGTCGACGTCGAGAGGCGCCGTCGTTTCTCGTCGCTGTCGTACGTTCGGACGTCGGCGGTCGCTTCGGCGAACGTGACCAGCCACTCGGTGGCGTTCGAGAGGAACCGCTCCGCGCATCGGTCGAACCGCCGGAAGGCGTAGTGGGCCGGTCGACCGCCGAGGAACTCTTTGAAGATGACCGGCGTCCCGTCGACGCTCTCGACGGCCAGCGGCGTCTCGACGGTCGCTCGGAGCCGGTCGGACGACTCGACGAGTTCGCGGAGTCGGGTGAGTCGCTCCCACTCGCCCAGGACCTCGGCGTCGTCCCACCTGGCGAACCGACAGACGGTCACCGGGTCCTCGTGTTCGTAGACGAACAGCGTGATGTAGCCGGTCGGTCCGCGCGTCCCGCTGTACAGACTGTACGTCAGCGCCGACCGGTCGGCGTCGAATCGGTCGGCGACTCGGTCGAGCAGTTCGTCGATCATGAGGCGTCGGCGCCGATCTTGTACGCCGGTGTGAGTGCACCCAGCAGACGCGCGGTTCCCGGCGGGAACGGGACGCGCGAGAGCGACTGCGGGGAGACCGAACTGTGCAGACACGTGCCGAGCGACACCAGTTTCCGTCTGAGAAACGCCGCGAGCAGTCGCTCGTCGGAGAAGACGAACGCCGGCGAACGCCGATTCGGCACGGCGTACGAGACCGTCACGTTCCGAAAGCCCGCTCGTTCGAGCAGGCGAACGTAGCCGCGTTCGGAGTGGAGACGAACCGACGGCGAGCGACGGCGGCCGCCCGCATCGAGGACGGCTCCCTCGACGGCCGCCGGGACGACGGCGGCGAGGCGGTGAACCGGGTCCAGTCGGTTCCACTCGCTCACCAGGAGGCGGCCGTCCGGGCGAAGCCACTGGCGGGTCTGTCGGAGAAACGACCGCTGTGCGCGGACGGGGTCGTCCGACGACTCGTCGGCCCCGACGTGTTTCAGCACCCCGTTCACCACCACGACGTCGAACTGATCGTCGCCGAGCGGGAGCGCCGTCGCGTCGCCGTGGACGAGCGTGAGGTTCTCCGTCTCCGCGGATTCCTGCATCGCCGCGGAGAACCGCAACCCGTCGAGGTCGGTGTCGACGGCGACGACGTGGTCGGCGCGGCGGGCGAGCGAGCGGGTGAGCGCCCCGCATCGACTGCCGAGTTCGAGCACCGTCTTCCCCGCCAACGGTTCGATACGGACCCAGTCGGCCTGGTCGGGGTTGAGCCACGACTCGTACTCGAAGTCGGGGCGGATGCGCCGGAGCTCCGACTCGAACTTCTCCGCCCGCTTGAACGGCGTCATGTCGCCGACACGCAGCGCATCGACGAGCGCGTCGATCTCCTCGGCGGCACCGGCGTCGTCGTCGACGTCGAGCAGTCGAACGATGCCGTCGTCGTCCACTCGCCAGTCGCTGTGACACTGGCCGTTCCGCGACTGCTGTCGACGGCGGAGACGGGACCCGCAGTCCCCGCAGACGAACTCCAACTCCGGTGGCCACATCGATACCCCACTGTAGTTCCGACTACATATTATATGTTGTTCACTGTACTATTATATGCTCGTACGTCGTAGACGGTGTGTTTCTCGACCGAGTTACTGTCAGAGTTTGGATATCACAGCACACTTACGCGTCTGGCACGCGAGTATGTCGTGCACCATGACCGCGGAAGCAGTTTTCCGAGTGCGTCGACAACCTCCCTCAGCGATGTCCGGAACTCGTTCGAGTGTACCCGTCGCAGATGGGGCGTTGGCGAATGGCTGAGGACGACAGACCGACCGGCCGCTCGTCGGACGCCGCGTCGCTGCCGCGCCGCGACCTTCTGACGGCGGTGGTCGGCGTGGCCGGCGTGTCCGGTCTTGCGGGCTGTCTCGGCCTGTTCGACTCCGACGGCTCTCGGGGAGACGGACGGACGCCGGACGGCGGCGAGGTCGGGGGGACGCCTCCGTCGATCGTCGTCTGGGAGGACCGCGAGGGTATCGTCCGCGCGGAGACCGAGAACGGCCCCATCGAATCGGGGCGACGACCCGCGGCGGTCATCCAAGCCGCACTCGACGCGTCCGCCCAGCAAGCCGGTATACAGAACGTCGAGGTCGTCGGCAACTACACGGTCTCGCGGCCGGTCCACCTCCAAGAGCGGACCGTGTTGAACCTCAGAAACGCTCGTCTCACCGCCGGCGGAAACCACGCGGTGATCTCGGTGAACAGCATCTCCCAGGCGGCGGTCGTCGGGGGTCTCCTCGACGGGGACAATCAGTCCGACGGCGAACAGTATCTCGGGGTGCTCGCGCTCAACAACGCCGACCAGGTCGTCGTCGACGGCACCGAGGTGCAGAACGGCGGGTACTACGGGGTCAACCTCTACGAGTGCAACGACTGCGTGCTCAACGGCATCCGAGCGCACGACAACTTCCGGCACGGCATCCATCCGGGAGCCGATACGGAGGGTCGGGGGTACTTCAACTGGCTCACCCACTGTATCACCGACAACAACGGCGTCGACGGGGTCAACGACAGGGGGACGACCGTACCGGGCGAGTCGCTCGACAACGCGTTCTACAACTGTCTGAGTCGGAACAACGGACGGAGCGGCTTCATCCTCGACGGCGGCGTCGGAGCCGACGAGGTGGCCGCGCGGTTCGACGTCGTCGGCTGTCGGGCTTACCGAAACGGGAGCCACGGTATCCAACTGACGAACTGCCGCGTCTCGGCGGTCAACGTCGTCACGCGGTCGAACGGTCAGTCCGGTCTCCTGCTCAACGGCGGGGTTCAAGCGTCGATTCTGAATCCGCGGTCGGACGACCACAGCGGCCCCAACGCCGGTGGAATCACGATTCGTAGCAGCGATTCGGCCGCACCGAGACACGTGGTCGTCTACGGCGGAGCGTCGACGAACAACAGTCACAACGTCCGCATCGCGTCGGGGTCGAACACCGGTCCGATAACGCTCCGGGACATCGACCTCCGAGGGGCCGAGAGGCGACCGCTCTGGCTCGGCGAGGACGCGCCGCCCGAACTGACCGTCTCGAACGCGTCAGGCTACCGCACCACGAACCGGGGGGACCAGACGGAGAGCGGAGACGGGTCGACGTCGACGTTCCGGTGGGAGCACGGCCTCGCCGAACAACCGCGGTCGGTCAGCGTGACGCCCGCCACACCCGCCGCCGCGGGGCCGTTCAGCGTCACGCACGACGGGGACGCCATCGAAGTCACGTATCGAACGGCGCCCGAGCAGGGCGACGACAACCTCCGCTGGTGGTGGAGCGCGAACGCCTACTGACGGGTCTCGTTTTATGGCGTATGCGCCCGTCGACAGACACGATGACAGTCAGAGAGAGCCTCAGTCGACGACCGACCGAAGCGGTCGCGCTCGCCGTGTTCGCCGCGGGCGTCGCCGCCTTCGTCATCCTCCACACCGTGGTACTCGTGACGAGCCGCGGCGGCGACCTCCTCGCACAGGTCCGTCTGGTGTGGTTCGCGTTCGTCGTCGCCGCCGCCGTCGCCGCCGCGTATCTGGTCGCCGAATCGACCGGTCGACTGTAGCGGGATATCGGATAGATGGACAGTTCGTTGACAGAAACGATGTTTAATACCGTCGGCATTCGCACAGAGTTCCTATGACCATTGCCGTGTCCAGAGCGACGGGCACAGACCGCGAGTCGTGGAACTCGTACGTCGAGCGAGCGCCGCACGCGACGCCGTTTCACCGATTGGAAGCGCTCGAAGTGCTGCGCGACGTGAGCGACACGACGCTGCATCTGCTCGTCGGGCGGGAAGGCGAGGAGGTGTTCGGGATATGCCCGCTGTTCGAGGGGAGCGTCGGACCGTTCTCGTCGGTTCGCTGTCCGCCGACCGAACACGACGTGCCGTATCTGGGCCCGGTGTGGCTCGACGTCAACCACCTCTCACAGCGGAAGCAGGAGATGTGGAACCACCAGTTCGTCGAGGCGGTCTGCGAGTGGATCGACGAGGAGATCGACCCCGACCACCTCGACATCCGAACCGTCGACCGCTACCCCGACGTGCGTCCGTTCATCTGGGCCGACCTCGACGTGCGCCCGGCGTACACGTACGTTCTCGACCTCGAACCGGGGCCCGAGGAGATCAAGCGTCGCTTCAGCCGAAGCACGAGGCGGTACGTCCGCGACGTCGACGACCACGACATCGCCGAGCGGGGCTACGAGGGCATCGAGTACGCCGTCGACCAGTACCACGAGCGCTACGAGAACGCCGGTGTCTCCGTCGAACTCTGCAAGGCGCTGTACGACGCACTCCCCGACGGCTGCGTCAGACCGTACGTGCTCTCCGTCGACGACCGGTTCGTCGGTGCGAGGCTCACCGTCGAACTCGACGACACGATATACGCGTGGGTCAGCGCGGCCAACGTCGAAGAGGCCGAGGTGCCGGTCAACGAACTCGTCGAGTGGTACGCCATCCGCGACGCCGCCGAACGAGGGCTCTCGCGGTACGACTTCGTCGGGGGGATGGTCCCGAGCCTCTGTCGGTACAAGTCGCAGTTCGCGCCGGTGCCCAGGGCGCTGTACCTCGTGCAGCGGCAGCGGCCGTGGATGCGCGGGGCGTCGATGCTGTACAACCGACTCCCGGAGCGCGTCCGGTCTCTCGTGTAAACTTCCCCACCCTACTCCCTCGACGCCGACGCGCCGCGGAGACGGAGGCCGAGGCGCTCAGAGCGACTCGTAGATACCGATGGCCCAGTGGTCGGGGCCGAACAACCGCCCGCCGAAGCCGATGTTGCCGTCGACGGCGCAGCGCCACCCGTCGCCGACCGGCCAGGGGTCGAGGTGGTGCATCCGCCCGGAGTTCCACCCCAACCGCTTCTCCGTCCCCTCCAGAATCGGCGAACTGTGGAGTTCGCGGTCCCGGTACGTCGAGGGCGTCAGTTCGTCGACGACGTACCCCCGGAGCCGGTGACCGTAGCAGGCCGCACAGTCCTGGAAGAACGCGACGACGTCGCCGTCGCGGACGAGCGGTCGCCCGCCGGGACGGGCCGCGGTCGGCCGGCCTTCGACGACCGGGTTGCCGGCGTGGGGCGTCCAGTCGTCGGCTTCGAGTTCGTCGCTGTAGAACGCCAGGAGGTCGGCACGGTCGTCGTCGCTGCCGGCGAGCGCCCACCACCGGTCCTCGTGTCTGAAGACGACGAAGTCGCACAGAAAGCGGTCGGGCGCGACGAGTTCGGCCACCGGCGACCAGCCACCCGGGAGCGAGTCGGTGCGGTAGAGAATCGGGCTCGCGGGCGTCTCGCGGTTCCAGCGCTCGGGGAGCATGTAGTAGTGGTCGTCCCACCGGAACACGTACGGGAAGGCGAGGTGGTCGTCGGTTTCGAGGACGACCCGGTCGTACGACCAGCGTCTGCCGTCGTCGCTCTCGGCGTGGGCGATGGCGGCGGTCGGCGTCCGGTCGCGGTTGAACACCTCGAAGAACAGGTGCCAGCGGCCGTCGGGGGTGACGAACAAAAACGGGTCGGCGACGAAGTCGGCGTCGCCGAAGTCGGTGACGTCCGCCGCGGTGACGACGGGGTTGACGACGCCGCGGCCGGGGACCAGCGAGAACGGGCCCGGCGACGGCGTCGGCGTCGCCCGCGGTTCGCCGTACGCGTCCCACGGCGACTCGCCGACCGGACTCGTCTCGGACGCCGCGTGAGCGCCGTTCGTGAGCAGTTTCGAACGATGGAGACGCTCGCCGGCCAGCCACGCCGCGTCCCTGATAGATTTCGAGTCGCCGGGTCTGAACCGGGGACGGGTCATCGGACGGTCACTCCCGCGCCCGAGTGACCGGGCGAGTTCGGAGGCGCGCACCGCTGGCTGGGAACCCTCCACCGGCCGATCGTACTCGGGGACGTCGCCACCTGCGATTCGACGCGAGCCATACCGTGTCAACGTTGATGACAACCAAAAAACATGGGCTGCCCGCGGAGAACGGCGGGTCACCCGCGGCAACGTATATGGGCGCGTGTCCTGTGAACTGTCGTATGAGTGTCGTCATCCGACTAGCCGCCTCGCAGACGCGACGCGAGGCGACGCGACGTGGGCGTAGGTGAGCGATGGACGTCGAGATACACCACACGATAGAGAGCGTTCCCCGCGAGGAGTGGGACCGCGTCGTCGAGGAGTCGCCGCACGGGAGCGTCTTCCACCGGTACCACTGGTTGGCCGCCGTCGAGCGCGGGTGCGAGAGAACGGGGCGGTACGTCGTCGTGTCCGACGGCGACGCGCCCACGGGCGTCCTCGCGGCCGCCGTCGACGACGTGCCGTTGACGCCGTTCGAGCGCCTCTGCTCGCCGGAGCCGGGGTTCGGCGGTCCGGTCGTCGCCGACGACGAGGAGGAGACGCTCGACGCGCTGCTCGACGCCGCCGAGCGCATCTGCGAGGACGGCGTCGTCGCGCACGTGTTCCGAACGCTCGACGAGGAGACGGTCCGGTACCAACGTCGACTCCGAGAGCGCGGCTACAGCCAGACCGTCGCGAGCTGTCGGTTCGTCGTCGACGTAACCGACGGCTGGGACGCGGTGTACGGACGGATGAGCAGTTCGCGTCGGCGCGCGATACGCTCGGGACACAAAAACGACGTCCACGTCAGAGACGAGGTCCCCGACCGGAGCGACCTGCGCGCGTTCCACCGTGGGTACAGACGCGTCATGGACCGCGTCGACGGCGACGCGTACCCGCGGTCGTTCTTCGAGCAGTTGGGGGCGATGGACGACCGGGTGAGACAGTTCTCGTTGGAGGTCGGCGGCGAGCCTGCGGGAAGCATCCTCGTGCTCGTCGACGACGAGCAGTCGACGGTCCAGTACTTCTTCTCGGCGGTCGAGCGCGAACACTTCGAGTACAACGCGTCGGAGCTGCTGCACGAACACGCGATACGGTGGAGCATCGACAACGACTACCGACAGTACGACTTCGGCGAGACGAGTCCCGACTTCCGGGACGGGCTGTTCCGATTCAAGGAGCGCTTCGGTGGGCGCGCGGTCCCGACGCTGTCGTGGGAACGCGGCTGTGCGCCGGTTCGCTGGAACGCCTTTCGGCTCGGTCGACACCTGTATCAGACGGCGAACCGGCTTCGAGAGGAGCGGACGTAGGCGGGTCTGTCGGGGGAGCGGACGGAGGCGGACCTGTCGGGGGCGCGGATGCGGGAGCGAGCGACGAGGCGGCGGACGCTCCCTCCTCGGTCCGGTTTTTCGCCACCAGATACGACTCGAAGCCGCCGTTGTCGTAGACGCGGTCGACCGTCGAGCGGTTCTCGAGTCGTTGGAAATCCGCCGGGGTGTAGCGCCAGAACCCCCGGTAACCGGGGTAGAACGTCGGGTTCTGTTGCCGGCCGAGTTCGGTGACGAGCAGGTACCGGTACTCCGGCGGACCGTCGGGAGGCGGCGCGCCGTAGGCGAAGTGCATCGGCGGGTTCGTCCCCTCCGAACGGATGTTCTCGGGGTCGTCGACCTCGTATTCGAGCATCTCCTGAAACCGCGACTGGGTCGTTCCGTACTCGTCGATGAGCAGCGACTCGTTTCGGTGGTCGAGCACCCACTCCATCCCCTCGACTTCGCTCTGGGTTATCTGCCCGTTGGCACCGTTGGACAGCGGCGACGCGTACAGCGAGAACACCGAGAGGAAGACGATGGCGGCGAAGCCGACCGAGAGCGCGCCGAGAAGCGTCGACCGCTGCCACGAACCGCTCGCTCGCGCCCACAGCGCCGACGCTCCGAACCCGACGAGTATCGGCGCGGTGAACCGAGCGTACCGAGAGATCCGGGTGAACCCGACCGTGAGGTCGACGAAGAACGCGAGCACCGAGAGGCCGGTGAACGCGGTGAACACCGCGAGGAAGAACAGCGAGACGTCGCTCAGTTCGGTGTCGCCGCGGAGCAGTCGCACCAGCAGGTAGCAGGCGAACACCGCCCCGAAACTGACCAGCAGCCCGAAGACGCCGTAGGTGTACAAGCCGGTCTGGAGCAGGTCGACGAGGCGGGGCGTCGTCCGAGCGGCGGTGCCGCTCAGGTTTCCGAACTCGGAGGACTGGACCGCCTCGAGCCCGAGTAGGCGCGCGAAGACGAGGTACGTGCTCCCCGCGATGGACTCGTACGTGTAGTACCACGCGAAGAAGAGCACGCCAGCGACGGTCCCGACCGCCAGCACCGGAACCGGCCGACCGCTCCGTCGAGCGGTGGCGCGCCCGTAGAGTTCCGGCGCTTTGGCGAGCGCGAACAGACCGAGGAGAAACAGCGTCGTGAGCGGGTGAAAGAAGACGACGCCGACGACCGAGAGCACGAGCAGCGACGCGTACCGCGTCCGTCGCTCCCACGCGCTCGTCCGGAACAGCAGCGCCAACACGAACGGAACGAAGGTGAACGCGAAGACGCTCGGCGAGAACATCACGTTCTCGAAGCCGAACAGCGGGAGGTACGCCACCGGGAGAACGAACAGCACGTCGCGTCGCCGCTCGGTGACGGTGTCGAGCAGGAAGTAGAGGCCGCCGAGGTAGAACAGCGAGAAGAACGGCGGCAGCAGGTTCACGAGTTCGGCGGTGTCGAGCCCGGTGGCGTGCGAGAAGACGCCCGTGAGCGCGTTCAACCCCGGGTAGTAGTTCTCCGGGTCGAGTCGCCCGGTCTGTGCGAGACTGTCGACCATCCCGACGAACGACAGCATGTCACCTTTGCCGACGGCGAACAGTCGGTACCGGAGGTACGGCAGCGACAGCAACAGTCCGTTCGCGCCGAGGAGAAGCGCCACCCCGTATCGCCACCCGGGGCCGGTCGCCTCGTCGGCGTCCGCGTCGCCGCCGACGGCGACGGCGCGCAACACCAGCAGCTGTCCGACCACGAACGCACCGCAGATGGCGAGCCAGAACCAGACGGGGTACGCACCGTAGAGATGTATCTCGTACGCCGTCGCCGGCGGACCGACGGCGATGTACGCCCCGCAGAGTGCGAGCGAGGCTACACCGACGAGAGCGAGAAGTTTCGTCCGAAGCCGTCTCCGGTCGTCCATGTACTGAGACTGCGTGCAACGCCGCGTGGCTTGTATGTTGTGTAGCGTTCACGGAGACGACAGGTCGGTATGCTCCGTTCGAACACGGTAATCACAGATTATCAGTCAGTCGAACAGCAAGGCGAGGCGGCCGGGGGCGTCGAGGGGCGAGTTCGCGTCACTCGACCGATATCTGTTCGACGTCGTCGCTCTCCGCGCCGGTTTCGACGTCGAGTTCGCCGCGGAGCAACTGTGTCGCTCTCTCGCGGTCCTCCGGGTAGCCGACGTCGACGCGCCAGCCTTTCAGGCGGAGCACGTCGATAGTGCGCCCGCTCTGGATGAGGAGGTTGATGGCGTCGCTGATCTCGTACTCGCCGCGTTCGGACGGTTGGACGAGGTGGCAGGCGTGGAAGATAGCCGGCGTGAACGTGTAGAAGCCGGTCATCACGAGGTTCGACTGCGGGTCCTCCGGTTTCTCGACGACGTCGGTTATCTCGCCGTACGGGTTCGTCCGACAGACGCCGTAGCGACTCGCCTCCTCCCACGGCACCTCCTCGACCAGAAACGCCGCGTCGGCGCGCTCCTCCTGCTGTCGCTTGACGACGTCCGAGAGGTTCGCCTGGAAGATGTTGTCGCCGAGCATCAGGATGAAGTCGTCGTCGATGTGCTCTTCGACCGTCAACAGCGCGTGCGCGAGTCCGTTCTGCTCGCGCTGGTGAGCGTACGTGATGGGGATACCCTCGAAGCTATCGCCGTAGTGGCTGATGATCGCCTCCTTTCTGTAGCCGACGACGACGATGAACTCGTCTGCGCCGAGTTCGGCGAGCTGCTCGAAACAGTGCGTCAGGATAGGTTTGTCGTCGACCTCGACCATCCCCTTCGGCTTGTCGTCGGTCAGCGGCCGGAGTCGAGTCCCCTTCCCCGCCGCGAGTACTACTGCCTTCATACCGAGACTATGCGACGCCGAACGGTATTACTATACGGTCGCTACGGCTCGCAGAAACTAGCTCTGGTTGATACAATCTCTCACAGAACATCAACAAGTGATGACAGTTCGCTGGACGAACATCTGTTTTTATATCCGCGTCCCCGGCAGTTTCCCACGATGCAGGTCACCGTCATCGGCAGCGGCTACGTGGGGACGACGCTGGCGGCGTGTCTCGCCGAACTCGGACACGACGTGACGAACGTCGACATCGACGAGGAGGTCGTCGCGGCCATCGAGGGCGGCGTCGCCCCGATTCACGAACAGGGGCTGGACGAACTCGTCGCCGAGCACGGCGGCGAAACGCTCCGAGCAACGACGGATTACGCGGCCGCCGCGCGGGCCAAGGTCGTCTTTATCGCGCTTCCGACGCCGACGGACGCCGAGGGACGAATCGACACCTCGATAATCACGGCGGGCGCGGAGCGACTCGGCGAAGCCTTGGCGGAGAGCGAGGAGCCGCCGTTGGTCGTCGTCAAGAGCACCGTCGTCCCGGGGACGACCGAGAACGAACTGATTCCGGCGCTCGAACGCGGGTCGGGGCTGACCGCCGGCGAGGGGTTCGACGTGGCGGTCAACCCGGAGTTCCTCCGCGAGGGGACGGCCGTCGACGACTTCCTCCACCCCGACAAGGTCGTGTTCGGCGCGTCGAGCGCGCGCGCGTACGAAACACTCGACGAGTTGTACGACCCGCTGTTCGCACAGACCGACACCGCGGTGGTCCGGACCGGCGTCCGGGAGGCCGAGATGATAAAGTACGCCAACAACGCCTTCCTCGCCTCGAAGATCAGCCTCATCAACGAACTGGGGAACATCTGCAAGGAGTTCGGCGTCGACGCCTACGAAGTCTCCGACGCCATCGGCCTCGACGACCGAATCGGGCCGCAGTTCCTCCGCAGCGGCGTCGGGTGGGGCGGGTCGTGTTTCCCGAAGGACGTCGCCGCGCTCATCGCCGCCGCCCGGGACGTCGGCTACGACCCGGAACTGCTCGACGCGGTCGTCGGCGTGAACGACCGCCAGCCCGAGCGGTTGCTCTCGCTTCTCGACGACCACGTCGACGTCGCCGGCGAGCGGGTCGCCGTGCTCGGCCTCGCGTTCAAATCCGGCACCGACGACGTTCGTAGTTCGCGGGCCATCCCGACCATCCGGGGACTGCTCGACCGCGGCGCGACCGTCGTCGGCTACGACCCCGTCGCAACGGAGAACATGCGGGCGGAGTTCCCCGACATCGAATACGCCGACAGCGCGGCCGAGGCGCTTGCGGGTGCGACCGCCGCCGTCGTCGTCACCGATTGGGACGAGTTCGCGGCGCTCGACGAGGAGTTCGACGCGATGGAGCGGCCGGTCGTCGTCGACGGCCGCCGCGTCGTCGAGCGGCGAGACGGTATCGAGTACGAGGGGCTCACCTGGTAGTCGGGCGCAGAAAAACGGGACCGCGAGGAAGCACACGAACCGAGGGTCGACGGGGCGCGGCGGGCGTCGTTACGCGCCGTAGCCGTCCGCGCCGTAGCGACCTTCGCCGTAGAACGTCTCGACGTCGTCGCCTTCGACGACGGCGTAGCCGACCGTCTCCGGCTTGTGCCACTGTTCGTCGTCGACGCTTCCCTCCTCTTCGACTCGAATCTCGACGCTCGTGCGCGTGAGGTTGCGGTAGCGGAGCGTGCACGGGTTGTTGCCGTTGAACGTCTCCACGTCGGCGACGAAGACGGGGTTGTCGTACGACTCGTCGAACTCGACGGTCTGCCAGCGGTGGTCGACGTCGGCCGCGTGGCCGGCCTCGAACGGCGCGCCGCTGATCGTTCCGGTGCCGGGTTCGATGGCGACGTAGCCGACGACTTCGTCGTGGTGCCAGCCGTCGGCTCCTTCCTCCTCCTGGAGACGCGTCGCAAACCGGCGTTTCGAGACGTTGCAGTTCCGCGAGACGACCGCCTGCCACCCGTCCGTGGACTGCGGCTGCGTGAGGACGACCGGTCGCTTGGCGAACGGTTCGTCGAACGAGACGCCGGTCCACTTCGTCGCGGCGCTGACGGTGCCCGCTTCGACGTGGAGGCCCTCGACTACGGGCGCTCCCGCCTCGACGACGAGGCTGCCGACGACTTCCTCGACGTGCGGACCGTCGAGGTAGTTCCACTCCTGAACGCGGTAGTCGAACGACTCACCGTCGACCTCCTGAAGCCGCGAGGTCGCCGGTTGGTAGCCGTTCGCCGAGACCGGGAGCGCGACCACGACGGGGCTGGAGTACGAGGAGTCGAACGCCTGCGTGTCCCACTGGTGCGTCGCAGTGAGACGGTGGGCTTCGATGTTCGGTGCGGAGGCTGCACTCGCGCGCTGCGCGGCGGCTTGGGTGCCGGCGACGCCGAGGACGAGCGAGGCTTTGAGGACGCCACGTCGGGTGTAGCGGGACTTTGAGCGGGCGGCTTCGGTCGAGGTGTCGGACTTTCTCATTTCGAGTTCCCTCTGTTCAGTAGTACAGTCAGATGACCGGTTATATAACTTTCTAATTAATTAAGTGTGAGTGGACTTACGCTAGTCGGGGAACTACTGACAGGGACTAATATCACCTCTAACGCTCGTTAAATCGGTTTTCAGACACCCCGTGTATGATATGAAATCTGGTAATTCTCACAGATTAGGTGTGATAGAGAAGTAATATATCAGAATCAGCACCCAAATTGCCGCCCGGGACGACCCGTGTCCGGAGGCGTCGAAAACGGTTGTCCGGAGAAGACTCTCCAATCTGGACGAACGTAGCGGCCAACTACTGACAGTAGGCGTCGAAAACGAGCAGCGACGGCGTCAGACTCGGTCAGGTTCGGACGCGAAACAGTCCAGTAGCGCTCCACTAGCGACGATAGTACAGCACCTAGGCACGGGAACGAATCCGCTACCCGGTTCGGAAGACGGAGCGTCAGCGGCGAAGAACGTCACTGCGTAGGTGTGGGCGTTTCGTGTGTCAGACGATTCGTCGAAATAGAAACGAGTCGGCCGAGAAACACCTACTCTCGGATAGCCAGAATATACTAAACCCGGATAGTTCCGTCTGTCCCGTCGGTGCGAAAGTGCATGACACGAGAGAATCAGACCCGAAGACGGTTTCTCGCGGGGAGCGCGGCGACACTCGGTTCGCTGTCACTACTGGCGGGCGGTGCGGGTGCGCAGGCGTCGACGCGCACTATCGCCGTCGTCAACGCGACCGGTGGCGGGCCGGCGAAGTACCGATTCAGCGTCGACGGCGACGTCGAGAAGGCGACGGACACCGGCGGGGCGCCGAACCAGTTCGCCTCGCTCGACGACGACGACACACTGAGCGATGCCACCGCGGAGGGGCGCGTCTACGGTGGCGCGGACGCGTACCAGTTCGCCGGAACGGTCACGAGCCTGGTCGTCGAGGGCGGCGCGGACGTCTACGTCGACGGCGAAGCGGTCGACCCCGACGAGTTTCCCGCGCCGGGCGTTCTCGCTATCACCGGCGACGGCGAGTACGCGTTCGCCGTCGACGGGAACGTCGAGAAGACGACGCTGACCGGCGACGCGGACGTCCCGCCCGCGTCGCTCAACGACGCCGACAGCGTGGAGGGAGGGTCCGTCGACGGGTCGGTGTTCGGCGGCACCGACGCCTACGTCGTCGACGGCGACATCGCCGAGTTCGACCTCGACGGCGGACTGACGGGGTATCTCGACGGGGACGTGTACACTGGTCCCGCGGACGGGCGCGGCGACGCCGAGAGCGCCGAAGACGGCGGCGGCGACGCCGCCGGTGACGACGGCGACGCCGACGAGGGGGGCGAGGCCCCGTCGACACCCGAACTCGTCTTTCCGGACTGCACCAGCGTCCGGGTCACGGGCGCGTTCGAGTCGGCGTCGCTGGAGGTGCTCGTCGAGGACGACGACCCCGAGACGACGCCGATGGAGCAGGTGTACGAGTACGACAACGCCGACGGGGCGACGGAGGCCACAGTCGCGGTTCCCGACGGGGAGTTCGGCCCCTATCAGGTCGTCGAGGCCGCCTCGGTCACCTACGGCGACGGCGAGGAGACACGTGCGGTCAATCCCGAGGCCGACGCCTGCCGCGAGGAGACGTTCCCCGCGGTTCGGGACGTCGAGTTCCTCGACTGCACCAGTGTCCGGGTCGCGGGCGCGTTCGAGGAGCTCTCCATCGAGGTGCTCGTCCAGGACGACGTGCCGCCGACCACGCCGATGGAACAGGTGTACACGGTCGAAGGCGACGGCTCCGAGGAGACGACGGCGAGCGTCCCCGACGACGAGTTCGGCCCCTACCAAGTCGCCGAGCGAGCGACGGTCGTCTACCCGGACGGCGAGCGGCTCGACGTGACGAATCCGAGCGCAGATAGATGCCGTGACGAGACGTTCTCGGGGGCGTGAAAGTCACTGCAACGCGACGTAACCGCCGATTGTCCGACCGAAGCCGTCGGTTGAGCCCGTCTGTCGGTGCCGGCGACGGGGCGTGTCCGGCGATAATCGCGCTGTTACTGCTCTCTTCGGACGGCCAACGACGGGTTGTCGACCGGCCGGATTCGGTAACGTTCACGGTGTTCTGATAGTCAGATAAATACACAAGTATACCTGCCTGAAAAAAGCTTAAGATGCAACTCAATGAGGCCTTAGCCGGAAGCGGAGAAATCAATGAAGGAAACACATACAAGCCGCCGTACGTTCCTCGCTGGCAGTCTCGCGACCCTCGGCGCAACCACGGCAACCATGACCGTTCGAGCACAGCAATCTGAGTGGAAGCACGTCGTCGTCTCGGGCACCCCGGGTGCCGGGCCGGTCCGGTACGAACTGGAGGCGACCGACACGCTCGAAAAGACCACCGAGACGGGCGGAGCGCCCGTCGACGGCGCGTCGGTCAACGCGAACGACGTGCTCGAAGGGAGCTTCGCCAGCGGCGTCGTCGTCGGCGGCGTCGACGCCTACCGTTACCGGGGCGACCTGACGCTGCTGTCGGTCGACGGCGACGCGACCGTCTACCTGGACGGAACGCAGACGGACCCCGACAGCGTCGGTGAGAACTACGACTACCTCGCCATCGTCGGCGACGGCTCGAAGGCCGACTACAGTTTCGAAGTCGACGGCGACGTCGCCAAGACGAACATGACCGGCGGCGCACCGACCCGCTACGCCTCCGTACAGAGCGGCGACGGCGTCGACACCGGGTCGGTCAGCGGGTCGGTGTTCGGCGGTGCCGACGCCTTCCGGGTCGCCGGCGACATCACCGGGTTCGACCTCTCGGGCGGCGCGGCGTATCTCAACGGACAGGAGTACACCGGACCGAGCGGCGGAGACGGTTCCGGCGGAGGCGAAGGCGACAGCCGCGGGCAGACGAGCGACGGCTCGGAACCGGGCGTGGAGTTCGTCGACTGCACCACGGTCGAAGTGACTGGCAGTTTCGACCAGGTGTCGCTGTCGGTGCTCGCCTCCGACGGCGGGTGCGGCCCCGGACCGCGCTTCAGCGAACAGGAGTACGTCTTCGGTCTGAACGCCGACGAGGTCGTCGAGGGAACGACCACCATCTCGCTCCCGAGCGGCTACTTCGCGGCGTACCAGGTCGTCGAGTCCGCTACGGCGGAGGGAACCAGTTCGATGTCCGTGTCGAACCCGGACGCCGACGCCTGCCGCGCCGAGATGGAGTCGCAGTTCGAGGACTGCTAGTCGGTCGAACCGGTCCAACCGGTCAATCGCTCGCGGTCGTCTCCAAGTCGGTCCGGGCGCGCCGTAAGATGCCCTCCCAGACGTCGAACAGCGCGCTGTCGAGTTCGTAGGCGCGGTTTATCTTCCCGACCCACTCGTCGTCGGCGAACAGCAGCGCTTGGAACCGACGAACGTCCGGCGAGAGCGACTCCCGCCGACCGGTGTAGTAGGCGACGCTCTCCTCGCGCGTCCGAGCGAGCAACTCGGGCGGCACCTCGATACCCGACTCGCGGGCGACGGAGGCGAACCACTCGAGGTGGAGTATCGCGTCCGCGAGGACGAACCGCTCGACGAACCCCGAGACGTGCGAGAGCGCGGGTCTGCCCTCCACCAACACGTCGCCGGGCGTGCTGTACTGCGGAACGGTGACGTGCGGGAGGGCGCTCGCGTACGTGCGCGATATCCGCGTGAGTCGGTGCTCCGCGAGCGCGTTCGGTCCCGCTAACGCGAGTTCGTACCACAGCGGCAGCCACTCGCAGAACGGGTCGCAGAACGCGGCGTCGGCCAGCAGCGTCGCCGCGATGGAACGGGCGACGCTCGGCTCGACGTCGGTTCGGTTCGCCCGCATCGCGTCGACACCCGCCGCCGCCTCCTCGTGGAACCGACCGCAGTCGAACGCCATGCCCTCCGCGACGCGGGCGACGTAGTCGGCACCGATTCGGTACCAGTCGGCGAAGTCCTCGGCCGTTCGCAGCGTCGCGAGTCGGAAGACGGTCACACCGCGAGTAGGGACCGCCGCGACATGAACGGACGCATTCGGCGAGTAGGGGCCGCCGCGACGTGAACGGACGCATTCGGCGAGTATCGACGAGCGCGACTGTCCGGACGGTCGACCGGTGCGCGAAACTATAGCCGACGCCGTGGCACGAACCCCGATGACGGATTCACGAACGAACGCGCTCCGGGAGACGGTCGACGCCGGCGGCGTCGCGCTCGGCGTGCTCGACGGTCTGTACAGCCCCGACGTGGTCGAACTCTGCGGCGACCTCGGCGTCGACTTCGTCTGGCACGACCTCGAACACGCCGGCCCGAGTCCGTGGGACGCGACGACGCTCTCGAACCTCCTCCGCGCCGCGGACGCGACGGACACCGAACTGCTCGTTCGCATCCCGGTCACCGAACCGGCGCTGATGCGCAAGGTGCTGGACGCCGGGGTTCGCAACGTGTTCCTCTCGCGGGTCCGGTCGGCGGCGGAACTCCGCGAAGCGGTCCGCGCCGCGCGCTTCGAGTACGACGGCGAACCCGGCCAACGCGGACTGGCCGCACCGCGAGCGAGCCGCTGGGGTCTCGCCGACGACTACCCGACGACCGAGGACCAGGAGACCTTCGTCGGCGTCACCGTCGAGAACCAGCGAGCGGTCGACGAGATCGAGGAGATCCTGTCGGTGCCGGAACTCGGCTTCGTCTTCGTCGGCCCGTACGACCTCTCGGTCGACACCGGCCACCCCGGCGAGGTCGACCACGAGGAAGTACAGGCGCGCGTGGAGACGATTCGAGACGCGACGCTCGACAGCGACGTGGCGCTCGGCGGCCTCGGCTTCGGGATGGACGACGTGAACGAGAAAGCCGAACAGGGTTACCAGATTCTCAACGTCGGCAGCACGATGGCCGGCGTCTCGGAGATGGTGTCGTCCCGACTCGACGCCTTCGAGGGCGAGCGGTAGCCTCGGTTCGGCCGCGCTTACCCCTCGTCGGCCAACTGGTCGGCGAGTCCCCACTGCTCGGCGCGCGCCTCGGCTTCCGCCCGCGCTTGCTGTCGAATCGCGTCGAGTTTCGCCTCGTCTTCGAGGAACGCCTCCACCGCGCTCGAACCGCTCTCGCTCCGCCGCAGCCACTCGTCGGGCGCGGCGTCGCGGGTCCGCGCAGCGAGGTCGGGTGCGTCCGCCAGCGTCTCCGCGGGCGACCCCGGCGGCACCCGTAACTCGTCGGTCTCGTGGGCCTCCGCGAGCGCCGACGCCGGGAGTTCGAAAGCGTCGACGCGAAACGGACCGGGGACCGCGAGTTCGACGAGCGCGTCGGTGCCGCCGCGGTCCGTCTCGGCGCTGTACGCCAACGCGGGGACGCCGGCCTCGAGCGTGAGGACGCCGCGCGTCTCGCCGCCGAGCAGCAACGCGTCTTGGGGTTCCAGAACGAGGTAGCCGGTCAGTTCGCGCGCCAGCGCCGCCGACAGCGCCTCGCCCGCGTCGGTGACGACCCGGGACCGAACGAGGTCGCCGCGGGGGATGGAGAACCGGTCGTCCGAGCGGTCGCCCGGCGCGGTCATGGCGTGTCGGGGACGACGGCGCTGCGGAAGCGGTCCGCCACGTCGCCTTCGTCGCCCGCGCGGACGTCGATTCGGTCGGCGGCGGCGCGGTAGGCGGCCGCCGAGGTCGATTCCGGCGCGTGTGCTAAGAGGGGTTCACCGGCGCGTCTGGCCGCGCGGACCGCGTCGCTGTCGGGGACCGTCGCGAGCGTCTGCCCGCCGAAGTACTCGCCCGCGCGGTCGACGATACGGTCGATTCCGGCGTCGTCGCGAACCTTGTTGAACAGCACGCCCGCGGTCTCGGTTCCGTACGAGCGGGCGTACTCCTGTACCTTCAGGCCGTCCGAGAGTGCCGGCACCGTCGGTTGGAGGACGACGACGATGCGGTCGGCGAGGACGATGGGGAGAACCGCGCTCTTCGAGCCGAGCGCCGCGGGCGAGTCCAGAAGCAGCACGTCGGTGTCGGCGGCGAGGTCCGCGACCACGTCCCGGAGGCGCGCGGGGTCGGCCGCCTCGAACGCCGCGAGGCTCGTCCCGCAGGGGACGACCGACATCCCGAACCGCTCGTACGTCGCCTCCGAGACGTCGGTCCCGGTCTCCTCGACCAGCAGGTCGTGCAGCGTCACCTCCACGTCGTCGAGACCGGCGTGAAACAGCAGGTTCGCCATCCCCGTGTCGGCGTCGACGACGGTGACGTCGTGTTCGGCGGCGAGCGCCATCCCCAAAGCGAGCGTACTCGTCGTCTTGCCGGTGCCGCCCTTCCCGCTGGCGACGGCGAACGCCTCGACCATGCGTTTCGTTACCCCTCTCTCCTAATTTAAAATCTCCGTCTCTCGCCGAGACGTCGACGACACCGGTCGGACGCTTCGGGCCGAACGAGAGCACCGGCACCGTCACCCGCCCGAACGCCTATGTCCGCGTTCGACGAACTCACGCGCATGCTCGAAGAGCGAACGGACGGTGCGAGTCGCGGTCGGACCGTCGCCGTCCTCGGAGCGATGGTGTTCGTCGGAGTGGCCGTCTTCTGGTTGTGGCGCGAACACGCGCCGCTATCACGTCGCGTGCGGCGGAGAGGAGACGCGTCGGAGTCACACCGCGGCCGAAAACCGAGGCTCGCGCCGCCGTTCTAACTGTTGGCGACGAGTCGAACAGTCATCCAGTTCGGAGTAACCCTTTCGTGACACGGCGTCGCACGTACACGGGATGACAGACCACACGGAACCGAACGCCGTCGTCCGCATCTGCGCCGGGAGCGCCGGAGACGACGCGAGAGCGACGGCGGAGGCCGCACGGGCGGCCGCTGACGGCGTGCGCGTGGTCGACACCGGCCCGACCGGTGTCGGCGGCGACGCGCCGCTCGTACTGGCGACACGGAGGGGTGAGACGACGTTCTATCGCGGCTGCGGACCCGAGCGGGCGACACGCGTCGTCGAGGCGCTCGAAGGAGGCGAGGTCGAACCCGGCGACGCCACGGTCGAACACGACGCCGAGCGCCGGACGCTGCCGGTTCCCGAGGACGGCCCGCTCTCGGTCGGCCGGCGGCGCGTTCTCGCGCGCTGCGGGTGGGTCGACCCCGTCGACGCCGCCGCGGTCGACGAGTGGGCGACCGACGTGGCCGGCGACGCCGACGCGAACGACGCCGACAACGCGAACGACGTGATAGAACTGGTCCGGAGCGTCGGCCTCCTGGGCCGGGGACGCGGCGACGCGACGCCCGACGGCCCGATAGCGACCGAGTGGGACGCCGCCCGCGAGACGGACGGCGACCCGGTGCTCGTCGTCAACGCCAACGAGAGCGACCGACGGAACGAGACGGATAGAACGCTCGTCGAGGGCGACCCCGTCGCCGTGCTCGACGGCGCGCTCGCCGTCGCCGACCTCGTCGGCGTCGAAACGGAGGATATCGTCGTCTACCTCAACGAAGCCGACGCGCTGGCGGGCGACCGGATGCGCGCGGCCGTCGACTCGCTGGTCGACGCGCGCGACCTCGACGAGGAGCCGCAGGTCGTCACGGGGCCGGACAGGTACATCGCCGGCGAGCCGACGATGGCGCTCGAAGCGCTGGAGGGCAACGACCGGCTGGAGGCGCGGCTCCGCCCGCCGTCGCCCGCGCGACACGGCCTGTACGGGCGGCCGACGCTGGTTCACACGCCGCGGACGCTCGCGCAGGTCCGCGAACTGCTGCTCCGCCCCGACAACTTCGACGCCGGCGACGCCGACCCCGGAACCCGTCTCGTGACCGTCACCGGGGACGTGGACGCGCCCGCGACGGTCGAACTGTCGACCGGCGGCTCGCTCTCTTCCGTTCGGGACGCCGTCGAGTTCGCGGGCCCGCTGAAGATGGCCTGCGTCGGCGGACAGTTCGGCGGTTTCACGCGTACGCTGGAGCACACCCCGAGCGTCCCCGCGCTCGCGGGTGCGGAACTGGGGACGGAGGGCGTCGTCGAACTGTTCGACGACTCCCGCTGCGCGGTGGCGACGGCGGGCGGACGCTCGCGGTTCGCCCGCGACGAGAACTGCGGCCGCTGCGTCCCCTGCCGCGAAGGGTCGAAACAGCTACTGAACAAACTGCGCGGCGTCTACGACGGCGAGTTCGACGACGACGGCCTGCGAGAGCTGACGCGGGTGATGCGGACGACGAGCACCTGCGCGTTCGGGTCGTCGGCCGCGCGCGCGGTCACGACGGCGATGGACCAGTTCGAGACCGAGTTCCGTGCACACGCCGACGGGCGCTGCCCGAGCGGCGCGTGCGAGGAGGCCTGAGATGAGTACCGACGAACACGAAGACATGAGCGACCACCCGAGCAGACCGGGGCCGGAGGAGTCCGCCCCCGCCGAATCGCTACCGGGCGTCCCGCGAATCGACGACCCGCGACCCGGCACGCCGCTGACCGAGGACTTCGTCACCGGCACCGCCAACGACCCGGAGGTGGGGTCGGCGGGGCCGGAGATGAGCACCGTCACCGTCGACGGCGAACCCATCGCGTTGCCGCCGGGGTCGACGCTGCTCGACGCCGTCGAGGCGCTCGACACCGAGGGCTACGTCCCGGCGCTCTGCAGCTACGACCGCGACACCGAGCAGGGCGACAACGTCGGCCCGCGCTCGGAGTGCCGGACGTGCGTGGTCGAGACCGACGAACACGGTCTCGTCCCCTCGTGCAGCTTCCCCGCCGAGGACGGCCTGACGGTCCGGACCGACGCCGCCGACGCGAAGGAGGCGCGCGACGTGAACCTCGACCTCGTGCTGTCGAACCACAATCTCCGGTGTACGACCTGCGGGCAGAACGGTCGGTGCGAACTGCAGGACGTCTCCATCGACAACGGGGTTCAGGAGCCGCGCTACGGCGTCTTCGACGACCGAGACGAGTACGAGCCGCTCGACGACACGTCGTCGGTCATCCAGATAGACCGCAACAAGTGTATCCTCTGTAACCGCTGCGTCGAGGCCTGCAACGACGTGCAGGTCGAGGGCGTGCTCCGAATCGAGGGGCAGGGACCGGACACCCGAATCGGCTTCCAGAGCGACGCGGAGACGATGGCCGACTCCACCTGCGTCTCCTGCGGCCACTGCGCGACGGTCTGTCCGACCGGCTCCCTGGTCGAGAAGGGACTCGCGGACACGACGACGCTCCCGTTCCCGGGGTTCAACCAGAAGAACTCCATCGGGAAAGTCATCGAACACGAGATGGCGGAGACGGCGGACACCTCGCCGTCGCCGAACCGCCGCGTCCCCGGCGAGTTCGAAGGACTCGACGACGGAGCGGACGCGGAACTGGCCGAGAAGTCCGGCGTGGCGCGCTTCATGGCGAAGGCGAAGCGGAGCGCGCAGTCGGCGGCGAGCCGCGTCGCCGAAGATTCGCTGGTGCGAGCAGAGCACGTCGCCGAGGGAGCGGCGGCGAACACCCTCGAAGTCGGCCAACTGTTCGACGTCGCCAAGGTCGTCAGCACCGGCCGGATGCAGCGCGTCACGAAGGCCGAGACGACCTGTCAGTACTGCGCCGTCGGCTGCCGCTTCGAACTGTACGGCAAGGACGGCGAGGTGCTCGGCGTCCGGCCGGCCGACACCGACGCCACCCCGGCGAACGACTTCTCGACCTGCGTGAAGGGGAAGTTCGGCTACGAGTTCGTCGACAGCCCGAATCGCTTGAAGACGCCGCTCGTCAAGGAGGACGGCGAGTTCCGCGAGGCGTCGTGGGACGAGGCGCTCGAGTTGGTCGTCGACCGACTCTCCGAGATACAGGCCGAACACGGCGACGACGCCGTCGCCGTCACCTCCTCCTCGAAGGCGACCAACGAGGAGAACTTCCTCAACCAGAAGTTCGCCCGACAGGTGCTCGGCACGCCGCACGTCGACAACTGCGCGCGGCTCTGTCACTCCTCGACGGTGTCGGGACTGAAACAGACCGTCGGCTACGGGGCGATGACCAACAGGATAAACGAGGACGTCGGGAAGACCGACTGCTACCTCGTCACGGGGTCGAACACCACCGAGAGCCACCCCGTGCTGGCGACGCGCATCAAACAGAACGTCCGCGACGGTGCGGAGCTCATCGTCTTCGACCCGCGGAAGATCGGCCTCGCCGAGCACGCCAGCCAGTACACCCGGACGCAACCCGGCCAGGACATCGCGTGGCTCAACGGGATGGTCCGCCACATCATCGCGGAGGACCTCCACGACCGCGAGTTCATCGAGGAGCGCACGACCGGCTTCGAGGAACTGAAGGCGAAGGTCGAGCCGTTCACCCCCGAGAAAGTCGAGGAGCTCGCGGGCGTCGCCCCCGAGGATTTGAAGCGCGCCGCCGAGACCGTCGCCAACGCCGACACCTGCATCTTCGGCTGGGCGATGGGGATGACCCAGCACGCCCACGGGACGCGGAACGTGCTCGCCATCACGAACCTCGCGCTCGTCACCGGCAACCTCGGCAAGCCGCGCGCCGGCCTCTCGCCGTTCCGCGGGCAGAACAACGTCCAGGGCGGCGGCGGCGACATGGGGCCCGCACCCCACAACCTGCCGGGTTACCAGGACCTCACCGACGACGACGTGCTCGACAAGTTCGAGGACGCCTGGGGCGTCCGCCCGCCGTCGCAGATCGGCCTCTACCTGCCCGAGCAGTACGAGGCCATCCACGACGGGAACATCCGCGGGATGTTCGTGATGGGCGAGAACCCCGTGCTGTCGGAGCCGGACATCCGCGAGGCCGAGGAGGCCGTCGAGGAACTCGACTTCCTCGTCGTGCAGGACATCTTCCTCACCGAGACGGCCGAGCACGCCGACGTGGTGCTGCCGGCGGCCTCCGCCGCCGAGAAGTACGGCACGTTCACCAACACCGAGCGCCGAATCCAGATGGTCCGCCCGGTCGTCGAACCGCCGGGCGAGGCGCGGACCGACATGGAGATCCTCTCGGAGCTCGCCGGTCGCTTCGGCTACGAGTGGGAGTACGACGGCCCGGCGGACGTGATGGACGAGATCGCGTCGCTCGTTCCCATCTACGGCGGCGTCAGCTACGACCGCCTCGAATCGAAGCCCGACGGCCTCCAGTGGCCTTGCGAGGACGCAGAGGACCCCGGTACGCCGTACCTCTACGAGGAGGAGTTCAACTTCGACGACGGCCTCGCACGGTTCGTCCCGGCCGACTACGCCGGCCCCGTCGAGATGCCCGACGAGGAGTTCCCGCTGATGCTCACCACGGGGCGGGTGCTCTACCACTGGCACACGGGGACGATGACCCGGCGCGTCGAGGCGCTGATGCACCACGTCCCCGAGAGCTTCGTCACCATCCACCCGAAGATGGCCGAAGACCTCGGCGTCTCCGACGGCGAGTACGTCCGCGTCGCCTCGCGCCGCGGCGACATCGTCGTGAAGGCGAACGTCGAGGAGACCTCCGACCCCGGCGTCGTCTTCATCCCGATGCACTTCGCGCAGGGGGCGGTCAACGAACTCACGCAGGCCGAACTCGACTCGACGTCGTTCATCCCCGAGTACAAGGTGACGAGCGTCCGCATCGCGCCGCTCGGCACCGACCCCGACGAGGAGCCGCTGACCCACGAGCGCCCCGACTTCGGGGCGGACGCCGACGAGGACCCCGAACGGGCCGGCGCGGACGATTAACTCGGCAACCCGAGCGCCGCGAGGTCGACGTGCTCGGCGACGAGGGCGGCGGCGCGGTCGTACGGCGACCGCGATTCGCCGTCCGTCGCCGGCGGTCGCTGCGTTCCGGCCGACGCGAACACCGAATCCACGAACGCGCTTCTCGCGCGTTCGTTCTCGAAGAGACCGTGGAGATACGTCCCGAGCACCCGTCCCGATGCCGCGCCCAGCGCCGCGGACGCCTCGCCGTCGCGCGAGAAGGGCGTCTCGACCGCCTGCGCGTCGGCGGCGGAGTCGACGGCGCGCGTCTCGCCGGCGTGGATCTCGTAGCCCGAAACCTCGCCGTCGGCCTCCGAAAGCGGACCCGTACCGGTAACCGAGAGCGTCGACCGCTCGACGCGCTTGTCGGTCGCGAACGCGGTTTCGACCGGGAGCAGCCCGAACCCTGCGAGTTCGTCGGGCGTCCCGTCGCCCGCGCCCTCGACGCCCGCGTTCGTGATTCGTTCGCCGAGCAGCTGGTAGCCGCCGCAGAGACCGACGACGGGGCCGTCGAACGCGGCGAGCGCCTCGTCGAAACCGGCCGCGCGGAGCGAGCGCAGGTCGTCGACGGTGTTCTTCGTTCCGGGCAGGACGACGGCGTCGGCGTCTCCGAGGTCGGTAGATGGCGGGACGTAGGCGACGCGGACGCCGGGCTCGGCCGCGAGCGGTTCGAGGTCGGTGAAGTTCGAGATTCGTGGCAGACGCGGGACGGCGACCGTCACGGTCGCCCCCTCCGGGAGTCCGTCGTCGTCGCCGACTGTCGTCCGCTCGCCCGCGGCGGGCAGCGAGACGCTGTCCTCCTCCGGGAGACCGGGGTCGTCGTAGGGGAGGACGCCGAGGACCGGGACCCCGGTGCGCGACTCGAAGGCGTCGAGACCCGGGTCGAGCAGCGAGGCGTCGCCGCGGAACTTCGTGATAACCGTGCCGACGACACGCTCGCGGAGGTCGTCGGGCAGGAGTTCGAGCGTCCCGACGAGGCTGGCGAAGACGCCGCCGCGTTCGATGTCGGCGACCAGAAGGATGTCGGCGCTCCGCGGCTTCGCCGCTCCGCCCCGGTTCGTCTCCGACGAGTCGCCCGCGAACCGAGCCGTCTCGACGTTCGCCAAGTCGCGGTGGTGGAGGTTGATCTCGGCGATGGAGCCGGCGCCCTCGGCGACGACCACCTCGTGGTCGGCGGCGAGGCGAGCGTGGGCCGCTTCGGCGGCGTCGCGGGCGCGCTCCCAGTGCTCCTCGTAGTAGCTTCCGGCCGCGAAGTGGCCGACCGCGACGCCGTCGACGACGAGTTGGGACTCGCCGTCACCGCGGGGTTTCAAGAGGACGGGGTTGTGGTCCGTGGTCGGCGGAACGCGAGCGGCGCGCGCCTGCACGTACTGCGAGACGCCGACCTCGCCGAAGGCGTCGCGCCCGCGGGCGGCGTCCTCCCCGTCGACGACGGCGGGCGACCGGGGGACCGCACGCGCGTTGTTGCTCATGTTCTGCGCCTTGTAAGGTGCGACGGAGACGCCGCGGTCGGCGAGGTGACGGCAGAGCCCGGCGGCGACAGTGCTTTTCCCGACGTGGGAGGCGGTTCCGGCGACGAGGAGCGTTCGGGCCATCGTTCGACGTCTCGGGCGAGGCGGCGGCGGCCCAAGAACGTATCCCCCTCGTCGGAGGGGATACTGTGTCTTCCGTGCCACTAACTACTTAGGTGACAGCGTTAACGTGCTCACCTTCTCAGAAGTACCAATGAGTTCAGATGCGGTGGACCTGGCGGCCTGGGCCGGGGACGGGGTGCCGGACGACGACTCGCGAGACACGCTCTTCGCGACGCTCGCCCACGAACTTCGGCGGGAGACGGTGTCTGCCCTCCTCGACGAGCGGGCGCCGCTGCAGGTAGCGGAGCTGGCGACTCGCGTGACCGAGGCGACGGCCGGGCGAGCCGAGGCGGACGACCGCACGCGCGTGTACGTCGCGCTCGTCCACAACCACCTGCCGACGCTCGAAGCAGCGGGGTTCGTCGTCTGCGACACCGACGCCGACTCGTCGACGGTGGAAGCGAGCGGGGAACTCGTCGCGTACCGCCGCGCGGTCGAGGCGGTGCTCTCGGCGGCCAGCGACCGGTCGCCCGACGACGCCTCCGGCGAACTGACGGCGCTCTCCGACCGCCGGCGGCGGGCCGTTCTCGCCGCGCTCGACGGCTCGCCGTCGCTCTCGTTGGCGGAACTCGCGTCGCGCGTCGTCGACCGTGAATCCGAGACAGACGCCGATGCGGACTCCATCGAGCGTCTCGAAGCCGAGGTTCGGACGGCGCTGCACCACGTCCACCTCCCGAAACTGGTCGGTGTCGACTTCGCTCGCTACGACCCCGAGACCCGGACGGTCGAGCGGGGCGACAGCGAGTTCGTCGACCGCCTCAGCGACGCCGCGTTCCCGTCGGTCGAGTGGTGATTTTGGCCACCGAGTAGTGATGCTGTCCGTCGAGTGGTGATGCTGTCCGTCGAGTGGTGAACGGTCGCTACCGGCCGACACCGGCTCGGTGACAACGGCATCTCGCCGGCCGGGGGAGATTTCGGTAGGTGCGGTACGTTAGTACTCGGTCCCCCGCCGCGCCCGCTGCCCGGCGTCGATGGGGTGTTTCTCCTTGCCGACGCGCGTCACGAGGTCCGCGGCGTCGTAGACGTACTCGGGTTCGGTGTGGCTCCCCGTCAGCACCAGTTCGAGGTTCTCGGGTTTCGCGTCGACGAGGTCGAGCACGTCCGCCTCGTCGAGGAGTCCCTGGTCGACGGCGTACAGCACCTCGTCGAGGACGAGCAGGTGAACGCCGTCCTCGGGGGGGCCGTCGAGCGGGAGCGGCGAGTCGAGGTCGGCGTCGTTCGCGGCGGCGACGAGTTCCTGCGCGCGTTCGAGTCCGCCCCGCGCCTTCGCGCGGTGGTCGTCGTCGTCGCTGCCGTCTCTGAGGCCGTGCCAGCCGTAGTGGCCGGTGTTCTCGTAGCTGAAGCCGGGCATCGCCGCGACAGCGTTGTACTCGCCGCGGACGGCGTCGACGCTGTCCGCGCCGCCCTTCATGAACTGGAGCATGTGGACGCGGAAGCCGTGACCCGCGGCGCGGAAGCCCATCCCCATCGCCGCCGTCGTCTTCCCCTTCCCGTCGCCCCACCACACCTGCACGAGGCCGAACTCCTCGGGGGCGCTCGGTTCGATGTCGCGGGCTTCGGGTGTCACGCCGCGGCCGGGGGTGTTCTTTCGCAGTTCGTCTTTCGAGGTGGTGTCGTCTGTCATCGATAATCGGTCATCGGTCGCCGGTCAGTTCGAGATAGAGCGCCGCGCTCCACGAGAAGCGGTCGCTTCCGCGCCCCGCGCCCGTCTCGGGGTTGAAGTACTCGCGGAACCCCTCGCGCTCGACGAGGCGGCGGCTGTCTCGGTCGATTCGGTCGGCGAAGTCGGTCGCGCCGTAGCGACGCAGGCCGTCGGCGACGAGCCAGTTCGTGTTTATCCAGACCGGGCCGCGCCAGTAGCGGTCGGGGTCGAACGCCTCGCCGACGTAGGAGGGGACGGCGAACTCGTGGGCGAAAAAGTCGTCGCGGAGCGTCCGACGGAGCCGTTCGAACTGCTCGTTCGTCGGAATCTCGCCGAACAGCGCGGCGAGTCCCGCGACGGAGTTCGCTTCGAGCTTCCGGTCGCCGACGCGGTCGTAGGAGATGAACGTCTCCGACCCCTCGTCCCAGAGTCGGTCCCGAATCGCCTCGCGGGACCGGTCGGCCTGCTCGCGCCACGTCGTCGCCGCCGTGTCGTCGCCGCGGGCGGCCGACAGCGCCGCGAGGTCGTCGCAGGCGCGGACGAAGATGGCGTTCGTCAGCGCGTCTTCGACGAGGAACGGACACGACTCGCGGAGGGAGCGTTCGTCCCAGTCGGCGGCGCGGGCCGAGCGCACGAGCGAGACGTAGCGGTCGTAGTCCCAGTCGCTCGGTCGCTGGTCGGCTAACTCGTCGGACTTGCGGTCCTCGCGCTCGTACTCGACTTCGCCGGGGTCGAACGCCGCCAGCGGTTCGGTCCACGCGGGCGAGTCGTCCATCCCCGTCTCCCACGGGTGGCGGACGTAAACCACCTTTCGGTCGAACGACCGCTCGCGGACCCACCACTCCAGGTGGCGTTCCAGCGCCGGATAGACGGAGTCGAGAAAGTCGTCGTCGCCGGTCGCCTCGTAGACGCGCCGGGCCGCGGGGACGACCATCGGCGGTTGGGTGATGCCGCTGGTGGCGACCCCGTCGACGTCGACGCCCCACTCTTCTGGCCCGGGGAAGTAGCCCTCGGCGTCGGTGTGGAAGACGATGTGCGGGAGCAGGCCGTTCTCCCACGTCGCCGCGCAGAGCGACTTTAGCTCCTCTTTCGCCGCCTCCGGTTCGACGCCCGCGAGGCCGAGCGCGATGAAGGCGGAGTCCCAGTTCCACTGGAAGGGGTAGAGCGTCGCCGACGGGATGGTGTAGCCCTCGGCGCGGTTCGACCGGAGCACGTCGAGTGCCTCGGTTCGGCGCGTTGCCGTGTCGGTCGTGCGGTCGTCTCTCATGAGTGCGTAGTGCACACCGTCCCGCGAGTAGCTATCGGTTCCGACGACCACGTTCGACCTCATCAGGGGAAAGTCAAGTACCCATTTGACAGTACAGAAGAGGTTTATCACCTCCCCAAGACGGTCGGGCATGGACCTCCACCGACGCCGCCTACTCGGACTCTCCGCCGCCGGATTAGCTGGGTTAGCCGGCTGTGCGACGTTCGCCGCCGAATCCGCCGACCCTGCTGACCCCGCCGACCGAGCGACCTCGACGCCGCAGGACGGAGACGAAACGCCGACCGACGACGAGGAACGACCCGCGTACGCCGAAGGTATCCCGGATCTCGACTGGACGGACATCGTCGACCTCGAAACCGCGCCGCTGACGCTCGCACTCTCGTCGACGAGTTACAGCACCCACGACGAAGCACAGGTCTTCCTCTGGTTCGAGGAGACGGCGACCGAGGAACATCCCGCGAAGATTCGCGCGCGACTCGTGAACCAGAACGACTTCCCCAACACCTTCAGACTGCCAGAGACGCCACCGTTCGGGCAGGTGAATCGGTTCAGCGACGAACCACGAAAGCCGGGCGAAGAGTACGCCGGCCACGAGGGCAGGAATCGAGTCGAACTCGTCCTCGCTCCGACCGAGAACCACGAACTCGTGGAGACCGCCACGAAGTACGAACTCGCCGACGACGGTACGTGGCGACTCGCGTCGGACTCGCCCAGAATCGAGTTTCCGAAGACGGTTCAACTCGAACCCGGCGAGTACGTCAACGGCGAGTACGTCCTCGTTGGGCGACCGCAGGGCGTCGAGTACGGCCGCCCGACCGGCACGTACAAGTTCCGGTCGCTCGACGACGGCTTCGAGATTACCGCGTGGGAGACCGACTCGCCGGGCCCAAACGAAGAATCCCGCTTCGCCGGAACGGACCTCCCGCCGCTCTCCGAGGAGTCGGAAGTCGCGTGGTACCACGATGCAGACGAGTCGACTCCCTCGTACGTACTGCCCGAACGCGAAGAGACCGACCTGCCCACAGCGGTTCGGTTTACGTTCGTCAACCACGACCGCGAGTCGACATCTTGCGGGCACTGGAACCTGTACAAGCTGGTCGATGACGAGTGGTTTCACATTGGACCACGAGCACACTTCACAATCTGTCACAGTCTTCGGGCCGGCGGCACGGTCACGTGGACGCTCCAGGCGTTCCACGGAGAATCAATTCCGCCCCACGAGAGCCGAAGTCTGAGTATCGGCCACATCGGCGGCGGGACGTACGCTGCGGTCGCGGGCTACGGTCACGCGACGCCAGAGAGCGGTGCACTACTCGAAATCGATGCGCCGAACGTGGAGATTACGCCGACCGACGACGTGGAACGCGAACGCGACGGTGAGACGATGACACTGACTGCCCCCGAGTACGGCGCGGCCCACGAACACACGGTGGACGCGACGCTCACCGTCACCGAGACGGAGAAGGAACCCGACCGGACGCTCGTCGCCGAGCAAGTGATGCAGGAGCCGTATGGCCCACTTCGCAATGTCGTCGCGGAGTTCGAGCGCGGAGACAACGTCGAACGCGTCGTGATGCGGACCGACGGTTACGGGGTCAAGGACATCCTCGGGCCCGAGGAATCGCGTCAGCGTATCCGAGTCCGCGGAACGACGTACGAACTAGTGGCGGAGCGAGACGAGGAGTAAAAACGGCAGAGACGGCGTCAATCACCGGACGCTTCGCCGCTGCCGAGTCGCCGCCACCTCGTCGACGAACCGGTCGAACGCCCCGCTCTCGGGGTGGACGTGCGCGTAGGTGCCGAGCGTTCGATACTCCGTCAGGCCGTCGTGGTCGCCGTCGATTCCCTTCCCGCGAACCACGTCGAACGCGTACCGGGCGTCGGTCGCCGGGTCGGCCTCCGAGTAGTGGAACTCGTGAGCGCGGAGCGTCCGCCCCTCGGGGCAGGTGAGCGCCTCTTCCTTCCCTCGGAGTTCGACGTGGTCGAGCGCCTGATACCGGTCGCGCATCGTCACGTCGGCGGGCAGAATACCGGCCATCTCGTGCGTCTCGCCGTCGACGGTCGTCAGCGACTCCGAGAGGGCCATCAGCCCGCCGCACTCGCCGAGCACCGGCAGTCCGTCGGCGGCCCGGTCGGCGAGCGTCGACAGCGCGGGGCCCGCCGAGAGGTCAGCGGCGTGCAGTTCCGGATAGCCGCCGGGGAGGTAGACGCCGTCGCAGTCGGGGAGGTCGTCGCCCGCGGCTGGTGCAAACGTCACGACCTCGGCGCGCTCGCGGAGTCGCTCGCGCGTCGCCGCGTAGACGAACCGGAAGGCGTCGTCGCGGGCGACGGCGATTGTGGGGCGGTTGTCGGCGTGAGCGGCGTCGTCGGCGCGAGTGGACGCGTCGTCCTCGGCCTCGACTGACGCGAACCACTCCGGTTCTCGCGCCGCGTCGACGAGCGCCTCGACGCGGATACCCTCGGCCGCCGCGTCGAGCGCCTCGGCCGACAGCGGCGACTCGTCGCCCATCTCCAGCCCGAGGTGACGTTCGGGGATTTCGAGGCCCTCGCGCGGCGGAATCCGGCCGAAGTAGGTGAGGTCGTCCGGGAGCGCCTCGCGGATGCCCGCCTCGTGTCGTCCTTCGTGCGCGCGCGAGGCGAGGACGCCCGCGACGTCGGTATCGAACCCGGCGCGCGCGGCGTACTCGCGGAAGCCGAGCGCCGTCGCGGCGACGCTCTCCATGCCGGCGCTGGCGTCGACGACGAGGACGACCGGCAGGTCCAGCGTCTCGGCGACGCGGGCGGTGCTGGTGTCGCCGTCGTAGAGGCCCATCATCCCCTCGACGACGCAGATGTCTCCACTGCCGCGGGCGTAGTTGCGGCGCATCCCAGACTCGCCTTCGAGCCACGGGTCGAGCGTCCGCGAGGCGCGCCACGTCGCCGCCTCGTGGTGACTCGGGTCGATGAAGTCCGGCCCGGCCTTCGCCGGTTGGACGACCCGTCCGGTCCGCTGCAGCGCCCGACAGACGGCGAGTGTCGCGACGGTCTTTCCGACGCCGGAAGCGACTCCGGCGATGACGACTCCGTTCATATTCTACTCTAGTGGTTTTACTGCAACTGTATTTGAGTTGTTCGGTGGAGTACCGTTCAGGGGAGTCTGTTCGGTGGAGTACTGCTCGCGTGAGGGTTCTTCGGAGGGGCGGTTTAGGGAAGAGTCGACGGCGACTGTCGGGCGCACCGAGATGCCTCACCCTCCCCAGCCGACTCCTTCGCTCGCGCTCCGCGCTCGCTCAGTCGCCCCTCGCGCATTTCTCGGGCGGACGGAACCGCCCTCCGGCGCGCGCCCGAGCGCCGGTTTGTCGGCGCGACCACTCGCGTGGGGGGAGCCGGACGCGTCTGTGTACCCGACGAGGTCGGGGGAGGTCCGAGGCGGGCGTGGCGGTGCGGGCTCTCGATGTGCTCGGAAGCTGTGTCCGACTCGGTGAACGTACTCTCGAACTCGGTTCAGTCCCGAATGTTATGTCGGTTCCCCGTGAACTCGGTGTCGTGCAATTGAACGGACAGACGGCACTCGTCACCGGCGCGGCATCGGGAATCGGCAGAGCCACCGCTTCGAGACTCGCGGAGGCGGGCGCGCACGTCGTCGTCACCGACGTCGACAGCCGCGGCGGCGAGGAGACGGTCGACCGAATCGAGAGCGACGGCGGGAGTGCGGCGTTTCACGAACTCGACGTGCGCGACCGCGAAGCGTTCGTCTCCGTGGTCGAAGCCGTCGACGAGGAGTCCGGTCTCGACGTGCTCGTCAACAACGCCGGCGTCGGTCACGTCCCGAAACCGGTCGAAGACCTCACCGAAGCCGAGCGCGAGTTCGTCTTCGACGTGAACGTCACCGGCGTCTGGAACGGTTGTGCCGCCGCCTTGCCGACGATGAAGGCCCGCGAGTCGGGCGCTATCGTCAACGTCGCGTCGCTCGCGGGCGTCATCGGGTCGCCGCACCTCGGCGCGTACTCGCTGTCGAAAGGCGCGGTCGTCAACTTCACTCGCACCGTCGCCGTCGAGGCAGGTCCCCACGGCGTCCGCGCGAACGCCGTCTGTCCGGGATTCGTCGAAGGCGGCCTCGGCGAGCAGTATTTCGACTCCTTCGACGACCCCGAAGCGGCGCGCGAACGCTCCCGGCGGGGCTACGCGCTCCGCCGCCTCGGCGAACTCGACGAAGTCGCCGACGCCATCGCCTTCCTCGCCAGCGACCAAGCCTCCTTCGTCACCGGCGAGTCGCTGATGGTCGACGGCGGCTTCTCGATTCAGTGACCGCGTCACTCGACGGCCGCCTCCGGTTCGAGAGCTCCAGACTCGCTCACGCCTCCGTCGCGTCGTCCTCCAGCGACTTCCAGAAGAACGTCGCGGCGACGACGGCCGAGAAGCCCCACACGAGCGTCTGCGCGGGTTTTCCCTCGATGACGAACAGTCCCGCGACGACGAGCGCGAGGAAGAACCAGACGACGTGGAGGAGACGCGTGACGTTCATGGCGGTAGTCCGTGCTGAGTCGCCGCCGGTCAAATCCGTTTCGCTGAGCGGTGACGACTCGGTGGACGTCCCGACCCGCGCTCACTCGATTTTCGAGACGCTCGCCCGTTCGTCGGTGACGACGCCGTAGGGTGCGTCGTCGACGCTCGTCGGCATCTCCTCGTCGGCGTAGCGCGACTGCAGCGACGCGACGACGGCGTCGCGCACGCAGGCCCGCGTCGCCGCGCCGACGTCGGTCGAACTGCCCGAGAACCGCGACGGGTCGCCCGACAGGTCGCAACCGACGACGACGGCGTCGCTGGTCGTACCCGGGACACCCGCCACCGCGAGCAGCGTCGCCGCCTTCGCCTCCGCGACGACCGTCAGGAGGTTGGTCAGCGCACCGGGTTCGAGCGCGCGCCTCGTCCCGACGAGGAGGTTCACCGTGCCGGGACGGGGCGGCGAGTCGGCGTCTGCGTCTCGGCCTGTCGTCGCATGAGTCGTCGCGGGAGTCGTCGCTTCCACCGGCAACGCCGCCGGATTCGACACGCCCGCAGTCGCCACGACGTCGACCGAACCGAGTCGGGCTCGCCGCGCGTGGCGCATCTCGACGCCCGTGAGAAGCGTCGGTCCGGGGTCGTCGAAGCCGACCGCATCGCGTCGCTCGCGGGCGAACGCCGCGAGGTCGGTCCGCGAGAAACCGTCGGGGACGGTGACGTTGTACGCGGCGGTGGCGCGCGACTCGCCGCCGTCGAAGCCCGACGAGAGCCAGCGCGCGTTCGGACGCGAGAAGCGGAGCACGCCGTCTCTGACCGTCGCCTCGAAACGGGGGTCAGACATCCGCCAGCGCGTCGAGCAGTCGGTCGTTCTCGCGTTCGCGCTTGACCGCGACGCGGACGTGCGAGTCGAGGCCGCGGAACGTCGTCGCGTCGCGGACGGCGATGCCCTCTGCGCGCGCGGCGTCGACGACGTCCGACACCTCGCGCCGCCCGACGTCGAAGAGGAGATACGGCGCGTCGGAGGGGTAGACGTCGAACTGCCGAGAGAGCGCCGCGCGCATCCGTTCGCGCTCGCGCTCGACCCGTTCTCTCGTCTGCTCGACGAACTCGGTCTGTTCGAGGCAGTGCGCGCCGACTGCCGCGGCGGGCGTTCCGAGCGACCACGCCATCCGCGCGGTGTCGAGTCGCTCTCTGAGGTCGCCGGTCGCCGCCGCGAACCCGACGCGGAGCCCCGGAAGACCGTACATCTTCGTCAACGAGCGGGCGACGACGACGCCCGGTTCGCCGGCCATGCTCGAAAGCGAGGTGAAGTCGAGAAACGCCTCGTCGACCAGAAGCGTCGTGTCCGTCTCCCGACAGCGGGCGGCGAACGAGCGGAGTCGGTCGGGGTCGGCCGCCTCGCCGGTCGGATTGTTCGGCGTGCAGACGACGACGGCGGCGTAGTCGACGGGGTCGGCGTCGAGCAGTTCGTCGTGGTGCAGAAAGCGCGGGTCGCCGCCCTGCAGTCGCACCTCGCGGGCGTACTCGCCGAAACTCGGCGCGGGAATCAGCACCCGGTCGCCGGGGCGCACCGTCACCGAGAGCGCGAGTCGAATCGCCGCGAGCCCCCCCGGCGTCGGAATCACCGACCGCGGTTCGCAGCCGACGGTTTCGGCCGCCGCGGTGCGGAACTCGCAGTAATCGGAGGGGTAGCGCCGAGCGACCGACAGCGCCGCGTCGTAGACGCCGACGACGCCCGGCGGGCGCTCCGGGTTCGTGTTGGCGCTGAAATCCAGAACGGTCGGGTCGTCGACGCCGCCGTGCGGTACCCGACCGACGGTTTCGACGGCCTCAGGGTCCATGTGCACCACCCGCGGCGTCGACCACCTTAACTGTTTTTTCGGCGACGCGTCTCAGCTCGCCCGCGCGGTCGGCGAGAAGCAGCGCGCCGCCCATCCCCGCTCCTTCCTTGCCTTCCCCCGCGGCGTACCGCGAGAGCGCGTCGTCGCGTTCGCCGAACCCCGGGTCGGTGACGACCAGTTCCGCGTCGAGCGAGTCCGCCGCGGCCGTCAGTGCGGGAACGTCGTCGGCGAGGTAGCTCGTCGTCGCCAGCGTCAGCGGGCCGGTGACGCCCTCGTGTCGGACCACGGCGGCGGCCGCGAGCATCTGGGTTCCGCCGCCGAGAGTCACGTCCTTCCCGGCGTCGAGCGCGCCCGCGACGAGTCCGGCGACGACGGCCAACACCGGGTCGCCCATCGCCCGCACCGCCAACAGCGGTTCGTAGGCGAACTCGCCGATGTCGATGCCGCTGGCGTCGAGTCCCTCCGCGACGACCGACGATTTGAGCTCCATCGGGTTCTCGGGGAACGACGATGAGACGGTCCACTCCTCGCCGAGCGCGCGGAGCGTTCCGAGTGCCGTCGTCGTCCCGCCGGGAATCGTCTCGCCGACGACGAGCTCCTCGTCGGGCAGCGTCCGGCCTAGCCGGCGGGCGGCGAGAAACGACCCGGGGGCGGTCGGCACCGGGTCGGCCTCGCGGACGTCGCGGCCGCGCTTCGCACCGACGCTCACCGTCGGCGCGCCCGTCGGCACCGAGAGCCCGGCGTCGACGGCGAGGAAGTCGAGGTCCAAAAGCTCCCGAACCGCCCGCGTCACGGCCGCCGGCGTGGGACACCCCGTCGGACTCACCGGCAGTTCGGGCGCGCGGACGAGCGAGCCGTACTCGACGAGTTCGAGGTCGGCGCTCGGCGTGTGCGCCAGAAGCTCCGAGTCGGCACCGGCGGCGCTGATGCCGTCGATCTTCGCGGTGTCGGTCGCGCCGGCGACGAGTATCAGTCGCACAGCGCCTCCGCGAGGGCGATGTCCGGCGGGCGGTTCACGTTCACGGCGAGTCGGGCGTCGTAGCTCACGTGTACAGTCTCCTCTCCGACCGCGACGACGTTTAGCCCCGTCGGAGCGAGATTTCGGCCGTCGGAGTCGAACGTCGTGTCCGCGCTCGCCCCCAGACGCCGTTTCAGCGCCTCGGGAACGCAGACCGTGACCGAGCGAGCGTCGCCGCTCGCTTCGTCGACCGTCGCGACTCCGAGCGCGTCGTCCACGTGCTCGGCGGCGAGAAGCGGCAGGTCGGCGGCGACGGTGACCACGGGTCTCCCGACGCGTTCGAGCGCGTACTGGAGGTCCTCGACGTAGCCGTCGCCGGGCGCGTCGAGAATTCGCAACTCGCCGGCGCCGGCGGCGTCGGAAGCGTCGGCGGCGGCCGCGAGGTGCTCGCGCGTCTCCGGCGCGTGCGGCGAGACGACGGCGCGAATCGCGTCGACGCGACTCGCCGACAGCGCCGCGAGCACGCGGTCGACCATCGGACTCCCCGCTATCTCGACGAGCGGCTTCTCCGTCTCGCCGCCGAGTCGCGAGCCTCGCCCGCCGCACATCAGAAGAGCGTCGAAGCGGCTGTCCACGCGACCACCCCCGCGTGGAGGCCGACGACGCGCCCGAGTTCGTTCGTCGCGCCGAGGGCGTCGCCCGACACCCCGCCGACCGCACCCGTCGCCCACCGGCGGACCAGCAGCGCGACGGCCGGTCCCGACAGCAGCGCGCAGACGAGTGCGGGCGTCGCCGACGACGGCGCGACCAGCACTGCGGGGAGCGCGACGGCGGCGACGGGCAGCAGTCCGGCGGCGTCGTTCTCGGCGACGACGGCCGAACCCAGTCCCTCGTGAGCGGGCGTGCCGAGACAGACCAGAAGCGCCATCCCCGCTTTCGCGCCGACTTCCGCGGCGACGACGATGCGGAGGGCGACGGCCGGACTCCCCGTCGCGGTCGCGAGGCCGAACGCACCGAGCGCGAGCGCGACCACCGAGAGCGCGAGCGCGAGCGCGCCGCCGACGCCGGTCTGCGAGTCCTTCAGCGCGTCGAGGCGACGCGCTGTATCACCGTGGACGACCGCGGCGTCGCCGACGTCCGCGAGGCCGTCGGCGTGGGTGATTCCGGTCACGAGGTAGAGCGTCCCGAGATACATCGCGGCGACGGTGCCAGGTTGCGAAACTGCGGAGAGCAGGGTGAACGGGAGCGCCGCCAGCGCGCCGACGAGGTAACCGACGAGCGGAAATATCGCGGGCGTGGCCCGGAACGCGTCCCACTCGCGTTCGCCGCCGCCGACCGGCAGGCGCGTGAGGAACGCGACGCCGCCCCGCAGCGCGCTCAAACCCACGCTGCCACCTCCGATGCGAGGACGACGACGGGGACGCGGTCGGCCAACAGCGTCGCCGCGAGCGCGAGGCCCCAGGCGAACCCGCCCGCGACGGCGACGACGCGGATGCCGTAGTCGGCGTCGGCGGGCGTCGGGAGCGCGACGTTCCGGTTCAGCACGTAGACGTCCGGTTTGTCGAGGCGGACGTCCAGCACCGCCGCGAGCGTCGCCATCGGCCACCCCGAGTTCGGCGACGGAGGGGCCCGAGCCCACTCGCGTGCACGCGAGAGCGCACCCACGTCGCCCGCGGCGGCGGCGACGAGAACTGCGCTGAGGCGGGCCGGGAGCCACATCACCGCGTCGTCGAGTCGCGCTGGCGCCCAACCGACCGGCTTGTGTCGATAGCCGAGCATCGAGTCGAGCGTGTTCACGGCCTTCACCCACGCCGCCCCGGCCGCCGCGAGCGGGAGCGACAGCGGCGCGAGGAGCGCGAACGCCAGAAGCGGGGCGACGAGCCCGTCGGCGAGGTTCTCGGCGACGCTCTCGACGGCCGCGCTCCGCAGTTCGCCCGAGGAGAGGTCGGTCGGGTCGCGTCCGGCGAGCGCGCGAAGGTTCCGCCGAGCCGTCTCGGGGTCGGTGTCGCTGTCCTCGACGACGCCCCCCGCCGCGTCCAAGAGCATCCGGAGACTCGTCGTCGAGAAGAGCGCGAACCCGGCGGCGACGAGCGCGGCCGTCGACCCGACCAACGCCGCGAGACCGACGACGCCCGCCGTCGCCCCGGCGGCGACGAGCGGGAGCGCGAACGCCGCGGCGACGCCGACGAACTTCGGTCGCTGCCACCGTCGGTCGACCGGCGCGACGAGTCGACCGAACAGCGCGACCGGATGGCCGCGGGACGGCGGTTCGCGGAGCGTCCAGTCGAGGGCGGCCGCGAGTACGACGGCGCCGCTCGCGGCCGACAGCATCACTCCGCCCCCGTACTCGGGCCGTCGCCCGCGGGCGTTCGCTCACCGTCGCCCGTGGGCGTCCGTTGGAACCGTTCGACGAGCGCGGCGAGCGGCGTCTCGGCGACGTCGACGAACTCGCCGCCGAGGGCTTCGACGCCGCCGTCGGTCCGGGCGTCGTCGCCGACGTGGAGGAGGCTCTCGGGGGACGCGTCGAGCGCCGACGCGACGGTCTCGAACGCCCGCGCGTCGGGTTTTCGCCAGCCGCAGGCGACGCTCGTCACCGTCGCGTCGAAGGCGTCGTTCGGGACGGCCGACCGGATGAGCGTCCGGCGGACGAGTTCGGGGACGCTACAGTTCGACAGCAGACCGACGGGGCCGCGTTCGGCGGCGGCGGCGACGGCCTCGACCGCGTCCGGTCGGGTCCGCACCGCGGGGTCGAAGGCGTTGACGACGGCGCGGCGCGAGGCGTTGTTCGGCGCGTCGACGCCGCGGCTACCCAGCGCGGCGCTGACGTGCGCCGGGAGGGGAACCTCCGCGCCCTCGGGTGCGTCGATGTGGACCTCGCGGTACGCGTCGCCCCAGTCGTCGGGGACGGCGACGCCGGCGCGTTCGAGTTCGATGGCGACGGCGGCCGCGGGGTCCGACGGGTACTCCGCCTCGACGAGCGTCCCGAAGAGGTCGAACGTGACTGCCACTGCACGGTGATTGGCCAAATCGAACTTGAAGATACTGGTGCGAGGGCCTCGACCCGTCCGACAGGAACGACTGACAGACACGAGACGGATACAGACTCACGCCGGACACAATATTCCGGGGCAGAGTATGTGAATCTTAATCAACAGCTGCGGTACTACGTTTACGAGACAGATGTCCGGGAGAGCCAGGACGCGCCGGGTGGCGACGTGGGTCGTCGTCGCCGCGGTCGTTTTTTCGGCGGGGACGGTCGGAGCGACGACAGCGGAGACGCCGGACGGTTCCGGAGACGCGGTCGAACTCTCGGAGTGCACGTCGGTTTCGTCCGCCGGGACGTACGTAATCGGCGGAGACCTCCGAGCGAACGGGTCGGAGCCGTGTCTGCGCGTGACCGCCGACGACGTCCGAATCGTCGGCGACGGGCACGCGCTCTCGGGTGACGGCGACGGCGTCGGCGTCGTCGCCGACGGCGTGACGAACGTCACCGTCGAGAACCTCACCGTCACCGGGTTCGAGGCGGGCGTTCGCTTCCGCGGCGTCGACGGCGGGTCGCTCCGCGGCGTGGCCGCCGTCGCAAACGCCGACGACGGCGTCCAACTCCGTTCGACGACCGGCGTCCTCGTCGTCTCGACGCGCGCCGACGGGAACGTCGACGACGGTATCGTCCTCGACGACGCGGACGACAACCGCATCGAGAGCAGCGCGTTCCGTCGCAACGGCGGCGATAACGGCGGCGACGGCGTCCTCCTCCGGAACGGGTCCGACGACAACGTGATTCGACTCAGCGTCGCCGACGAGAACGTCGACGACGGTATCGACCTGGACAACGCCAGCGGTAACCTGCTGGAGTCGAACCTCGTCCGCGAGAACGTCGGGTTGGAGAACGCCGACGGTATCGAACTGCGCGACGCCGACGACAACGTCATCCGCCGCAACACGGTCCGGAACAACCTCGACGACGGCATCGACCTGGCCCGCTCGGACGGCAACACCGTCTCCCGGAACACCGTCACCGGAAACCGGAACGACGGCATCCCGGTCGGCGTCGCCGAGAACAACCGCATCGTCGGGAACGTCGTCCGCGACAGCGGCAGCGACGGCATCCTCCTCCGCGGGGAAGCGTCGAACAACCTCGTCCGGTCCAACACGGTGACCGACAGCGCCCGCGACGGGATTCTGCTCCGTCTCGGTGCCCGCGGGAACCGCATCGTCGGCAACACCGTCACCGACAGCGTCCGCGACGGCATCGTGCTCAGAAACGCGACGGCGAACGTCGTCCGCGGGAGCGTCGTCCGCGACAACGCCGACGACGGCATCGAGATCGACTACGGCGGCGACCGGAACCTCGTCCAGCGCAACGACGTGTTCGACAACGGGGCCGAGGGCATCAGACTCCACCGGTCGACGGGGACGCGGCTCCTCGACAACCGGGTGTGGCGCAACGGGGCCGACGGCATCAACGTGACCGACGCCCGCGGCGCGGTGCTCGTGCGCAACGTCGCCAACGGGAACGCCGACAACGGCGTCGAACTCACGCGCGTCACGGCGTCGGCCGTCGTCGAGAGCACGACCAGAGAGAACGGCGCGAACGGCATCAGACTCGACCACGTCCGGCGCGTCGTCGTCGCGCTGACCGACGGCGACGACAACGGCGACGGCGACGTGACCGTCGTCGAATCCGCGAACGTGTGGACCATCGACCGCTCGGACCCGCGGTCGGAGCCGGCGGTGCTCGAAGCGCTGATTCGGCGGGTGACGGGGTTGGACGTGTCCGTGTAGCGAGGGGAAGCGAACGCGACGCGGCTACCGGATGACGTTCGATTCGAGGTCCCGCGGGAAGAACGTCAGCCACTCGGTGCCGCGTTCGGTGACGGCGACGGTGTCGGAGTGGCGGTAGCCGAACTCGTCGGTGTAGATGCCGGGTTCGATGGTGTACACCTGTCCGGGGGCCATCTCGGCGTCGGCGGGGTCGTCCTGCGCCTCGTCCCAGCCGCGGTCGATGTACGGCGGTTCGTGGCCGCCGAGGCCGATGTTGTGGCCGACGTGGTGCTGGGCGAGGTCGGTCACGCCCTGCTCTTCGAAGTAGTCCCAGACGACCTGGTCGACGTGGCTGATGGAGACGCCCGGGCCGAGCGCCTCGATGGCGATGGTCTGCGCTTCGAGCATGAGTTCGAAGTAGTGCGCTTGCTCGTCGGTGGGCTCGCCGACGAACATCGTCCGCTCCAGTTCGGAGTGGTAGCCGTCGACGTTCGCCGACGCGCCGGTGATGAGCACGTCGCCCTCGGAGAGTCGCTCGTTCGGGGTGTGGCCGTGCGGGAGCGCCGTCTCGGCGCCGCTGATGTAGCCCGCGTGGACGGGGCCGTCGCCGCGGACCCGAACCGAGTAGCGGTCGCCGAGCGTGTCGAGCATCGCGCGGGAGGCGTCCGTCGACGCCCGCTGGCTGACCGTCGCCGGATGCGCGCCGACCTCGGTGTAGTCGGCCAGGTAGCGGTGGCCGAGGTTCGCCCACTTCGCCGACTCGCGGATGAGGTCGACCTCGGCGTCGGTCTTCTCCCAGCGCATCCGGTCGACCCAGCGCTGGGACTCGACGTCGAGGAACTCCGAGAGCTTCGGCCCCTCGTAGCCCATCACGCCGGGCGCGCCGTCTCCGTCGGCGGCGACGGCGTCGACGCCCATCCCGCGGAGCATCGAGACGGCCGTCTTCAGCGGTTCGCCGCCGGGGTAGTCGAAGTAGTGGTGGACGGCGTCGATTCGTGGATTGGGTTCGACGCGCTCGACTTCGAGTCGCGGCACCGTGATTTCGATCCGGTTCGGCGTCACCGCGAGGACGACGGGTCGCTCCGTCTGGATGTGGTGGAACCCGGTGAGATACTCGATGCTCGTCGCGCCGAACCAGACGCCGGCGTCGGCGTCGGTGTCGGCGAGCGCGCCGCGGATGCTGTCGAGGCGCGCTTCGAACTCCGATGGAGGAAGTCTGGTCGCCATGCAGCCACCTTCTTTTCGGCCCTCAAAAGGGTGGGGATGGGTGACGCCGCCTTCCGGAATCTCCCGCCTCAGTTCGCGTTCGTGTTCGACTCGTCGTCGACGACGTCCTCGGCGATCTCCTGCAGTTCGCGGTCGGGGTTGTACTCGTTCTCGCCGCCGGCTTCGCCGGTGACCTCGCCGTAGACGGCCTCTCGGACCTCCTCTGCGGACTCGTACTCCTCGTCCTGTCCGAGTCGGTCGAAGACGCTTCCGAGCGACTCCGTCTCGTTCGGCATGTCGTCGGGCTGACCGCCGTACTCCTCGGCGAGCTCCTCGCCGCGAACCGGGAACTTCTGACCTTCGAGGTGACGGTCCACCTCGTCCATGATGTTCTCGACGGTGTCCGCGCGCTCGTCTTTCCGCTGCCGGGAGCTCTCGATGACGCTCTCGTGGCTCGGGTCGGTCCGGGGGTTCTCGTCGGGTTCGTCGGCCATGGCTCACGGTACGGCGCGGAGTCAAAAAGGCGTAGTGGCGGGGGGCGGCGAGCCGACGTCGCGGGTTAGAGGTCGACGCTCACCCAGTCGCCGTCGCCGCGGGCGGACTCGTAGGCCGCCTCGGTGACCGCCGTGACGCGGAGGCCGTCCATCGGCGTCGCGGGCGGGGCCGTCCCCTCCCGGATGGCGCGGACGAACGACTCGGCTTTGTTCGGGTGCGACCGACCGCCGAGATACGGCGCGTGCGTCGTGCTATCGGCGTCTATCTCCGTGAGTTGGCGGTCCTCCCACTCGCGACCGTCGAGATACACCGCGCCCTCGTCGTCCCAGATGTGGATGTGTTCGCGCGTGCACGGGGTCTTCCCGTACACCGAGACGCTGGCGTTGGCTCCCTCCTCGAACTCGATCCACAGCTCTGCGCGCTCGTCGACGCGCTCCTCGTCGTCGACGAACGTCATGTCCGCGCGGACGGCCGTCGGCGTGAGGTCCGTCGTCCAGAGGATGGCGTCGAGGATGTGGCTCCCGGTGTCGTAGAGGTAGCCGCCGCCGCTGAGGTCGGGGTTCGCGCGCCAGGTCCCGCTGAAGCGGTCGACCCAGTCCTGGCTGATCTCGGCGGTTATCCACCGCGGCGTCCGCTCGGACTCCGTCCACAGCTCTCGCGCTTCGACGAACGCCGGATTGAGGTGGCGCTGGTAGCCGACCATCAGCACTTCGTCGGCGTCGAGCGTGCGCTCGTAGAGGTCCTTCGCCTGCTCGAAATCCGTCGTCAGCGGCTTGTCGCAGAGGACGTGGAGGCCGCGTTCGAGCGCGGCGACGACCTGGCCGTAGTGGAGCGTGTGCGGCGTGCCGATGAGAACTGCGTCGAGGTTCTCGCCGTCGAGCATCTCCTCGTACTGTTCGTAGCGCGCCTCCATCGGCACGGAGAACTGTTCGCCCGCGTCGGTGCGGGCGGACTCGGCCACGTCGCACACCGCCGCGACCCGGGCCTGCGGGTGGTGGTCGAACTCGTCGCCGACGGTCGTGCCGATGTAGCCGAGACCGACGATACCTACTCGAATCGGGACGTCGCTGTGTGTCTTCTCCGACATCGTGACCTGACTGAGTACGACGACGAGTACGATAGTCGTTGGGACAGTTCCCGGAGTTGTCGGGACTCCGTGACGACACCGGCCGGCCGGCTACCAGCGGTGGTGGACGTGGTCGCGGACGTACGCGTCGTACACCTCGCGGACGCGTTCGTGCTGCCGGGCCGACGGTTCGGGGAGGTCGGCGGCGACGACGTTCTGGCGGACGTGTTCGGGACTGGTCGACCCGGGGATGACGGTGCTCACGGCGTCGAACGAGAGAATCCAGCGGAGCGTGAACTGCGCGAGCGTCGCGTCCTCCGGCACCGCCGGTTCGAGTTCGTCGGCGGCGCGAACGCCCGTCTCGAAGGGGACGCCGGCGAACGTCTCGCCCACGTCGAACGCGTCGCCGTCGCGGTTGTAGTTGCGGTGGTCGTCCTCGGGGAACTCGTCGTCGACGGAGAGCGTTCCGGTGAGCAGTCCCGACGCCAGCGGCACGCGGACGACGACGCCGACGCTGCGTCGGGCGGCCTCTCGGAAGAACAGTTCGGCCGGTCGCTGTCGGAACGGGTTGAAGATTATCTGGACCGTCTCGACGCCGTCGTACTCGATGGCTTTCAGCCCCTCTTCGACCCTCTCGACGCTGACGCCGTAGTGGTCGATCTTTCCGGCTCGCTTCAGGTCGTCGAGCGCCTCGAACACCTCGGGTCGATAGTACACCTCCGTCGGCGGGCAGTGCAACTGGAGCAGGTCGAGCGAGTCGACGCCGAGATTGTCGCGGCTCCGGTCGACGAACCGTTCGAGGTTCCCGTGCGTGTAGCCGTCGGCTCCGTGCGGGTCGAGACGCCGACCCGCTTTCGTGGCGACGGTCACGTCGTCGCGGGCGTCTGCTTCGTCCAGCACCTCGGCGATGCGCCGCTCGCTCGCGCCGTCGCCGTACACGTCGGCGGTGTCGACGAAATCGACGCCGGCGTCGAGCGCCGCGCGGACGGCTTCGCGGCCCTCCTCCTCGCTCACGTCGCCCCAGTCGCTGCCGATGTTCCACGTTCCGAGTCCGATTTCGGTCACGTCGTAACCGGTGGTGCCGAGTTCGCGGTGTCGCATGGTGTACCTGCGTGATAGTATCCGAACGCCGTAAGTGTCCGTACACCGGCATCGTCCGGCGTCGACTGGGTCCGACGGCGCGGCGGACGAACTGTCACGCTGAGGCATCGAACCCAGTGCTCAGGTGTACACGGAGCTAACTGACGTCGTGGACCGATACGACACCGCCGAGGGCGACGAAGTTCGAGTGGAGTCCGAACACGGCGACCGTGTCGTCGCCGAGGACCTCTCACTCACTGTTCGTCGTCGCCCGAGCGAGGGGTGGGTCGACGGCGTACTCACGACGAGTGCGCACGCCGACGTCGTTCACGAACTGTTCGCACTGGAGGAACCGTTCCGGATTCGGCTCGACCCCGCCGGGAGTGAGCGCCCGACGACGTTCGAGGGATGTCTCTTTCTGAGTTCGAGCGGTAAGTGGACGACCTCCGAGGGCGTTCGACGGAGATGACGCGTTCGAGAGCCGAGGAAAGGCTGCTCGCTCCTCCCTCGTGAGCGAATCGAGAACCCCAGTCTCGCACTGTTCGCGGGAAAAGTCCGCTCTCCCCGTCCTTGTGAACGTAGTGAACGAGGGCTCGTGGCGAGCGAAAGCGAAGCCGCGGTGATTGAACGAGCGAAGACGTTCCGGGCCGCTCACTACGTTCGCTCCCGGGCTGTGACTTCCGTGCTCAAATCGGGGAGAGCAGTCCTTCACATTCAGCACCGGTTCGCTCCGCTCTCGGCGCTGAAGTTCAGTCCGCTCTCCCCGATTTGAACGGGGGACAAGCCGATCTACAGTCGGCTGCTCTGCCAGGCTGAGCTAAGAGCGGTGCCCTGTCGTACCGCATTCTCGGGTATAACGATTGCTGTTCGGCGCGATGTACGTGAACGAATGACGAGGATTGGGCAAGATTGAAATAGTGTCGCATAATTCCTCTCAACGAAGATGAGTAAAGTCACGTTCCGCGCGGACGACGACCTCGTCGAGCGACTGGAGGCGTTAGACGCCTCCAAGAGCGAGGTCATGCGCGAGGCGCTTCGTGCGTACCTCGACGCGTCGGAGCGTGAGGCCGGTGCGGACGCGGGGTCGGTCGCACCGGTGTCCGAGCGTATCGACGAACTCGTCCGCGAGCGCGTCGACGAACTCGTCGGTGAGCGGCTCCGACAGGCCGAGAACCGTCGACCACAGGACGTCAACGTCAACATCAGCCTCGACGGTGCGAGCGACGACGACGACTCGGAAGAACGTAAGACAACCGTCGACGGAGCGGAGACGGCGGACGAGAAGTCGTGCAGCCAGTGCGGCGAAGAGCTGTCCGACGGACAGATGTACTGCCCGAACTGCGGTGAGAAAGCGTCTCGCCGATTGTTCTGCGACTGCGGAGACGAGGTCCGTTCGGACTGGGCGTTCTGTCCGGGGTGCGGTCGACGGACTCCGGCGGCGGACGTTCTCGAACGGCGGTGACGGCTCGCTAGGACCGCGTAAACACCGTTCTACGGTCGTGTCTTACATTCGCCGTTACATTTATATCCCATCGGTCTGTGCTTACGTTCGCGTAAGACGGTCGTCTTACGCTCCGGAATCGGTGGGGCAAAGTCGCCCTCCTCGTGCGATTTCGGCGCGTGATGACACTGTCGGGCATGTGCCCGACCGTCTTACCGGGGGAATGCAAATATGGAGCGTGTGACACTACGAATTCCGAAGCAGCAGATCGAGGAAGTCGAACAGATGGTGGAAACGGGAGAGTTCCCGAACCGCAGCGAAGCCATCCGTTCGGCCGTCCGCGAGATGCTCAATGAGCAGGCCGAAGAACGCGACGCAAAACGTCCCGAGCGCACCAAGCGCAGCTGGGCGAAGGTGTAATCGAATGCAAGATATCGTTCAAGACGCACTCGAAAACGCCGAAGCCGAGCAGCGCGACATGGAGGCGCAGAGCGACGACGACGAGTTCGGCGAACCCCGTATCGTCATCGTCGGCTGCGGTGGTGCTGGGAACAACACCATCAACCGCCTCTACAACATCGGCGTCGAGGGCGCCGACACCGTCGCTATCAACACAGACAAACAGCACCTGAAGATGATCGAGGCCGACACGAAGATTCTCGTTGGCAAGTCGCTGACCTCCGGCCTCGGTGCCGGCGGCGACCCCTCGATGGGCGAACGGGCGACCGAGATGGCGCAGGGAACCATCAAAGAGGTTCTCGGCAAAGCCGACCTCGTGTTCGTCACCGCCGGGATGGGCGGCGGCACCGGCACCGGTGCCGCTCCCGTCGTCGCGAAGATCGCCAAAGAACAGGGCGCCATCGTCGTCGGCATGGTCTCGACGCCGTTCAACGTCGAGCGTGCCCGGACGGTGAAAGCCGAAGAAGGGCTGGAGAAACTCCGCAACGAGGCGGACTCCATCATCGTCCTCGACAACAACCGCCTGCTCGACTACGTCCCGAACCTCCCGATCGGCAAGGCGTTCTCGGTGATGGACCAGATCATCGCCGAGACCGTCAAGGGGATTTCGGAGACCATCACTCAGCCGTCGCTCATCAACCTCGACTACGCCGACATGTCCACCATCATGAACCAGGGTGGCGTCGCCGTGATGCTGGTCGGGGAGACGCAGGACAAGAACAAGACCGAAGAAGTGGTTCGCGACGCGATGAACCACCCGCTTCTCGACGTGGACTACCGCGGGGCGTCCGGCGGGCTCGTCCACATCACCGGCGGCCCCGACCTCACGCTCAAGGAGGCCGAGGGCATCGCCGACAACATCACCGAACGCCTCGAAGCGAGCGCCAACGTCATCTGGGGCGCGCGCATCCAGGAGGAGTACAAAGGGAAAGTCCGCGTCATGGCCATCATGACCGGCGTCCAGAGCGCGCAGGTGCTCGGCCCGACGACCCAGAAGCAGGCCGACCGCTCGCGCGCCAGTCTCGACGGGAGTTCGGGCGGTTCGGAGTTCGAGACGAGTCAGAACCGACAGCGTCGGACGAGCACGAATCCGAACGGTTCGTGGCAGTCCGACGGCGGACAGGACGAGGTCGAACGCAACAACGGCCTCGACGTCATCCGCTAACTGCTCGGCGACTTCGACCGTACGCTGTTCTCAGAAACCCGAATGTAGGTGGCGAGCGACGCCTCGTGAGCGGGAGAGAGCGGGAAGGGAGCGAACGTTTTCAGCGAGTTCCGCTCAGTCGTAGTTCGGGGCCGCGCCCGGTCTCAGACCGCCCGAACCGCTTCGACGAGTTTACACTTTCTACAGACCGTCCCGCCGGTCTTCGACCCGCAGCGCTCGCACTCGTTGAGTTCGACGTCCTCGTCGCCGCGGTACTGCTCGGCGGCCATCTGCGCGAGTTCCTCGTAGCCGGCCATGATAGAGTGTCGGGTGCCAGGGTGGTTCTCTTCGAGTTTCAACAGCAACTTTTGAATCTCGCCGCGGTAGGCTTCGCTCGCGTGCGGGCACTCGGTGATGTGCGCCGGGAGGTCCTTCAGGTGCGCGTACAGCGCGACTTCCTTCTCGGGGACGTCGCGCAGCGGTTTGGCTCGCGGGACGAAGTTCTCCGAGAGCGCGCGCTTCTCGAAGTCGCCGATGCTCGCGTCGAAGTGTTTCGCCACCTGGGTCACGTCGCCCTCGAGGAAGTTCATCAGCGCCGTCTGCGCCTCGTCGTCTAAGTTGTGGCCGGTGAGCAGTTTGTCCGCGCCGAGTTCCTCGGCGTACTGTTCGAGCAGGTCGCGTCGGAACACGCCGCAGTACGCGCAGGGAGCCATGTTCTCGGGGTCTTTCTCCACCACGTCGTCCATCCGAACGCCGAGTTCCTCCTCGTAGGAGACGACCTCGTGCTGCAGCGAGAGGTCCTCACAGAGTTCGACGCAGGCGTCGAGGCTCTTGTCGCGGTAGCCCTCGATGCCCTCGTGGATGGAGAGCGCGACGAGTTCGATTCGGGGGTCCGGCCCGAACGTCTCGTCCAAGATGTGCGTGAGCACGACGCTGTCTTTGCCGCCCGAGAGACCGATAACCCACGTATCGGGGTCGTCGGGACTGGCGTCGCGCGGGACGAGGCTATCCTCGCGGACGCGTCGCCGGACGCGTTTCTCGACCGAGGCGCAGAAGTGGTTCTCGCAGAGATGCGCCCCCGAGTAGTTCGCGACCATGACGGCGTCGCGGTCGCACTTGTCGCACTCCATTTTCGTGTCTGTTGCCGTCTCGCGCGTATGACCGTTTCGTCTCCGCGGTCGAGGGGCGACGACTCGCCGAACCCACATCCGAACTGACTTCCCGCGACCCTCCGACCGACGCCCATGAGCGAATCGCTCCGAACCCGCCTCGCGCGCCTCGGGTTCAACCTCCACCCGACGTATCGAAGCACCGGCGGGAGAGTCCGGTACATCGAGCGCGATTGGAGTCGCGTGCAGGTCGAACTCCCGCTGACGTGGCGGACGAAGAACGTCTACGGCACCACCTTCGGCGGGAGCATGTACGCCGCCGTCGACCCGGTGTACGTCATCATGCTGAATCGCCGCCTCGGCGACGGCTTCACCGTCTGGGACCGCGCCGCGAGTATCGAGTTCAAGAGACCGGGCGACCGGACGCTGTACGCCGACTTCCGCCTCCCCGACGAGGAAGTCGACGCGATTCGAGACACCCTCGACCCCGGCGAGTCGACCGACCGCGAGTACGACCTGCGGTTGTTCGACGCCGACGGCGACGTGTACGCCGAGGTCTCGAAGACGCTGTACGTCCGCCGCGACGAGTGAGGGCGCGTCGGACCGAAGCCCGCGAGGGACCGCCCCGAGCTATTTTGCGCTGACTGCGGTACACATCGTATGACGAACGTCGCAATCACCGGAGCGGCGGGAAACGTCGGCAGAGAGGCGCTGCGCGCGTTCGAGGACACCGACCACGAGGTGACCGCGATAACCCACCGCGAGCACGACGACCTCGACAGCGTCGTCCTCGACGTGACTGACGCCGAGGCGTTCTCGGATGCGCTCGCAGGACAGGACGTGCTCGTCCACCTCGCGGCGAACCCCTCGCCGACCGCCGACTGGGAGGGTGTCTTCGAGACGAACATCGACGGGACGCGCAACGCCTACGAGGCGGCCGTCGAGAACAGCCTCGACCGCGTCGTCTTCGCCTCCTCGAACCACGCCGTCCACCAGTACAACGTCGACGACCCCGACGACCCGGAGTCGATGACCGACCGCGTGCGGACCGTCCGCCCGGACGACCCGACGCTGCCCGACTCCTTCTACGGCGTCTCGAAAGTCTCCGGCGAGGCGCTCGGGCAGTTGTACGCCGCGCGCCACGACGTAGACGTCGTCAACCTCCGCATCGGCTGGTTGCTCACCCCCGACGACCTGCGGGAGAAGGACGCCGACGACGGGGTCGACTCGCGGTTCCTCCGGGCGATGTGGCTCAGTCCCGACGACTGTCGGCGCGTCGTTCGCGACGCGGTGACGGCGTCGCTCGACGGCGACGGGCTCGGTGACACCGGCGGCGAGGCGGTGACCGCCCACGGCGTCTCCGCGAACGACGACCGCTACCTCTCGCTAACCGAGACGCGGCACGCGCTCGACTACCGACCGCGGGACAACTCGGCGGCCGAACTCGACGGGTAGGGCCTCGGGAAGTCGGAAACCGTTTTCCCCGCGGCGCGCCGACGTTCCGGCGATGGAGCGACAGGAAGCTCTCGACCGCGTCGAAGCGCTCGTCGACACGGTCGAGTCCGAACCGATGCCGGTGCCCGTCCGCGAGATTTGGGTGTACGGCGACGTGGCGCTCGGACTCGACCCCATCGACCGTCTCGACGTCTACCTCACGAAGGATATCATGATGCGCGGCGACGCGGACGCCGAGCGGGCGGCCGACCTCGAAACCCGATTCGGCGTGAAGGGAATCGGCAAGAGCGTCTCCGCCGACTGGGCCGAGCAGTTCCCCGAACACGTCCGCGCCAACGACAACGGCTACGCCGCCCCCGAGAAGTGTCTCGCCGCGCACCTGCTCGACGACGGCGAGCCGATTCACCTCGAAGTCTGTAACGCGAGCTTCGACGACAACGTCACCCAGCGGTTGAGAGGTGCCGTCGCTCGCGGCGCCTACGAGGAGATTCTCGACCCCCGAGGCGTCTGTCTCTGGCTGGACGGTCAGCGCGGCGACGAGACCCTTGAAAAGCTCCGCGGCGGCGAACTCCCGTTCCCGACGCTCTCCGGTGCGCTGGAGATGCTCGGGATGGACGACGAAGAGGCGCAGACCGCCGCGACGCGGATGCGCGAGTACCGCGCCGAACAGACCGGCACGACGGTCCGCGGCGACGTCGTCTGAGCGCTCGACCGGTCGAGAGAACTGACAGTCCGACGTTCTATTTCCCTCGGCGGTGACGTTTCGCTCGATGAGTCGAGACCGCACGTCGAGACGACGGTTCGTCCGCATCGCAGGCGCAGCGAGCGTCGCAGCTACAGTCGGTCTGGCGGGGTGTTCGTCGCCGGGCGAGGAGGAAGACGACGAGGGCGGGGAGAACGGCGGTGGCGACGAAGGCGGAGAAAGCGGCGAGGGCGGAGAGAACGGCGGTGGCGACGAGGGCGGCGAAGAGGACGACTCGCTCACCGGACCGAACGCCGACGAGTAAACCGACCTTCGGGTCCTGTTCCGCACTCACACCCGTCCGACGGTCACGTCGAACGGGACGACCTCCGCGCGCCGGTAGCTCCCCTGCTGCATCTGGTCGACTACCGACCGCCCCATCTCGCGCCACTCGGCGCGGAGCGCGTCGAACTCGGCGTCCGAGAGCGTCCGCCGGAGCTCCGCCTCGTAACGGTCGAACCCCTCGCCGGTCGCCTTCAACCGGGCGCTCTCCACGTCGGCCTCGTCGTACGGCGGTTCGACGACTTTCCGCTGGTGGTGGCGGCGCGTCCGGATTTCGGAGAGCCCCGCGTCGGCGAACAGTTCCGAGACGCGGCTCCCGAGCGAAACGTCCGTCCGGACGCCGTCGAGATACGCCTCTCTGACGCTGCGTTCGAGCGTCACCTCGCGGTCGACGGTGGAGTCGACGCCGACCGAGGCGTTGTCCGGTTCGACCGCGGCGACGAGCTCCGACGACGCTCGTTCGAACTCCGAGACGGCCGCACTCGGGTCGGGGAGGTTGCTCAGCAGGGCTTGACAGACCACGAGGTCCGCGGCGTCGTCGACGACGGGGAGGCGCGTCGCGTCGCCGGCGACGACCGAGAGTTCGGTCTGTTCGCGGGCGACACGGAGTAACTGGGGGTCGGCGTCGACGCCGACGACCTGCGCGTCCGGCGCTTCGTCGGCGAGGACGCGCGCGAGTTCGCCGGTGCCGCAGCCGACGTCGAGAATCCGACGCCGGTTCGGCAAGTCGAGGTCGGCGAGCGCCTCGCGCGAGTCGCCCCACATTCCGTCGCGGGTACGTTCGAGGTACTCGGCTGAGAACCGGCGCATGCTCCGGTGTTCACGAGCGCCGGTGATAAGCGGGGGGATTCGGGGTGGAAAGTCGGCGGGAAGTCAGTTCTCGCGCAGTTCCTTCACGCGGGCGATGTCCCACTCGAAGCCTTTCTCGGCCTCGTTCGGCGTCTCCAGCACCAGCGGCACCTCGGCGAGGTCCGGGTGGTTGACGAACGCGTTCATGCCGTCTTCGCCGATGTAGCCCTCGCCGATGTGAGCGTGTTCGTCCTTGTTCGTCCCGCACTCGTGTTTCGAGTCGTTCAGGTGGACGCACTTCAGGTGTTCCAGACCGATTTCGTCGTCGAAGGCGGCGACGGTGTCGTCGACGCCCTCGGCCGTCGAGAGGTCGTAGCCCGCGGCGAACGCGTGGGCGGTGTCGAGACAGACGTCGATGTCGAGGTCGGCCTTCTCGATGACGGTGGCGAGGTGTTCGAAGTCGCCGCCGAGTTTGGTGCCGCTTCCGGCGTCGCTCTCGACGAGCACCGTCACGCCGTCGGGCACGTCGAGTTCGTCCAGCGCCGACGCCGCGTTTTCGAGGCCCTGCTCGACGCCCGCGCCGGTGTGCGCGCCGAGGTGGACGTTGACGTACTCGACGCCGAGTCGGGCCGCGGCGTCGACCTCCTTCTGCATCGAGTCGATGGATTTCTCGCGGAGTCCGTCCTTCGGCGTGCAGAGGTTGACGAGGTACGACGAGTGGATGACCCACGGGCCGTCCAACTCGGTTTCCGTCCCCTCGCGGAACGCCGCGGCGTCCTCGTCGCCTATCTCGCCGTGTTTCCACACCTGCGGGGAGTGGGTGAAAATCTGTCCGCAGTTGCCGCCGACGGTCGTCTGTCGCTCGACGGCGTTGCCGACGCCGCCCGCAATCGAGACGTGTGCTCCAACTCGCATATCAGCGCGGAAGAATTGGACGGGCATAGGAACTTCGGAGTCGCGGTGTCGGCGCTCGTCGACCCGCTACCGAGACGCGAACAGCTAACGCATTGGAATCTAAGAGAGTCGTATGGCCGAACACGTAGGCGTCGAGGTGGGCGAGTCCGCCCCGGACGTCACCGGGCAACTCGTTCGACCCGACGGAGAGGTAGACGACGTGTCGCTCGCGGCGCTCGCGGCAGAGAAACCCGTGTTGCTGTCCTTCTACACGGCGGATTTCAGTCCCGACTGTATCGAAGAGTGGTGTTCGTTCCGCGACTTCGACTGGTTCTCGACCGGCGAGCGGGTGCAGGTCGTCGGCGTGAGCAAATCCGGCGTGCGGACGCACCGCCAGTTCATCAGCCGCCTGAACCTTGGCTTTCCGCTGTACTCCGACGGCGACCTCGACATCGCGGAGGCGTTCGACGTCGCGTACCGCGCGTTCGGCATCTCGCGCCGGGCGCGGCGCTCCTGTTTTCTCCTCGACGAGTCGATGACGGTTCGGTACAGGTGGGTCGGCGAACACTGGTTGGACCCGACGCGCGACACGCCGCCGGTCGGAGAGATTCACGAGGCGATTCAGGCGGAACTCGGCGGCGACGAAGAACAGACGTTCGGGTTCTGAGTCCTACTCCGACGACCGCGACTCGGCGCGCCGCCGAACCCAGTCGTCGGATTCGTACTTCTCGCGCGCACGTTCGCGGGCGCGCTCCAGTTCCTCGTCGGTCCACTCGCCTTCCTCGGCGTCGACCCACTCGCCGAGGGCGGCTTCGAGCGCCGAGACGGCCTCGTCGCGGGAGATTTCGGCCTGTTCGTCGATACCGGTGACCCGTTCGCGGAACGTCTCCGCGTCGATTCCGGGGTCGGCGAAGACGCCCAGATGCCGGTCGGCGAGCACGCTGTACGTCAACGAGCCGTGCTGGATGACGGCGTCCTTTCGGCGGTACTGGGCGTTGCCGCTGATTTTGCGGCCGCCGGCGACGACGTCGTGGGCGGGGTGCAGTTCCCGCAGGTAGCACGCCGGTTGGTGGATGGCCGGCAGCTGCTCGTCGGCGAAGTCGGCGTCGACGCCCATCCGCTCGAAGCCGTCGAGGACGGGCGCACAGAGCAGGTGATAGCAGTCGAGCAGTCGGCTCGGGAGCTCCTCGGCCGGCGCGGTGATGGAGTAGGAGATGTCGCCGAACTCGTCGTGGTAGATGCCGCCGCCGCCGGTCTGGCGGCGCGTGACGGTGATTCCCTCGCGTTCGCAGAACTCCCAGTCGACGGTGTCGGGCGCTTGTCGGTAGCCCAGAGAGAGCGTGCTCGGCTCCCACCGGTAGACCCGGACCGTTCTCGGGCCGCCGTCGGCGGCCGTCTCGGCCGCGATCTCGTCCAGCGCCATGTTCATCGGCCCCGACCGGGACTCCTCGCGGACGAGTCGCCACTGCCGGTCGGCCGACGGCGCGTCGTCGGTCATAGGCGGCGGTAGGCGGGAGTGAGAGAAAGTGGTTACGACGCGCGGTGAGGGAGAGAATCGTCGAGCGGCGAACTCACGGCCCGAACTGTTCGGCTGCGTAGGCGGCGAGATGGCCGTGTGCGCGGCGGAGGCGCTCCGAGAGTGCCTGATGGCTGATGTCGAGGTCGGCGGCGAGCTCCGACAGTTCGGCTCCGCGCGGAACCTGGTAGTAACCGCCGTCGAGCGCCGCGCGGAGCGCCTCGCGCTGGGAGGCGGTGAGACCGAACGTGTCGTCGACGTCCGACCCGTTCCGGGCCGTGTCGAACTCGCGGATGCGCTGGACCGAGAAGCCGGCGGCCTCCTCCTCGGTGATGCGCAGCGTCCGCGAGAGCGAGTCGCGGTGCGGGAACAGGATGCGGAACGTCCACACGTCGTTGCGAGCGGAGGCGTTCATGATGGTCGCGCCCTCGTCGTCGAGCAGTCGGGCGACCGGTTCGAAGCCCTCGGCCCAGTCGAGTCGGTACAGTCGCCGTTCTCCCTGCTCTTTCAGGAGCGCGGCGTCGGTGAGCGTGTGGTCCGTGGCCAACGCCCGGTCGAGCGCCCCCCAGTCGTCGCAACGCATCCAGACGAACGCGAGCAGCCGGTCGGTTCCGTGGGCGGCGACGGACTCCGCTTCGATTTCGAGACCCGGGACGCTGGCGAGCGTGCTCCGGAGAGGAAACTGCTCTGTCGGATGTTCGAGGGTTGCGACGACGCTCATACCGGTTTCGAACGCGCCGGAAGGGGATTAGTAATGGCTCAGAAATTCGGGACGGTTTCGATTACCGAGAGCTTTCGCCGCTGGAACAGTCACGCGTTCGAGTGTAATCTCAGCCTGTCCCGTCGTCTCCGGTCGGTGTCTCGGGCGTCGGCCGGACTCCCGAGTACGGCCGCGCCCCCCGCGAACCCCGTAGTTGCTCCTCTCGGCGGCGCGCTCGCTCGCGCGTCTTCTCGTCCCACTCCGAAAGGAGCCCGTACTCCAGCATCGTCTCCATGCCGGCGAGCGCCGCGCGCAGTTGGACGCCGAGAAGCGGGATGTCCGCCACGGTGACGATGAGGTCCGCCTGTATCATCACCCCCTCGGTGAGCAACACGTCCAGGAGGTCGACGACGGCGTCGTCGTCCCGGCGCGTCGGCCGCACCGCTACCGGCCTCCCGCCTCGGATTCTCGACCGCCCGACCCGGAGCCGGCGTCGTCCGAACCCCCCTCGCCGAGCGACGGCGCGAACGTGTACGGCGGCCACGGGCCGGTGTACTGCACGCCGGTCGTCTCCGGGTTCGCCTCGACCTCGTCGAGCACGTCGCCGATGGGAATCTCGTTCTCCTCGGGCGCGAGCACGGCGACCCGAAACGAGGGGCCGGAGTCCGAACCGTCGTCGTCCTCCAGCGACACCGCCGGTCGACCGAGTTCCTCCATCTCCTCGACCAGCGGGTCGAGCCGCTCCGCGAGCGTCGCTACGCGCTCCTCGCGTTCGGCGTACACGAGGTCGGAGAGTCGCTTGTCGTACTGCTTCTGGACGAGAAACGACGTCCCCTCCGAGGAGTCGCCGAGCGTCTCGGCGAGTTCGGCCAGTCGGTCGTCGGACGACTCGACCGCCTCGGCCAGCGCCTCCTCGTCCCAGCCGACCTCGATTCGGTACTCCCACTTGCCCGCGAACGCGTCGAGATGTCGTCGCTGGGTCGCCGCGGTTTCGGCGAGCCACTCTCGGACCGCCGCGTCGCCGCCCTCGACGACGGTGCCGAACCGAAGCGGCAGCGGCGTCCCGAACGCGTCGCCCGCCGCGTCGACGACGTGCTGGTGGCGGAGCAGCGACCGCTTGACCGCCGAGAGGTCGTTCGGGTTCGGCGTCCGCTCGCAGCGGTGGACGACCGCCCCGATTCCGTCGGCCGTGACGAGGTACGCCTCCGCGCCGTCGACGGCGTTCGACTCGCTCCAGTCGGCGTCGGACTCGCCGTCGTCGACGCCGACGACGCAGTAGAGGTAGCGGCCGTCGTCGACGGTCGTCCCGGGGTCGGCGGCCGGCGCGCTCATCGCGACTCGACCCCCAGTTCGCCGTCTCGGAGGTCGAGCAGCGCGTCGTTGACCAGCGCGTCGAGGTCGCCGCGCAGGCGGTCAACGTCGTCGCCGACGCCGATCTCCTCCTTCAGCCGGTCGATCTCGCTCTCCAGCTGCGCGAGGTGGCTGCCGAGGCGCTCTATCTCCTCGTCGGTGAGCGACCCGGACTCCATGCGCCGAATCGCCTCGCGTTCGAGCGCGTCGACCAGTATCTCGACGACGGCGACGACGAGCGCGAACAGGCCGTCGGAGGCGTCCTCGCCGTCGATATCAACCGTCGGCATCGTCGCCCTCCGGTTCGACGGTCGCTTCGGTCGCTTCGCTCGTTTCGTCGGAGTCCTCCGCTTCGGTCGTTTCCTCGGCGTCGGCCTCGTCGTCGCCTGTTTCATTCGTTTCCTCGGCGTCGGCCTCGCTCACTTCCTCACTGTCGGCCTCGCTTCCGCCCGCTGCGTCGATGACCGGCGCGAGCGGACCTTCCTCCTCCTCGGGGAGCGCATCGCGACCGGACGCCGCTGCGACGCGCCGCATGTCGGTTCCCTCGGGGAACTGCAGGCCGTACTCGGCGGCCGTCTCGAACGAGGCGATGGCCGCCCGCAGTTCGATGCCGAGCAGTTCCGTCTGACCGACGGAGACGACGATGTCGGCGTTGATGACGATGCCCTTGTCGAGAAGCATCTCGACGACGTCGGCGAGACTGTCGCTCGTCCGCGTTGGGCCGGCGCTACTCATTTTTCCACCTCCTCGTCGAACCGTCGCCCGTAGATTCGGTCGAGCCCCTCCATGTCGGAGTGTCGAACCCGCGTCGGCACCGTCGAGAACCGACTCGCCCCGGTGGCCGGTCGTGACGACGGGATGAACGACCGAGCGGTCGGGTTGCGCGAGGTCGACGTCGAACTCGCGCGCTGGCGGAACCGCTTCTCGTTGTACCTGCGCATCCGGTCGAGCTCTCTGTGGGCGACGAGGATACCCCGGCGGAACTCCTCGATGGCGTCCATCAGCTCCGACTGGATGACCGCCTGCGACACCTCCGTCTTCACCATCGACGTCTCCTCGTCGCCGCCGAACAGCGAGTCTTCGAGGAACTCGTCGTCGCCGTCACCGTCGTCGCCGTTGCCGTCGCCTTCGTCGTCGGTCTGTACCAGTCCGTCGTCGGTGAACGCGTCGACGGCCTCCTCCAGTTCGGCGTACTCCTCGCGCGTGCGTTGGAGGTCCGTCTCGGTCAGGAGCGCGCTCAGATTGACGAGTTGGACGAGCTTCGAGACGTTCACCGCCGCCTTCGGGTTGCCGTCGGCGAGCGCCTCCGGCAGTTCTTCGAACGAGACGGCCTCCGGTAGTTCCTCGACGTCGACGTTTTCGAAGAACGTCTCGACGTCTATCGCCGAGAGGAGTTCGACCGCTTCGACGGCGACGTCGACGAGCAGGTCGAGGTCGGTCGCTATCCGTTCGCCCGCGGCCGCCTCCTCGTCGCCGTCGTCGCCGGTGAGTCGGTCGAGAATCTCGACGGCCGTGTCGTAGAGGTCGTCGACGTCGGCGAGTGCGTCCACCGGGTCGGGCGCGGACACGGCGTCTGCCTCTTCGCTCATGTTTCCTCCCGGAGTTCGAGTCGCGCGCGAAGGACGTGGTTTCGCACCGCCGTCTCGGCGAGTCGCATCGGCGCGTCGAACGCCACTCGGCCGACGAGTCGGTCGTCGACGGTGACGACGAGCGTCCGTCCCCCGCCGCGGAGCTCCGCGTCGATTCGCGACGCCGAGACGCCGGGAACGTCGGCGATGACGTGGTAGCCGTCGTCGTCGACGCGGCTGTCGAGGTGGACGTTCGAGGGGTCGAACGACTCCTCGGAAGGCGCGTGGTACGTTCGCTCCGTCCCGTCGTCGGGTCGGTCGGCGATACCCGTCCGAATCGAGTAGCCGAAGTCGAAGTCGGCCGGTCCGGAGCGGCCGCTTCCGGTGCCGACGCGTCGGCTCTCGCCGTTGCGGTCCATCGCCGCGAGCGTCTCCAAGAGCGACTGGACGCGCGCGACGATGCCGCGCGACGGCCACTCTTCGGGGTCGTCGCCGTGTCTGTCGACTGGGTCGTCGGTCACGTCTGTGCCACCTGTACGTTGCCGCTGAGCAGTTTCTGTTGCATCTCTTCGGCCAGTTCGAGGTCCTCTCGGAGCCGTTCGCGCCGCGCTTCGTACGTCTCTCTGTCCAGTTCGCCGAGTTCGTACAGCAGCCGCGTCTCCTTCAGTTCGTCCTGAATCGCGCCCACGTCGTACACTTCGTTGACCGCCATCGTGTGCAGCGTGTCCGCGATGGTCAGAAACGGCTTCATCAGCAGTCTGTCGAGGATGAACATCACTGGGCCTCGATTTCGATGTCGACGAAGTTGTACGGGGCCCACGGCCCCGTGTACTGTACTTTCAGCTCTCCCTCGTACGCCTCCGTCAGGTCGCCCATCGTCTCGTTGAACGCCTCGCGGTCCTCGTGGGCGACGAGGTAGGAGTCGTTGACGACGAGGCGGTCGCTGAACAGGTCGTTCTCGGCGCGCTCGTCGCTGACTCCGCCGAGGCGCTCGGTCACGTCCTCGCGGACGGCGTCGCGGTCCACGTCGACGCCCTCCTCGGTGACGAGTTTGACGCCGAGTTCGACTTTCCCGTCGACGTTCATCAGCGCCCGGCGGAACGCGCGCTGGCCGCCGCGGAGGACGCCTTTCAGCGCGCGGCCGTTCTTGAACGTCATCCCGAAGCGCATCGGGACGACGGTTCGGTCTTCGATGAGCGCCTGGAGGACGTCGTCGTGGAGGCGGGCGTTCTCGTCGGTCTGCTCGGGCTCCATCGTCTCGATGTCGGAGACGATGGCCGAGTACCGCCGGTAGTCGACGGTGTACACCGTGGTCGCGTCGTCGACGCCCGGGATGTCCTTCTCGAACGACCCGTCGTCTGTCACCCCGTACGTGTAGAGATACGTTCCGGTCATGGGAAATTCGACTGCCGCTGCCGTCAGTATCGGTTCCAATCCAGTGTACCCTTGTGCCGGCAGGTGCAGGGTGTTTATACGCGGGCGACCGAGGGACGCGATGGACCGTAGACACCTTCAGCCAGACGGATATGTACACCCTGCATTTGCAGGCCAAGTGGCTAACCGTGTCGTCACTGTTTCTTCGGTACGATGCAGAATACTCCAGACAGTACGAGTCTCGCGGAAGTGCTCGACCGCATTCTCGACAAAGGAATCGTCATCGACATCTGGGCGCGGGTGTCGGTCGTCGGTATCGAGATTCTCACCGTCGAGGCTCGTATCGTCGCCGCTTCGGTGGACACGTTCCTGCACTACGCACACGAGATATCGAAGATAGAGCAAGCGACGTCCGGGGAGGGCGACTACGACATCAACGAGATCGAAGTCGACACGCCCACGCATCCGAACGAACCGACGACGTAAGTCGGCGCAGCCGCGCCGACGGACGGTCCGGGCAGGACCCACGGCGACGACTGAGGAATCCGACCGGAGCCACCGATGCCAGAGCTAAACCCAACCGAACACACAGTCGACGAACTCGAAGACGAACTGCAGGAGATAGACGACCAGGCGGTGCTGCGCGACGCCTACGAGGCCGAACAGTCGGGGGACGACCGTTCGAGCGCCAAGGAAGCGATTCGTCGGCGGTTGGACGAAGTCGCCGAGGGAGAGCCACAGCCGAAGGCCGACGGCTCCGGAGACGGCGAAAACGACCAAAGCGACGAAAGCGACGAAAACGACGAAGGGAACGAATCGTCGTCGAACGGCGGTGAAACCGCCGACATCATGTCGATCAAGGACTCGGTGCGAAACGTCGCCACCGAGCTCATCGGTCACGAACTCGACGGCGTCACGGAACTCCGCCGAGTCGACGACGGCTGGGAGGGCGTCGTCGAGGTCGTCGAACGGCCGTCGGTGCCCGACACCCAGGACATCCTGGGCTCGTACGAAATTCAACTCGACGACGGGGGTACCGTGACAGGCTACCGCCGCGTCGACCGCTACCGCCGCGCCGACACCGACCGAGAGGAACAGGTCTAGGCCGATGGCGGATTCGGCGACGCTCGCGTTGTTCTGTTGCTGCGGACTCCTCTGTCTCGACGCCGCCCACGACGCGCAGGGCCGCTATCGACTCGGCTTTCTCGCCGGGGCGACGGCGATGTGGCTCGCCGCGCTGTCGGCGGCGGGCATCGACGCCGCCTTGACTCCTCTTTTCACGCACCTGCTCGTCGGAGGCGTCGTCGTCGGCACCGCAGTCGCCTCGGCGACGGGCGTCGCGTACGTCGTCCGCGGACGGCGAACGCGGACGGCGTGACCGCACCCACGAACGGGGGCTCGCGAACGAGGCGGCGACTCGCCGTTCGACGTCGGTTCGAGCGCCGTGTCGGACTGCCGTTTTCTCCCGTCGGCGGCGTCGTGTCGTCGAGCGGGTTCCGTCGGAACGCGGCGGACGAACGTCCCGCGACCACCGACCGCGGGAATAAAATCGACTCTCCGTAACGACGCACGATCAGTCGGTGCCGACTGTCGGAACACCGGTGGAGCCCGGACCGGAGAGGACCGCGCCGCCCGTTTTGATATCGCGCTCAGAGGTTTATCAAACCGGGGTGCGCCGACACGTGGGCCTTTTAGGCGACGACACCCCACCGAAGGGTATGGTGAAGAACATCGCGGGCGTGATGGTGGACCTCGACCCCGAGGACTTCTATCTCCTCTCGGGTGTCGAGCAGGGGATGCGGTTCGGGAAGTGGGTCAACCGCGAGAAGCTACCCGAGTACTCGGGGCTCACCGCGGAGGAGGTCGACTACCGCCTCGACCGCTGCATGCGGCGGGACCTCGTCGAGAAGCGGACTATCCAGTACGAGGGGTACCGCCTCACCTTCGAGGGGTACGACGCCCTGGCGCTTCGGGCGTTCGCCGAGCGCGACACCGTCGACGGCGTCGGCTCGCCGCTCGGCGTCGGCAAGGAGAGCGACGTGTACGAGGTTCAGTCGTACAAGCCGCTGGCGCTGAAGTACCACCGCGAGGGGTACACGAACTTCCGGGAGGTGAACCGCGAACGCGACTACACCTCGGAGAACCAGCACGTTTCGTGGCTCTACACCGCCCGGAAAGCCGCCGAACGCGAACACGACGTGCTCCGCGATCTCTACCCCAGCGTCCCCGTGCCGCGACCCGTCGACCAGAACCGCCACGCGGTCGTGATGGAGAAACTCCCCGGAGTGGAACTCGCGCGCGCGAAGCTCCCGGACGAACAGGCCGTCGGCGTGCTCGACCTCGTCCTCCGGGAGCTCGTCGTCGCCTACGGACTCGGCTACGTCCACGCCGACATGAGCGAGTACAACGTCTCGGTCAGCGAGGACGGCATCACCATCTTCGACTGGCCGCAAGCGGTCGACACCGACCACGACAACGCCGCCGAGTTCCTCGAACGCGACGTGCGAAATCTGGTCGGCTACTTCGAGCGAAAATACCCCCAATCGATGCCCGAATCGGTCGATATCGACTCTGTCGCCCGTGCTATCGCCGACGGCTCGTTCGAGACAGTACGGGAGTACAGCGGAGAGTAAACCGATTGCCGCGATATAGAATTGGTGCGTAGGAGAGAATCTCCGAAAGTCCCCTTCGAGAACGGAGAATCGGTGAGAGAGCATCGGCGGGTGGCCCAACCACCGGAATCCGTTTGTAGGGAAACACCGTAGAGTAGCCCCCAGAGGTGAGTTCTCTGTCGAGAGTTTCTGCACGTCGGTTCGGGACGAGGGCGCTGGGAGCGCTGCTGCTCGTCTTCTTGGCGATGACCCTACCGCTCCCGGAATCGCCGTTTCTGCTCGGTGCCGCGCTCGCAATCGTTCTCTGGCTGGCGAACGCGTATGCGAACTCGCAGCGCGAGTAAGCGCAACCGACACTGCTTCGGGCGGGATTTCTACGGTTGGGTTCGCGTCGGCGACAAGAACGATGCGCCCGGCGCGCGTACGGAGCCTGTGCCCTCCGGACTCACCCAGACGGCGCTGGACCTCGTCGCCCAGTACGGCTACCTCGCCATCTTCGTCTTCACGTTTCTGGAGTCCTCGATGCTGTTTCCGCTGCTGCCGAGCGAGGTAGTGCTCCCTGTGGGCGCGGGGCTGATAGTCACCGGGGCCGCCTCGTTCGCCCTGTTCGTCGCCGCGACGACCGCCGGCGTCGTCGTCGGTAGCGTCGTCGCGTACCGCTTTTTCGGCGAGAAGGGTCACGACGCCCTCGAAGCTCACGGCGGCGCAGTCGACGTCTCCGAGCGACGGCTGGCGTTCGCCCAGCGGTGGTTCGAGAAGTGGGGCGAGGGTTCGGTGCTGTGGGGGCGACTGCTTCCCGTCCTCCGGTCGGTCATCTCGCTGCCCGCCGGATTCGCCGGGATGCGGATGTGGAAGTTCCTCTTCTACACCGCCGTCGGCGGGTTGATGTTCAACGTCGCAGTCGCCGCCGTCGTCTACTACGGGCGACAGCAGTCGGTGTACCACGTCGCGAGCGAGATACTCCGGACGCAGTTCGGTCGACTCCTCGGGGTCGCCAGCGCGAACCCGGCGCTGTCTGCCGTCTTCGTTCTCGCTGCCGTGACCGTGGCCGTCGTCACCTGGCGCACAGTCGAGCGAGCGGCGAACGGGACTCGGTGAGGGCTCCGTCCGGCCGGAATCTCGTGCCGGCCGGCGACGCGGACAGTTTGGTCAACGATTATGGGTACCGAGTCCATACACGGTAGCACATGACGGACGTAGCAGTCATCGGCGGCGGTCCGGCGGGGCTGAGCGCGGCGCTCTTTACGGCGAAGAACGGCCTCGACACCGTCGTCTTCGACACCGACGAGACGTGGATGCACAAGGCGCACCTGTTCAACTACCTCGGCGTCCGAAGTCTGGCGGGCGACGAGTTCATGTCTATCGCGCGCGGGCAGACCGAGGACCGCGGCGCTGAGTTGCGCGAGGAGAAGGTCACCGGCGTCGAATCGACCGGCGAGGGCTTCACCGTCGCGACCGAGGACGACGACGTCGACGCGCGGTACGTCGTGTTCGCCACGGGCGCGAAGAGAGACCTCGCGGAGGAACTCGGCTGCGAGACGAGCGACAACGACACCATCGACGTCGATCTGAGCATGGAGACCAGCGTCGAGGGAGCGTACGCGACGGGCGCGATGGTTCGCGACCAGGAGTGGCAGGCGGTCATCTCGGCGGGCGACGGGGGCGCGGCGGCGCTGGACATCCTCTCGAAGGAGAAAGGCGAGCACTACCACGACTTCGACACGCCCGGTGACGTCCCGTCGTTGCGCGACGAAGAGGCGTAGCGAGACGGCATCTCCGCCGTGCTGGACGCGCTCTCGGTGGTCGAGGTCGAGACGCTCGCGGCGTTCGTCCCGGCGTCGCTCGCGCTGATTCTCGCGCCCGGCCCCGACACGATCTACGTGCTGTCGCAGTCGGTCGGGGCCCGCCGACGCGTCGGCGTCGCCGCCGCCGCGGGCGTGAGCGTCGGCGTTCTCGTCCACACGGCGGCGGCGGCCGTCGGGCTCTCGGTGTTGCTCCGTGAGTCGACGCTCGCGTTCCGACTGGTGAAGTATCTCGGGGCGGCGTATCTGGTGTATCTCGGCGTCCGGACCCTCCGCGGAACCGACGCCGAACGTTCGGAGCCGCCGAGTCACGACGTCGACGCCGGCCCCGTCGAGAGCGTGAGCGGCGTCGACGGTACTCGTCGCGATGCGCTGTCGACACGCGCCCAGAGCGGCTTCCTCCGAGGTGTCGCGGTCAACGTCTCGAACCCGAAAGTCGCGCTGTTCTTCTTGGCCTTCCTGCCCCAGTTCGTCGGTGGGAGCGGAACGACGGCGCAGTTGGCCACGCTCGGGAGCGTGTACGCGACGTTGACGCTCGCGTATCTCGGCGGCGTCGCGCTGTTCGCCACGCGAGTCGGCGCGTTGGTCGGCGACGGCGGGGGTGGACGGGCGTTCCGGTGGCTCAGCGGCGGCGCGTTGCTCGCGCTGGGCGGGTCGTTGCTCGTCGAGACGAACGCCTGAGAACGGCGGGCACCCGCTCGAACCGCGCGGAAGCGCCGGGTCGCGCTTACCCGTCGTCCGCGTCCCGAACCTCCGCGCGTTCGAGCGTCACGCTCTCGGCTTCGACGTCTTCGACGAACGCCCCGCCGCCGCCGACGGTGACCAGCCCGTCGGCCGTCTCGACGACCAACGTGTTCTCGACCGGGAAGGAGTTGTTCGAGGGCGCGGCGAGCCCCTGCCGAACGTCGACGACGTGGCCGACGAGTTCGTCGGAGCCGTCCCGGCCGCGGGTGCGGCGGCCGCGGATTCTCGCGCGGAGGGGCGTGTTCGCACGCAGGTGCAGCGTCGTCTGGAGGACGGTCTGACGGAAGTTCGTGTACGTCGCCGGCAGCGACACCGGTTCGGTGACGTACACCTGCTGGGCCATCGGCCAGTAGTTGCCGAGAAACGAGCCGACGATGACCGGGCCGAGACGCGGTTCGGTGAAGGCGATGGCACGCGTGCCGCTGTTGGTCCGGGCGATCATCTCCGTCGGCGCGACGAGTCCGGCCCGCTGGTCGGCGGTGAGCATCGTCGGCATCGGTTCGGTCCACGCGCGCGCGACGCTGGCGACCCCTTCTAGCTCCGTCTGCAGGCTGCTATCGGCGTCGGCGACCACCAGCAACACGAGCACCCCGCGGTCGACGGCGGCGCGGAGCGAGTCGGCGACCTCGTCGAGGTTCGACGCCGGAATCGACAGCGTCACCTCCTCGTCGGCGTCGTCGATGAGCGAGCGAATCCGTTTGAGCACTGTCACGCGCGATTTGATGACCTCGAACCGCTCGGTCTGCGGGGCGACCTGCGAGTAGCGCGCCTCCAGCGCCGGGCGCATCGTCTCGATGTTCTTCGTCAACGACTCGATGACTTCCTCCGGCGGGTTCGCCCGAATCGTCGTCGGCACGACGTGGTCGTTCACCGAGACGAAACCGCGGTCTTCGAGTTTCTCGCTGATGCTGTAGACGTAGCGTTTCGAGACGCCGGCGGCGTCGGCGACGGTGCTCGCCTTCGCCTCCCCGTGTTCCAAGAGCGTGAGGTACGTGTCTATCTCCTTGTCCGAGAGACCGAACTGTTGGAGCACGTTTCCGAGTGCGGCGTCGTCCATACGTGTATGAATCCGGGAGGGGTACTTAAGACACGGTGGTAGAATCGCCGCGAGAGAGTGGGTTTCGGGGGTTACCGCCGAAACCGGAGGTCGCGCGGGGACTGACCCCGAGTCGGAGTCACGCGGCGCGGAGAACGACGGCGTCGACGACGGTGAGGTCGTTGCCGGCGGCGACGGCTTCGCCGGTCAGGAGGTCCCTCGTCTCGACGGCCTCGTCCAACGAGACCGTCGCGGCGTCGGCGCCGAAGTTGAGCACGACCACGTACCGACCGTTCTCGTCTTCACGCGCGTAAGCGGTCACCGCGTCTGCGTCGCCGGCGACGACGTCGTACCCGACGGCTTCGACGCTGCCGTCGCGCAGCGCCGGCGTCTCCGCTCGGAGCGACGCGAGGGCGCGGTGGAACGCCGTGAGGTCGGCGTCGCCGTCGTGCCAGCGCATCGGGCCGCGCTGCTCGGGGACGCCGCGCTCCTGCCCGTAGTAGATCATCGGCGCGCCGGGGACGGTGAACGTCGCCGCGGCGGCCGCGCGCAGCGACGCTTCGCCGCACTCGTCGACGTAGCGGCCCTCGTCGTGGTTCTCGACGTAGCGGAGGTGAACCGCCGAGTCGGGAAAGCCCGCCCACGTCGCGTCGTCGAGCGCGTCGAGCACGGCGTCGGCGGTTCTCTCGCCCGAACCGATGGCGCGCAGCGTCTCGTACAGCGTCGTGTCGTAGTGCATGTGGAACTCGCCCTCGTGGTAGTCGGCGTCCCGCGGGATGGTCTCGTCCAGGAGCAGGAAGTCGTCGGGGACGCGGTCGTTGACCTCCTTCCAGAAGGCGTGCGAGACGCCCCACGCCACGTCGCAGCGGAAGCCGTCGACGACGCCGGCCCACTCGTCGACGACGTCGAGCATCCACGAGCGGACGGAAAGCGAGTCGTAGTTCAGATTCGGGATGCGCTGCCAGTTGAAGTAGTACTCTGGAATATCGTCGCCGTCTCGGAGGCTAGCCCAGTCGACGTCGACGACGTTTCGGTCGGCGTCGACGCGGCGGAAGTGGTCGGCGTACTCCTCGACGCCCGCTGCGTGCAGCTGGAACGCGGGGTGGTCCCGCGAGGTGTGGTTGACGACGAGGTCGAAGACGACCCTGATATCCGCTTCGTGACAGCGGTCGACGAGCGACTCGAACGCCTCGCGCGACCCGAGGTCCGAGGCGGTGTCGAAGTAGTCGGTGATGTGATAGCCGTGCGTCGTCGGACTGGCGAGCACCGGCGTCAGCCAGAGACAGTCGACGTTCAAGGATTCGAGGTACTCGACGCGGCGCTCTATCTCGGCGAACGTCGTCGGGAGCGTCTCGCCCGCGAACGAGCGGACGAATATCTCGTACACCGTCGGCGTCTCGGCCCACTCGGGCGGGTCGTTCGGCCGGGTGGCGGCGACGGACTCCGAACCGGTCGCGTCGAGGACGACGGTGTCGCCGATGCTGCGGCGTTCGCCGGCGGTGACGGCGTGGATTCGGGCGCGATGCGGAAGCGCGTCGATGGGGACGCGGAGCTCTCGGTCGTCGATTTCTACGTCGCCCTCCGTGAGCTCGTCGCGGCCGTCGAGGTGGAACTCGACGGGGAGGTCGCCGTCCGAAAAGTCGCTGTCGGGGGCGCTCCTCGGCGTCGCGGTGACGACCGCCTCGTCGCCGTCGACGCGCGCGTCGAGTCGGATACGCGGGCGTCCCGAGCCGTCGACCTCGACGCTGGTTCGGACGCCCTCCGCGAGGTCGTCCCCGACGGAGAAGGCGGCGGTGTGTTCGCCCGGCAGCAAGCGCGCGTCGAGCACGTAGTCGTCGCCGACGCGGCGCGGGCGCTCCGTCGCCATCAGGTGGTTGTTGAACGGTCCGCTAACCGAGATGGGAGTGTCGTCCAGTTCCGACTCGGGGAGCGGGAGGTCCTCGACGGCGACCGAGAACTGCGCGGCGCGGCGTTCGTCGGGGAACGCGCGAACCGTCAGTTCGTGGACGCCGTCGGGGGCGTCGAGTTCGACGGTGTACGCGCCGGGGGCGTCCGGGTGGAAGTGGACGACGGGGCCAGTCTCGTCGGCTTCGTCGCCGTCCGCCGCCGGATAGCCCGCCGGCGTGCCGACGGGGATGCTCGCGCCCGCGTCGAACGCGCTCTCCTCGGGCGCGGCGGCGACGGTCCAGCGGTACGACGCCGTCGGGTCGGGGTTTCGCGGGGCGAGTTCGACGGATTCACCGACCGAGACGAAACGCGGCGGACCGGGATGGTGCATACAGGGGAGACGAGTGAGAGCGTATCACTGTTGCGCTTCGCTCGAAAACTGTGAACAACAATTACACCAAGAGTTATTACCCCGGCGCGGCGTCACACTCTCGATGCAACTCCGCGACGCCCTCGACGACTACAAACGACACGAGGGTCACGACACGCGATTTCCGGGCGAGCGCCGGTCGACGACGGGTCTGTTCTCCGGATTCGGCGGCCGGCTCGTCCACGTCGAGCGCGACGGGTCGCTCCGGGACTTCGGCTACCCGCTGACCGGGCGTAACGGAATCGACCGAAGTCGTCTCGGTCTCCGCGTCGACGACGAGGTCCACTGGTTCGCCGCCGACGCGACCGTCTCGCAGACGTATCACGACGGGACGGCGCTCGTCGTCACCGAGCGCGAGACGCCCGCCGGAACGCTCACGCAGTACGACCTCACCATCGACGACGCGCACGTGACGCACCTCGAACTCGACGGGGAGGGTGAAAGCGTCGAACTCGTCGCCTACGTGGGTCTCGCGCCGAACGCGCAGGACACCCGAATCGGCCAACTCCGCCACGAGAACGCCGTCGAGCTGTACCACACGACCGAGCACGACTTCGTCGGCAGCGCGACCGGTTTCTCGGACCTCCACGGGCAGGTGCCCGCGCGCTTCGCCGAGGTACTGGACGAGGTGGCGGTCGACCTCCCCCGTCCGGTCTCCGAGGACCGCTACGAGGAGGACCGACTCAGCGGCGACCTCGTCGCGTTCCTCCCGTTCGAGTCCGGCAGCACGACGCTCGTGACGCTTCTGACCGACGAGCACGCGACCGACCGCGAGGCGGCGCTCGGTCGGTTGGACGAACTCACGGCGGCGTACGTCGACGCCGACTCGCTCCGGCGGACCGCCGACGCGGAGGCGCTTCCGGTTCCCGACGACGCGCCGAACCCCGAGGCGGTGGCGGGGGACGTCCGCGTTCTCCGACTGCTCTCGGCGGAGACCGGCCTCCGCATCGCCGGCCCCGACTTCGACCCTTACTACGCCCACTCTGGAGGATACGGCTACACCTGGTTCCGCGACGACGCCGAGATTTCGCTGTTCGTCGACGAGGCATCGGAGTACGTCGGACTGGACCTCGACTCGTGGACCGACCGCAGCGTCCGGGCGTACCTGCTCACCCAACAGCGCGACGGAACGTGGCCGCATCGCGTCTGGCCCCGCGACGGCACGCTCGCGCCCGGCTGGGCGAACGGCCGCCTCGAAGCGGGCGACGGCCTCGACTATCAGGCCGACCAGACCGGCAGCGTCGTCACGTTCCTGGCGTCGGTCGTCGACGACGTGGACGCCGACCTCCGCGAGGAGCTCGTGGCGGCGCTCGACGACGCCGTCGGCGGTCTCGACGACACGCTCGCGGCCGACGGCCGACCCATCGCTTGCCAGAACGCCTGGGAGGACGCGAGCGGCAGGTTCAGCCACACCGCGGCGACGTTCCTCGAAGCGTACGCTGCCGTCGCCGACGCCGACGCCGACCTCTCCGCGGAGACGACGGCGCACGCGAAGGAGCAGGCCGACCGCATCTACGAGGCGCTCGACGACCTCTGGGTCGAAAACCGCGACATCTACGCGCTCCGCGAGTGCGAGGAAGCCGACGAGGCGGAAGGGTTCGGGGCGGGCGACCTCGACCCCCGATACGACTCGGCGACGCTGGCGCTGGCGGCCGCACACCGCCAGTACGCCCGCGTCGGCGAGGTGGACGAGAAGCGGCTCGACCGCCTCGCCTCGCACGTCGAGAACACCGTCGAGGGACTCTGGTCGGACCCCGACGAGAGCGAAGTGCGCGGCCTCGTCCGCTACGAGGGCGACGGCTGGCGACAGCGCGAACAGGGTCACGAGAAGATCTGGTCGGTCTCGACGGCGTGGGGTGCACACGCCGCCGCGTGCACCGCGGCGCTGCTCGGTGCGTACGACGATAACCGGACGGAAGCGTTCGAGGCGATGACCGAGGAGTTGCTGTCGCTCGTCCTCCCGGACGGACCGCTCTGCATGGAGACGGGCTACCTGCCCGAACAGGTGTTCGACGACGGCACGCCCGACAGCGCGACGCCGCTGGGGTGGCCCCACGCGCTCCGGCTGGCGACGGTTGCGCTGGCTGACCAACTCGGCATCGACGTAGGTGCACCTGCGGCGACGCTCGCCGACTGAACTACGGCTACGTTCGCTATCTGAACGTCGCAACTGCGTTCGCCGACCGAACGGCACGGCTACGATAGGTTCTGTTTTTGCCGAGTCGAGAAACGAAGAGAACTGGACTCCGAGTACTTCCGAAGCTACGCCGACGGGGTCGTAACCGTCTCCGTCTGCTCCCGATACGTCAGCGATTCGCCGGTGCTGTCGTCGAAGAGATGGATGTCGTTCTCGTCGAATGTGATAGCGACGGTGTCGTCGGGTTCGGGTTCGACGTCGGAGTCGACGCGGGCGATGAAGTCGGCCGCGAGGTCCAAGTAGAGGTAGTTGTCGCTGCCGATGGGTTCGACGACTTCGACGGTCGTCCGAATCCCCTCTGCGGCGTCGGCGACGTACACGTCCTCCGGGCGGATGCCGAACGAGAGTCGGTCGCCGTCGGCGACACTCGGGTAGTCGGCGGCGTCGAGGCGGTAGTCGAAGCGGCCCGACTCGTCTTCGAGACGGACGCTGTTGCCGGAGACGCTCGCGCGAACCTCGATGAAGTTCATCGACGGCGACCCGACGAACCCGCCGACGAACTTGTTGGCGGGGTTCTCGTAGACGTCCTTCGGCGCACCGACCTGCTGGAGTCTGCCGTCCTTCAGGATGACGATACGGTCACCCATCGTCATCGCCTCCTCCTGGTCGTGGGTGACGTAGATGGAGGTGGTCGCGAGGTCGTTCTGGAGGCGCTGAATCTCGGTGCGCATCGTCGTTCGGAGTTTGGCGTCCAGGTTCGAAAGCGGTTCGTCGAAGAGGAACACGTCGGGTTCGCGGACGATGGCGCGACCGAGCGCGACCCGCTGTTTCTGCCCGCCCGAGAGCTCGTTCGGGCGGTCGTCTAGCAGTTCCTCGATGCCCATCATCTCGGCCGTCTCGCGGACGCGTTCGTGTCGCTCGTCCTTCGAGAGGTCGGTGCTCATCCGGAGGCCGAACGCCATGTTCTGGCGGACGGTCTTGTGCGGGTAGAGCGCGTAGTTCTGGAACACCATCGCCACGTCGCGCTTGCGGGCGTGGACGTTCGTCACGTCCTCGTCGTCGATGGTGATTCGGCCCGAGGTCGGTCGCTCTAAGCCCGCGAGCATCCGCAGCGTCGTCGACTTCCCGCACCCCGAGGGGCCGACCACGGTGACGAACTCGCCGTCCGAAACGTCGAGGGAGACGTCGTCGACGGCGACGATCTGGCCGCTGTCGAACTCCTTTCTGAGAGCGTCGAGCGTTACAGTTCCCATTGTCTCCACGAGTGGAGAGCCGGCGGTATAGTTCTTACTCTCGAATCGGAATTTGTGACGCATAATTTCGTAGTAGATTAGGACCGGCCGGTGAGGCCGCCGCTATTTTTCCGCCGCCATGGTGGATACAATTTGGTGTTTTCCGAGTTTTCGCCCGGTTTGAAGCTTGTATAACGATTATGTTAACAGTCGCACCGCATCCGAAGATTTAAGGTTTGAACTACTTATTCCTCTCATATTCATCCATGACAATGGACCGCAGAACCATGCTGAAGAACCTCGGCGTCGCCGGCGGTATCGGCGCGCTCGCGGGTTGCGTCGGTGTACAGGAACAGGGCGAGACGGACTCCTCCGGCGGCGACGGAAACAGTTCGGGGGACGGGTCGTCTGACTCCTCGGGGTCGAGCGACTCGGGACCGTCGGGTGAGGCGACGGTCTGGTACTCGCTGCCGGAGTCCGAGAAGGACGAGCGCGAGGAGGCGATCCAGCAGTTCGAAGACCAGACGAACCACAGCGTCAGCTACTCCGACATCTCCGACATGGAGCAGAAGACGACGAGCGCCATCCCGGCCGGACAGGGGCCGCACACGTTCGAGTGGGCCCACGACTGGGTCGGCGACTACTCCGAGCGCGGGTTCATCGTCGACCAGAGCGACCAGTTGAACGTCGACCTCGGTCAGTTCACCGAGGCCGCCGCCGACGCCGCCCAGTTCGACGGCAACGTCTACGGCCTCCCGCACGACGCGGAGACGGTGACGCTCATCTACAACACCGACATCGTCGACGAAGCGCCCGAGACGGTCGCCGACATGACGTCGGTGATGGAGGAGTACCACGACCCGGCGAACAACCAGTACGGACTCGGTTACCCCTTCGCCGACCCGTACTTCCTCAGCGCGTGGCTGCAGGCGTTCGACGGCTACCTCTTCGACCCCGAGCAGGACGACCCGCTCGGCGTCGACAAGGCCGAGACCATCGAGGGTGCGCAGTTCGCCGTCGACAACTTCGTCCCCTACATGCCGAACGACCCGGTGTACGAGCCGCAGGCCTCGGCGTTCGCGGAGGGTAACGCCGCCTTCGCTATCAACGGCCCGTGGTATCTCGCGACGCTCAACGAGAAGGGCGTCAACTACGAAGTCACGACGCTTCCGACCCCCGAAGGCGGCAGCCCCACCCCGTACACGGGTATCACGATGTGGTACTTCGCGTCGGGGATGGAAGACGGCGGCGACGACGCCGTCGCTGCGCGCGAGTTCATCGAGTGGTACGTCACGAACGAGGAGCTCCTCCTGGAGAACGCCGAAAACCAGGGCAGCATCCCGGTGCTCCAGAGCCTCGTCGAGGGCGACGAACTGCCCGCCACCGTGCAGGCGTTCTCCGAGGCGGTCCAGCAGGGCGTCCCGATGCCGACCGACCCCCGGATGAACCAGGTGTGGGACCCCGTGAAGAACGCGCTCACGAAGATGTTCAACGGCGACGCCGAGCCGGAACCGGCGATGAACCAGGCGGCGAACGAGATCCGCAGTAACTGGGAGTAACTGAACAGATGAGCACCGTGTCACGCGTCGCCAGCCGCGTCGAGGACGTCCCGTTCCTCGACAAGCGAGACGCGTCGCTGCTGTTCGTGCTGCCGGGGCTGTTCGTCTTCTCGGCGTTCATGCTGTTCCCGGTGCTGTACCTCGTCGGCATCTCCTTCACGAACGCCGAACCGGGGAACCTCTTCGCGGGCGAGGGCGCCCTGGCGGTGTTGACGTTCGGCGAGGCGACGTTCGTCGGGCTGGAGAACTACGCGACAGTCCTCACCGACCCGACGTTCTGGAACTCGTTCGGCATCACGTGGCTGTTCGTCGCGACGAGCGTCACGTTGAAACTCGTCTTGAGCATCAGCATCGCGCTCGTCGTCACCGGCAAGCGCGTGCGGGGCAAGCGCTTCATGCGCTCGCTCATCATCCTGCCGATGGGCCTGCCGGCCATCTTCACCATCACGGTGTGGCGCGGCATCTTCAGCTCCGCGGAGTTCGGCCTCGCAAACCAGGTGCTTCGTTCGCTCGGCATGGGAACGGTCTCGTGGCTCAGCGAGCGGTGGATGGCGTTCGTCGCCTACAACATCACCGAGGCGTGGCTCGCCTACCCGTTCATGGTCATCATCACCGTCAGCGCCCTGCAGGACGTGCCGGACGAACTGCACGAGGCGGCGATGGTCGACGGCGCGAGCTACCTCTCTCGGTTCTTCCACGTGACGCTCCCGTCGATAAAGCGACCGGTGCTCTTCGCGTCGATTCTGACGGCGGCGGCGTCGTTCCAGCAGTTCCTCATCCCCTACGTGTTCAACGAGGGCGGACCGGCGCGGGCGAACGAGCTCATCGTCGTCTACGGCTACCGTGAGGCGTTCTCCTTCGCCGCCTACGGCGAGGGGGCGGCCATCTCCATCATCGCCGTCGCGTTCATCGGCGCGTTCATGTGGCTGAACGTCAAGCGCGGCCGACTCGCAGACGGGGTGAGCGACTCGTGAGCCTCCTGAGCGGCATCGCCCGCAAACTGAAGGAGGACACCCGGAACGTCGCCATGACGCCGGTCGAGACGGCCCGCGACGCGAAGTACACCGTCGAGGGCGTCCGCCGGGGGGAGATTCCGCCGTCGAAACCGCTGAAAACGGTCGGGTCGACGCTCGGCGCGCTCGTGCTCGTCGCCGGGCTGATGTTCCCCATCTACTGGATTCTGATGGCGGCGCTCTCCGGTTCGGGCGGCTCCATCTACTCGTCGGGCGGACTCCGGTTGCTCCCGGAGAACCCGTCGCTGCAGCCGTTCATCTGGGTCATCGGCGACCTCATCGTCCCCGGCTACTCCATCAGTCTCAACGTTCCGTTGAGCGACCTCGCGGTCGTGTTCAACACGCCGGAGATAACGTTCCTCGACGCCTCCGACTACGGCGTCGACCGCCCGTCGGAGTTCAAGCAGTTCTTCTGGAACAGCCTCACCGTCTCGATTCCGACGGTCATCATCGCGATGTGTCTCATCGTGCCGGCGTCGTACGCGCTGTCGCGCCGCGAGTTCATCTTCCGCCGGAAGATTCTGTTCACCTACGTCCTGTTGACGCAGGTCGGCGGCGGACTCGGCATCGCGCTGCTCATCGGTCTGTACGCGGTGTACGTCCAGGTCGGACTCAACGACAGCAAACTCGCGCTCGCCGTCTACTACGCGGCGACGGCGGTGCCGTTCAACACGTGGCTCTTGAAGACGTACATGGACGGCATCCCCGTCTCCTACGAGGAGGCGGCCGTCGTCGACGGCGCGCCGCCGTGGCGCGTCGTCACGGAGGTCATCGTCCCGCTGTCGGCGGCGGGGCTGGCGACCGTGTTCATCTTCGTCTTCCTGACGGGGTGGACGGAGTTCGTCGTCGCGCAGACGCTGCTCGGCACGGACAACTACACGCTGCCGGTGGGACTGTTCTCGCTCATCAGCGAGTACTCCATCCCGTGGGCGCGGTTCTCGGCGTTCGCGCTGACGTTCGCCGCACCCATCATGCTCGTCTATCTGTTCGCCCAGCGCTACATCGAGGGCGGCCTGTCGTTCAGCGGCATGGAAGGGTAAGCGGACGAATCCGCGGTCCACATTCGTTTTTCACGTTACGACGCCACGACACCGAGAAGCGACCGTGTCGGCTCTATCCGGGTGCTCGAAAACGGAACTCCGTCACCGGTCGCTCAGCAGGAACCGAAGCGCGTCGGGCAGTCTGTCGGCCCACGCGTCCTCGTGGTGAACCGCCTCGTCGTCGACGACGAAGCGGAGTTCGTCCTCGTCGTAGCCTTTTCTCGCGCAGCAGTTCGACCATCCGCTCGGCGTCCTCGACGTACTCTCGCGTCCGCTCGGGGTCGTCGGGTCGCTCGTCGCCACCGACGTCGAAGTACAGTTTCCCCGAAAAGTACGTCCGCGCGTCGACGTAGTCGAATATCTCGCGGTTCCACCAGAACGCGGGGCTCATCACGCCCGCGAAGCCGAACGTCTGAGCCTGCTCGAAGTAGCCGTAGAGGCTGACGAGGCCGCCGAGCGACGACCCCATCAGACCGGTGGAGTCGCGGTCGGTCCGGGTTCGGAACTCCCGGTCGATGGCGGGTTTGAGCTCCGAGACGAGAAAGTCGAGATACGCGTCGGCGTCGCCGCCGCCGAATTTCTCGTGTTCGTGCGGCGTGTACTCGTTACGCCGGTTATCAGTGCCGTGTGGAACCGCGACGACGATGACTTCGATTCCCTCCTCGCTCAGTCGCTGCATCGTCTCGTCGACGCGCCACTCGCCGTCGTTGCTCGTGCGTTCGTCGAAGAGGTTCTGCCCGTCGTGCATGTAGAGCACGGGGTAGTCGGCGTCGCTCCCGCGGTACGACGGCGGGAGGTAGGCGGAGACGCGCCGCGCCGGCAGTTTCGGCGAGTCGGGGTCGAGTTCCTCGGAGACGAGCACGTCGCCGACGACGGTGTGGTCGTCGGTCAGGTCGTACGAGTGCCACTCGGGGTCGGCGTTCATGCGCGGGGATTCGGCGGAGACTTCCTAACGAGTGTCGATGCGGCGAGAACTGTGAGCGACTCCAATGTGTCGAAACCACCGCCCGAGGGGTGTGACTCACCCGCACGCGGACCGCTCGGATTCGAAGTTCTTAAACGGCGATGACGGGAAGTACGGACAACTCGCTGGACGACGGGCCGCCAGCGGGCACCCGACCCCGCCGCACGGCGGACGGGACGAAATGTGGCTTCCGGGGCCTCGCGCCTCGAACGGCTGAATCGCAAGCGCCCGTGGTGATACACGATGGCAAAAAGCTTCTACTCACACATCCGCGAAGCCTGGCAGACCCCCGGCGACGGCAAACTCGCCGAGCTCCAGTGGCAGCGAAAACAGGAATGGCGTCGACAGGGCGCTATCGAACGAATCGAGCGACCGACGCGACTCGACAAAGCCCGCGAACTCGGCTACAAGGCCAAGCAGGGTATCGTCGTCGTGCGCGTCTCGGTCCGCAAGGGTAACGCCCGCAAGCGCCGCCACAAGGCGGGTCGCCGCTCGAAGCGCCAGGGCGTCAACCGCATCGGTCGACGCAAGAGCATCCAGCGCATCGCCGAGGAGCGCGCCTCCCGGAAGTACGTCAACCTCCGCCTGCTCAACTCCTACTGGGTCGGCGAGGACGGGTCGCAGAAGTGGTTCGAGATGATCCTCGTGGACCCGAACCACCCCGCGATTCAGAACGACGACGACCTCAACTGGATCTGCTCGGACAAGCACAAAGGCCGCGCCTTCCGCGGCCTCTCCAACGAGGGCAAGAAGAACCGCGGCCTCAACAACCGCGGCAAAGGTACCGAGCACAACCGTCCCAGCGTCACCAGCGGCAAGAGCCGCGGCAAGTAACGCTCGCCCGCTCTCCGCCGGACGCGCAACCTCTCGATTCTCCCGTTTATCGCCGGTCGGAGCGACCGCTCTCGGGCCGTCGGCCCGCGAAGCGTCGACGCTCGGCGAAAAAGAGATGCCGGTTACTCGACCGTGTCGACCGTCTCGGCGGGTTCGGCCGCGTCGCCGGTTCGCGTCTCCTCCGTCGGGTCGGCGAGCGTCGACGCCGACGGGTGGGCCCGCTTTCCGCTCCCGAGAATCGCTAGCGCCGCGCCGAGCAGCGCCGCGTTCTTCAGGAACGCGTTTCGTTCGTTCGTGCGGTCGTCGTCTTCCATGTTCCAGAAGTCGTGGATCGTCGGCGTGACGCCCGCGAGGAACGCGGCGACACCGGCCGCCGCCAGACGGGGGAACTTCCACAGTGCGATGCCGACGCCGCCGGCGACCAGTGCGCCGCTCGACGCCGGGACCAAAATATTCGCGTTCGGCACTTCTTTGGCCTCGGCGTAGGCGATGCGTCCGCTCATCTCCTGGAGGTTCTTCACGCCCATGTACGCCAGCAAGCCGCCGAACAGCGTCCGACCGAGGGCGAACACCAGTCGCCCGACCGCGCTACCGACGCTCATTCGTCGCCGCTCCTGTCGGAACCGATATCACTTTCGTTAGTAATGTACATTTCGTTCATACATACGGGCCGCGGATGAATAACCGTTGCTTCGTCGGAAGGAAAGTCGGGTACCGAAGGCGGTTCGTTCAGAGCAGAATCACCAGCAGCGACGACCCGACGAGGGCGACGTGCGAGGCGGCGTGACCGACCATCGCGGCTTCGAGGCTCTTTCGCCAGAACAGCCACCCGAACGCGACGCCGCCGACGGCGTTGAGCAGTACCGTTCGCGCGACGAGTCCGGCGCTCACCGGGATGCCGAGCGAATCGGCGGTTCCGAGAAGCGCCGGCAGGTGCCCGAGGCCGAAGGCGACGGCGGCGACGAGGATACCGGTCCAGACGACCCGCTCGGAGGGCCCGACACCGGTTCCGAGCACTCGCCACGCGAGGTAGACGAGAAGCGAGACGAACCCCCAGCGCAGCAGTAACTCCTCGACGATGCCGCCGTAGAGAAACCGGAGCGGCACCGTCGCCAGCAGCGCCCCGACGGAGGGCGTGCCGCCACCTCTCTGAAGTTGTGCGACTTCCGGGACGAACAGCGCAGCGACCGCGTCCAACCCGACGATACCGATTCCGACAGCGAGACCGACGACGACGGCAGTCGGTAGTTCGGGGCGGAGATTCGAGCGCACCGGCGTCCCGCGCGCGACGCGCTCGTCGACGTGCGAGCGAAACCCGGCGCGAGGCGCGCAGTACGTCCCGACGACGACGGCCACGAGCAGCAACAGCGTGTTCGGAATCAGCGAAGCGACGACCAGAAGCGGAAGCGGCAGGTCGACACCGGGCGGCGACGGCGTCGTGCCCAACTGGGTCGCGACAGTCACCCCGAGCGCTGCGATACCGAGGAGACCGAGCGCGAACAGTGCGAGAGCGCGGCGGAGAAACGAACCGCGGCCGGAGTCGACGGGCGACGTGTCGTCGGCCGGCGCCGAGTCCGGTGGCGAGGACATGCGCGACTGTGGTTCACCGTCGGTGATAAATGGGGAGGGACGGAGCGTCGACGGGAGGCGCGTTAGCCCCGAAGCGCGCGGACGAGGTAGCCGATAGCCGCGCCGAACAGCGCGAGGTTCTTCATGAACTGGATCTGCTGGTCCTGTCTCCCCTCGTCTTCGTCGAGGGTCCAGAAGTCGTGCATCGTCGGCGTGACGCCCGCGAGGAACGCCGCCGCCGCGCCCGCGGCGAGCGCCGGCAGCCGCCAGAGCGCGATTCCAATCCCGCCGAAGACGGCCATCCCGCTGGCGAACGGCACCAGTTTCTCTGCGTTCGGCACGCCCTTCGACTCGGCGTACTGCACCGTCTCGTCGAGGCTCTGGAAGTTCGTCGCCGCCATGAAGCCGAGCGTGGCGCCGAACAGCAGACGGCCGAGCAGAAACGGCTTCTCGGTCGCCGTCGCCGACGACGCCCTCTCCGGTCGTTCGTCCCCCGACTCCGTCGTCGCCTCGTCGTGCGAGTGCAGTTCGAGCAGACTCATACGGACGGTACCGCGTGCGTAGTGTTACCTACTGTCCGGTTGTGTGAGTTGCGCGTCAAACCGCCGGCGTCGAACGCCGAATCGCGTGCGACGGGCTCCCGCACCCTTATGTCCGCCAACCGCAAATGCCCAGCTATGAGCGACCTCTCTCTGGACGCGACGCAGTTGGACCGCTACTCGCGGCACATCATCATGGACGAGGTGGGTCCCGAGGGGCAGAAGAAACTGCTCGACGGGCGCGCGCTCGTCGTCGGCGCGGGCGGCCTCGGCGCGCCGGTCATCCAGTATCTCGCCGCCGCGGGCGTCGGCCACCTCGGCGTCGCCGACGACGACGTGGTCGAGCGGTCGAACCTCCAGCGGCAGGTCATCCACGCCGACGCCGACGTGGGCGTGCCGAAAGTCGAGAGCGCCGCGAACTTCGTCGAGCGCCTCAACCCCGATGTGACCGTCGAACGGCACCACCTGCGCGTCGGCCCCGACAACGTCGAGGGGCTCGTCGCCGACTACGACGTGGTGGTCGACGCCTCCGACAACTTCCGGACGCGGTATCTCGTCAACGACGCCTGCCGCCTCGCCGGGATTCCGGTCGCCCACGGCGCCATCTACAAGTTCGAGGGACAGGCGACGACGCTCGTCCCCGGCGGCCCCTGCTACCGCTGTCTGTTCCCCGAAGCGCCCGAACCCGGCACCGTCCCCGACTGCGCGACGACGGGCGTCCTCGGCGTGCTCCCTGGAACGCTCGGCTGCATCCAGGCGACCGAGGCCGTCAAACTCCTCATCGACGCGGGCGAACCGCTCGCGGGGAGACTGCTGTTCTACGACGCGATGGAGATGAGCTTCGAGACGGTTCCCTACCGTCAGAACCCCGACTGTCCGGTCTGCGGCGACGACCCCATCGCCTCCGTCGACGAGGTGGAGTACACCGGCGGCTGTGCGGTGCAGGCGGACTGAGCGCTCTGTTTCCCTCGCGTCACCCGAACCCGAGCAGCCAGCGGACCGCCTCCGACCCAACGAGCAAGCCGCCTTCCGGACGAGTGAGTCGTCGTCCCGTCCAGAGCGCAATCGCCAACAGCGCCGTCAGCCCCGCGAGCCACAGCGCCCCGTCGAACGCGGCGGCGCTGGACGCGAGCGGTTGAATCGTCGCCGCGAGACCGAGGACGACGAGGACGTTCAGGAGGTTGCTCCCGAGGACGTTGCCGACGGAGACGCCGCTTCGACCGCGGGTGAGCGCGACGACCGAGACGGCGAGTTCCGGCGTCGACGTACCGACGGCGACCACCGTCGCGCCGATGACGTAGTCGGAGACGCCCGCGAACTGCGCGAGCGTGACCGCCGCGTCGACGAGCACCTGTCCGGCGACGACGACGAGGACGAGACCCCCGACGAGACGGAGCGCGTCGAAGCGTTTCGGCGGGTCCGCGTCGAGGCGTTCGGACCCCGTGCTGTCGGCGTAGCGCACCAGTATCACGACGTAGGCGACGTACGCCGCGAGCAGGCCCAGACCCTCGAGGCGGGAGACGGCACCGTCGAGGAGAACGAGCAGCAGCAGGGCGGTCGCACCCGAGACCGCCAGCACGTCGCGGTGGAGCACCCGCTGCGAGACGCGAATCAGCCGGACCAGCGAGACGAGACCGAGCACGACGGCGATGTTGTAGATGTTGCTGCCGACGACGTTGCCGACGGCGAGCACCGACCGCCCGGCGAGCGACGCCTCGACGGTGACGGCGATCTCGGGCAGCGAGGTGCCGACGGCGACGACGGTCAGACCGACGACGGTCGCAGAGACGCCGAAGCGGCGCGCGAGTCGGATGGCCGCCTCGACGAACTGCTCGGCACCGACCCAGAGCACGGCGACGGCGACGACGAACAGGACGAGCGACGTGAGGACAGTCGCGTTCACGTCGGAGAGATGTGTCGACGACGGTATAAGCCTGTCACAGAATCGAACGCAGCCAGCGTACGACCTCCGACCCGACGAACAGCCCGCCCTCCAGCCGGGAGAGGCGGTGACCGCTCCACAGCGCCGCGACGAGCAGCGTCGACAGGCCGAACGACCACAGCGCGCCGTCGAACGCGGCTGGCCCGACCGACAGCGGCGCGACTGTCGCCGCGAGACCGAGCACGAAGAGGACGTTGAAGATGTTGCTCCCGAGGACGTTGCCGACGGAGACGCCGCTGCTCCCGCGCGTCAGCGCGACGACCGAGACGGCGAACTCCGGCGTCGACGTGCCGGCGGCGACGACGGTCGCGCCGATGACCCACTCGGAGACGCCGACGACGCGGGCGAGCGCCGTCGCCGAATCGATGAGAAACTGCCCGGCGACGACGACGAGGGCGAGACCGCCGACGAGTTCGAGCGCCTCGCGCGCACCGAAGTCGCTGCCGGCCGTGGCCCCCGCGGCCTCGCTGCCGTCGACCCCGGGCCCGTCGGGAGTAAGGCGGAACAGCGCGAAGAGGTACCCGCCGAACAGCGCGAGCAGGACGAGACCTTCGAGTCGGGTGACGATGCCGTCGAAGAGCACGGCGAGGGCGAGGGCCGCCGAGGCCAGCACCGCGAGGCCGTCGCGGCGAACCAGTCCGCGCGAGACGGGGACCCAGCGGACCAACGCGACGATACCGAGGATGACGGCGACGTTGAAGATGTTGCTGCCGATGACGTTGCCGACGGCGATGTCGGGACTCGACTCGAGCGCGGCCTCCAACGAGACGGCGATTTCGGGCGAGGACGTCCCGACGGCGACGACGGTGAGGCCGATGGTGAGTTCCGACAGGCCGAACCGCCGGGCCGCGTGGACGGCCGAATCGACGAACATGCGTGCTCCTATCCAGAGGACGGCGATACTGACGGCGATGACGGCGACGTCGACGGCGATACTCGTCACACGCTGACTACGGAGGCCCTCGGAATAAATCACGGTCCGGACACCGCCGACCTCCCGTCGGGTCGCCGCACGAACTATCACCCTCGCGGCCGACCGTCGAGTATGCCGACCGAACCGCTCTCGGGCGTGTACGACATCACCGTGATGGAGGGAACCGACCGCCGACTGCGCGCGTATCTCTTCGACGGCGAGACGCCGACGCTCGTCGACACCGGTCTGGAGGCGACGACCGACCGCCTGTTTTCGGGCCTCGACGACCTCGGCGTCGAACCCGAGCGCGTGGTCGTCACCCACGGCGACGGCGACCACGTCGGCGGCCTCCCGGCCGTCGTCGACCGGTTCGACCCCGAGGTGTTCGTCCCCGAGCAGACCGACCTCTCGGGAGTCGACGGCGTCGAAGAGAGGAACGTGACCCGTTACGGCGACCAGGACGAGGTCGGGCCGTTCGAGGCGGTCCACGTGCCGGGTCACGAACCGGACAACCACGCGCTCGTCGACGTCGACCGCGGCGTCGTCGTCGCCGGCGACGCCGTCTCGGGCGCGGACCAGCGCGGCCTCCCCGAGGGGTACCTGATTCTGCCGCCCGCAGTGTTCTCCGACGACCTCAACGAGGCCGAGGAGAACCTCGAACGCCTGCTGGCGTTCGAGTTCGACGCCGTGCTCGTCTTCCACGGGTCGTCGGTGCTGGAGGGTGGCAAGGAGAAACTGGACCGGTTCGTGAACTTCCCCGGTAAGCCGTCGTAGCGAGTCGCGTCGCCGTTCTCGACGCCGAGCGGGACGCACGCGAAAACCCCGTGACGGTTGTCTCGGGTTCCGACACGGGTTTACAGCGTCGCCGAGACGCTCGGCCATGAGTCTGGAGTCGCTTCTGAACGGCCTCCCGTTCGTCGAGCATCTCGGCATCGAGATCGAGGCCATAGAGGAGGGCTACGCCAGGGGTCGCGTCGAACTGACGCCCGAACTCTCGTCGGTCCCGGGTCGGAAAATCGCCCACGGCGGCGTCGCGTACTCGTTGGCCGACACCGTCGGCGGTGCGTCCGTGATGTCGCTGCACTACGCGCCGACGCCGACCATCGACATGCGAATCGACTATCTCGCACCCGGACAGAACGACCTCGTCGCCGAGGCCGAGGTCGTGAGAGACGGCAACAGCGTCGCCGTCGCCGAAATCGAGATACGCGACGTGGAGGGTACCCACGTCGCGGACGCGCGCGGGGTGTTCAAAACCGGCGGCGGCGAGGGTGAGACGGCGTGGGGGCCGGGGTCGCCGGAGTCGACGAACGGAGGAACCGAGTGAGAGGGTCGGTCAGGCGCCTTCGACGAGTCGCTTCAGTTGTTCGGGTGGCACCGCGCCGCGGGCACCGTAGCCGTCGTAGGCGAACGTCGGCACGCCGGTGACGCCCTGCTGCCGGGCTTCGGTGAACTTTCCGCGGAGTTCCTCGCGGAGCGCGTCGTCGTCGAGCGCCGACCGAATCTCGTCGGGGGCGATTCCGACGTTTTCGGCGAGGTCGGTGAGTACGTCCGGGTCGCCGATGTCGCGCGTGTCGTGCCACAGCGCCGCGAAGATGGCCTCGTCGAACTCGAGCCACGTCCCGTGGTCGTAGTGCTGCTCGACGTAGTAAGAGGCGACTTGCGCGGGTAACGAGTCGACCTCCCGAGCGATGTCGAGCGACATCTCGTCGGCGTCGTATCGCTCCTTGAGTCGCCGGACGTTCTGTTTTGCCTGTTCGAAGTACTCGTCGTCCTTCCCGTCGTCGACGCCGTGGTCTATCTCGCCGTCGGGACCGCGTTTCTGACTGCGGAGGTCGAACGGGTGCCAGTCGATTTCCAGCTCCTCCGCCCTGCTCTCCTGGTATCGGTCGAAGGAGCGTCGGCCCAGGTAGCAGAACGGGCAGACGTAGTCGGAGTAGATGGTCACCGTCTCGGCGTCGGCGCTGTCGTTCATGGTGTTGCGTGTTCGAGCGGGGGCCAGAAGAAGCCGACTCGGGTGTGAGCGGCCGACGCACCAGCGCCGAAGCCGACGGGCGACCGGAGTCGACGAACGGCCGGAGTCGGCGGGCGGTGCGACCGTCTCAGCGGCGGAACTTCGTCCGCTCTTCGAGTTGCGTCTCGAACCACTGCCACTCGCGGGAGAACTGCCCGCTCTCGCGGAGGTTCCACACGTCGGCGTCGGTGACGATGGGACCGAGGCGGTACGACTGCACCAGGTTGGTGAGCCAGATGAGCGCCCCGATGCCGATGATAACCGCACCGAACGTCGACACCTGTTGGAGCGCCTCGAACACGCCCGGGTACGACGCCGACCGGCGGGGGAGGCCGCCGTAGCCGATGAGGATCATCGGCATGAACGCGACGAACACGCCGACGATGCTGAGGTAGCCGTGGATGCGGCCGAGTCGACGGTTGAACATTCGTCCCGTGAGAAGCGGGAACCAGTAGTAGCTGGCGGCGAACGCGGCGAAGGTGATGACGCCCATCACGATGAAGTGGAAGTGGCCGACGACGTAGTACGTGTCGTGCAGCACCAAGTCGACGGGGATGGACGCGAGGAACACGCCCGTTACCCCGCCGACGATGAACGTCATGATACCGCCGACGCAGAAGATCTGCGGCGTGGCCCAACGGACGTTACCGCCCCACAGCGTCGCCATCCAGTTGAACGTCTTGACGGCGCTGGGGATAGCGATGGCGAGCGAGACGGCCATGAACGAGGCGCGGAGTCGCGGGTCCATGCCGGTCGAGAACATGTGGTGCGCCCAGACGCCGAACGAGAGCACGCCGATGGCGAGCGTCGAGTAGACGATGAACTTGAATCCGAACAGCTTCCGTCCGGCGAACTTCGGGAGGATGAGACTCACGAGACCGAACGCCGGCAAGACGAGGATGTACACCTCGGGATGACCGAAGAACCAGAAGAGGTGCTGCCAGAGGATGGGGCCGCCGCCGTCGACGGCGAAGAACGTCGTCCCGAAGTTACGGTCGGCGATGAGCATCAGGAGCGCGCTCCCGAGCACGGGGAACGCGAACAGGACGATGCCGCTCGTCGTCAGCAGCGTCCACGAGAAGATGTCGAGGTTTGCCCACGTGACTCCCTCGTCGCGTTCGGTGAAGATGGTGACGATGATGTTGATAGAGGCCATGATGGTCGCCAGGCCGCTCAGATGCAACCCGAGAAGTACGAGGTCGACCTGCGGGTTCGTGACGATGATCGACCGCGGGGCGTACAGCGTCCACCCGATCGTCGGCGGCCGCAGCGAGAACAGCAGTTCCCAGTGGACGCCGACGGACGCGAGCATCTTCCCCATGACCTCCGTGATGAGTCCGCCGCGGACCAGGAAGAACGCCGGCGGCAGTAGCCAGAAGGCGATAGCGTTGATGCGCGGGAACGACATGTCGTCCGCGCCGACGAGAATCGGGATGAAGTAGTTCGCGAGACCCGTGAACGCGGGCGTCACGAAGAAAAACAGCATCGTCAGCCCGTGGGTCGTAAAGAGCGCGTTGTACGTCTCGGCGCTCCAGACGTCGGTCCCGGCGGTGAACAGCTCGGTGCGGATCATCATCGCGTCCGTCGCGCCCCACAGCGCGGCGCCGGTGGCGAAGACGACGTAGAGAACGCCGATATCCTTGTGGTCGACGGTGGTCAGCCACCGGAAGAGACCGGTCGGTTTCTCGGACTCGAAACCCAGTCCCGAGAGGTAGCCACCGTCGGCGGCGACGCTTCGCAACTGCCAGTTCTGTCTGTAGCCGGCGTATATCGCCAACCCGAGCAGCACCCAGGTGGCGACCAGCAGGCCAGGTATCTCTGTGAGCACACTAATCACGTCCATCGACAGGGTCGAGGACCACGCGCTCAACTTAGGATTGTATCCAGATATAGATACGGTGGCGTTCTACGATCGTACCCGAATACAGAGACGGTGGCGTCCGCAGCACTCGGCGGATTCGGTCCCGTCTGCGAGGTCGAGTTGCACTCACTGCGAAACGTCGGTCGGGTCGTACCGGTCGGCTTCCACGGGGCTTTCGCTCGTCAGGCGGCCGTACACCGCCCCGAGCAGGAAACCGTAGCAGAGGTGCGCCAAGAGCGTGAAGATGACGTAGATGGCGAGCAGGCCGCCCGAGAGGTCGCCGCGCCCGGTGAGGACGAACACGACCCACAGCGCGACGGCGAGCACCATCCCGCGCGTCGCCGGGTCCGGACCGCCGGGGATGTACTGCTCCAGCGCCATGAACGCCAGCGGCCAGGCGAAGACGCCCGCGAGGAGGAACAGCAGAAAGCCCAGGGTGACGTTTCCGGGCATGCCGGCGAAGCGAGCGACGGCCTCGAAGATGGCGAGATTCGAACGTGTCTCTACCTCCAGAAACAGCAGTAACAACGTCATCACGGCGATTCCGGTGACACCACCGGCGACGGCGCTGAGTGGACGGTTCATGGTGGACGGTAGTTCGTGACACTCGGTTAAAAGCCTCGCCCGTCGGCGCGTCGACGGGCAGCCGAGGCGCGTCGGCGGAGCAGTGAGTCGAATCGGCGGAGCGGTGAACCGACCGCGGGGTCGCCCGTGCAGCGACGGGGCAGTGAGCCGACGCGCCGGCCGGAGACAAAAGACAAAACCGCTTCCGAACGCATCCTCCGGTGTCGCGGTGCCGGACCGAGGGTAGGGGCTTTCGGTCGGCAACCGCGACTTCTCTCGCGGCCGGCATCGGGAGAACCCGCAGCGTTTTAGCCGCGCACTGCCCGAGAAAACGTATGACCGCACAGGGAATCGTCGGGGAGTTCCTCTCTCTCAAGGACCAGACGGACGCCGACCTGTTGGCGATGCAGTGCGGCGATTTCTACGAGTTCTTCGCCGACGACGCGGAGTTCGTCGGCGAGGAACTCGACCTGAAAGTGTCGCAGAAGTCCTCGCACGGGTCGTCGTACCCGATGGCCGGCGTGCCGTTGAACGACCTCACGCCGTACCTGAAGGTACTGGTCGAGCGCGGCTACCGGGTCGCCGTCGCCGACCAGTACGAGACCGAGAACGGCCACGCCCGCGAAATCACGCGCGTCGTCACGCCGGGGACGCTGCTGGAGACGACCGACGCCGACGCGAAGTACATCGCCGCCGTCGTCCGCGGCGGCGGCGACGACGGATTCGGCCTCGCGTTCGCCGACGCCACCACCGGCCGGTTTCTCGTCACCGACACCGACGACGAGGCCGACGCGCACGCCGAACTCTACCGGTTCGCGCCGGTCGAGATTCTCCCCGGCCCCGAGATTCGCAACGACGACGGGTTCCTGAGTCGACTCCGCGAAGCGAGCGACGCGTCGCTGTCGCTGCACGACACAGAGAGTTTCGCACCCGGCCGGGCGAGACACGCCCTCCGCGAGCAGTTCGGCCGCGAGGCGCTCGACAGCGTCGGTCTCGACGGAGACCGCGCGATTCGCGCCGCGGGCGCGGTGCTGTCGTACGTCGAGGAGACGGGCGTCGGCGTCGCCCAGTCGATGACGCGCCTGCAGGCGTACCGCGTCGCCGACCACCTCGAACTCGACGCGACGACGCAGCGGAATCTGGAACTCACCGAGACGATGCACGGCGACCGCTCGGGGTCGCTTCTCGACACCGTCGACCACACGGTGACGAGTCCCGGCGGCCGCCTCCTGAAGGAGTGGCTCACACGCCCCCGACGCTCGCGGGCCGACATCGAACGCCGCCTCGACAGCGTCGAAGCGCTCGCGTCGGCGGCGCTCGACAGAGAGCGTGTCCGCGACACCCTCGACGGCGCGTACGACCTCGAACGGTTGACGAGTCGCACTGCCTCGGGTAGCGCGGGTGCGCACGATTTGCTGTCGGTTCGGGACACGCTCGCGGTGCTTCCGGCGCTCCGGGAGGCGACCGAGGGGCGACTCGCCGACTCGCCGCTCGCCGACGTCGTCGCCCGGCCGGACCACGAGGCCGCCGCGGCGCTCCGCGCGGAACTGGCGGACGCGCTCGCCGAAGAGCCGCCGAAGACGCTGACGCAGGGCGGCCTCATCTGCCGCGGCTACGACGACGAACTCGACGAGCTCATCGACCGCCACGAGGAGGCGAAACGCTGGATAGACGGCCTCGCCGAGCGCGAGAAGTCGCGGCACGGCCTCCATCACCTCTCGGTGTCGCGCAACAAGACCGACGGGTACTACATCCAGGTGGGGAAGTCGCAGACCGACGGCGTCCCCGACGAGTACCGCGAGATAAAGACGCTGAAGAACTCGAAGCGGTACGTCACGGACGAACTGGAGGAGAGAGAGCGCGACATCCTCCGCCTCGAAGAGGTCCGCGGGGAGTTGGAGTACGAACTGTTCAAAGAGCTTCGGCGACGCGTCGCCGACCACGCGTCGCTGCTACAGGACGTCGGCCGGACCATCGCGGAAGTCGACGCGCTCGCGTCGCTGGCGACGCACGCCGCCGGAAACGACTGGGTCCGACCGGAGCTGACGGAGGCGGGCCCCCTCCGAATCGAGGCGGGACGGCACCCGGTGGTCGAGACGACAACCGACTTCGTGCCGAACGACCTCTACCTCGACCGCGAGCGCGCGTTCCTCATCGTCACCGGCCCGAACATGAGCGGCAAATCCACCTACATGCGGCAGTCGGCGCTCGTCACGCTGCTCGCGCAGGTCGGCAGTTTCGTCCCCGCGCGCTCGGCGACGGTCGGGCTCGTCGACGGCATCTACACCCGCGTCGGCGCGCTCGACGAACTCGCGCAGGGGCGGTCGACGTTCATGGTCGAGATGCAGGAGCTCTCGAACATCCTCCACTCGGCGACGGAGGACTCGCTCGTCATCCTCGACGAGGTCGGGAGGGGGACGGCGACGTACGACGGTATCTCCATCGCCTGGGCGGCGACCGAGTATCTGCACAACGAGGTGCGCGCGAAGACGCTGTTCGCGACGCACTATCACGAGCTGACGGGACTGGCCGACTACCTCGACAGAGTAGAGAACGTCCACGTGGCGGCCGACGAACGCGACGGCGACGTGACGTTCCTCCGCACCGTCCGCGAGGGGCCGACGAATCGGTCGTACGGGATTCACGTCGCGGAGTTGGCGGGCGTCCCCGACCCGGTGGTGACGCGCGCGACCGACGTACTCGACAGACTCCGCACCGAGAAAGCCATCGAGGCGAAAGGCGGCGGGGGCGGCGAACCCGTGCAGGCGGTGTTCGACCTGTCGAGCGGCCAGTTCGCCGCCGGCGACGGCGGGTCGAAGACGACCGGGCCGGAGGCGACCGCCGCCGGGTCGACGGCGACCGGAGAGGACGGGGGCGAACCGGCCGTCGACCCGGAGATAGAAGCGGTGCTCGACGAACTCCGCGGGACGAACGTCGAGGAGACGTCGCCCGTCGAGTTGATGGCGAAAGTGCAGGCGTGGCAGCGGGAGTTAGACGAGTGACGGCGCGCTCGGTCGCGAGCCGTCTCGCTTCGGAAGTACGACTCGGTTCCGTCGGCGGAGCCGACACCCCGTCGTCCGGAAAAGTACGTCCCGCCGGTGTCGACGGCGTACGATACTCTCCGTCACACCCGGCAGTCCGCTGAACTGATGGCGAAAGTACAAGAGCAGCAAGCACACTTACACAGGGAGAGATGACCGAGGAACCACTTCGGGCGACGGTGAGCCTGCGGGGCGTGCTGTTCGGTCCCGAGGGAGAGCTACTGGTAGTTCGCCGCGCGAGCGACGGCGGCTGGGAACTCCCCGGCGGTCGCCTCGGAGCGGGCGAACCCGTCGTCGAAGGGTTGCGGCGCGAAATCGAAGAGGAGACCAGTCTCGACCCGGACGTCGAGGAACCCGTCCACACGCACGCGTGGCTCAACGACTCGGGTCGCGGCCGCTTCGCTGTCTACTACTGCTGCACCGCCGACGGCAAGTCGGTGTCGCTGAGCGCCGAACACACCGACTACGACTGGGTCGTCGTCGAGACGGCCGCGGAGCGCCTGAGCGAGACTCAGACCGAGGCGGTCGTCTGCGCGTGGGAGGTTCACGGCGATGGGTGAGCCGGACGGCCCCCACGAGGACGAAGCCCGGATTCGCGCGCTCGACGACGCGACGGTTCGCCAAATCGCGGCGGGTGAGGTCGTCGAGCGGCCCGCGTCGGTGGTGAAAGAGCTCGTCGAGAACAGCCTCGACGCCGACGCCACGCGCGTCTCAGTCGCCGTCGAGAACGGCGGGAAAGCGGGTATCCGCGTCCGCGACGACGGCGTCGGGATGACCGAGTCGAACCTCGAACGCGCCGTCGAGAAACACACGACGAGCAAGATACGAGATATCTCGGACCTCGACGCCGGCGTCGGCACGCTCGGTTTCCGGGGCGAAGCGCTGCACACCGTCGGCGCGGTGTCGCGGCTCACGGTTCGCTCGAAGCCGCGAAACGGCGGTACCGGCGGCGCGGGCGCCGGGGCAGAACTCACCGTCGAGGGCGGCGACGCCGGCGAGACGCGACCCGCCGGGTGTCCAGCCGGGACGACCGTCGAAGTCGACGATCTCTTCTTCAACACGCCCGCCCGAAAGAAGTTCCTCAAGACCGACCCCACCGAGTTCGACCACGTCAACACCGTCGTCACGCAGTACGCGCTGGCGAACCCCGACGTGGCAGTCTCGCTCGAACACAACGGGAGGGAGGTGTTCGCCACCGAGGGCAACGGCGACCTGCCCTCCGCCGTGCTCGCGGTGTACGGCCGCGAGGTGGCCGAAGCGATGGTCCGCGTCGACTACGACGCCGAGGGTCCCGGCCCCGTGGAGTCGGTGTCGGGCGTCGTCAGCCACCCCGAGACGACCCGCGCCGGGCGCGAGTACCTCTCGACGTTCGTCAACGACCGCTACGTCACCGCCGCGACGCTCCGCGAGGCGGTGTTGGAGGCTTACGGCGGGCAGCTCGCGCCCGACCGCTACCCCTTCGCCGTCCTGTTCGTCGACGTGGAGCCCGACGCCGTCGACGTGAACGTCCACCCGCGAAAGATGGAGGTCCGATTCGACGACGAGTCGAGCGCCAAGCGCGCGGTCACCGACGCCGTCGAAGCGGCGTTACTGGACCACGGCCTCGTCCGCTCGTCGGCCCCGCGTGGCCTCTCCGCGCCCGACGAGACGACGGTTCGACCCGGCGACGGCGGGGAGAGCCCGGACTCGGAGGTCGTCGGCGGCGCTGGCACCGCCCACGAGGCGGCGAGCGACGTCGCCGGGCGGACGAGTCGCGTCGACAGACGCCCGACTCAGGTCGGTGACGAGGAAGGGAGCGCGACTCCCGAAACGGACGGGAGGACGAACTCGTCCGACGGCGGGTCGTCGCGGCCGCCTCGAAGCGCCGACTCGTCGTCCGAGGACGGGGTCTCGGAGACGGCGCACGCTCGCTCGGCGCAGTCGACACGGACTGGGAGCGAAACGAGCGCGTCCGAGACCAGCAGTTACACAGCAGAGACGCCGGCCGAGGCGGCGCGACCGTCTGCGGCCGATTCGACGGCCGAAACCCTCCGGGACGCGGAGCGCGAGCAGTCGTCGCTGACGGGGAGTCAGCCGGCGTCGGAGCCGGACGACGCCCGGCTCTCGGGCGTCGTCACCGCGCCGACGACGCAGCGAACACTCTCGGGCGACGACGCGACGCCGGAGACGACGTTCGAGAGCCTGCCGCGGATGCGCGTGCTCGGCCAACTCCACGACACCTACGTCGTCGCCGAGGCGCCCGACGGGTTGGTGCTCGTCGACCAGCACGCCGCCGACGAACGCGTCAACTACGAGCGCCTGCAGAGCGAACTCGCGGGCGACACGCCGACGCAGGCGCTCGCAGATCCCGTCGAGTTGGAGTTGACCGCGCGCGAGGCGGCGCTGTTCGAGGAGTACTCCGACGCGCTGGCGCAGGTCGGTTTCCACGCCGGGCGCAGCGGCGAGCGGACCGTCGAGGTTCGGACGGTGCCGGCCGTCTTCGACGCGACGCTCGAACCGGAGTTGCTCCGCGACGTGGTGAGCGCGTTCGTCGCCGAGGAGGACGACGGCGGCGAGCGGACCGTCGACGCCGTCGCCGACTCGCTGCTCGCCGATTTGGCGTGCTACCCCTCCGTCACGGGCAACACGTCGCTCACCGAGGGGTCGGTCGTCGAACTGCTGGAGGCGCTCGACGCCTGCGAGAACCCCTACGCCTGTCCGCACGGTCGACCGGTGATTATCGCGTTCGACCGCGACGACATCGAAGCGCGGTTCGAGCGCGACTATCCGGGTCACGCCGGACGGCGCGCCGAGGAGTAGTCGGAGGTCGCCGGAGGTCGGCCGGCGGCCCGACCGGTATATCCGCCGGAACTCCCCGAACTTATGTGACCCTCGCAAGAACCGGGGAGCATGACCGACCTCGTTACGTTCGGCGAGACGATGCTTCGGCTCTCGCCGCCGCAGGGAGAGCGACTGGAGACGACCGACGAACTGGACCTCCGCGTCGGCGGCGCGGAGAGCAACGTCGCCGCCGCGGTCTCGCGTCTCGGCTTCGAGTCGGCGTGGCTCTCGAAACTACCCGAGTCGCCGCTGGGTCGGCGCGTCGTCGTCGAACTGCAGAGCCACGGCGTCGAGACGCCCGTCGCGTGGACCGACGACGACGAGACGCGGATGGGCACCTACTACATCGAACACGGCGGCGCGCCGCGCGGGACGAACGTCATCTACGACCGCGCCGACGCCGCCGTCACGACCGTCTCGGTCGACGAACTCCCGCTGGAGCGCGTCCGCGAGAGCGAGGCGTTCTACACGAGCGGCATCACGCCGGCGCTGTCGGACGCCGCGGCGGAAGCGACGGCGACGCTGCTGGAGACGGCGAACGACGCCGGGGCGACGACGGTGTTCGACCTCAACTACCGCTCGAAGCTCTGGAGCCACGAGGAGGCGGCCGAGGGCTACCGCGCGGTGTTCGACGCGGTAGACGTGCTCGTCGCCGCCGAGCGCGACACGCGCGAGGTGCTCGGCCGCGACGGCAGCCCCGAGGACCTCGTCCGCGGACTCGCCGACGACTACGACTTCGAGACGGTCATCCTCACTCGGGGGGAGGACGGCGCGCTCGCACTGCACGACGGCGAGACGCACGAGCAACCCGTCTACGAGGCGGAGACGGTCGACGCCGTGGGGACCGGCGACGCCTTCGTCGGCGGTTTCCTCGCGGCGCGACTCGACGGCGAGAGCGTGGCGACCGGACTGGAGTACGCGGCGGCGACGGCGGCGCTGAAGCGGACCATCGACGGCGACATCGCCGTCGTCACGCGCGACGAAGTCGAGGCCGTCGTCGACGAGGACGGCGCGGGAATCTCGCGGTAGTCTCGACGGAGAACCGACGCCGGGCCGAAGAACCGTACCTGGGGGAGAAGTATTCGACGCGCTCTAAGTCAGTTATTAGTGACTTTACACTCGGCCACAAGGTATTCCAAGGAGCCCCTAGTTAGGAGCGAACACGATGAAACGAGTAGCGGCAGTGATGGCGGTACTGGTCGTACTGGCGGGCGCAGCACCGGCGGTTAGCGGGCAGTCCGGCGGTGCCGCGGAGAGCGAAGCGTACTCCGGAACGAACGTCTCCTTCGAGACGGGCGAGTCGGCCGTCGTCGACTACGCCGTCGGCGGCGACACGGTGTTCGAGTCGGTCGCGGTCCAGTCGCGGGAGGAGGCGCAAAGCGGCGCGGGCGTCGGTGCCGACGTGTCGATGTCGGTACTTACGTCGTTCGACGGGAGCGCGCTATCGCTGGAGTCGAGAGCGGAGACCAGCGCAAACGTCGAAGCCGACAGCGGCGCGAGCCTCGACGCCCACGACAACGAACACGGCATCCTTGTCGTCGACGCCGGCGGCGAGAAAGGACAGTTCGTTCGCGCGAACGTGAGCGGCGACACCGAGGCCGAGACGGAGGGCGACCGAGTCGTCGTGCGGACGGCGAACGGGACGACCGGCGCGTTCCTCGTCGTCGGCGACGGAAACGTGACCGTCACCGAGGAGGGCGACGTCGCGGCCGAACTCGGCGCAGACGACAGGCTCGTCTTCCGCTCGTACGACGGCGAGCGCTCCGAGGACGACAAGGAGCAGGAGCGACTCGTCAGCGAGGGGAAGGCCGCCGCCGAGGTACACGTGATGCAGCGGGGCGGCGAGACGGTGACCGACGTCGTCTCGTACGCCGACGACACGACCGTCGAGACGGCCGAGCAGAGCGAGAACGCCGTCCGGATGACCGTCGACCGAGCCGGGGACGAGGGGACGGTCCTCATCACGAGCGTCTCCCGGGCCGCGGGTAACGTCTCGGTGACCGTCGACGGCGAGGCGGCCGCCGAGGCCTCGTCGTACGGCGAACTCGAGAGCGCCGCGAACGGCGGCGACAACTCCGCCTACATGGTTACCAAGGGGAGCGCCGAAGCGAGCGCCGACGTGCTCGTCGCCGTGAACCACTTCTCCGAGCGCGAGGTCGAAATCGACGGAAGCGACGAGGAGACGACCGGCGACGGGAACGACGAGGAGACGACCGGCGACGGAAGCGGCGAGGAGACGGCCGGCGACGAATCGACCGACGGCGAGACCGACGACGACGCCACGGCTTCGTCGACGGAGATGCCCGGCTTCGGCGTCGGTGCGGGGCTACTCGCGGTCGTTCTGAGCGCGCTCGCACTCGTCCGACGGGCGTAGAACCGACGGGTGTAGAACCGCGCGAGGACGATCGCCGTCGATCGTCGATGGTTCGTCGACGACGCACGCGGCGAGCGAGCCCGTCGCCCGACGACTCGCACACCCTGTATGGGACTCTGTATCACGTGTTCTCGAAGTTACAATAATTGGTGCGCATGAATAGCCAAATACAAATGCGTCAGCCGCATACGTGGAGTGTACATGGCATCACTGTCGTTCGAACCGCTGGCGTACGACGACATCCCCGAGGACGAGCGCCCCTCGCTCGGACAGGCGCTCGTCCCGGTCGTCGGCATGCTGCTGTTTCTGAGCGTGGGCGCGATCTGGCTCGAACTCGACGCGCACATGCCGCTTCTGTGGGGAATCGTCCTGACCGGTCTCGTGGGTCGGTTCTGGTACGGAATCTCCTGGCAGCGGATGTACGAGGGCGTCGTCGACGGGCTCAGAATGGGGATGCAGGCGATTCTCATCCTGTTCGTCATCTACATGCTCATCGCGACGTGGACCGACGCCGGGACCATCCCGGGGCTCATCTACTACGGACTCGAACTGCTGTCGCCGGACATCTTCCTGCCGGTGACGGCGCTCTTGGCGACGGGCGTCGCCTTCGCCGTCGGGTCGTCGTGGACGACCGCCGGAACGCTCGGCGTCGCGTTCATCGGCATCGGCTCCGGTCTCGGCGTTCCCGCCCCGATGACCGCCGGTGCGGTGCTGACCGGGGCGTACACCGGCGACAAGATCTCGCCGCTGTCCGACACGACGAACCTCGCGTCGGCGGTGACGAACACCGACCTCTACACCCACATACGGACGATGCGCGTCGGGACGGGTATCGCGCTGCTCATCTCGCTCGTCCTCTACAGCTATCTCGGCCTCTCGGCGACGGGGTCGATTCCCGCCGGGCGCGTCGGCGAGATTCAGAGCGCCATCGTCGGCGCGTACTCGGTGAACCCCGTCGTCTTTCTGCCGCTCGTGGTGACGTTCGGCCTCGCGCTGTACGGCCTGCCGGCGCTTCCCTCGCTGACGGCGGGCGTTTTCGCCGGCGCGCTCACCAGCATGGTCGCGCAGGGACGGCTGAGCGTCGAGGGATTCATCCACGTCTGGGACGTCGCCCAGAACGGGACCGCGCCGGAGACGAACGTCGACCTGGTCAACAGTTTGCTGGAGACGGGTGGCCTCATCGGTTCGTCGTGGACCATCACTATCGTCGTCGCGGCGCTGGCGCTGGGCGGACTACTGGAGCGGACCGGCGTGCTCGCCGTCTTAGCATACCACCTGAGTAAGAGCCTCCACAGCGTCGCGGGCATCACGACCGGGACGGCCGTCTCGGCGTTCGGGATGAACGTCCTCGCCGCCGAGCAGTACATGTCCATCGTCGTCCCCGGCATGAGCCTCCGCGGTATCTACGAGGAGAAGAACCTCGACAGTCGGAACCTCTCGCGCGCCGTCGAAGCGGCCGGGACGACGACGAGCGCGCTCATCCCGTGGAACGCAGGCGGCGTCTACATGGCGGGCGTCCTGGGCGTCCCGACGCTGGAGTACGCGCCGTACTACTTCCTCGGCCTCATCTCACCGCTCATCCTCATCTTCATGGGCGTCACCGGCTGGCGTATCACGTATCAGGACGAGGAGACGACCGCCGGGATTCGAGGCGCGGTCGAGTCCATCGGCGACGACTGACGACGACCATCGATAACTAATCGACGACGACCAACCGACGATTGGCGACGACCAACCGACGATTGACGACGACCAACCGACGACGTGGACCAGCGAGTGGCCGGTAACCCCGAACCCCGAGACGTCGCGGTCAGCGGCGGACGAGTTTCGGTGCGTCGACGTCGGTCTCGTCGACGACCGGCAGCGAGACGCGAACGACCGTTCCGCGGGGGCTCCGGCCGTTGAAGTCGACGGTGCCGTCGGAGTCGTCGATAATCCAGTTGACGAGCCAGAGGCCGATGCCGCTGGCGTGAGCGAGCTGCGTCTCCCGCCCCGACCGAAACACCGACAGCTCGTCGGACGGGATGCCCGGTCCGTCGTCGGCGACGCGGAGTTCGACGCGGTCGTCGTCGTGTGACTCGAGCGAGACGTGTACGAGCGGTTCTTCGACGGGATTGTGGACGATAGCGTTCTCCAGCAGGTTGTTCACCGCGACGCCGAGAAGTTGGTTCGCCCGAACCGACCCCGTCTCGTCGTAGCCGGCGTGGTCGGTCTCGACGTGCGCCTCGGGATACTCGCTGCGAACGGTCGCGACCTCGCAGTCGACGAGCGCTTCGAGGTCGACGACCGTCCGCTCGGCGTCCGAGAGCAGGTGCTCGATTCGCCGGGCGTTGTCACCGAGAGAGACGAGGTCGAGCGCCGTTCGTTCGATGACTTCGGCGTGTGCCTCGAGGTCGCCGTCGTCGTCGGTCAGGAGGTCGGCGTAACCGAGAATGACGTTCGAGCGGTTCCGAACGTCGTGACGGAGTACTCGGTTGAGCACGCGCAGCCGCTGGTTGAGTCTGACCGTGCGCTCCTGTTCCGTCGCCAGACGGTGTTCCGTCGCTCGCCGCCGGACGTCGTAGACGCCGACCAGAAAGCCGACGAGCGCGCCGCTCGTCGTCCCGCCGACGAAGACGACCCCCCAGTTGCTCAGGACGATTCCCTCGGAGAGCTGATACAGCATCATCAGCGCGACGATACCGCAGGTGACGACGACGCCGGTGACGCACCAGAACCCGATTTTGGCGACGTTCGAGTCGTCGAGTTCCTGACGGGTGAGCCAGACCCCGCAGAGAAACAGGATGAGCGCGACGCAGAAGGGGATGAACGTGCCGAAGATGAACGTCGCCGCGGAGGTCGTCCCGCGGAGACCGTGGACCGCGTACACCGCCGCTGTAGCGACTGCGAGCCCGAAAACTGCGAGATATCCCAGAGTGCGTCCGACAGATTTCATATGGAGAGAGATATGATACATGAGAGAGAAAGTCACTCTGCAATAAGTTTTGTTATGAGAGTATCACGTCGTCGCGTCCCGCGGTTGTCGGGTGGTCGGCTCCGGACATCGTCCACCTTATGCCGTCGAAAACGGAACTGGTGGGTATGGAACTGACGACGCGCGGCCGCTACCGGGTGTTCGGACGCCCGCGCGACCCCGACGAACTGCTCTTAGTCGCGTTGGACGACGACTCGTTCGACCCGACGTACGTCCGGACCGACGGCTACGAGGGCGACCTCGCCGACGACGTCTCGGCGCTTCGACCCGGCTACGTCGTGGAGGCCACGTTAGCGTGGGACGACGACGGAACGCCCGCGTTCGAGGCGGTCACCGTCGAACGCCGGAGCCGTCTGGAGTTCGTCGATGACGTCACGGGGCTGTTCGAGGCGGCCCGCGAGACCTGGAACGAAGCCGTCGCCGCCGGGGAGGGGATGAACTCCCGCGTGACGCGCGACACCGACGGCCGACCCAACGGCGCGCTCTACGTGTTCGCCGAACAGCCGGGCGCGCGCGACCTGTTCGACGAGTTCCGAAGCGGTGTGCTCCCGCTGGACCCGCTCGTCGAACGCGTGAACGACGAGCGAGACGACGCCCCCCGCGAACTGTTCGTGATGCGCCCCGCCGACGGGCAGTTCGTCGTCGTCTACATCGTCTTCGAGAAGGAGGGAATGCTGGCGAACACGGTCCGAGAGACGTACGACCGTCCGCGAGAGTAGCGTCGTCGCCCCGGAAGAGAGAACCGAACGGCGTTACGGCTCTACCGTTTCGAGCCTCGGGAAGTTGTCTATCGTCTCCGCGCGGAACGCCTCCTCGTCGAACTCGTAGTCGTCACCGAGGAACTCCACGACGCGCTTGGCGTCGCTCATCGCGTTCTTCAGACAGGTCGACGCGCCGGGCGACGGCGTGATGTTGAAGATGATGTTGTCGCCGCTTATCGTGGCCTCGCCCATGTCGAGCGCCTTCGCGTCCGTGTCGACGATCTGGGGCCGGACGCCGCCGTAACCCTTCGCGCGTTCGATGTCGTCGAGTTCCGCCGACGGGACGACTTTCTGCACGTTCGGCAGGAACGCCCGTTTCCCGACTTCCGGGAGGTCGTACACGAGGTTCCGGAGGACGTACGGGAGGAGGATGCGGTCCGAGAGGATGTTGGCGTAACTGAGGAAGGAGTCCGCGTTCAGTCCGAAGACGTCGAAGAAGTCGCCGACCGTCGAGATGCGGCCGCGTTCGAGCGCCGGGACGAGCTTCGCCGTCGGACCGAATCGCGTGATGGAGTCGTCGTGGACGTCGGCGTCGCCGTGGACCGCCGCGAACGGGAGTTTCTTCATCTGCAGCGTGTACACCTTCCCGTTCAGCAGGTCGTCGGCGAGGAAGAAGCTCCCCGCGACGGGCAGCAGCGACATGTTCTCGCCGTAACCCATCTCCTTGGCGATCTGGAGGCTGTGAGAGCCTGCGGCGACGACGACGGCGTCCGAGCGGAAACGTCCGGCGTCGGTCTCGACGCTGAAGCCGGTGCCGCGGTCGACGAGGTTCGTCACCTTCGTTCCGGTGTACACGTCGACCCCGTCGCGGTCTTCGGTCTGCCGGACGAACGACGCCGACGTCTCGCCGTAGTCGACGACGTAGCCGTCGGGCGTCTGCAGTGCCAACAGGCGCTCGTCGGGGTCTCTCCCCTCGACGACGTTCGGTTCGAGTTCCTCGATCTCGTCGCGCTCGATGGCGCGGAGTTTCGGGAACAGGTCGCCGAACCCTTCGTCCTCGTAGCGCGTCTCCAGTTTTCGGGTCTCCTCGTCGCCGACTGCCAACACCATCTTGCTCCGCTTGCTGTGCATCTCCCGGTCGGGGTCGACGTTCTCGAGGTAACCCGCCAGCAACTCCGCGCCCTCTTTGACCTCTTCGGCCTTTTCGAGGGTGTAGTTCGTCTCGATATCTCCGAAGTGAAGCGTCTGCGAGTTGTTCGTGTGGTGGGAGTTGACCGCCGCGATTTCGTCCTCTTTCTCGAACAGCGCGACGCTCTCTATGTCGGTGAAGTTCGACACCGCGTAGAGCAACGACGCCCCGCTGATTCCGCCGCCGACGATGATCAGATCGTAGTTCTCAGGCATAGGTAGCTGTGATACTCGGTCTCGTGTCGGTACGTCGTCTCCCGGTGGTTAACTCACTTTTCATCCGCGAATATCTCGCCGTCGAGGTAGTGGTTCGGAGGCGCAGGTACGACCCGGACAGAAGGCGGATGGGCCCTGCCGGAACACCTCGATACGCTTCCTTACGAGATTGTGAATTGAACATCATGGCTATCACTCTGTCAAATACTTGCGCCGCTGCTCGGCCTTCTGGCGCTCCGAACGCCGATCATAATGCTTGTCGAGAATCTGTGCCGACGCGTTCAACCGATCACCCACCACCTCACGCGGCACGTTATTCAACCGATACGCCGTCACCCGGCCACTCCGAACATCGTGCGGACTCCGAGAAGACGGGCACTTGCACGCCTTCAGATAATACGTCGCCTCGCACTCGTCCGGATCACGGTCGTGCGGACACTCCTCGCCGTACCAGCACGGTCGGGTCACACAGTACATCGAATCTCGAATCGTCGACACCGACGCCCGACCCCGTTGAGTCGAAATCAACGGTTTGCGGCCGTGGTCGTCCATCTTGTCGATACGTGGGCCGTCGATGTACTCCTGAACCACGTGTGCGACGAAATCCGAGAGACTGTTCCACCGCTCGCCCTTCTCGGCGTTCTTCAGCGGCGTATCCGTCTCCGGACGGTGATTGAACTTCAGTGCCGGACCCTTCCCGTTCGTCCGACTGCCGTCCAAGTCGAGATCCCTCAGGTCGACTCCACGGAGCGCGCCGACTCGACACCCCGTGTGCCACAAGAGCAGGAGCGCGACATGGTTGCGAGAGGCGAAGTGATATCGCTCCAGGTAATCCAGAATCGTGGTCACCCGAGCCACTTCGAGCGTCGTATCGCTCACCGATTCGGCGTCACTCACCGCCGGGAGCGGAACCTGAGTGAACAACTCCTCGTCAACGGCGTCGATGTCCGCGCAGAAGCGGAGGAACGCCCGGAGCGTTGCGAGGTCGCCGTAGTTCCCCTCGCGCCGCCACACTCGATAGGCGTAGAGATCTCTCCCAGACAGCTCGTTTAGATTCTCGATTCCTTCTTCCTCACACCAGGCGACGAACGCTCTGAGTCGGTAGCGATGACCCCGAAGCGTTTGCTCAGTGATCTCGTCGCGTCGAGCGTCGAGATAGAGCTTCAGTGCCCTTCCCGGATCGAGGGGTTGGAGGTTGCCGCTCATGCGGAAACACCTCCGACGGTGCGACTACTTTCGTTCCGTCCGCTATGCTTACAAAGGGGGTTTTCGTATGCTGGCATGGCTTCCTTTTGGGAGCCGCGGTCGCCCACGAGTGCGCTGGTCCTGGAAGATTTAGCGCGCTCGTGATGGACCGCTGGCGTGTCGAGCAATTCTGATGGTTTTGCTATAAAGCTCAGCCATGGGTGCAGAGTGAAACTGACCGTATCGGCGAAAGTGAAACTCATGGACCCAAGAACACCTTCAAGTGTTCGAGGCAGGCGAGGTCTCCCGGCAACGTCGAGCAGGCCGGGCAGGCGATAAGCGAATCGTCCGCTTTTGAGAGGGGTTCAAGACCCCTCGGAGTTTGCGTATACATGCTTCCGTACTGTGTTTACGGGAGCTATCGCGGACCCGGTGTCACTACCACCGGTCCGCTGCTTTCTACTGGACCTGATGACAGTCAGATCCGCGTTTAGCTTCCGTCACCCACAGGGTTGTAGGTCGGTTACTTAAGTCTTACCTACAATACTGTACGAATTAGATGCAGATTAACACGTATTTGGGATAGATGAAAATAGTAATACAACTCGGATGCAGTGTCGTAACATATGCGTGCACCGCTGGCTTCGTGGATGACACCAGCGGACCGTGCCATTCTCGAGCGATTGAGAAACGAAGGGAATAGGGAGTTAGTATTGACTCCTGCGCTAATCGCTGAAAACACAGACTACGCTCGTACGACTGTAAGGGAGCATATTATATTACTTCAGAAAAAGAGTCTTGTAGAATACTATGACGAGTCCAGGGGTATTTACCAACTTTCCAACAGAGGACGAGCTTGGCTTGAAGGAGATATAGACACTTCAAGGATTGAGAGTACAGAAGATTAAGCAATTTCAAGAATTGTCGACGGGGTTAATAACATAGAGCCTAATCTGGGATTTTCTGTACATTCTCTGAAGACCGAAGAACTCAAGCAACTTGCCTGTTGGTTTCTAACTAAGATTATGACCCATATTGACTATCTCCGTGTGAGTGGATTTAAGGCGGTGGAGTATTTGGAGTTTGAACCCAGTGAAATCAATCTGATAACTGGGAGAAACAATATGGGGAAAACATCTTTTTTGCAATCGGCCGATTTAGTTTTTAATCCGTCAAACATCACCCGTTTCTCAAAACATCTCGACAAAATAGTCCATGAAAATAGTGATTCTGCTTCAATAGAAAGTCGTTTTTCCCGGAGGCAACAAACTCTAGATGAATTTTCGCTTAAGGATGGAAAAAGAGGGAAACATAGAGAACTCGGCTTGAGAGAACCAACTGAAAATGAGGTTGTCCGAAGCTTTTCTAAAACTGTTGAAGAAGTACTACAGTTAAACGAACAGTATCCTGTTAGGATAAGCAACTCAATCATGGAAAGAATGGGAATTGAAGACCGGGACACCTTCAGCGAAACTCTTCAAGATATATTACATGAAAGTGTTACTGAGATTTCTGAAGAATTGATTTTGTCCAATATGAGCAAAGATTTGATTATCGTAGAAATCGAGGGAGATACCTATCCCTACATACATTTGGGTAGTGGTTTTGACCGACTTAGAAGTATAATCATAAACCATTCCGTCAAGAAGTTGCAAAATCAGTTTAATATTGATTCAGAAGAGAGGGGGGAATCAAATAGACAGAGGTATACTAATCTACATTATTCATTCCGGGGATTCCTTACACCACGGTTCGGCGGAGATCGGTTTGTGGGCGAAGACCCTCCAAAGATAGATGGTATAAACCTAATTTCCAACCCTATTGCAGATCCAGAAAAGCTTGACCTTAGCCAAGAGAATGCTGCGGTTCGAACTAGCGATATCGAGGACTACTTAAAGGAAAGCGGGATCGTAGAGAATCTTGAAGACTTTGCGTTCGATCGTTTAGTCTTCAAAGAAGATTCAGAGAAAGGAGAGATCCCGTACGACTTTATGGGTGACGGCTTCAAAACAATTGTAGGAATTCTTTGGGAACTCTTTGACGAACAGAAGCAGGGAGATGTTCTGCTCCTTGAAGAGCCTGATGTTCATATGCATCCAGGATATGTAGAAAACCTCATTAGACAGCTGATAGAGATAAACCAAGAGAAAGATATTCAGTTATTTATTACTACACATAACATAGACATGATTGAAGGGTTTTTCTCACCTTCACTAAATAGGACTCATGGAGACTATTTGGAAGAAAATTTCCGGTTATTGCAGTTATCTGGTTCTGTCCCTAAATCCCTAAGCTATCAGCAATCCAAAGATGAAGTTGAGCAAGTTGGGTCAGATCTTCGGGGGATATAAATGCCTACAATCATTTTCAGTGAAGGACATCACGATGTGGACTTTCTCTCATTAGTCCATGACAGACATACTTGGACAGTTAGGGACTATGACACATTCATAGATCAACAATCAGACGACGATCAAGATCAAAGGGTTAGACAACATAAGCTCGATCCGAAGGTAGAGTATCTATACAAAGCAGAAGGTGGCCGTTCTGAAGTAATTAAGAAATTTCGATCCCACGCTACGGAATTCGGAGATGTAGATCTACTATTATTAGTTGATTTTGATAATGATGGAAGATCTGCATTCTTAACCGAGTTGAATGACAAACTTGATGAACATTATGGTGGTTTGTTAAGAGTAACGGCAAATCGAGTGCATCAAAACATCGACATGGAGTTTTTTAATTGTGACATTCTTAATAACGGAAATATAGATCATAGTTTCAAGTTAGCAGCGTTTAAGGACGATTTGGAAGCAGCCACAAATATCAAAAAGGGAGAAAAACGCAGCCAACACCGTCGGAAAATATGGATCTATTTGGAATATTGCAATAGAGTCTATAAAGATTTGAGAGATTTCATATATTATTGATGGTTTTCTATTACACTAAATAGCTCTATCGCCAGTGACTTTCGATATTCGTCCGATACCGTAGCCCAACCACGTCGGTATTACAACAATGTTTCACCGTCTGTGGCGGATACTGATCTCGAACGTCCTCTAAGTTATCGCGACTCTGCACCAGATGCGTCAGCGCCGCGTCGATCACCACCGACATCGGCGGGTCGTCACTCGGATCACTCGCCACGATCTCACTTGCTTGCTCTAACAACAGCTGGCGATCGTCAGTCAACTTCAGGCTAGTTCGTTTGGTCATATAAACGAGGATATGCACCGGGGGGTCCAGTGCGTGAATCTGCGGTCACTCAACAGCGATTCGTTATCAACCCCGACCGCTCGACCGTCGCGGTCGTCGCGATCACGCCGAACGGAGGGTCGATTTCTATGCACCTTCACTCACCGGAGACGCCGGGAGGGTGCATACATCGAGGATTGCGTATACATCTGCGCTTGACCCGGAGGGGTTAGAACTGAGCACCCGTCTCCAGACGCTTGCTCGTTTCTTGCTCCTGATGGAGTTTCATCGCGGCGAGTCCCTGCACCATCTCAGTCTCGCGGAGTGGCTTGGGGTCTTCTTGGCCATTCGGGATCGCACGCACGACGTAGACGCCTTCTCCCATTCGCTGAAGGTGCATCATCTGGCAATCTGGGATGGTTCCGTCGTCGTCCATGATCCCGTCGAGCGCGAGGTCGCCTTTGTCGAGTGAGATCGTCGGTGTACCGGCCCGGTTGCTGAGTTTACGGATTGGCATTAGTGTGTCCACCACCGCGGCCATCCCATGGTACTTAATTATGCATGGTTGCCAGGAGGTGAGGGAGTGAAACTCCGATATTTTGGTGGCTCGGTAGTTCTGTCGGGGTTTTCTGGTTTCGATCCGTTGCGTAGAGAGAAGCAGAGGGTCAGGAGGCTATCCACAGTAAGGAGTCGAATCGGGAGACTGCGGAGGGATGGATTGGTGGATATGGAAAATAACCCCTGTTTACTCTCTGGATACTCCGGCTCATGCCCATGGCGGACTTCCCTTCGGTCGTCCTTGACGCGATGGGCGCTCTGATCGGGGTCGGATCGAATATATAAGACGCGCGTGGAGGAGAACAATTAGTGCTGGACGGAGTCCACTGCCAACACAGAGTTTCGTCAGAACGACGCCCAATTTTTATCACACCAATGTAATTTCTGAGTTATGGATCAAGACGATTTCATAGCCACGTTCCGCCAATGCTTCGATTATCCGGATATCTCGCGGTTAACAACGGAACAGATCAGCCAGTTAGAAAATCGACTTACCACCATGCAATGGTCATCCAAACAAGTTCTCGATGATTTCGAAGCATTGTACAGCGACTTGAGTCAACAACAACGCAGTCATATCAAAGATGTTAGACCACCTCTCATTGAGCTACGCCAAAGAGAGCGGAACCAGCGGAAAAATATCCGCCAGGCACTCGACGCATCGTTAGACGATTCTCTGAATCCAATCTCATTTACCGTCAACGAATTTATCAACGTTTGTCTTACCCAGATCAACCACAGTACACGAGTCCAACTGAAGGATCAATTGGAATCCGCTCTGGGCGAGCTGAAACAACAAATGTATCGTGGTTCATTTGACGCAGACACCTTCCGCGATCCCTACCAAACTGGAACTAAAGACACGCTAGAGGAGGAGTTTCTACAACTATACGAATATCTAGTACAACGGGGGTGGCACCGACGTGATCTGTACAATCTCAATCACACTATCGGGTATTTCTATGAGGACTTCGATGACGTGTTCAGCTGGATCGCAGATTTTGCTAACCAAGAGCGGGCTGAGCGGACTTACGTATTCTTCGTCTCCGGTCTTCAAGTCCTTGATCCGGTCTACCGCGATGACTTTGTGTACGCGATTGTCCCACCGGGTGAGTTAGAGGTTGATGACCTCATCGACATCTACCCGTATGACGATATTGACGATCTCGATCTCTACGATCGAACCAGCCCCGGCGACGAACTCACGGTCGCCAAGATGTTGGAAGAAAAGACACTAATTGCGTTCCCCATCCATGCTTTTGGTACGTACGACGGCCGCGACCGGGCACTTGAACGGCTTTCAGAGATCCTTGACCTATTTTCATATTCCCATACACTCTCGCAAGTCGAAGAACCACATTTCAATGAAAAGGCCAAGTATCTTGTCTGGCGTGATAACGGTGAATCACACTGTGCGCCATCGTCGGTCAGCGAACACGGCTCGACTGCGACTATATTCGAGTGGGATATCGACCGAATTTTCGATATACTTGTCCCAGCCTCACAACACGAGTCACCACTCAGTATCAAGCTAAAACGTGGCCTTCATTTCTTCCGGAAGGGCAACAACAGCCGCCGCGACATCGATACTATTATTTTTTACATTGCCTGTCTGGAGACTATCGTCGGTGTCGGTCACGTCTATCGTGATGAAGCGATCGAGAAAGGGCTGTTATTAGGCAAAGTCCGCGACTCAGATCTAGAGACGTTCCGAGAGGCATTGCAGCGGATATACGAACTTAGGAATGAGGCGCTTCATGCTGGATTGCGACAGGTCGATACTCGTGGTGAAGTTGATGTGATGCGAGGAGTTCTTAAGACGGCCTTGCAGGAGATAGCTGAAGCAATCAACGAAGACGGAGTCACATCGATGTCAGCGCTTCTCACATATTTCCGAGCGAAGAAACAGGCAGCCTATGAGGGGTGGATCGACAAACTCGAATCTGATGGGTTCGAGGTGGATACGGTGTATTCGTTCACGGGAACTATGTATAATGGAGAGGGTGCCCTGAAAGGCGATGTCTCGGGAAACATTGAGTTTGCGGAAGATGGTCAGTTTATCACACCAATATTGACAGTTTCAAATTTGGATAAGGAGGAGGATTTCAAGTTCGGTGAAGGATTAGAGATTGAAGCTTTGGTTGATGACCGGAACCTACGAATTGAGCGGATCCGTGAAGATAGTTTGATTGTGATGAGTATCAACATAGGCTCCTTCCAGGAGACAGATCCGTGGGAGACTGTATTCAGAAACTATGAGATAGAATAAAAACAATTCAGACAGCTCTATTGTCCAGAATGGCGTTTCTTGAACAGGGCTTCTGCGAGTCGGAATCGGCTTCGTTTCGAGTGGGCTGGCTTACCTCCCAGCAAAAGCGGGGTATATTTTTAGCAAGTGCCCTTAGGCACACTCCCTAAGGGGATCTTCCCATTCGCTGGGAAGATTTCCGCCTCGATCGGAGCGAAGCACAGCTCGCGACGAGTCGGGGTGTCCACCCGAAATTGTGGTTAGACTGATTTAGCAGAGAAAATGAGGCTTCGATTGCCGGATAATTGACTCAGAAACAGCGTTGCCACTCACGAGGGCTGTCGTCAGCCGATCCAGCTACTCACCCTCCGCGTGAACCACTCCTCACCGTCAGCAGACGACTCGAACATCATCCGTTCGTACTGAACCGCGTCGCGGCCAGCGCGGATCCACGCTCGACGTCCTTCCTTGATCGCCTCGCTGATGTGCGGCAGTAGTGGATCTGACTTGGCGACTGAGACCAGCGTTCCAATTCTGAAGCCGTCAACAGCCCCATCGTCGCCTCGGGCGAGATCCACCGCCCATTTAGTCATCCAATTCTGCAACGCGCTGTCTGCGGCTTCTCGCGTCTCTGAATTGATGAGCTTCGCTGCACGGTCGGCTTTCGACCGGACGAACCGATCCGTCTGCTCAGCGATAGCGGCCACCTCCTGTTTGAATTTGAGTGAACGGAGGTCGAGGTCGCCGTTGTCGTTCCGCACCAGGTCACCGAGTTCCTGCAGGTAGCGGTAGATCGTGCTCACCGAGTAGCCCGTGTCGTCAGCGAGTTCCTCGTAGTGGCGGCCGCCGTCGGTCGCCAGCTCGTAGACCATCTCTCCTGCTCCCTCACTCAATTCGCGTAGTGTGGTCACTAGGAGCGCTTCCTCGTGAGCCTCGATCTCCGGCGATGGATCGTCGTAGCGAGCAATTCGAATGTCGGATTCGGCCGGCGCGAAGTGGTCGTCCTCGATGTACGTTCCTGGCGAGTGCGGGTCGGTCGGGATGCCCGCCCAAGGGAGGACGTTGATCACCGTCTCCTCAATCTCGCGGCGCAGTTCCCGAAGGTCACCCCAAGCGAACGCCCGTCCGTCGTTGAACGCCTTCTTCAACAACACACCGAATTTCGGGTGAAACAGCGCGTCATCCCCTGTCTCCTCTGATCTGACGTACTTCGGATGGTAGCACTTCAGCTGTTTTCCTCGTGAGTTCGTCGGCATAAGCTTCTGCGCGGCCTCGGGCCAGAGCTTCAGCCGATGGTTCTTCCCAACGATCTCCTCGTTGTCGCCAGCGAAGATCCATTTCGTCCCTTGCTCAGAAGAGAGCAGGAAGAAGAGTCGGTAGAACGTCCCTCCAGCACGAACAAGCTTCTGAGCCATGTCGCGCGAGAGCCGGACGTGCTGCTCGTAGGTGTAGAGGTTCGACGAGTCGTGGACCTCTGTGAAGTAGTCTCTCCGAACCATCAGCGCCGCTTCGTCAGCGAGCGCGCAGAACGCGGCGCGCAGTAGCGACGGGTACTCCTCGGGTTCGAGGTTCGACCCGTGGAAGTCTACGTCGACTCCTTCGCCTCCTGGCTGCCACGGGATCCGTAGAATCTCACCGTCGGGGTTACGCATCTCCTCGAATCGAGGTGAGACGTTGAAGTGTGCCTTCTTCTGTCCAAGCCCCTCACAGTGAATCTCGTACTCGTAGAGCGTCGAGCGCGAAATTCCGTCGGAGGGTCGAGGCGCGATATTCGAGTCAGAGTAGGCGAGTTTGACGTGCCATGGATCGCCGTCGTGCTCGAAGTTGACTTCACCGGAGTAGCCGTTGAAGCCCTGGTGCAACAGTTTGGACACAGCCCAGTAGGGACTGAGACCATGTTCGGGAAAGATAAGATGCCCCTCAGCCTCGTGCGGAGCCGTGGCGACGTGGGTCATAGCAGACCCTCCCTGCGGAGGGCGCATCCACCGCACAACGGCACACCACTCGCGATAAGCGGGCGTTCGCGAACTGTCGGCGTTCGTCGCTCACAATCGGAGCAAAAATCGTACTCGATATGCTCCGGCTCGGAATTCCTGACATGGCTTTCGGCGTGATCGTCGCCCCCGCGACGGTCACACACTACTTCCTCAACGTCAACTCCCCAGCTGGAGAGATCGTGCTGAGTCACGTCGCCACCTCCGCAACTTCACACGCCTGGCGAAGCGGACTCATTGGAACTGCTCCGTCTTCGGCGTGTTGCCGTGGCGACCTTCGGCAGTCTCAGGATCGGGAATCCGAACCTCACGTCCGGCTGCGCTCCCGCGCGAGAGACGCGCGTAGCTATCGCAGCTATTGCAGCGGTGGACTCGATGGTTCCGGTCACCGAACACACGGCGGAATCCGTCAGTAACGTGGGCTCCGCAGTGAATACAGCTGTTCTCGTCCTCCGGCAGTCCAAGACGAACTGCCATCTAACGGACACCTCCGGCTCGTAAAACCGCAAGACTGCGGCGACCCCCAACCAGTAACTGGTTGGTATCCGGATTTTTGGCGGTCGCTCTGGATTGGTAATTCGTCCCGTGAAGGCCCAGTTCGTCCGAATCCAGCCGAATCGCATTCGGCTCAGAAACGGGCAGTAACTGAATGGGCCCTGCCGGATTTGAACCAGCGATCACCCGGTATCCCACAGCCACTGTCTCAGACAGTGGCTGATATGAGCCGGGGGCTTTGAACCAGACTAAGCTAAGGGCCCTTCATCGAAGTCAAACAGATGGCACCTATTTAGTCTGCCGAATCCGGAGCGGAGCCGTTATCTCGACACCGGTATTCTTGGATGACGGTTCGGAATTCGTCTACATCAGCGACGACTACCAGAGACTTGTCTGATTGTTCGTAATAAGTCAACTTCTTGGAGAACGACCGAGAGTTTGGACGACCGTTCTCTGAGTATCCGTCCACTTCCACCCAGAGACGAAGCTCCGGGAGGTAGAAATCCCCGACCCAATCTGTATCGTCGATTTTCGGGTGCGGAACGTATGAGATTTCTCTCTTGGTTAGGTACTCGGCGATAGCCAGTTCGTGCCGACTGTCGAGTCGTTCGTTCTTCGGTCCAAAGCACGCCGTACCGTGCTTCGATCCGCACGCGATTCCAGACACGTAACATGCCGTTGACCACGAACCAAATCGAGATTTGATGACGCTCGTCGGGTATTTCCCGTGCTCAGTGTATTGTCGGCTTGTAAGGGTACCTCCTTCAGTCGAAGCGAACACTGCCCGAAGATCCCGAACCATCCGTATCCGCGCCTCTGGACCGTATTTTTCGGGTTGCGTAGGGTCGACGTCCGCATCGTCCAACAGTTCGGACCAACTTTCACACAGAGAATAAATCCGAGCTAAACACGGAAATCGTCCGTCGGCTTGTGCCTCTCGTGTTGTCGGCGGATGGCCGAGTTCAGCCGTCAGTTCGCGGACGGAAACGACAAGCGCCTCGTACGAGCGGGCAACGTCGTTTGACTCGTCTACAGTCGTATACTAGTTACCATAGAACTCACCCATTGTCAACTCGTTTTCGATATGCGAGAGGCCAATAAGAATCTGGGGAACGAGAGAAAAACGACGCCGTCGCCAGGACTCGAACCTGGGACCACCTCGTTAACAGCGAGGTGCTCTACCAACTGAGCTACGACGGCTTGCTGCACCCTTTCGTATTCGGGTTGATTTGATAGGGCTTTCGTTTTCCCCCGACCGCGTCTGTCGGTCGCACACCCGAAACCATCGCTCGTACGCCGTCCACGCACCGACACGCTTTCGCCACGACCGGCCGAACGGCGAGCCATGACCGACCTCGACAGCGTCGTCGCGGCCGTCCGCGAGCGCATCGACCCCGACGCCGACGAACGCGCCGCCCTCGCCGCGGCCGTTTCCGCTCTCCGCGAGCGCGTCGAGGCGACCGTCGCCGACCTGCCCGTCGACGCCGACGCCGTTCAGGTCGGCAGCACCGCCCGCGGGACGTGGCTCTCCGGCGACCGCGACATCGACCTCTTCGTCCGCTTCCCGCCCGACCTCCCCCGCGAGGAACTCGAACGCTACGGGCTCGAAGTCGGCCGCGCCGTCCTGCCCGGCGGTCACGAGGAGTACGCCGAACACCCGTACGTCAAAGGTGACTTCGAGGGGTTCGACGTGGACTTGGTCCCCTGCTACGCCGTCCCCGAGGCGACCGACATCCAGTCGGCGGTCGACCGAACGCCGTTCCACAACGCCTACCTCGACGCGCGGTTGGACGACCTCCGCGGCGACGTCCGCGTCTTCAAGCGGTTTCTCAAAGGCATCGGCGCGTACGGCAGCGACCTCCGCACGAAAGGGTTCTCGGGCTATCTCTCCGAACTTCTCGTACTGGAACTCGGCGGCTTCGTGCCGCTGCTCCGCGCCGCCGCCGACTGGCACCCGCCCGTCGAGTTCGACCCCGAGAACCACGGCCGGGCGACGTTCGACGACCCGCTCGTCGTCGTCGACCCGACCGACCCCGAGCGGAACGTCGCCGCGGTGCTCTCGGCGGCGAACGTCGCCCGACTGCAGCACTACGCCCGCGACCTGCTCGCCGACCCGCGCGAGGAACTGTTCTTCCCGCCGAACGAGCGACCGTACTCGCGGGTCGACGTGCGCGAGCAGCTCTCGCGGCGCGGGACGCACCCCGTCGCCGTCGTCTTCGACGCGCCGAACGTCGTCGAGGACCAGCTCTACCCGCAGTTGGAGAAGTCGCTATCGGGCGTCGTCGCCGAACTCGACCGCCGCGGCTTCGACCCGCTGCGGGCGACGACGATGGCGGACGACCGGGCGGCGCTGTTCGTCGAGTGTTCGGTCGCCGAGCGGTCGCGGGTTTCGCGTCACGACGGCCCGCCGGTGGCGGTGCGCGAACACGCGAGAGGCTTCTTCGAGAAATACGAACGCGACGCCGACGTGTACGGTCCGTTCATCGACGGCGACCGCTACGTCGTCGAGCGAGAGCGCGAGTTCACGACGCCCGAAGCGCTCCTGCGGAGCGACGCGCTGTTCGACGTGGCGCTGGGCGCACAGGTCGAATCGGCGCTGGACGAGCGATACGACGTGTTCGTCGGCGACGACGTGGCGATGCTGGCCGACGAGTTCGGCGACGAACTCCGCGAGTACTTCGAACCGAGGCCGTGAGAACCGCGGGTAGCGCGTCGCTCACATCGAGTTGCGGCCGTGAGAACAGCGAGCAGCGCGTCGCTTACGCCGAGTCGAGACCGTAGCGGTCGAGCAAGTCGTCGACGAGTTCCCTCGTCTCCTCGTCGGGGTCCTCCTCGGGGTCCAGCGGTCGACGGCCGTCGAACGTCTCGTGGACGGTTGCGACGCCCTCCGAGAGCGTGTCGAGGCCGTACCCCCCCTCCAAGACGAACGCGAGCGCGGCGTCGTTCTCGTCGGCGAGCGTTCGGACGGCGTCGGTCAGGAGCGCGTAGCCCTCCGTGGAGACGCGCATCCGCGAAATCGGGTCGTAGCGGTGGGCGTCGAACCCGGCGCTGACGATGACCAGGTCGGGCGCGAACGACTCGAAGACCGGCCCGAGCCCCGACTCGACGACGTGCAGGTAGTCGGCGTCGCCGCCGCCGGCGGAGAGCGGCGCGTTGAACGTCGCGAGTTCGCCGTCACCCTCGCCGGTCTCGTCGAGTTCGCCCGTCCCCGGGTAGAGGCCGTCCTCGTGGACCGAGGCGTACAGCACGTCGCCGCGGTCGTAGAAGATGTCCTGCGTGCCGTTGCCGTGGTGGACGTCCCAGTCGAAGATGGCGACGCGGTCGGCGTCGCCCTCGTCGATGGCCGTCTGCGCGGCGACGGCGGCGTTGTTGAAGTAACAGAACCCCATCGCGTCGTCGAAGACGGCGTGGTGGCCCGGCGGTCGTCCGAGCGCGAACGGGGTGTTTCGGCCGTCGTTGCCGTCGAGCGCGGCGCGGACGGCCCACTGCGAGAGTCCAGCACTCGCGAGCGCGGCGTCCCACGTCTCCTCGCAGGCGACGGTGTCGGGGTCCCAGTTGCCGCCGCCGCTGGCGCAGAACTCCTTGACCTCCTCGACGTAGTCGTCGTCGTGGACGCTCGCGACCGCCTCCTCGGTGGCGGGGTCGGCGTCGACGTACTCGACGCCGTGGCGTTTCTTCAGTCCCTCTCGGATGGCTCGGAGGCGGTCGGCCGTCTCCGGGTGGCGCGGGCCGGTGTCGTGTTCGAGGCACGTCTCGTTGTAGCCGAATTTCATCGCTACTCGAAGAGGGAGAAGTACGTCTCGATATCTTCGGCCTGGACGGTGCGCCGGTCAGCGTGGTGGGCGAGTTTGGTGGCCGCGCTCGCGACGTTGTTCGCGTAATCTTCGAGGATGTCCGCGAGCGCGATGCGCGCCTCCATCGAGACGCGGTACTGGTCGTCGATCTCGAGCCGCGCGATGCGGTCGACGGGGGCGATGGGGAGTTCGAGCGCGTCGCGACTGACGACCTGTTCGACGCCGAAGTCCTCGGCCATCAGTGTCTTTCGACCGTCCACCGTCGCGTGCTCGGCGGCGTCCTCGGCGAGTCGCGCGCCGTGGACCTGGATGCGACGTGCGAGTTCTTCGGCCGCGTCGGCGCTGACTCGGAGTTCGCCCGCGTTCCGCCGGATGAGCGTATCGACGGGGGCGAACGGTAACTCGACACTCATACCCTGATACCAGTCGGTGCGGTGTATAATGCTTTGCGTTGGTGACGTGGTCTGCGGTTTACACGGGAGTGCGAGAGTCGACGAATCTCGGGAACGCAGCGGTACGAAACGTACGAAAGCCATCGGACACCCCATCGGGTGCGACGCTTCAGAGCACTTCGTCGACGTCGATGCGGTCGCCCGAGAGCGTCCCGCGGACGGTGACCGTCTCGCCGAGTCGGAGCTTCGCGCCGGTGTCGACGCTTCGCGTCTCGGTTCCGTCGTCGAGGATGACGGGGTCGCCAGCCTGGACCACGGTGCCGGTGAATTCGACCGTCTCGCCGTCGGCGTTCTCGGTTTCGGCTCCGACTGCTGCGGTGGCGGCGCCGCTGGCCGCTGAGCTGCCCGAACCGCCGGCGCTCTCGGAGCTGTCGACGCTCTCGGAGCTGTCGGGGGCGTCGGGGCTCCCGTCCGATTCGCCACCGAACGCCGAGAGACCTCCGGCGTTCGCGTTCGCGTTCGAGGCCGCATCGTCTTCGCTCGAACCGGAGGCCGGGGCGTCCTTCTGGACGGTCACGGTCGAGCGCCACCCGGCCGAGGCCTCGATATCCTCCTGCCAGCCGTCCTTTATCTCCACGTCCGCGAGGACGACGTGGTCGGCGAGTTCGACCTCGGTGTCGGCTTTCTCTCCCCAGAGAGCGACGCGAACGTCGCCGGTGTCGTCCTTCACGCGGATGTTTCTGACCTGTCCCTCGGAGCCGTCGTTGCGCTCGAACGTCCGTTTGGGGTCGGCCTCGACGACGCCGCCGGCGATGTCGACGGTCTGTCCGATTTCGAGCGAACCGATGTCGGTCGTCTCGGGGACGTACTGGACGGTCTCGTCGAGGCGCTCGATTGCCCCCCGCGAGCCGACGTGAAGTTCGAGGTTGCCGTCGCGTTCGCGGACGTAGCCGTCGACGACTTCGACGCTCTCCCCGGCACTGAACTCCTCGGCGAGGTCGGCTTTGTCGTCCCAGAGCGTGACGCGGATCCGTCCGGTCGGGTCGCCGAGCGCGAGGTTCGAGACGCGACCTTCCGAACCGTCGTCGCGAGAGAAGGTGCGGACGGTGCCGCTGTCGAGCACCTGGCCCTTGAGGTTCACGTCCGAGAGTCCGAGCGAGATGTCTTCGACGCGGTAGCTGTCGAGAATCTGCACGTCGACTTCGGCGTCGGGGTCCGGTTCGGCCTGGTCGACGTTCACCTCGACGCCGTTGTAGCCGTCTTTCGGACGGCCCTTGATACGGAGCACCTGGCCGACTTCGAGTTCGCCGTCGGCGATGGACTCGGCTATCTCGTCCCAGAAGGAGACGCGGATTCGCCCCGTCTCGTCGGCGACTTCGACGTTGACGACGCGGCCGTCCTCGTCCTCGCCGTCGCGCTCGAACGTCCGGAGTTCGCCGACGCTAACGACCTTGGCGAGGAACTTCACCTCGTCCATCCCCGGTTCGACGTCGGCGATGCCGTTGACCTCCTCGTCGCGGAGTTCGTGGGCGATGAGCATCGCCGCCGTCTCCTCGTCGGCGAGGCCGCCCATCTGCTCGACCTTCTCTTCGACCGCGGCCTCGAACTCCTCGAACTCGACCTCGGTGTCGAGGTCCTCGTACACCTCTTCTATCGCGCCCATCTCACGACCACCCCTGCGGTCGGTGTTCCCAATCCGTAGAATCTGCGACACCCATAATCGTGTAGCGAAGCAGGGAAGGCCCGCGCTTAAGCGTTGTCCTTGCCGTGGTAGCGCGACGCAGTCTGTCGGTTTTCGTAGCGGCGACGGGGAGATTCACAGCCGAGAGTGGTCCCGCCATCGAACAAAAACGCTCGGAGCCGTGCGGCCGTCAGACGCGCCTTCGGGGACGGGGTGGGTTCTCGAACTACCGAGTTGCGTTCGAGGTAGTCACGGTGCTCCGACCGTCGGCCCCGTCGTGGACGACGTCGACGGTGTCGGGCGCGCCGCCGTCGAACTCGACGCGCGCTCTGTAACCGCGGCTGACGAGCGCCTGTGAACAGACTTCGTCGTCGTCTCGGTCGATTTCGGTCGCCACGACGACGGTGAGGTGGTCCTCGGTGGCGTCGTACTGCACGTCGCCGAGAACGGCGACGGCGCAGCCGTTTCTGCCCCGGATGCATCCTTCGACGACGACGCTCTCGCCGTCGCGGGTGACCGTCGCCGACCCCGCCTGCTCACAGTCACCCGTGCGTTCGAACGTCTGGTCGACGAGTTTCGTCGCGTCCTCGGTCGACTCGTCACCGCTCGACCCATCGTTCCCGTTGTTGCTGTCGTTGTCGCTATTACTGTCGTTGCCGCTATTACTGTCGTCACCACTGTTGCCGTCGTCGCTGGTACCATCACTGGTACAGCCGGCGACGCCGACTGCGGCGAGCGTGGCCGTTCGTGCGAGCAGCGTTCGTCGGTTCATGGCGGTGCCAACGCGACCTCATTTCATATTCTTTTGCAATGGTCAAAATACTCTTTGTGTTACTGCATCGACCGGCGGTAGCCGCCGTCGCCGTCGTCGAAGCGACCGCCGAGCGCGGTGTTGGGAGGGAGACACACCGTATTCTAAGTGTTTCTTCTGTCGCTTCAGCCAGTTTTCGCCTGTGGTCGAGGATACCAGAGTCGACGTGACGGCGCACCGACTCGTCGACTGTCTCACGGAGCCAAGAATTTCTCGCGCTCGGAGTTCCGGAGCAGAGAACGATAATCGAGGGAGGCGAGACACAGACACACCAGTTTCTAAGTGTTGTATCGTTGCTCGGCGAGTGAAGTGCGAGAGACAGCAAGTTGTACAAATATCTGTCCCTACCGGCAATAGGTGTGTCGTCGCCGTCTCCGGGTTTCTATCTAAGAACACTTAGAATACGGTGTCTGTGTCCCCGACGATGGTGAAACAGGACGGGAAGAGCAGGCAGGACCGAAAAACGGGGGAGAACGGAGAGAGGAAAAACGGGAGAGAACGGAGAGGGGAGAGAGAACCGAAAAAGCAGATAGAACAGTTAGAACACATAGAACGTCAGCTATATCTGTGCGTTCGAGAGAGACAGGCCAGCAACAGAAGATGAGGACGACATTCAGAACCGAGCGAAACGTCTTCACGAACAAGGACGTGTTCAAAGAGGGGTACGACCCCGACGAGATTCTCGAACGCGACGAGGAGATCTCGGAGTACATCGGATATCTCGAAGACGCCCTGTTCGGGGAGACGCCGAAGAACATCATCGTCTACGGCAACACCGGGGTCGGTAAAACCGTCGTCACCGACCACGTGACCCAGATGCTCTCGTCGGAAGCCGAACGCCGCGACGAGGGCGTCGACATCCACGTCGTGAAGGTGAACTGCGGGCATCACACGTCGTCGTATCAAGCCGCCGTCGCGCTGGTCAACGAGATGCGGCGCGCTACCGACCGCGAGGAGATCGGGAAGGGGTACGGCTTCGCCGACGCGATGGATATGCTCTACTCGGAGGTCGAGCGCCGCGAGGGAACCGTCTACGTCATCCTCGACGAAATCGACTTCCTCGGCGACGACGACCAGATTCTCTACGAGCTCCCCCGCGCCTCCGCCAACGACTACGTCGAGCGGAGCCACGTCGGCGTCATCGGCATCTCCAACGACTACACCTACCGGGACAACCTCTCCTCGAAGGTCAAAGACACGCTCCAGGAGGACGAGATCAAGTTCCCGCCCTACGACGCCGCCGAACTCCGGACGATTCTCGAAGACCGCGCGGACAAGGGGATGAAAGAGGACGTCCTCGACGGCGCGGTCATCCCGAAATGCGCCGCTATCTCGGCCAGAGACAGCGGGTCGGCCCGGCAGGCCATCGACCTGCTGCGCGAGGCCGGCAACGTCGCCGACGCCGACGGCCGAGACGAAGTCGGAGAGACGGACGTCGACGAGGCAGTGACCCGCGTCGAGCGCGGGCGGCTGAAAGACGGTATCCGCGACCTGACCGCACACGGCAAGTGCATCCTCCTCTCGCTCGCACGCGCGTACGGCAGACAGGAGACGCCGCTCCGACTCAAGGAACTCCTCCCCGTCTACGAGCGCGTCGCCCGCGGTGCCGGCAGCGACCCCCTCGGCGAACACCGGGTACGCGACCACCTCGCCGACCTCACGATGCTCGGCTTCGTCGAGCAGCGCCGGACCAACAAGGGGCGCGCCGGCGGTCAGTTCTATCAGTACGACCTCTCCGTCGACGCCGAAGCCGTCTTCGAGGTCGTCTCCGAGTAACGCACCCCCGTCGCTCCCGCCGGAACACTTTGATTTCGGTGTGTGAGTGTCGGAGTCGAGAACGACGATTCGTCGAATCGACTACACGCCGTCTGCCGAATGTGCCGCGATACCGTACCGTCCAGTGTCCTCGAATCGGAAGCCACTTATGTAGGTCGGGTGTATCGATGGATGAGTCCTGGTAGGGTAGTGGACTATCCTCTTGGCTTGCGGAGCCAGGGACCGGAGTTCAAATCTCCGTCAGGACGTTCACTTCGTTCAAACCTGACGAGCCTCGCGCTCGCTACGTTCGCGCGAGACTCCGTCAGGACGCTACATTTTCCGCGAACGACCGTGCGAACGCTCCGAGTCGCAGGCGTCGCCGCCGAGTTCGACTGAGCAAAAATGCGTTAAGTTCTCTGTGAGACCGGTGACCGGCCGGTCGGACGCGGACGAGTCGGTGCTTACCGGCTCGCGGCTTCCTCGGCGCTCTGCGGGACGCCCTCGGGGACAGCCACGTCCGCGTCGTCGTCGATGTCGTTCGTCTCGACGGTGCCGTCGATGTCGCCGCGGCCGCCGCGCGATTCGACCGACGACTCGGCGAGGTGAACGACGCCGCCGGTCTCGATGTTGTCGTTCTCGACGACGCCCCAGGCGGCGTTCTCGTAGTCGATGAGGATATTCATCCCCGAGGCCTCCACGTCGCCGCCGTTGCGAACCCAGACGCCGCGCGAGTACCCGGAGTAGGACGTCCGCGCGTCGACGTGGGCGACGGAGTCCCGGACGTAGGAGCCGTCGCTGCCGAGGCGGTAGTTGGCGACGCCGTTGTTCTTCGCGTAGCAGTTCTCGATGTGGACGGGTCCGTCGCCGCCGCCGGCGTCGATACCGGGGGCGCTGCCGTAGATGCCTTCCTGCCACCCTTCGAGGTAGACGTTGCGGATCGTCAGTTCGCCTTCGTGGGCCTTGCGGACGAACGCGAAGTCCGTCTCGTAGCTCCCCTCGGCGGCGTAGACGTTCTCGACCAGACCGGTTCCGTCGTCGTCGGTCACCTCGAAGGTGAAGAAGTTGTCCATCGACGGGTCCTCGTACTCGCCTCTGACACCGATGTTTCGGATAGCCCAGTCGTTTCCACTGGCGTCGATGTTGAGCGCCGCACCGTCGGCGGTGATGTCGTAGAGGACGTTCTCGAGCGTCTCGCCGCCCCAGACTCTCACGTCGTACGTCTCGCCTGCGTCGACGACGATGGTCTCGTAGTCGCTGCCGCCGATCTCTTCGTCTCCTTCCTCGCCGGGCGTCTCACCGCGACCCTCGTCGGCGTCCGCCGAGTCGAACTCCGAGGGGTCTACTTCGTCGCCGTCGACCGTGACGGTGACGCCGTCGTCGGCGTTCAGCGCGACGAGTTCGCCCTCGAAGTAGTACGAATCGGTGCCGTCGTTGGCGACCTCGCCGCTGGCGGACCGTCCGTCGATGTCGTCCTCTTTGTCCGTGTTCGCTCGTCCGCCGTCGATTATCTCGCCGGACGTGTCGAACGAGTAGAAGCCGTCACCGACGGCTTCGAGATAGGTAGAAGGGTCCGCGGCCGCGACCCCGGCGGTTCCGAGACCGGTCGCCGCCGCGAGCGTCGCACCGACGCCGCGGAGGAACGGTCGTCGACCGGTCGAGCGGGAGTGCTCGCCGTTCGACTGCAGTGACATAGCCCTTTTCTCAGACGGAGTGGAGTTATCAGTATCTTGCACGAAATATGCTCCGCCGAACGCTACCGAAATCGAATATATAGTGTTCCGCTTCTGCTCGTGAAGCAAAAAGTGTCGCTACAAGAATAGTAGTTGAGAAGTGGAAGTGTCCTCTCCCGAATAGTAGTCGGTGCGTGGGTATCTCACCGAAATATAAACGACATCGACTGCCGAAACTCACCGAGGAGACACTGTACGTCTCAGATACTTGACTATCTGTCTGAGAGTCGTAGAGTGGATACCGTACGCCGCCCCATCAGGTCGCGACTGGGTCCGCCAGCGTCGGCTCTCCCGCGCTATCGTTTTACCCGGAGCGACCGACTCGTCCGGTATGGAGGACGCGCTCCGGGCGGGAGTATCCATCTACAACGCCGGCGAGTACCACGACGCCCACGACGCGTGGGAGAAGCGGTGGCTCGACGCCGACGACGAGAGCGCCGACGAGCGACTGCTCCACGGGCTCATCCAGTACACCGCCGTCGTCTACCACGCCCGGCAGCGGAACTGGAGCGGCGCGCGGCGGCTCGCCGAGAGCGCCGGTGAGTATCTCGCGGGGCTCCCCGCCGACTGTCGAGGCGTGAACCTCGGCGCCGTTCGGACGGAGCTCGCGCGGCTCGCGGCCGACCCCGAGCGAATCGAACGGCGACGACCGATACCGCTCACGTACGAGGGCGACGTGCTCTCACTCGACGATTTGGATTTCGAGGCGGCGACGGTGGTCGCTCGTGTCCGCGCCGAACACGACGGTCGATTCGACGAGGGCCGCGTCGAAGCGGGTATCGACGCGGCTCGCGAGGAACGCGACGAGGGCCGTCGGACGCGCTACATCGCCCTCGTGATGGACTTCGCGGTCGGGAGCGACGCCGAACGACCGGTCGTCTACCGACGGCTCTGCGACCACCTCGAACGCCGCGAGCAGAAACGACGCGACGTCGAGGGACTGTTCGAGTAGCTACAGACGTGGAAGGAGTCGCGGACGTCGGAGGGGTCGTAGGCGCCGAGAGAGTCGTAGGCGCGAGGGGGTCACAGACGTCGAAGGAGTCGCGAGCGCCGAACTACCGAGCGTCTGAGTCGTCCGACGGTACTCGCCACCGGTCGTCGAGGCGGCCGACCAGCGGAACGGCGGCGAGTAGCTCCGGGAGTTCGTCTCGAAACCATCGGTCGTCGGGCCGCTCACTCTCCGCGTCGGGCACTGCTTCCGACGCGGCCGTGCGGAGTTCCTCGGTCGTCGCCTCGCCCCGCTTGCGGAGCGCGTCGAACGCCGCCGCCGCGGCGAGTCGCTGCTCGCTCGTCACACCCCGGTCGACCAGCACGTGCGTGAGATTCGCGTACCGCGGACCGCCGTCTCGACCTCTGAGCACCGCACGTCCGTCCGTGTCGGCGTCGTCGACGGTCCCGTCGGCGGCGGAATCGCCGACGTACCGCCAGAACGGGGCCGTCTCGTCGCCGGGTTCGATGCGGGGCAGTCCCGCGAGCACCTCGCGGGCGCAGTCGTCCCACCACTCGTCGGCGTCGCGGTAGCCGGTCGACGTCTCCGGGAAGACGCCCGCCTTCAGCTCCGGTACCGTCGCCGTCTCCCACTCTCTGAGAAACGTGAACGCGTGTTTGACCGTCTCGGCGCAGTCGACGCCGACCGACGAGTCCGCGAGCGCCTCCCGGACGCTCGGTGGGAGGTCGATGGCCTCGTCGGCGGCCGCCGTGTTGGGCGCTTGCAGCACTCGGCGACCGCTCTCGGTGAGCGCGTATCGGTCGCCACCGCGGTTGTCATCACCGTCGTCGCCGCGGTCGACATCACTGTCGTCGCCGCGGTCGGCATCGTCGTCGCTACCGCGGTCGTCGACGAGCGGCCGCACGAGGTCGTTGTCCGCCATCCGAACCAGTCGCTCGGAGACGGCGTCTGCGTCGACGTCGGCGGTCAGGCGGTCGGCCAACTCGGCCGCCGTGAGTTGGTTGCCGCGCAACCGCGCCAGAACGGACCGGTCGAGGTCGGTGAGTTTGGTGGTGACCATGCCGGGAGATACCACGGCTTGCCTATTGAGGCTCCACACCTTTCGGTGTGTAGACTGGACAGTCGGTATGGAACACTCCGACGAACCCATCGAGGACGCGCGAGCGGAGATTCGCCGAGCGAGCGAGCGCGCCGACGGAGAGACGCGCGAGCACCTGCTCTCGCTCGACGAGGGGCTGATGGAGCTCGGCGGCGGCGACAAAGTCGAGGCCGACGGACCGCCGAGGGAGGACCGCGTCGAACAGGTCGAGGAGAAAATCGTCGGCTTGGCGAACGAGTTCGACGACGACCACTGGATACAGGAGCGGCTCGAAACCGCCCGCGACTACCTCGACCAGTACCGACAGGAGCGGGGGATTCCGACCGACGGAGAGCGGTGAGGGCGGCGCGAATCGCCGGGGGACTGCGACGAAGTCGACGGCGGTTGAAAGCGATTCGGTTGAAAGCGATTCGGTCGAAAGCGATTCGGTCGAAAACGGCTCAGTCGAAGTCGAACGACGGCCAGACCTCGTTCTCGTAGAACTCGAAGAACGACTCCTGGTCGTCGCCGACCTGGTGGACGTAGACGTGGTCGTAGCCCGCGTCGACGAACTGTTGGACGCTCTCGATGTGCGTCTCCGGGTCCGGGTCGGTGACGACGCTGTCGGCCTCGCGGACGTCCTCCTTCGAGACGGCCTGCGACGCCTGCTCGAAGTGCGTCGGCGTCGGCAGTATCGAGGCGAGTTCGCCGGGCACGAACGAGTTCGGCCACTGCTCGTAGGTCGTCTCGACCGCCTCGTCCTCGTCCTCGGCGTAGCAGACGGTCATCTGCGCGAACTTCGGCCCCTCGCCGCCGTTCTCCTCGAACGCCCGGAGCGGTTCCTCCTGCGGGCCGACGCACCAGAAGCCGTCGCCGAAGTCGGCGGCGGCCGTCGCCGCGCGCTCGCCGTACGCCGAGACGGCGATGGGCGGTGTCTCCTCGGGGCGCGTGAACAGGCGCGCGTTCTCGACGGTGTAGTGTTCGCCGTAGTGGCTGGTCTGGCCGCCGTCCCAGAGCTTTCGGACGACTTCGACGGCCTCTTCGAGCATCTCCAGCCGGACGCGGTGCGGCGGCCAGTGGTCGCCGAGGATGTGCTCGTTGAGGTTCTCGCCGGTGCCGACGCCCCAGACGAAGCGGTCGCCGAGCATCCGCGCCGTCGTCGCCGTCGCCTGCGCGAGGATGGCCGGGTGTATCCGCACGATGGGACAGGAGACGCCGACGACGACGTCGATCTCCTCGGTGGCCGTGGCGACGCCGCCGAGCGTCGACCAGACGAACGGGGCGTGTCCCTGCTCGCTCACCCACGGGTGGTAGTGGTCGGAGATGGAGACGAAGTCGTAGCCGCGTTCCTCGGCCTCTCGCGCGTAGTCGACGAGGTCGTTCGGGGCGAACTCCTCGCTCGACAGCGTGTAGCCGAAGTTCGTCATCGCGCCCTCCGCCGATGCCGTCGGTGTCGCCGCTCTCGCGTGCGCTTCGGGGTCATGCGGGGGAGAGGGCAACGAGCGGACGCTTAAGCGTAGTTCGGTGTGATGAGTGTTGGGGTCACTCGAACTCGGCGGAGTTGTCCTGCGGGTCGTAGCCGAGCACCTCGCGGGTGCGCTCGATGGAGTAGTACTTGCGGTCGTTGTCGCTGATGCCGTAGACGATCTCGTAGCCGTAGTCGGCTCGGATGCAGCGGTCGAACAGGTGCGCGCAGTCGCGGTACGAGAGCCACATCGCCTGTCCGCGCTCGTAGTCGATAGGCGGGTGGTCGCGCGTCAGGTTGCCGATACGGACGCAGACGACCGAGAGGCCGCTCTGGTCGTAGTAGTAGCGACCGAGCGTCTCGCCGGCGGCTTTGCTCACGCCGTAGAGGTTACCGGGCCGGGGGAGTTCCGTACCGTCGAGGAGGAACTCGCTCTCGGGGCGGTAGATGTCCGGCGTCCGGCGGTCGGTCTCGAAGGCGCTCACCGCGTGGTTCGAGGAGGCGAAGGCGACCTTCTCGACGTCGGCGTCGACCGCCACCTCGAACAGTGCCTGCGTCCCGTCGATGTTGTTCCGGAGGACGCTGTCCCACGGCGCTTCCGGACGCGGGTCACCGGCGAGGTGGATGATAGTGCCGACGCCTTCGACGGCCGTAGCGAGCGCTTCGCGGTCCGTGACGTCGGTGACGTACACGTCGTCCTGGGTCGTTCCTGGGGGGAGTTTCTCGTCTGCCAGCGGTTCGCGGTCGAGCAGTCGCCAGTCGTGGTCGTCGCCGATACCACCGAGAATGGCTTGCCCGACGCGCCCACCCGCGCCCGTCAGTAAAACCGGGTCGTCCATTCGGTAGTAGATGGATATACGGAGGCTAAGTAACGCACGGTTCGGCCCCGAAGACGGCCGGCCTCGGAGAGCCGACGGCGCACCGTCGCCCGACAGAGATTAACCGGACGACCGAGTCGACTCCGCATGGTCACCGACGCAGAGCAGGCGTGTTTCGAGGCGGGAATCAAGTTCGGGTCGCTCTACCACCAGTTCGCCGGGACGCCGGTCAGCGTCGACAGCGCCCGGAGTCTCGAAACCGCGATGGCGGAGGCCATCGAGAACCAACCGCACTGCGAGACCGTCGCGGTCGAAATCCTCGACGACCGCGTCGACGCCGCAATCGACCACGAGAGCGGCTACACCGAACTCACCGGCTCGCTCATGGAAGTCGAGATGGAGATCCGGTACGAGGGCTGTCTCGTCCGCACGCGCATGGAGATGGAGGACGGTTACCCGCTGATGAGACTGGTCAGCGTCGAAGCGTAAGTCGGCACAGGGGGCGCGGACATCGACCGTTTCGTCTGGTTTTCGCTCCGACACAGAATTTGGCTCCGAGACCCCGACAGCCCTCCGATTTCACTTTCACTTTCGGGCGTGCGTTTAAAACGAGTCGGGTCGAAAAGCCGGGTATGAGCCAATCGCAACTGGGCGACGACGACCTGTTCGGCGAGGCGGCCGCGGAGATGCGCGAAGACGTCGAACAACACCTCTCGGCGGCACGCGAGACGCTCCCCGAGGGCGACGACATCTGGGAGACGGAAGCCGACAACGTCCTCGGCGTGCTCAACGGTCTGCGCTCGGCGCTCGACACCGGCGACGCCGAAGACCACCTCCGACAGGCCAAGAAGTGGTACACCATCGGCGAACGCGCCGACGCCTTCGAGGACGCCGACGACCTCGCGGACGCCATCGAAGAGGTCGAGGAACTCCTCGAACAGATAACCGAGGCCCACGCGAACGTCGGGGAACTCGCCAGCACGGTTCCGCAACTCCGCGGCGCGTTGGACGAGGCCCACGAAGAAGCCGACACGAGCGAGGAGACCGAAACGGACGACGAGGACGAGGAGGACGAAGCCGAAGCGGACGACGAAGACGAGGACGACGAAGAAGACGACGAAGACGAAGAGTAGCTACGACCGTCGGTCCGGCCGCGCCACGTCCCGCTCGGCGACCGCGTCGAGAACGCGTGCCAGCGCCGCCGCCGCCGCGTCGAGCAGTTCCTCGCCCAGTGCCGCGTCGCCGTCGCTCGGGTCGCCGACGACGCCGTTCTCCGCGAACTCCGCCGAGTCGTGCGCGAGGTTGACGCTCGCGACCCACTCGCCCCACCGGTCGGCCGCCCCCGCTCTCGCTTCCTCCACCCGGTCTTCGCGCACCGTCTCGGGAGCGACGTGTCTGAGCAGCGCCGTCTCCAACGGGCCGCCGTGTCCCATCCGCGTCGCGTGTTCGCCGACGGCCTCGAACCAGGTGAACGGGACGGCGTAGGCGTCGTCGCGACGGCTGATTCTCGCGGTCACTTCGCGGAGCGCGCCGACGTTGCCGCCGTGTCCGTTGACGACGACGACGCGGTCGAAGCCGTGGTACGCGAGGCTCTGAACCGTCTCGCGGACGTACGAGCGAAACGTCTCCTCCGAAACCCAAAGCGTCCCTGGGAACTGTCGGTGTTCCTCGGCGACGCCGACGGGGACGGTCGGCCCGACGACGACGTCTCGGTCCGACGCATCGGCACCCGCGGCGGCGACCGCCTCGGCGGTGAGGGCGTCGGTTCCGAGGGGCGCGTGCGGGCCGTGCTGCTCGGTGCTGCCGACCGGCAGGAGCGCGAGGTCGGTATCGAGGTCGCGGACGTCGGTCCACGCGGCGTCTGTGAGGTGCATATCGACGGCACTCGCCGCGGGGGCTTGTACCCCCCGATTTCGGCGGATTCGGAGGCGGCTTCGGCTCTCAGCCTTATTCACAAAATCCGACGCATGCGAATCGGTTTCTGCCCGGCCGTCGACTCCAGAACCGCATGAGTAACGACGAAGCCGACGACAGTCGCGAGTTGGGCGTCGAGTTCGGCGAACTGGAGGACGAACTCGAGTCGCACGACTACCCGACGACGACCGAGGAACTCGTCGACGAGTACGGCGAGTACGAGCTCGAACTCTCGAACGGGACAAAGACGTTCGGCGAGGTGATGGAGCCGTACCAGGAGGAGACGGATCAGGACTTCGAGGACGCCGGGGAGGTCAAGCAGGCGGTGCTCAACATGGTCGGGTCGGAGGCGGTCGGCCGCCAGCGGTACAGCGACCGCGGAAACGAGCAGTCGCAGGACGAGCAGGAATCGATTTAGCGGCTCTTCTGGAGTTACGGTTTCGACACCATCAGTCGTCTTGCGCGTCGGTACGCGCCTGACGCCGGGAGGCGCGTTCGATGAACTCCTCGGGCAGTTCGTCTATCTCGCCGGCCTGAACGCCCCAGAGGTGGGCGTAGAGGTCGTCGTTTCCGAGCAGCTCGTCGTGGGTCCCGCGCTCCTTGACCCGCCCGCCTTCGAGGACGAGAATCTGGTCGGCGTCCTTGATGGTCGAGAGGCGGTGAGCGATGGCGAACGTCGTTCGGTTCTCCGTGAGCCGGTCGAGGCTGCGCTGGATGAGCATCTCCGTCTCGGTGTCGACGTCGGAGGTGGCCTCGTCGAGGACGAGGATTTCGGGGTCTTTCAGGATGGCGCGGGCGATGGAGAGCCGCTGGCGCTGCCCGCCCGAGAGCTTCACGCCGCGCTCGCCGATCTCGGTGTCGTAGCCGTCAGCGAGATTCTCGATGAACTCGTGTGCTTCGGCGGCTCTCGCGGCCTCGACGATCTCCTCGTCGGTCGCGTCGAACGCGCCGTAGGCGATGTTGTCGCGGACGGTGCCGTAGAACATGAACGTCTCCTGACTGACGTAGCCGATGGCCTGGCGGAGACTCGGAATCGTCACGTCGCGGAGGTCCTGTCCGTCGATCTGTATCTTCCCGTCGTCGACGTCGTACATCCGAAGCAGGAGTTTCAGGATAGTCGATTTTCCCGCGCCGGTGGGGCCGACGAGCGCGAGCGTCTCGCCGCCCTCGACGACGAAGTCGACGTCTTCGACGATGGTCTCGCCCTCGTCGTAGCCGAACGTCACGTCGTCGTACTCGACGCGGCCCTCACCGACGACGAGTTCGTCGGCGTCGGGGTCTTCGACGATGCGCGAGGGTTCGTCCATCAGACCGAAGATGCGCGCCGAGGAGGCGCGGGCGCGTTGGTACATGTTGATTATCTGTCCGAACTGCGCCATCGGCCAGATGAACCGCTGGGTGAGGACGATGAACGTGACGAACTGCCCGATGCTGAGCGCCTCCGTGAACGGACCCGGCGGCCCGGCGAACACCCAGAGACCGCCGACGAAGAACGTGACGACGAAGCCGATACCGGCGAGGACGCGCAGGCCGGGGAAGAACTTGATTCGCGTCCGAATCGCGTCCCAGTTGGCGTCGAAGTAGTCCATCGAGACGTCGTCGACGCGGTCGGACTCGTAGGTCTCGGTGTTGGAGGTCTTTATCACCTGAATCCCGCCGAGGTTGTTCTCCAGTCGGGAGTTGAGCGTCCCCACCGAGGAGCGAACGTCGGCGTACTTCGGCTGGATGATGTCGACGAACTTCCAGGTGAACAGCGCGATGAGCGGCACCGGGAGGAGCGCGACGAGCGCCAGTTGCCAGTTCATCGAGAAGAGGATGGCCGCGATGGCGACGACCATCACCGACAGGCGGAAGAAGGAGTTCATCCCGTCGTTGAGGAACCGTTCGAGGCGGTTGACGTCGTTCGAGAGGATGGACATCATCTCGCCGGTCTGCTTGTCGGCGAAGAAGTCCATGTTCAGCCGCTGCATCTTGTCGTACGTGTCGGTGCGGATGGCGTGCTGAATGTTCTGCGCGAAGGAGTTCCACCCCCAGTTACGCGTCCAGTGAAACACCGCGCCGCCGAAGAAGCCGAAGGCGATGAGTCCGACCGAGAAGTAGAACTGTTCGGTCTGCGTCGCCGGGACCACGCCGGAGACGGCCGCCGCGGAGAGAGGAACCGTGTCGGCGACGGCCTGCGCGTACTCTTTGTCGCCGAAGACGGCGTCGATGGCGATACCGAGGACTACCGGTGGGAGCAGGTCGAGCAACCGCGCGACGACGCTCGCGAACAGTCCGACGACGAACTGCGTGGTGTTCTGCCGACCGTACTCGGCGAACAGTCGGCGCATCGGGTTCTCTGTGTTCTCTCGCTGCGCTTCGAAGGGGTCGTCGTCGTCCACGGCCGTTCCCATTATCTCCGAAACAGGAGACGACCGTTAAAAAGCATTACCTACGAATCGAAATACTCCGGTTCGGTGTAGCGGTTCCATCGGCGGTTTCGTTCGGAATCAGGAGCCTATCGCCCTCGGAGATGCCGGTCCGGTTCGTATATCCCATGGGGACTTCGAGGACGTACTTTCCGTGCCCGGTGTAGCGCGTCAGTTGGCCCTCGGACTCGTCGGCCGGGTCCAGCGGCGCGTGGTGAATCCGCGTGATAGTCCCGTCGGCGTCGACGAAGACGATGTCGAGCGGGAACTCCATGTTCCGCATGACGTAGGAGTACTCGCCCTCGCTGTCGTGGACGAACAGCATCCCCTCGCCGTCGTCGAGCGACGTGGTGTTGCTCAGTCCAGTGTAGCGTTTGTTGTGCGTATCGGCGATTCGGACGTCGACGGCCGCGAGTTCGGTTCCGTCGTTCCCGTCGACGGTGGTGACCGTCGTCGTCTCGTACTCGCTCGGGGCGGGGGGGCTGCGGACGTAGTCGAAGGCGACGACACCTCCCGCGGCGAAGAGAGAGACGACGAGGACTCCGACGAGGACACGCGTGCGCACGGTCGTGAGAACGGACCCCACGCGAGTAAGCGTTCCGGGGTTCGTCACAGAGAGAAACAGTTATTCGAGCGGAGCGATTCGTGCAGATACGCGGGCTCGTGGTCTAGCTGGTTATGACGCGGCCCTTACAAGGCCGAGGTCGGTGGTTCGAATCCGCCCGAGCCCACTAAAACCCGTGAGCGACAGCGAACGGTGTTTTAGTGACTGAGGGCGGTCGAACCCGACGAGACCGAACGAAGTGAGGTCTCGGCACGGTTCGAATCCGCCCGAGCCCATACAGATCCGCGAGCGTAGCGGGTGTGGTTTCTGCTGAGAAGGCGGTCGAACCCGACGACGAGCGAGATAAAGCCGAACGAAGTTCTCGCGGGTCGAATCCGCCCGAGTTTCAGCGCCCCCTTTCGCTCACCCGAACGCCCGACTTCGACCCTCGAATTCGACAGAGTCCGAATAATATCAAATATTCAAACTGTGTGTCGAGAGACGACATTCAGCCCCCTAATTTTCGTCGCACGTTCGGAATTAGTTCGTGCCAGTTCCTATGTAGTTTCTCTTCGTTACAGCAACAAATATATACAAGTAGGGTTTGCAGACAATCAGATACTGGTGAATATATAATGCTCCGAACTGCGCTCACAGCGACCGGCGTCCTCGCGCTCGTCGTCGTCGCCGGCGTCGGCGGCGCGCTGGCACTCGGGTTCTCGCCCGCGGACTTGGTCGGTGACGTAACCGATAAGGTCGGCGGAGACGCACCGTCGGACGTGCAAAGCGACGGAGGAAGCGACGGTACGAGCGAGGCGGCGGACGGCGGCGACGAAGCGGTACAGGACGCGTACGACCAACCGCTCCGGTTTTCGGTCGGTGAAATCGAAGAGTGCGGAACGACCTGTCGGGACGTGACCGCGCAGGTGAAAAACACCGGCAACGAGTCCGTCGACGAGATCGACGTGACCGTCCGCATCTTCGCCGACGACGACGAAGTGTGGGACGGGAGCGTCGAAGTCGGGTCCGTCGACGCCGCGGAGACGCAGGAGCAGACGATTCGCGTCGAACTCGGCTACCTCGACGCGATGAAGATCAAACAGAACGACGGCTACATCACCGTCCGTACGACGGTGACGACGGACGAGGGCACGTTCGAGTTCGAAGAGCGTCGGAAAGTCGCGTGAGAACAGTCGGCACGCCGTCGGCGTGTTCCGAAATCCTTTTTGCTCCCATCCGCATCCGTCAGAGTGCGCCGCCTTAGCTCAGACTGGGAGAGCACTCGACTGAAGATCGAGCTGTCCCCGGTTCAAATCCGGGAGGCGGCATCCTTCTGATTCCGACTTTCGAGCGAGGCGTCTCGTCGCCGAGCGACTCAGTCGGAATCTGTCGATGCTATCGACCGTGATTTGAACCCTGGAAGACACGCGCAACGAGCGAAGCGAGTGAGCATGTCTTCCTCCGGTTCAAATCCGGGAGGCGGCATGATTTTGCGACGAGCAACCTCGCGAGCCACAGGTATACATCTGGACGAATTTGAACGAGACCGAGGTTCTGCGAGTGAAGCGAGCAGGTTCTCGGCCGTAGTTAACAATCCGAGAGGCGGCATCTCGATTTTACGCGAGCCTCACCCGAGAAGCTGCTGCGCTCGACTAACTGGCTGAGAGACTCACGAGACAGTCGCCCACCGAGTAGCCGAGCGCCACGGCGGTCCGCTTCCGCTATAGCAACGACCGGAGTAGCCGAAGCGGGAAGGCGATAACCGCGGTGACGAAGTCACTCACCCCCGAAACAGCGGGCCAATAGCTCCGAGCGTTGCGAAACTGTGCGACGCCGAACCGTATCGCAGTTCGGGTCGCACGTGCCGGATCGGTGAGTCCCCGGAGGAACGTTCTCCTCCCCGCCGAAGGCCGTGTTTACGCGTGTCGAGATATCTATTCCCACGGGGTTCCGAGTAAGAAAGAGCTATAGTTTCGGTTCGAAATAGAACTAGCAACTAGTGACCCGTCTTCCAAATCCGATTCGAGGAGTGATATTGCTCATCGGCCTCGGCCTCGCGCGACTCGGCCTCGTCGCGCCCGAGCGCGTCCGTCGAACCACTGACCTCTCGTGGCCGCGCATCGTCACCGGCGTCGCCCGCATGTCGAAGAACGCCGTCGACGTCGCGATGGTCGGTATCGCTATCGGCCCCGCCGCCATCGCCGGCGTCGGCCTCGCGAGCGCCTACTGGGGTATCGCGTTCGCGCTCGGCGGCGGGTTCGCCGCCGGGACCATCGCGCTCGTTTCGCAACGATACGGCGCGAACGCGTTCGAAGAACTCGGACAGGCGGTTCGTTCCAGTCTCCTCGTCGTCGTCGCCGCGACGGTCCCGGTGATGCTCGCGTTCGTCTTCTTTCCCGTCCAGCTCATCACCCTCATCAACGGCGACGCCAACGCAATCGCGTTCGGCGCGCTCTACCTCCAGATAGTCGGCTTCGCGGTCCCCTTCGCGGGCGTCAACCTCATCGGCAGTCGCATCTACATCGGCCTCGACGACGCGTGGACGCCGATGCTCGTCCGCGCCGGCGGCGCGATATCGAACATCGTCTTCAGCGCGCTGTTCATCTTCGGTCTCGACATGGGCGTCGCGGGCGCGGCGTTCGGTACCCTCCTGGCGAACGTGTTGGTCACCGTCGCGTTCACCGTCGGCCTCGTCAACGGGCGCCTGCCAGGCGCGGGCGACCTCCCCGTCACCATCGACCTGAGGGGGGCGTACGTCGACTGGCCGACGATGCGGCAGATAACCGAGATCGGCCTCCCGGTCGTCGGCCGGAGCATGGTGTGGACCGTCGCCAACTTCCCGATGCTCGCTATCGTCGGCATGTTCGGTGCGCCTGTGCTCGCCGCGTACGTCATCAGCCGTCGCATCTGGGGCATCATGAACACGCCCGGCTGGGGCTTCGGTCTCGCGTCGAGCAGCCTCGTCGGTCAGGAGCTGGGGTCGGGTAACGAACGGACCGCGGAGGCGTACGGTCGCGAAATCGTCCGCTTCTCCGTCGCCACCTACATCGTCGCCGCGGCGCTCGTCGCGGTGTTCGCCGAACCGATCGTCCTCGCGTTCGTCGGCGGACGTGCTGACCCGTCCTTTTCGACCGCCGTGACGCTCGTTTACGTCTCCTGTTTCGCGGTCATCGCGCAGGGCGTCAGCGGGGCCTCGGCGGGGCCGCTCGACGCCAGCGGCGACACCACCTGGCCCTTCCTGAGCCAGGCACTCGGGATGTTCGCGTTCTCGATTCCGGTGGCGTACCTCGGTGCGACGACGTCGCTCGCCTACTGGGGGCTGTACCTCTCGTTCGTCGCGGAGACGACCGTGCCGGCAGCACTCAACTACTACCGCTTCTCCACCGGCAAGTGGAAGCTCGTCAGCCGTAAGTTCCGTCCGGGGTCGGCTGTCGCCGACGACTGAGAACCGACGACTGACGACTGACACCCATGACCGACCGACTCGCACCCGACGCACCTCGCGAGCAGCAGACGATACGACTCCCCGAAGCGCGACTGGCGTCGTTCCGGGAGTGGGCCGAGGACGGAACCGCACTCGCCGCGGCGGCGCGGGTGTGCGATTCGGAGGGTCGCATCGCGCTCGTGCGAAACCAGTGGTCCCGGGGATGGATTCTCCCCGGTGGCGCGGTCGAACCCGGCGAGCGTGCGGCCGAGGCCGCTCGTCGCGAAGTGCGCGAGGAGACGGGACTCGACGCGACAATCGGGGAGGTGCTCGTCGTCGTCGAACAGACGTACGTCCCCGAAACTGGAGACGGAACGGCCGGCGAGACGGCGTTCTCGGCGCAGTACGTCGTCTACGCGGGCCGCGCGGACGGTGAGATACCGAGCGCGGAGCGGTTGGGCCTGACCGCCGACGAGATTACGGCGGCGCGGTGGTTCGAGACGCTTCCGCGGCGACTCCACGACGGAGACCTGCTCGAACCGTACCTGTAGCGACTCGGGAGGCCGCGTGAGGGGATGCGACGTTCCCTACGCGAGTTCGTCGCCGAGAGCGCGTCTCGAAGCGGTTGTCGGATTCGACAAACAGTACGGACTCGGAAGCGTTATGAGTGCTGACGGACTTCTCTCAAAAGCAATGGCAAAAGGTACGGTCGACTTTTTCAACGACACCGGCGGTTACGGATTCATCGAAACTGAAGACGCAGACGACGACGTGTTCTTCCACATGGAAGACGTCGGCGGCCCGGACCTCGAAGAGGGTCAGGAAGTGGAGTTCGACATCGAGCAGGCCCCGAAGGGCCCGCGCGCGACGAACGTCACCCGACTGTAAGCGTCGTTCTTTTCAGAACGCCGATCACACACGAACACGGTTCTATTTGAACTCCTCCGGCGAGCGATAGCTTTCCCCGAACGTTCGACCCGCGCTCACTCGGGACCGCGGTGAAGACGGCTAGAATCTCCTCGGCGCTCGTGATACGGTGCTCGGCGAACCGGCCGTCGCCGAGTGGACCGACGAACGGACGCGATTGGCTTTTGTCGCCGCCGCCCGAACGTTCGCGGACGACGGATGACGGACGACGAGCGGGTCGGCGAGAGCGGCGAGAGCGGCGAGAGCCACGACCACGCCGAGGCGAACCGCAGAGCGCACGCGGTGACGCTCCACCGGCCGACCCACCGCGAAGTGCTCTGGCAGGTCGAGGAGGCGTTCGAGCGCGGCGACATGGTGACCCTGTTCGGCCGCTGTACGGTCGAGTACGACGGCCGCGCCGCGAGCACGCTCGGCCTCGGCAACCGGCTCGTGATTCTCAAACCCGACGGCGCGGCGCTCGTCCACACCGACGAGAAGCGGACGCCGGTGAACTGGCAGCCGCCGGGCTGTGAACACCACGCGGCGGTTCGAGACGGGCAGTTCCGGATTCGGAGCGAGCGCACGACGCCCGCAGAGACGCTCGACGTACGCTTCGAGCAGGTCCACCAGTTCTCGTCGCTGTCGGTGACCGGCGGCCGCGACCTCGACTTGCAGGGGAGCGAGGAGGACCTCCGCCAGCACATCCTCGAGGACCCGGACCTCGTCGAACCGGGCTTTCTCCCGCTTTCGACCGAGCGGCAGACGAGCGCCGGTCCGGTCGACATCTACGGCGAGGACGACGACGGCCGCGCCGTCGCCGTGGAGTTGAAGCGGCGGCGGGTCGGCCCCTCGGCGGCCGGCCAACTCCAGCGCTACGTCGCCGCGTTGCGCGAGGAGTTCGGAGACGGCGCGGCGGTCCGCGGCGTTCTGGTCGCCCCCTCGGTCACCGACCGGGCGGCGACGCTGTTAGCGGAGCGCGGCCTCGACTTCGTGGCGCTCGACCCGACGACGGGTCGGCCGCCGGAGGGGAGCGAGGACTGAAAATCGGGGATTGTCGGCCGCAGTCGTCCGCGTACGGTGACGACCGCACTGCCGCCGCGACCGGGAGGTGCGAGCGGACCGGAAGGGCCGGAGCCGTGTCAACGAGTCGCAGAACGCGTAGAGGACGCATCGAAGGCTTTATTCACGGCGTTGGCCTTGTTCAGCCCAAGTAACTATGGCAGACAAACCGGCCTCAATGTACCGGGAGATCTCCAAAAAGCCGTACACGCGGCGTGAGTACATCACGGGGATTCCTGGCTCGAAGATCGCACAGCACAACATGGGTAACCTGCAGACGGGTCCGGAGGACTACCCGGTCCAGATCAGCCTCCGCGTCGAAGAGGAGTGCCAGATTCGACACGGCTCGCTCGAATCGGCGCGTCTGTCGGCGAACCGCCTGCTCCTGAAGCACGTCGGCCAGCCGAACTACAAGATGGTGCTCCGCAAGTTCCCCCACCACGTCCTGCGCGAGAACAAGCAGGCGACCGGTGCGGGTGCGGACCGCGTCTCCGACGGGATGCGCCAGGCGTTCGGGAAGCCGGTCGGCACGGCCGCGCGCGTCCAGCGCAACGACGCCGTGTTCACCGCCTACTGCAACCCCGAAGACGCCGAGACGGTGAAAGACGCCTTCCGCCGCGCGTACAACAAGATGTCGCCGCCGTGCCGCATCGTCGTCGAGAAGGGCGAGGAACTGCTCGTCGCCTAGTGAGAGAGCGATTCCTCGCGCGTCTCGCAGAGAAGGGCGAGGAACTGCTCGTCGCCTAATCGACGAAACCACCAACGACCGCCGAACGGCGGACACACACGCTTTTCCCTCCTCCACCGAACTCGTAGCGTATGCTCCGACTCGCGGTGACGACCGACGCCGAGACGTTCGAGCGGATGCGCGACCCGCTGGCCTCGCGCGGCGTCGACGTTCGACACCTCCGCGCGAACGGGCGAACGATTCGACTCACCTCGTCGCCTCCGGAGACGTTCGACGTGGGGTTCGTCTACCCGACGCGACTGATGGAGGGCGGAGCGCTCGACGCCCTCCACGGGGTTCCGTGGGTGAACGACCGCGAAGCCGTGCTCACCTCGCGGAACAAGGCGGGCGTCGTCGCCGCGCTCTCGCGGGCCGGCCTCCCGGTTCCGCAGACGACGATGGTGTCGAACCCCGTCGACGACGACGAACTCCTCGCCGCCGCCGCCGAGTTCGACGGCCCCGTCGTCGTCAAGCCGAACTCGACGACCCGCGGCGCGGGAATCGTCCGCGTCGACGACCCCGACTCGCTGTCGGGTGTAGCGGACTATCTCCGGCTCGTCCACGACTACAACGCGACCGGCGACAAGTCGTATCTCCTGCAGGAGTTTCTGCCCGGCGCGCGAGACTACCGGGCGATGGTCGTCGACGGTCAGTGCGTCGGCGGCGTCGAACGTCGGTTACCGACGGAGGCGCGGGAGGCGGGGCGGTGGAAGCACAACGTCCACCGCGGCGCGGAAGCGACGGGCGTCGAACTGGCCGAGAGACACCGACGCCTCGCCGAAGACGTCGCCGAGGCGCTGGAGGTTCCGTACCTCGGCGTCGACCTCCTCGAAACCGAAAATCGGCTCGTCGTCGGCGAGACGAACGCACGGCCGACCATCGACGACGACGCGAAGTACGACGCCGGCTTTTACGACCGGTTGGCGGCGCTGGTGAAGCGGCAGGTCGAGTAGCCAGAACCCCGAGTCGTCGCTCACTGTCGCTCTCGGTGTGCGGTACGAAACGTTGGAGGGAGTGACGACGGTGTCGGCGGCAGCGCTACTCGACGTCGATTTCGGCGGAGTCCTCGATGCGATCGAGCGTCACCTGGAGGACGCCGTTTTTGAACGTCGCGCTCGCGGAGTGTTCGTCGACGCGCGCGGGCAGTTGGATGCGCTCGTCGTACTCGCGGCGGTCGCTGGCGGCGCTGATAGTGAGCCGTTCGCCGTCGCACTTCAGGTCGATGTCGTCCTTGTCGACGCCGGGGAGGTCGGCGACGACGCGAATCTGGTCACCTTCGTCGACGACGTCGACGTGCGTCTCGCTCGCAAAGCCCGTGCGGTCGTCGAAGCCGCCGGTCATCTCGTTCATCATGCGTTCGATCTCGCCGAAAATGTCGCCGAAGGGGTCGTCACGGTCGTCTCGCTTCATGCGGCACGCTAAGTCGTATGTGCTCAAAAGCCTTCTGTCGGTGTCGGGGACGGCGTATCCGTCGCGGATGATACGCCGAAAAGAGACGTTCCAAAACCCATATAGGAGGTGGGATTTAAATACTACACAGGCACTAACTCAGTTATGAGTGAAAAATCGTACCTTGGCGCCGGGGAAGAGGTCGACGAGTCGGAAGTCGTGCGCATCGCGCTTAACGGCTTCGGGCGCATCGGGCGGAACGTGTTCCGCGCGGTCATGGACGACCCGCGCATCGAACTGGTCGCCATCAACGACGTGATGGACGGCGAGGACATGCGGTATCTCGGCAAGTACGACACCGTCATGGGGCGCCTCGACGGCGTGACGCTGGAGGACGACCAGTTGAGCATCGGCGGCACATCGGCGCAGGTACTCAACGTCCAGAGCCCCGCCGAACTGCCGTGGGACGACCTCGACGTCGACGTCGCCTTCGAGTGTACGGGTATCTTCCGCACGTACGACGACGCCCACGACCACGTCGAAGCGGGCGCGGACAAGGTCGTCATCTCCGCGCCGCCGAAAGGTGACAAACCCGTGAAACAACTTGTCTACGGCGTCAACCACGACGAGTACGACGGCGAGGACGTCGTCTCGAACGCCTCCTGTACCACCAACAGCATCACGCCGGTGGCGAAGGTGCTCAACGAGGAGTTCGGCATCAACTCCGGACTGATGACGACGGTCCACGCCTACACCGGGTCGCAGAGCCTCATCGACGCGCCGAAGGGCAAGACGCGCCGCGGGCGCGCCGCCGCAGAGAACATCATCCCGACGACGACGGGCGCCGCGAAGGCGACGACCGAGATTCTGCCCGAACTCGACGGTAAACTCGACGGGATGGCGATTCGCGTACCGGTGCCGAACGGCTCCATCACCGAACTCGTCGTCGACCTGCAGGGCGACCCCAGCGCAGAGGAGATAAACGAGGCGTTCCGGAACGCCGCCGACAACGAACTCGCGGGCGTGCTCGGCTACACCGACGACGAGGTCGTCTCCTCGGACATCCTCCAGCTGCCGTTCTCCTCGACGGTCGACCTGAACTCGACGAACGTGCTCGAAAACGGCGGCCTCGCCAAGATTCTGACGTGGTACGACAACGAGTACGGCTTCTCCTGCCGGATGCTCGACGTCGCGCGCCACATCACCGAGGAGTAACGCGGCACTCACGGTTGAGTTATCGATTTTTCGCACGATTGCGCCCGAGAGTAGCGACAGAAGTGCGATGGCGTGCGTCGGAGGGCGACTCCGTTCGCCCGAGACCGCGCGAGGGAGTCGGGCGCGTTCATGCGCCCGACGAGGCTGGGGAGGGCCGAGGCTGCGGTCGGGTGGGATAGAACGAGGGCTTTCAACTTCTCGGTGTTGAGGACCCAATCTCGACTTCGGAAGGAAACACCTCTCTGATCTTCTCGAAAACCTCCATCGCAGACATATTTCGGACGTTGAACTGAACGGAGGGTGCGAGTCGGTCGAGATTCAACCGCTTCGCAAGACAGTATCAGGTTAAATCAGAGATGATATGATGGAAAACTCCGACGGCTCCACCGACGACCAGCGCCAACCCGAGCACATAGATAGGGAACGTAATGAGTGTCCGTAGAATCCCTCTCGGGATGATGAACAAGCCGTCTTGCGAAAACGCCATCACCCATCTTCCAGCGAAGATTGCAACGTAGAGAAGGATGAGTTCACGTCTAAATGCATAGCGGAACGAATCCATTGCTGTTGGGGACACGAAATGTCGTATGTACAGTCCTGTAATACGTATTCCGGGATGTGTCGAATTGCGTGTCGTTGAGCGATACGCTCTATTTGACGTGCCATTCTTATCAGGCGAGGGAGATCTCAATAGAGCCGTCTACACTCGTACCCGCGAGCGCCGACCGCATCCGCCCACGACTAAGTAGCAGTCCGACGATTTCCGACGTGAGATGGCTTCGTTCAACACGCTCGACGACCTCGACGCAGAGCAGCGCGTACTCGTCCGCCTCGACCTGAACTCTCCAGTCGAAGACGGCGTCGTGCAGGACAACCGCCGCTTCGAGCGACACGCCGAGACGGTGTCGGAGCTCGCCGAGGGGAACCACCGCGTCGTCCTGATGGCCCACCAGGGTCGTCCCGGCGACGACGACTTCGTCTCGCTCGAACAGCACGCCGACATCCTCGGAGAGCACGTCGGCAGAGAGGTAAAGTTCGTCGCCGACACCTACGGCGAGGAGGCGCTGGACGCCATCGACGCGCTCGAACCCGGCGAGGTGCTGCTGCTCGAAAACGTCCGGATGGTCGACGACGAGTTACCCGAGGAAGAGCCCGAGACGAAAGCCGAAACCGAGTTCGTGCGGACGCTCGCGCCGAAGTTCGACGCCTACGTCGACGACGCGTACTCGGCGGCGCACCGAAAACACGCCTCGCTGGTCGGCTTCCCGCTCGTCCTTCCGGCGTACGCCGGGCGCGTGATGCAGAGCGAGTACGAGGCGAACTCCAGCATCGCCACCCGCGAGTTCGACGGGCAGGTGACGATGGTCGTCGGCGGGACGAAGGCGACCGACGTCATCGGCGTGATGGACGCCATCGGCGAGAAGGTGGACACCTTCCTCCTCGGCGGCATCGCGGGCGAACTGTTCCTCCGCGCCGAGGGCTACCCGGTCGGCCGCGACGTCGGCGAGATGGACCTCTTCGACGAGCAGTGGGAGAACAACCAGGACGTTATCGAGGACGTGCTCCAGCGCCGCACCGGGCAGATTCGTCTCCCGGTCGACCTGGCGTACGAGGGCGACGACGGCGAACGCGCCGAGGTGTCGGTCGAGGACATCGACGAGAAGGACACCGGCTACCTCGACGTCGGTTCGGAGACGGTCGACAGCTACGCACCGACCATCCGCGAGTCCGAGGCGGTGTTCGTCAAGGGCGCGCTCGGAATGTTCGAGGACGAGCGCTTCGCCGACGGTACGGTCGGCGTACTCCGCGCCATCGCCGAGACGGACTGCTTCTCGGTCGTCGGCGGCGGCGACACCTCCCGCGCCATCGAGATGTACGGGCTGAGCGAGGACGACTTCTCGCACGTCTCCATCGCGGGCGGGGCGTACATCCGCGCGCTGACCGGCGAGTCGCTCCCGGCGGTCGAACTGCTGGAGGAGCAGGCCGAGAAGTAGGTGCGGGCGACTCAGTTCGCGTGGTGACGAGTCAGCCCTCGTAACCCGGTGCCGACGAGGTAGAGACCGAGCGGGACGAACAGAACGACCGCGGCGGTGTCGGCCGGTCCCCACCAGAGCGCGCTGTTCACGCCGTCGGTGAGGTCCGGCGACTGCGCGTAGCTGAGGTAGTTGAACACGCGGTAGAGCGGCCACGCGAGGACGACGAGGCCGACACCGATTTTGGGGAGGGCGTCGGTGTTCACGGGCTCTCCTCTGGCGAGGTGACAACTAACTGCTTCGATGGCGGACCGGCGGAGTCGGGGTCGACCGACACTACGATTTTACCGGTCACGCCCGAAACCACCGCTATGCTCGTCGGAATCGTCTCAGATACCCACGACAACCTCGACTGCGTACGCGCGGCCGTCGACCACTTCGAATCCGAGTCCGTCGACACCGTGGTCCACTGCGGCGACGTCGTCGCCCCCTTCTCGGCGACGCCGTTCGATTCGTCCTTCGAGTTCTACGCCGTCCGCGGCAACAACGACGGCGAGTGGAACCTCCAGTCGACGGTGGAGTCGTTCGGCACCTACCTCGGCGAAGCGGGCGAACTCACCTTCGACGACCTCGACGTGGCCGTCTACCACGGAACGAGCGGGACGCTCGTGGACGCGCTCGTCGACTGCGGCGACTACGACTACGTCCTCCACGGCCACACCCACCGGCGAGAGGTCGAGGAACGCGGCGAGACGGTGCGCGTCAACCCCGGTGGACTCCCGATTCCGGGTGCCGACGACGCGTTCCACGTCGCCGTTCTCGACACCGAAACCGGCGAGGTGTCGTCGCACGAAGTCGCGTAGAAGGAGCAACGTCGGTCGCCGCTCGGACGGTTAGATGGTTAGTCGTCGGCGGCGACGAACGACCGCGTCTGCCCGCCGAAGACGCTCTCGAGGCCGACGCCGAGCGTCTCGTTCGTCAGCGCGATGCTCTCGTCTTTCGTCGCGCTGCCGGTGATGGCGCGGACGGCGTCGATGTTCTCGGGGATCACGTCGCTCTCCTGGTGAATCGCCTGGAAGAGGTAGAGGTCGTCGTCCTCGACGGCGATGGACTCCTCCCAGATGCAGTTCTCCCAGAGGTCGCCGCGGGGGCGACCGGCGTCCATGGCGAACTCCTTGAGCTTGCCGGTGCCGTCGATACCGGAGTGTTGGGGGACGAAGAACAGCCGCGACTCGCCCGCGAGCAGGTCGCGCACGTCCTCGGCCGTCGGCGTCGATTCGAGCGTGACGTTGACGCTGTGGGTGTGCATCAGCGTCGCCGGCACCTTCAGCCCGAGCGTGTCGATCTTGAGGTCCGGGAAGATGGTCTGGACGTCCGGGCCGTGGTGCGAGGGGAGCTTCACGGGGTCCGGTAGGATGTCGTTGATCGGTCCGCGGCCCGTCTGTCCGGGGTCGCCGCCGCGACGGACGAGCGTCACGCGCGCTTTCTTCACGCCGTAGGTCTCGTCGAGCGGCGCGAGCAGTCGAGAGAGACCGGTCGTGTTGCAGGAGACGGTTCGGACGAACTGCGCGTCGGTGGCCTCGTCGTAGTTGGCGCGCGCGTTGAAGCTCACGTCCGCGACGTCGGCGTCTTCGCCGCCCTGGAAGATGGCCGGGGTGTCGTGGCGCTCGTACAGTTCGCGGTTCTGTGCGCCGATTCCGGAGGGAGTGGTGTCGACGACCACGTCGCTGTCGGCGACCAGATCGTCGACCACGCCAGCGAGGGGAACGCCCGCTTCGTCGAACTGGTCGACGCGCTCGGGAAGCGCGGCGTAGAGGGAGTACCCGTTTCGGACTGCCGTCTCGGCTTCGAAGTTCGGCCGCGTCTTCGCAACCCCGACGAGTTCCATGTCGGGCTGCGCGCAGACGGCGTCTGCGACGCGTTTGCCGATTGTTCCGTAGCCATTGACGCCCACCTTGAGCATATCCGGACCTGCTACCGGGAAGGACATAGTTATTTCGGAGCTTAACACTTAGAAATTAACTCCGAGGCGAGTAACCATGTCTCGGTTTCAGGTCACTCAGCCCCGGATATTTCAGCGTTTAGGTGAGAATATTACCGGCCCCGAGCGGGCGATGTGGCAAAGCCTAACCCGTCGCCGACAGCCATCTGTGGTATGGCCGACCACAGCACCGGCGACGCGCTCCGTGCCGCCGCGGAGACGGCGCTCGAACAGTGTCTGAACGTCCAGCCCGAGGAGTCCTGCGTCGTCGTCACCGACGACAAGCGAGCGCCCATCGGCGAGGCGCTGTACGAGGTAGCGAGCGACATCACCGACGACGCCGTCGTCGTTCGCTACCCACCGGGACCGCAGCACGGTGCGGAGCCGCCGGCACCCGTCGCGGCGGCGATGCGCGACGCCGACGTGTTCGTCGCGCCGACGACGAAGAGCCTGAGCCACACCCGCGCGCGCAGCGAAGCGTGCGACGCCGGCGCGCGCGGCGCGACGATGCCCGGAATCACGGAGGAAGTGATGCTCGCCGGGCTCGACGCCGACTACGAAGCGATCGCGCGGCACAGCCTCGACGTGCTCGAACAGGTCGTCGACGCCGACGAGATTCGCGTGACGACCGAGAGCGGCACCGATATCACGTTCGTCCCCGGCGACCGCGAGTGGCTCTCGGACACCGGGATGGTCCACGAGGCGGGGCAGTTCTCGAACCTCCCGGCGGGCGAGGTGTTCGTCAGTCCCGAGACGGTCGACGGCACTTACGTCGTCGACGGGACGATGATGCCGTACGGCCTGCTCGGAGAGGGGCAGGAGCTCCGTTTCGAGGTCGAAGACGGCTACGTCACGGAGATATCGGACGACGAGGTTCGGGCGCAGGTCGAAGCGGGCGCCGAAGAGGTCGGACGCGACGCGTACAACCTCGCCGAACTCGGCATCGGGACGAACGTCGGCGTCGACGACCTGGTCGGCTCCGTCCTCCTCGACGAGAAGGCCGCCGGCACGGTTCACATCGCCATCGGCGACGACGCCGGCATCGGCGGCGACACCGTCGCGCCGCTTCATCTGGACGGAATCATCCGCGAACCGACCGTGTACGCGGACGGGGAGGTCGTAGACCTCCCGACAGTCGAGCGGTGAAACCGCGAGACGGCGAGAAGGTGGAACTTCCGCGGTAACGAACGGCGAGCGCGGTAGCGAACGGCGAGCGCGGCAACGAACGGCGAGCGCGGCAACGGTCGGTCTCGTCGCGGTCCAGCCCCGTGCGAACGACGACTACCGCTGATACTGCTCGTACTGGTGCGTGAACTCCAGGAACTCGTCGAGCGGTCGAGTGCACCCCGCCATCGTCACGACGTTCGCGTCGGCGTCGTAGTCGACGATGCCCGCGTCCGCCAACTTCGGGAGGTGCGAGTGGTGTAAGTCGGCGCGGACCTGCTCGGTGACCTCCTCCGGAATCCGCTCTGGGTCCTCTTCGTACTCCCAGGCGGCGACCTGTTCTGCGACCTCCGAGAGCGTCGCCGGATAGCGACACGTCTGCAGGTGGTACAACACGTATCGACGGCGCGGGTCGCAGAGTACCTGAAACACCGCGTCGAGCGGAAACGTGTCGGTGTCGTCGACGCGGACGGAGTCAGGAAACTCCCCGGAGCCGTCTGTTCTCCCGTTGTCACCCCTCGTCTGTCTGTCGAATGAGTCGTCGTCCATCTTGTGTTCCCCCCAGTCCACTGGACGGTTCCGGTCGAACGTGTCGACGTCGTCGCCGACCGCCCTACAGCGATTCGTGTGCCTTTGACACAGTTTACGTACCACGGCAATACGGTTAGTACTGTTGTTGGTCGTTCGTGTTGTTTGCACAGCCACGCGTACGAGCGGTGGCGGGTTCCTTTCGAGAGTGGGGGTTCCTTTCGAGAGCGGGGGGTCGTCGTGAGAAGCGCGGACTTTTACGGCCAGATGGATTACGCCGTCGTATGAGCCAAAGCGAACGCGTCGCGGTGGTCTGTCCCTCCTGTTCACCGCAGACGGAGACGGTCCACGAGGTACTCAAACCCGGGGGCCAGACGACCGTCCGGTGCACCGAGTGCGGACACACCCACAAGACGAAAATCGAGGAGGAACGCGAGGTCGAACTGAGCGTCATCGTCTCCCAAGACGGCGAGTCGTTCAGCACGACCGTCGACGCGCCCGCCGAGGAGACGCTGGCGGTCGGCGAGGAGTTCGTCGCCGACACTCCGGAGGCCATCATGCTCGTCCGCATCACGTCGCTCGACGTCGGCGACGACCAGCGAGTCGAGGAAGCCGTCGCCGAGGACGTGGCGACCGTCTGGACCCGGGTCGTCGACAACGTGAGCGTCCCCGTGACGCTCCACCCCGGCGACGGCCGCCGCGACGAGACGCGGAGCTTCAAACTCAGCGTCCCCGGCGACTACGAGTTCGTCGTCGGCGAGACCGAGGAACTGAACGACGAGGAGTTCGAGATAGAGGGCATCCACGTCCGACTGAACGCGACGAACTACCGTTTCGACAAGTTCGACCGCGACGGCGACATGGTGTTCGCGAAGGACGTCAAGCGAATCTACGGCCGCGACGAGACGAGCTCGGCGTGGTCGGCGTGGTGAGCTAACCCTCCGCCCTACCGACGCGACGCGGAAGTGCCGAACGACGGAGGAGAACCCATGGACTTCGAAACCGCCCGCAAACGGATGGTCGACCGACTCGTCGACCGCGGCCGAATCGAGCGGGAGACGACGGCCGACGCGCTCCGCGCCGTCCCCCGTCACGCGTTCGTCCCGCCGGAGCGACGCGAGAGCGCCTACCAGGACCGTCCGCTGCCCATCGGCGGCGGCCAGACTATCAGCGCACCGCACATGGTCGCCATCGTCACCGACCTCCTCGCGCTCGACCCCGGCGACCGCGTGCTCGAGATCGGAACCGGTCGCGGCTACCACGCCGCCGTCACCGCCGAAGCGCTCGCGCGAGTCGAGCGCGGTGCCGGAGCCGACGACACCGACGACGCCGACGACGGAGGCGTGTACAGCGTTGAGTACGAACCGAAACTGGCCGAACACGCCCGCGAAACCCTCTCCGAGCACGGATACGACGTCGACGTCCGCACCGGTGACGGCTACGAGGGGTGGGCCGACCGCGCGCCGTACGACCGCGCGTACCTCGCCTGCGCGCCGGAGTCGCTACCGGAACGAGTGGTCGAACAGCTCCGACCGGGAGGGTGCGTCGTCGGGCCGGTCGGTCGCAGGCGTCAGCGACTCGTCCGCGCGTGGCGACGGGAGGACGGGCGCGTCGACCGCGAGACCCACGGCGGCGTCCGGTTCGTTCCGATGCGACGCAGCGACGACTGAGACGCCGCCGTCCCTCCCGGTCCGTCGGGGCCACGCAACGACCCTTTTTTGCCGACCGCCCGCTCACCCGTCTCTATGCCGACCGCACCTCGTTCGGGCTTCGACACCGAGACGTTGTTTCTCCTCTGGGCGGCCCGCGAGACCGGGGTCCTCGACGCGCTGACGAGTCGGGCAGGAACCGCCGACGCCGTCGCCGCGGAGACCGAGGTGACGCCCGAGGCGGCGCGCGTCGTCGTTGACTCGCTCGCAGACCTCGGTTTCCTCCGGCGCGTCGGCGACGAGTACGAGGTGACGAACCGCGCACTCGGCTTTCTCGCCAAACGCGACGTGCGTTCCGTCGGTCGCCTCCCGCACGCGCTCGACGTGCTCGACCGCTACACGGCGCTCCCCGAGACGATGACGACGGGGACACCGCCGGAACCGTCCGACGACTCGCTGGTCAACCGACTCGGCGCACACGCCGCGACCGACGAGGCGGTCGTGAGGGCATCCGTCACTGCCGCGGTCCGTCTCGCACCGCGTGCGGAGCGCGTACTCAACGTCGCGGGCGGGTCGGGCGTCTACGCCCGCGAGTTCGCCGCCAGGGGCTTCGAGACGACGATGTGCGACGGCGACGATGTCGTCGAGTACGTCGCTCCGGCGCTCGAACGCGAGGACGTGACGCTCGAACGCCGGTCGCTGGCGACGGTGGCCGACGGGACGTACGACCTCGTCTTCGGCGAGAACCTCTGTCGTTCGCTCGATGTCGCGGAGGTTCGGACGCTCTTCTCGACGGTCGAAGACGCGCTGTCGGCGTGCGGGGCGGCCGTCTTCGTCGAACCCGTTCGGGGTCGCTCGTCGTCGACAGCGACGGTTCGAGCGTCGATAGAGGCGCTCGCGACCGGTAGCGGCGGTGCGTACACCGACGCGCAGTACCGCGAGTGGTTCGCCGAAGCGGGATTCGAAGCCGTCCGCGTCGACGACGTGCCGGGGACCGACCTCCGAGCGGTCGGGGGATACAAGCGCGGAGTTGATTAGTCGCCGTCCCGCAAGGGGGGTATGGACCCCGCGGTACTGCGCGAGGACATGGTCGATGGCCTCGAACAGTCGCTCGGTGAACGCCTCGACGAACGCGTCGACGTGGCGATGCGGACCGTTCCGCGCCACGAGTTCGTCGACGACCAGCCGTACGCGAACAGAGACGCGACCGAAAACGGGAGTCGCGTGCTCGCACCCTCGACGGTCGCACGACTGCTCTCCGCACTCGACACGACGGGGGGTGAGAACGTTCTCGTCGTCGGTGCCGGCGTCGGTTACACCGCCGCCGTCGTCGCCGAACTGGTCGGCGAATCGAACGTCCAAGCGATAGACATCTCTCGACGGATGGTGCTCTACGCCCGCCAGCGCCTCGCTCAGACCGGGTACGAAGGCGTCCTCGTCGACTGCCGCGACGGCGCGAGCGGCTACCCCGAGTACGCCCCGTTCGACCGAGTTCTCCTCGAAGCCGCAGCGATTCGGCCCCCGCGTTCGCTCGTCGACCAACTCGCGCCCTCGGGGAGACTCGTCTTCCCGATGGGCGGCCCGAAACAGACGCTCGTCGCCGTCGAATCCGGCCCCGAGGCGGCCGGACCGGACGGCGTCGTCGAGCGCTACGGTCCCGTCCAGTTCGCGCCGATGCTGGTCGACGGCGAACAACCGGACGGGCTGGCGCGGAACCGGACGGTGCGCGAGGACCGCGAGTACGCCGAGAGCGGCTGGCACGCTCGCGCCGGCTGGGAACAGGAGTGGGTCGACTGGGACGAACACCTCTGAGGGACGAACACCTCTGAGTCGAGTCGAGGGAGTCGACGAACCCCGGACGCTCACCCGCCGCGAATCACCAGTATCTTCGTGTTCGCCCGTCGGTCGACGAACTCGCTTCCCGCAGGTGGTTTCACCTCGACGACGAGCGTCCCGTCCTCCTGGTTCGGTCCGAGCGACGGGTCGACAGTCACCGTCGCTTCACCGTTCGCGCCGGTCGTCGCCGTCTGGACCGCTTCGAGACCGGCGCTGCCGCTCTTGACGACGAGCGTCGCGTCGGCGACCGGGTCGCCGTCCGCACCGACGGCCGTCAGCGTCAGCGTCTGTTCCCCGGGGCCGACGACGTCCGGCGAGGGCCGAACGTCGACCTCGACGACGGCGAGCCCCTGAATCCCGCTTATCATGTTCATCATCACGCTGAGGCTGGCCACCCCGACGACCAGTGCGATGACGAGGCGGATGGGAAGCCCCTCGATAGCGCGTTCGTCCTGTCGGAATCTGTCGAACTGTCCTCGGAGTGCGTCGAGCATACGCCGGTCTGGCTCCCTTCCCTGGTTTAAACTCTCGTGCGAGCGTTGAAGCGACAGAACGAGGCTCACGGTTCGTATGCACGTTCTCGGACGAACGGCGGGAGAGTTCGAATCTCGGAACCCACAGACCGGCGCGACGCGACCGACCGGGCGTCTCGGAACGTACCGCGCCCGCGACGGGAGCGACGCGGCACCCGTCGGAATCGACTTCGACGAACCGCACGCGGCGTTCGTCGTCGGGAAGCGAGGGAGCGGGAAGTCGTACACGCTCGGGGTACTCGCCGAAGCCGCCGCCCGAGCGGACGGCGTGGCACCCGTCGTCGTCGACCCGATGGGCGTCTTCTCGGGGCTCGCGGCCGCTTCGTCACCGACCGACGTCGCCGCCACCGTCGTCGAAACCCCGGCTGTCGCGGCGGACTCGTTGCCACCGGCGTCGTGGCCTGGGCTCGTCGGCCTCGATTCGGAGAGTCCCGCGGGGACGATCGTCTGGCAGGCGGCGACCGAAGAGAACTCGCTGTCGGCGATGCGAACGTACGTCGCCGATGCAGACGCCGGGGAGACGGCCCGACGCGCAGCGAGAAACCACCTCCGACTCGCCGACTCGTGGGGCGTGTTCGACCCGGCGGGCCTCGCAGTCGACGAACTCCTCGGTGGCGAGGCGACCGTGTTGGACCTCTCAGAAACCCCGGACGCGCCGGCGAACGCGGTCTGCGCGGCGGTCGCAGGGGGGCTGTACGAGCGGTGTGCGTCCGCCGTCTCGTCCCCGCTGGAGGAACCGACACGCCTGCCGTGGCTGTTCGTCGACGAAGCGCACGCGTTCTTCGACGGGGTCGCCGCCGACGCGTTACGGACGGTGCTCACTCGCGGGCGCGCGCCGGGGATGAGTCTCGTCGCCGCGACACAGCGCCCGAGTGCGCTGCCCGACGTCGCCGTTTCGCAGGCGGACCTCCTCGTCGCCCACCGACTGACGATGCAGGCCGACGTAGACGCGCTGACGGCGGCACAGCCGACGTACCTCGCCGGGACGATACGCGAGCGGCTGCCGACGCGGACCGGCGACGCGCTCGTCGTCGACGACACCACCGAGTCGGCGCACGCGGTCCGGATACGGGAGCGAGACACCCCGCACGGTGGGGGCAACCCGCGGGCGAGTCGAGTCGCCGACGGCGCGGACGGACGCGGCGACCGACGCGAGAGCGGAGAGTCGACCTAACACTCTCTCTTCCAGAGTCGAGGACGCACCCGACCCGGTATCGGGGAGTGCTCGTCTCCGCCGAGGTGAGGTGACTCGGCGCGTATCGACAGGTACAGGCGACCGGAGGCCGAACGCCGAAACATGGCTGACGACCCGGCGGGCCGGTCGGTTCTCTCGCGTCTCGTCGCCGGAGCGACGGGAAAACCCTTTCTCGCGGTGATGGTCGCGTTGCTGCTCGCACTGTCGCTGTTCTTCTTGGCCGGTGGACTGCTCTACGTGTTCGGCTGAGTCGCTGCCGACCGCGCGGCGATTTCGCTCGCGGGTCGAACTTCAGAGAAGCGCCCGAGGCGGGATTTGAACCACGGTCGTTTCGTTCGCCGTGCTCGCTTCACTCTCTGATTCAAATCCCTTCTATGGTCGTACTGCCGCTCACGGTGCGGCGGGCACACGATAGGCGGCGCTCGTCGGAGTTGCTCGCGGAAAAAGTACGCCCGAGGCGGGATTTGAACCCGCGTCACGACCGTGACAGGGTCGTATGATGGGCCACTACACCACCCGGGCCTGACGCATCAAGACGTACTGGTCGAAGTTATTAATGGGTGTCGATATGCGGCGCAGACACAACACCATCGTCAAGAGGTATAGACGACCGGTCAGTCGAACTGCTCGGTGACAAGATAGTCGCTGGCCCAGTTGATCCGTGACTTCGGCGCTTTCGGATGGGGGTCTTCGACTCGAAGTCGCATCTCGCCGGCACCAGTGTCCGAGATAGGAATCCAGTACACACGCTTCGTCTCCGGCGAATAGACGGCATACGCGTCGATTTCGTCGGGCGTATACTCTGCGTCGACCCGACTGCCTTCGACTACGGTGGAACTGTAGAGATTGAACCGGATAGCACCATTGACCCAGTTTCCGGTTTTGCATTGGACACGATGCAGTGCCTCCGAGTCGTCGACAATCAAGTCGTAGCGGTCGCTGTCTCTAAACGGTACTGATACCGAGCAACCGAGAGCCATCAGTGCCCCGAGTATAGTAGCCTCCGTTTCATCACCACGGCGAGATGTGTTCACATCTCGGTGTCTCTGCCCAATCGAATGTGAATCTCCGGAGATCGAGGGGACGTTGCATTTGGGTCGGAATCTGAAGCGTCCGAGGCGGGCTTTTATATCCGCCCGACTTCACTCACTGCGCTCGTTCAAAAATCCCTCCGTGAGTATGCACCCGGAGTCACTTCGCTCGGCGACTAGACGACTCGCTCACGACGTAACCGCGGTAGAAAGACGCCCGAGGCGGGATTTGAACCCGCGTCACGACCGTGACAGGGTCGTATGATAGGCCACTACACCACCCGGGCTTGCTGCATTCATCCGTTTCGCCGTGTCGTAAATAACGCTTACCATCCTGACGCGCCGTGCGGCGGGATACCGCGACCCGCGTGGCCGGAAAGCATATAATCGGTTACGTTCAGTTGCAGTGTAATGCAGGTTCCCGCTGTGGGTTCGACCACGGCTGGTTAGCGGTGCGCCGCGCGCTTGACAAGTGTTATATGGGTGGGTCGTTAATGCCGCTGTAGTATCTCGTGAGAGCTTCTTCCCACAAGCCCCACCCATGGTAGACGTAAGCCAACACAAACTTGTCCCGGAGCACACGCTCGTCGACGAGGAGGACGTCGACGCCGTGCTTCAGGAGTACAACGTCGAACGGACGAATCTGCCGAAGATCAAACGAAAAGACCCGGCGTTGCCGGACGAGGCCGAACCCGGTGACGTCGTCAGAATCGTACGCGACTCGCGAACGACGGACCAAGCAGTCGTTTATCGGCTGGTGATCGAATGAATCGACAAGACCGACGCACCATCTCCCGACAGTACTTCTCGGACGAACGCCTCGCAGAGCACCACTTCCGCTCGTTCAACGCCTTCCTCGAACGCGGCATGCAGGAGGTCGTCGACGAGAAGGAGACCATCGACACCGACATCGGCGACAAGGAGGGCGAGGAACCCGTCTACGTCGAACTCGGCGACGTTCGGGTCGTCACCCCGCGCGTCCGCGAGGCCGACGGCAGCGAGGAACTGCTGTACCCGCAGGAAGCGCGCCTCCGCAACATCACTTACTCCGCGCCCGTGTTCATGGAGATGTCCATCGTGCGCGGCGGCGAGGAGGAAGAGGAGGTCGTCGTCGACTCGACGGAGACGAAAGTCGGCCGCATGCCCATCATGGTCGGCTCCGAGCGCTGCAACATCTCCGACTTCGACCACGACGAGCTCGTCGAAATCGGCGAGGACCCCGTCGACCCCGGCGGCTACTTCATCGTCAACGGCTCCGAGCGCGTGCTGATGACGAGCGAGGACCTCGCGCCGAACAAGATTCTCGCCGAGTACGACACGAAGTACGGCGACGAGATTCAGGTCGCCAAGACGTTCAGCCAGCGCCGCGGCTACCGCGCGCTCGTGCTCTGCGAGCGCGGCCGCGACGGCCTGCTCGAAGTGTCGTTCCCCTCGGTCTCCGGCTCCGTGAACTTCGTGACGCTCGTTCGCGCGCTGGGACTCGAATCCGACGAGGAGATCGTCCACCGCGTCTCCGACGACCCGGAGATCGTGAAGTTCATGCTGGAGAACCTGGAGGAGGCCGACGTCCAGACGACCGAGGAGGCCATCGAGACCCTCGGCAAACGCGTCGCCAGCGGTCAGGGCAAGAACTACCAGCTGAAGCGCGCCAACTACGTCATCGACCGGTACCTCCTGCCGCATCTCCACGAGGAGGGCGTCGAGGAGGAAGAGGTCCGCATCAACAAGGCGTTCTACCTCTGCCGGATGGCCGAGGCGTGTTTCGAGCTCGCGCTCCAGCGCCGCGAGGCCGACGACAAGGACCACTACGCCAACAAGCGCCTCAAGGTGAGCGGCGACCTGATGAGGGACCTGTTCCGGACGGCGCTCAACAAGCTCGCGCGCGACGTGAAGTACCAGCTCGAACGTGCGAACATGCGGAACCGGAATCTGACGGTCAACACGGTCGTCCGCTCCGACGTGCTGACCGAGCGCCTCGAACACCCCATCGCCACGGGGAACTGGGTCGGCGGCCGCTCCGGCGTCTCGCAGTTGGTCGACCGGACCGACTACATGGGTGTGCTGTCTCACCTGCGCCGCCTCCGCTCGCCGCTGTCGCGTTCGCAGCCGCACTTCGAGGCGCGCGACCTGCACGCGACCCAGTGGGGTCGCATCTGTCCCTCCGAGACCCCTGAGGGACCGAACTGCGGACTGGTGAAGAACTTCGCGCAGGCGATGGAGCTCTCGCAGAACGTCGAGGACGAACAGGCACTGAAACGAGAACTGGCGTCGATGGGTGTCGAGGGGATGCCCGGACTGGAAGGCGTCGAACCGACGACGGCGGACGACTAAACCATGGCTCAGGCACGAGAGGCGAAAGTATACGTCAACGGGAGCCTGGTCGGGACCCACCCGGACCCGAACCAGCTCGCGGAACAGATTCGGGAAGCACGACGACGCGGCGACGTCAGCGAGATGGTCAACGTCTCGGTGAAAGGTCGGACCCGCGAAGTCATCATCAACGCGGACGCGGGCCGTGCCCGCCGTCCGCTCATCGTCGTCGAGGACGGCGAACCGCTGCTCGGCGACGAGGAGATCGAGGCCGTCGAGAGCGGGGAACTGGAGTTCCAGGACCTCGTCGACCGCGGCTACATCGAGTTCATCGACGCCGAGGAGGAAGAGGACATCTTCGTCGGCGTCGACGAGGACGAACTCACCGAGGACCACACGCACCTCGAGATCGACCCACAGCTCATCTTCGGCATCGGTGCCGGGATGATTCCGTATCCGGAACACAACGCCTCGCCCCGCATCACGATGGGCGCGGGGATGATGAAGCAGTCGCTCGGCATCCCGTCGGCGAACTACCGCATCCGCCCGGACACGCGTCAGCACCTGATGCACTACCCGCAGCTGGCGATGGTGAAGACGCAGACGACCGAGCAGATCAACTTCGACGAGCGCCCCGCGGCGCAGAACTTCGTCGTCGCCGTGATGAGCTACGAGGGGTTCAACATCGAGGACGCGCTCGTCATGAACAAGGGGTCGGTCGACCGCGCGCTCGCGCGCTCGCACTTCTTCCGCACCTACGAGGGAGAGGAACGCCGCTACCCCGGCGGTCAGGAGGACCGCTTCGAGATTCCGTCGCAGGACGTGCGCGGTGCGCGCGGGGAAGACGCGTACACGCACCTCGACGAGGACGGCCTCGTCAATCCCGAGACGGTGGTCGACGAGAACTCCGTGCTGCTCGGCAAGACGTCGCCGCCGCGGTTCCTCGAAGAGCCCGACGACATGGGCGGGCTCAGCCCGCAGAAGCGACGCGAGACGAGCGTCACGATGCGCTCGGGCGAAGACGGCGTCGTCGACACGGTGACGCTGATGGAGGGCGAGGACGGCTCGAAGCTCTCGAAGGTCTCCGTCCGCGACGAGCGGATTCCGGAACTCGGCGACAAGTTCGCCTCCCGACACGGACAGAAAGGCGTCGTGGGTCACCTCGCGCCCCAGCAGGACATGCCGTTCACGGCCGACGGCCTCGTCCCCGACCTGGTTCTCAACCCGCACGCGCTCCCGTCGCGGATGACGGTCGGCCACGTGCTGGAGATGCTCGGCGGCAAAGTCGGCGCGCTCGAAGGCCGACGCGTCGACGGGACGGCGTTCCAGGGCGAGAGCGAAGACGAACTCCGCGGCGCGCTCGAAGACCACGGCTTCATGTCCTCCGGTAAGGAGGTCATGTACTCGGGCGTCACCGGCGAGAAGATCGAGGCCCAGATCTTCGTCGGGGTCATCTTCTACCACAAGCTGTACCACATGGTGAGCAACAAACTGCACGCCCGCTCGCGCGGGCCGGTGCAGGTGCTCACCCGCCAACCCACCGAGGGTCGCGCCCGCGAGGGTGGGCTGCGCGTGGGTGAGATGGAGCGCGAAGTGCTCATCGGCCATGGCGCGGCGATGGCGCTGAAGGAACGGCTGCTGGACTCTTCGGACCGCGAGGAGGTGTACATCTCGGCGGACACCGGGATGGTCGCGGTCGAGGACCGCGAACAGCGTCGCATCTACGACCCCGTCACCGGCGACGAGGACAACATCCACCGCGTCGAGGTGAGTTACGCGTTCAAACTCCTGCTCGACGAGATGAAGGCGCTCGGCATTCGACCGAAACTCGAACTGGAGGACGCAGTTTAAATGTCAATGCAAACACCGAAAGAGATCGGCGGCATCCGCTTCGGGCTGATGGACCCGGAGACGTACCGAGACATGTCCGCGACGAAGGTCATCACGGCGGACACTTACGACGACGACGGCTACCCCATCGACATGGGGCTGATGGACCCGCGACTGGGCGTCATCGACCCCGGACTGGAGTGTCGAACCTGCGGTCAGCACTCCGGGTCGTGTAACGGCCACTTCGGCCACATCGAACTGGCCGCGCCCGTCATCCACGTCGGTTTCACGAAGCTCATCCGCCGGCTGCTGCGCTCGACGTGTCGACAGTGCGGTCGTCTCGCGCTGACCGACGAGGAGCAGGCGGAGTTCCGCGCTCGCATGCAGCGCGCTGAGGAACTCAGCGAGGACTGGAGCGACGTGATGAAGGCCGCGGTCCGGCAGGCGCGGAAGGCCAAGCGCTGCCCGCACTGCAACGAACCGCAGCACGACATCAAACACGAGAAGCCGACGACGTACTACGAGGTCCAGGACGTGCTCTCGGGCGAGTACTCCGAACTCATCGCCGAGGCGATGCAGCCCGACGAGGAGGAAGACCGAGAGGGGATGGCTCCGCAGGAGCTCGCGGAGAAGACCGACATCGACCTCCAGCGGGTCAACCAGATTCTCTCCGGGGAGTTCCGCCCCCGCAAGGAGGACCGGAAAGCCATCGAGAAGGCGCTCTCCATCGACCTCACCGTCGAGGACATGAACAAGCTGATGCCCTCGGACATCCGCGACTGGTTCGAGGACATCCCGAACGACGACATGGAGACGCTCGGCATCGACTCCGAGCGCGCGCGCCCAGAGTGGATGATTCTGACCGTGCTGCCGGTGCCGCCGGTGACGGCGCGTCCGTCCATCACGCTCGACAACGGCCAGCGCTCCGAGGACGACCTGACCCACAAGCTGGTCGACATCATCCGCATCAACCAGCGGTTCATGGAGAACCGCGAGGCCGGTGCTCCGCAGCTCATCATCGAGGACCTCTGGGAACTGCTGCAGTACCACGTCACCACGTTCATCGACAACGAGATCTCGGGCACGCCGCCGGCGCGACACCGCTCCGGTCGCCCGCTGAAGACGCTCAGTCAGCGCCTGAAGGGCAAGGAGGGTCGCTTCCGCGGCTCGCTCTCCGGCAAGCGCGTCAACTTCTCGGCGCGTACCGTCATCTCACCGGACCCGACGCTCTCGCTCAACGAGGTCGGCGTCCCCGACCGCGTCGCGTCGGAGATGACGCAGACGATGAACGTCACCGAGCGGAACATCGAGGAGGCCCGGCAGTACGTCCGCAACGGCCCCGAGAACCATCCGGGCGCGAACTACGTCAAGCGCCCCGACGGTCGCCGTCTGAAGGTGACCGAGAAGAACTGCGAGGAACTCGCAGAGAAAGTCGAACTCGGCTGGGAAGTGAACCGGCACCTCATCGACGGCGACATCGTCATCTTCAACCGCCAGCCGTCGCTGCACCGGATGTCCATCATGGCCCACGAGGTGGTCGTGATGCCGTACAAGACGTTCCGGCTCAACACCGTCGTCTGTCCGCCGTACAACGCCGACTTCGACGGCGACGAGATGAACATGCACGCGCTGCAGAACGAGGAGGCCCGCGCGGAGGCGCGCGTCCTCATGCGCGTGCAGGAACAGATTCTCAGCCCGCGCTTCGGCGAGAACATCATCGGCGCGATTCAGGACCACATCTCCGGCACCTACCTGCTGACCCACGAGAATCCGAAGTTCACGGAGACGCAGGCGCTCGACCTGCTGCGCGCGACCCGCGTGGACGAGCTGCCCGAGCCGGACGGCGAGGAGAACGGCGAGTCCTACTGGACGGGCCACTCCATCTTCTCGGAGCTGCTGCCCGACGACCTCTCTCTGGAGTTCAGCAGTTCGACCGGCGACGACGTCGTCATCGAGGACGGTCAGCTCGTCGGCGGCACCATCGACGAGGACGCCGTCGGCGCGTTCGGCGGCGAGATCGTCGACACCATCACCAAAGTGTACTCGGAGACGCGCGCTCGCGTGTTCGTCAACGAGATCTCCGCGCTGGCGATGCGCGCCATCATGCACTTCGGGTTCTCCATCGGTATCGACGACGAGTCGATTCCGGAGGAGGCCGGCGAGCAGGTCGACGAGGCCATCGAGAACGCCTACGAGCGCATCGACGAACTCATCGCCACGTACGACGCGGGCGAACTCGAGTCGCTGCCGGGTCGCACCGTCGACGAGACGCTGGAGATGAAGATCATGCAGACGCTCGGCAAAGCGCGTGACTCCGCCGGTGAGATCGCCGACGACCACTTCGGCGACGACAACCCCGCGGTCATCATGGCGCGTTCGGGCGCGCGTGGGTCGATGCTGAACCTCACGCAGATGGCCGGCTGTGTCGGACAGCAGGCGGTTCGCGGCGAGCGCATCAACCGCGGTTACGAGGACCGCACGCTCAGCCACTACAAGCCGAACGACCTCTCCGCGGAGGCGCACGGCTTCGTGGAGAACTCCTACCGCGGCGGTCTCACGCCGCGCGAGTTCTTCTTCCACGCGATGGGCGGCCGCGAGGGCCTCGTCGACACGGCGGTCCGGACCTCCAAGTCCGGATATCTGCAGCGTCGGCTCATCAACGCGCTCTCCGAACTGGAGACGCAGTACGACGGCACGGTGCGCGACACCTCGGACACCATCGTCCAGTTCGAGTTCGGCGAGGACGGCACCTCGCCGGTGAAGGTGTCCTCCTCGAAGGACAACGACATCGACGTCGAGAGCATCGCCGACCGCGTGATGGACGCGGAGTTCGACGACGAGGCGACCCGTCAGCAGTTCCTCGGCCGCGAGGAGCCGCCGACGAACCTCTCGGAGCACGCCGAGCCGCGTCTCGGCGAGGCGCGCACCCAGGAGGTAGAATCAGATGACTGAGATCACAGACGACATCGAGGCCGTCGTCGAGGACACCGAGCTCCCGCGACGACTCAAAGACCGGGTGTACCGCACTATCGAGAGCCGAGACGACGTGAGCGTCGAGAAAGCCGACGATATCGCCCGCGCCGTCGAGGTCCGGTATCTCGACACCCGCGTCGACCCGCTCGACCCCGTCGGCACCGTCTCCGCGCAGTCCATCGGGGAGCCGGGGACGCAGATGACGATGAACACGTTCCACTACGCGGGCGTCGCCGAGATCGACGTGACGCAGGGGCTGCCGCGGCTCATCGAGCTCGTGGACGCGCGGAAGACGCCGGACACGCCGATGATGACGGTCCACCTCGAAGACGAGTACGCCGAGGACCGCGAGAAGGCCCACGAGGTCGTCTGGAGCATCGAGGCGTCGAAGATCTTGGCGCTCGGCGACGTGTCGACGAACGTCGCCGACATGCTCGTGCAGGTCGACCTCAACGACGAGACGCTGATGGAGCGGTGGCCCCGCGCCTCGAACGTCGACGAGGTCGCCGACGAGATCGCCGACACCATCGAGGACGCCCTCGGCGTGACGACTCGACTGTCGGGGACGGTCATCGAGTTCGGCCCCGACCAGCCGAGTTACCGGAAGCTGCTGCAGTTGGTCGAAGAGCTCCGCGACGTCGTGTTCAAAGGCATCGAGGAGGTCACCCGCGTCGTCATCCGCAAGGAGAAGACCGACGACGGCGAGGAGTTCGTCCTCTACACCGAGGGGTCGGCGTTCGGCGACGTGCTCGCCATCGAGGGCGTCGACGCGTCGCGGACGACGTGTAACAACATCCACGAGATCCACCGCAACCTCGGCGTCGAGGCCGCGCGCGAGGCCATCATCAACGAGACGATGGAGACGCTCGAAGAGCAGGGTCTCGACGACGTGAACGTCCGACACCTGATGCTCGTCGCGGACATCATGACGAATCGCGGGACCATCGAGTCCATCGGCCGTCACGGTATCTCCGGGTCGAAGGAGTCGGTACTCGCCCGCGCGGCGTTCGAGGTGACGGTGAACCACCTGCTCGACGCCGCCATCCACGGCGAAGAGGACGACCTCAACGGCGTCATCGAGAACGTCATCGTCGGCAAGCCGGTCGCCATCGGCACCGGCGACGTCGACCTCCGGATGGGCTCGTTCAGCGCGAACACCGAACAGCCCTCGGACGACTAGCCACCATGCGCGTCACGCTGTCGGACGACGCCCGCCGCTACCTCGGCGCGTTCGACGAGGAAACCGGCGCGAGCGCCACCGACTGCCTCGTCTACGACGACCGAATCGTCGTCCTCGTCGGGGCGGGCGAGATGGGCAAGGCCATCGGTCCCGGCGGGAAGACGGTGAAGCGACTCGAGCGCAAACTCGGTCGAAACGTCGAACTCGTCGAGGACGCCGACACCCCCGAAGCGTTCGTCGCGAGCGCGCTCGCGCCGGCGACGGTCCGGCACGTGACCATCAGCGACCAGAACGACCGCGTCGCCTACGTCGAAGTGGCCGACGGCGACCGCGGCGTCGCTATCGGTAAGCGCGGTCAAAACATCGAGACGGCGCGGACGTTAGCGCGTCGACACTACGACATCGACGACATCCAACTGACGTAATCCGACGGGCCGTAGCCCAATCCTACCGCTCGGCACCGTCGCCGGTGCCCGATTTAGGGATGTGACATGCAGTTATTACAAGCCCTATAACTATCTCACCGAGCGTCGTCTTGCTATCGTATGTCACAGTCCGAGCAACCGGCGTCCGTCTCAGACGGACCACAGTCCGCCGCCGAGCGGCGCACTGCCGACTCCGAGTCCGGCGTCGACTCGGAGTGCCGGCCCTCCGTCTCGATACGATGTCCCTCCTGCGGCGAACGCATCAGTGCGACGTTGGCACTGTCCGGCGGCGAGTCCTCCGACGCGCGAGCGACCGACGACCCCGGTGAGTACGGGAAGCGAAAGCGAGCAGGAGAGGCGACCATCGCCGCCGACGGCGGAGTCGACACCGAGCACCAGCGCACAGCACCCGTCTCCGACCCGGCGCTCGAGGACGAACTCTGCGGAAAATCGGTGCAGTGCACGGACTGCGACGGGGAGTTCGAACTGCTGTTCTACTACTGAGCCTCGCCGAGCATCGGCTCCGAAGGTAGAACTGCCGGGCGACGTGGGCCTCCAGAGAGCTATTGGTCGGGACGCCGTACCGTCGGTATGGGAGACCTCGCAGCGCTGCAGGTCGCGGCTCCGTTCGTGGAACTGCTGGTCGGTGACGGACTGTTCGCCCGGGCGGTGAAACTCGTCGCCGCGTTCGTGCTCGTCTACGGCGCAGGTCGGGGAGTCGTCGAACCGCTGGTGGTGCGGGCGGTCAGGGCGCGAAACGAGAACAACCCGACGGTCGTCGGCGCGGTCGAACTCTACCTCCGCGTCGGTGTCGTCGCCGTCGCGTTCGGCGCGGCGCTGGCGGCGGCCGGGTACACGCGGGTGTTGACGCGTTCGACTATCGCCGTCGCCATCGTCTCGCTGACGGTGGGCGTCGCCGGCCGGGAGGTGCTCGGGACGCTCGTCGGCGGGCTGTTTCTCGTGACCGACCCGAACTTCAACGTCGGCGACTACGTCGCGTGGGGTGACACCGAAGGCATCGTCGAGTCCATCGGCTTTCGAGTGACGCGGGTTCGGACCGTCGACAACGAGATAATCAGCGTCCCGAACACGGAGCTGACGACGAACGTCATCACGAAGCCGTACGGACAGAACCAGTTTCGCATCAACGAGGAGGTGGGCGTCTACTACGAGGAGGGCCTGGAGGAGGCCATCGAGATTCTGCGCGACGAGGCGGTGACCGACCCGGCCATCCTGAACGACCCTCAGCCGAAGATTCGCGTGCGCAGTTTCGAGGGCGACCACATCAGGGTACAGGTGCTGTTCTGGGTTTCGGAACCGACGCGGCGGACAGTGCTCGACACGTTCTCGGACTACGCCCGTCGGGTGCAGGTTCGCTGCGAGGCCACCGACATCACGCTCGGCGCGACCTCCGCGGTGGATATGGGCGGCGGCCTCGCGGTCGAGCGCGCCGACGAGTGAGTACAGGACCGCGGACGACTGCGGTCGACGACGGTCGAGAAACGACAGAACGTTCGTCGGCGGAGACTCGTGATAGCGAAGCGAAATCACCGAGTCTCCGCGCCGCGTTCGACCTGCGGCGCGCTGAGAGCGGTTCGTTCGAATCGGCGAAACGGGCGCAGATTCGAGTAGCGGGGTGAAAGAAGGAATCTGAGACCGTTTCGACGAGTGGAAAAGAGGACGCTTAAGTAGCTCGACTAAGTAGGCACTTCCACTATGGCGAACGGCAAATACGCCGCCCGCAAACTCAAGAAGGACCGTCAGAAGCGGCGATGGTCCGACTCGGAGTACGCGCGGCGCGAACGCGGTCTTCGGAAGAAATCGGACCCGCTCGAGGGTGCGCCGCAGGCGCGGGGCATCGTCCTCGAGAAGGTCGGCATCGAAGCGAAGCAGCCGAACTCGGCGATTCGTAAATGCGTCCGTGTTCAGCTCATCAAGAACGGGAAGCAGGTCACGGCGTTCTGCCCCGGCGACGGTGCCATCTCGTTCATCGACGAACACGACGAGGTGACCATCGCGGGTATCGGTGGCGCGAAGGGTCGCGCCATGGGTGACCTCTCCGGTGTCAACTACAAGGTAGAGAAAGTCAACGGCGTCGCGATGCTCGAACTCGTGCGCGGCAACGCGGAGAAACCGGTGCGCTAAGATGTCGGACGCAGAGAACGAATCCCCCGAACCCGAGGCACCGGCCGACAGCGAGGAAGCGCAGACGAGCGCGCTCCTGTTCGGCGTCTGGGACGTCTCCGAGATCGAGTACACCGACCCCAGCACCCAGCGCTACCTCAACGTGACGCCCATCGCGCACACGATGGGTCGCCACGCTTCCAAGCAGTTCCGCAAGTCCGAGATTTCGGTCGTCGAGCGACTCATCAACCGCTTGATGCAGACCGAGGACAACACGGGCAAGAAGCAGAAGGCGCTCGGCATCGTCCGCGACGCCTTCGAAATCGTCAACGAGCGCAGCGAGGAGAACCCGGTTCAGATTCTCGTCCGCGCCGTCGAGAACGCCGCTCCCCGCGAGGAGACCGTCCGCCTGAAGTACGGTGGTATCTCGGTCCCGAAAGCCGTCGACGTCGCGCCCCAGCGCCGCGTCGACCAGGCGCTGAAGTTCATCGCCGACGGCGTCGCATCGACGAGCTACAAGTCGACGACCTCGGCCTCCGAGGCGCTCGCACAGCAACTTCTCGGCGCGGCGGAGTACGACGTCCAGTCGTACCCCATCAGCCAGAAGGAAGAGCGCGAGCGCGTCGCCGCCGCGGCCCGCTAATCTGCGACATTCTCTTTCGTTTTTTTCGGCGGTGAGCGGTGCGCTTGCTATTCGTTCACGTGGCGACCTCAGTCGGCCGCCTGCGGGCCGCCGCCGCTGCCGACGGCGTACGCGCGGGTCACGTCGACCAGCGCCTTGCGGTAGTCGCTGGCGGTCGTCTCGACGGCGAGCGACCGGAACTGGCGTCTGAACTCGTCGACGCGGACGTTCGGTGCGTCGTCGTCGGCCGCGTGCGCGAGATCGTACAGTCGGTGGTCGTCGTCGACGAGGTCGTGTCGCTCGACGAGCGCGAGCGCGAACGCCGCGTTGACCGCCGTTATCTCGGGGTCGGAGGCGGCGGTGGTTCGGGTCCAGTCGGCGCGCGGTACAGCAGACGGCTGGTCGGCGAGCGCCGCCGCCAACTGCGATTCGAGGAAGTACACCAGTTTCTCCGCCGGGGCGACCGATATCGTGATGTCGTCGGCGTAGATGTCCTTCATGTGATTCGCTATCTGGTAGCAGTGGGCGAGTTTGCGCCGCTCGACGCTCCGGCCCGTCAACGCGAGGTAGAGCGCCTCCTCGGTCGACTGGACGTGGGAGGGGTGTGACTGCTCGTAGCGGGCCATGTGGGAGAACTCGTGGAGCGCGAGTTCGCGCGCCATCGCGCTCGTCGCCGCCTGCTGAGAGATGTTCAACACGTGGTAGTCGCCGGCGGCGTTGCTGTAGTGGCCCGCCCACGTTCGCTCGTCGGGGTCGTCTCTGACGCGTACGTGAACCGGCCACGACAACTCGTACTCCGTCTCTAGTAGGTCTGCCGCGCTGAGAAAGGCGTCCGGGGCGGCAGGTCCCTGCACGCGAATGTCCATGCGTGATTGTGACACGGTCCGTGAGAGTATGACTCTTGTGTCGAGCGTCGTGGCGAACGACCGCCACTCGTTAGCGGGTCGCCGAAGCAACGTTCGGGAACCCCGTTCGGAGTGACGTTCGGTTCGTTTGATAAGTGGTACGTACCCACACGGAGCCGCGTCAGACGGCCGTTTTCGACGGATTCGGCGTCGGCAAAACACTACCCTTTTGACCCTCCTACCGGTAGGGGCACTCATAATGGGCCGACGAAAGAAAATCGTACAGGAATGTGAGAAACTGATGGACAAGCCGGAGCAGATCCGGAACATCGCCATCGCCGCTCACGTCGACCACGGGAAGACGACACTTTCGGACAACCTGCTGGCCGGAGCGGGCATGATCTCCGACGCGACTGCCGGACAGCAGCTCGCGATGGACACCAAAGAGGACGAACAGGAGCGCGGCATCACCATCGACGCCGCGAACGTCTCGATGACCCACGAGTGGGAGGGCGAGAACCACCTCGTCAACCTCATCGACACGCCGGGCCACGTCGACTTCGGCGGCGACGTGACGCGGGCGATGCGCGCCGTCGACGGCGCGCTCGTGGTCGTCGACGCCGTCGAGGGCGCGATGCCCCAGACGGAGACGGTGCTGCGCCAGGCGCTCCGCGAGGGCGTCAAGCCGGCGCTGTTCATCAACAAGGTCGACCGCCTCATCAACGAGCTCCAGGAGGGGCCCGAGGAGATGCAGGAGCGGCTTCTCGACGTCATCACCGACGTCAACGAGCTCATCCGCGGCATGACCGAGGAGAAAGAGTACGACTGGACCGTCTCCGTCGAAGAGGGGACCGTCGCCTTCGGCTCCGCGCTGTACAAGTGGGGCGTCTCCATCCCGTCGATGCAGGAGACCGGTATCTCCTTCGGCGACATCATCGACATGGAGGAGTCGGGCAACCGCGAGGAGCTCCACGAGCGCACGCCGCTCTCGGACGTCGTCCTCGACATGGTCGCCGAGCACTTCCCGGACCCGCTCGACGCCCAGCCCCGCCGTATCCCGACCATCTGGCGCGGCGACGCCGAGTCGGAACTCGCAGAGCAGATGCGTCTCGTCGACGACGAGGGCGAAGTCGTCTTCATGTCGACGGACATCTCGATGGACCCCCACGCGGGCGAAATCGCCACCGGACGCCTGTTCTCCGGCACGCTGGAGAAGGGCCAGGAGCTGTACGTCTCCGGCACCGCGGGCAAGAACCGCGTCCAGTCCGTCGGTATCTTCATGGGTGACTCCCGCGAGGAAGTGAGCCGCGTTCCCGCCGGCAACATCGCCGCCGTCACCGGCCTCCGCGACGCCATCGCCGGTTCTACCGTTTCGAGCGTCGAGATGACGCCGTTCGAGTCCATCGAACACATCTCCGAGCCGGTCATCACCAAGTCCGTCGAGGCGATGAACATGGACGACCTGCCGAAGCTCATCCAGACGCTCCAGCAGGTCGCGAAGGAGGACCCGACCATCCGCGTCGAAATCAACGAGGACACCGGCGAGCACCTCATCAGCGGACAGGGTGAGCTCCACCTCGAAGTCATCACCCAGCGCATCCGCGACAACCAAGGCATCCCGGTCCACACCGGCGAGCCCATCGTCGTCTACCGCGAGGCCCCGCAGCAGCAGTCCCGCGAGGTCGAGGGTGTCTCCCCGAACCGCCACAACAAGTTCTACATCACCGCAGAGCCGATGTCGCAGGACATCGTCGACGCCATCAAGCTCGGCGAGGTGGCGATGGACATGCCCGAACTGGAGCGCCGCGAAGCGCTGCAGGAAGCCGGCATGGACAAGGACACCTCGCAGAACGTCGAACACATCTTCGGCACGAACATCCTCATCGACGACACGAAGGGTATCCAGCACCTCAACGAGACGATGGAGCTCGTCATCGAGGGTCTCGAAGAGGCGCTCGACGACGGTCCGCTCGCCGCAGAGCCGGTGCAGGGGACGCTGCTCCGACTGCACGACGCCCGCCTCCACGAGGACACCATCCACCGCGGTCCCGCACAGGTCATCCCTGCGGTCCGCGAGGCGGTCCACCGCTCGCTCATCGACGCGCAGATCAAACTGCTCGAACCCATCCAGAACGTCCGCATCGACGTCGCCTCCGACTACATGGGCTCGGCCTCCGGCGAGATTCAGGGTCGCCGCGGCCGCGTCGACGACATGTATCAAGAAGGCGACCTCATGGTCATCGAGGGTATCGCACCCGTCGAAGAGATGATCGGCTTCTCCTCGGACATCCGCTCTGCGACCGAGGGCCGCGCCTCCTGGAACACGGAGAACGCCGGCTTCCGCGTGCTCTCCGACAGCCTCCAGCGCGAGAAGATCATGGAGATCCGCGAGCGCAAGGGCATGAAGCTCGAACTCTCGCCGGCTATCGACTACATCTAACTACGGGCCTCCGCGCTCGTTTTCCCTTCTTTCGCGGCTCCGAGCGTCTGCCACTCGGAGTGTCAGTCGCTCGTTCGTGCTTTTTCAGTGTGACGACCCTCGGACAGAATTGCGAGTGACGAAGAGTTATAACCCACGTAGCGTCAGAGGCGTAGTATGCGGATTGGCGCACACCAGCCGCGGCGTACCGACACGGAGCCACAAAGCGACCGCTCCCTGTCGACAACAGGCGGGTGGCGCACTTCGGAGGTGAGTCGATGAGTGACGGCGAGACGCCGCAACCGCACACGGTTCGGCTCGAACTCGTCGACGAGCCCGGACAGCTGTTGGCGGCGCTTCGGCCCATCGCCGACAACGGCGGCAACCTCCTCTCGATCTACCACGAGCGCGGCAACCTCACGCCGCGCGGTCACATCCCCGTCGAGGTCGACCTGGAGTGCCCGCCGGACCGCTTCGACACCATCGTCGACGCGCTCCGAGAGAACGGCGTCAACGTGATACAGGCGGGTGCAGAGCGCTACGGCGAGCAGTTGACCGTCCTCCTGATCGGCCACCTCGTCGACACCGACCTCTCGGACACGCTGCGAAGCATCGAGGAGTGTGCGAACGCGGCCCTGGCGGACCTCTCGGTGTCGGCACCCGAAGGTCGAAACGAGGAGTCGAGCGCCCGCCTCAGGCTGGCGACGCAGGCGGGCAAACGCACGGACGTCCTCGCCGTCGTCCGCGAGATAGCCGACCGGAAGAACCTTCGAGTCGTCGAACCGCTCGCGGAGGGGTCGGCGTGAGAGTCGCCGTCGTCGGTGCCGGAGCGGTGGGTCGTTCCGTCGCCGAGTTGGCCGCCGACTACGGCCAGGAGGTGACGGTGCTCGCGGACTCGCGGGGCGCGGTCGTCGACGCCGACGGTATCGACGTCGACGCGGCGCTCGATCGCAAGGAAGAGACCGGAAGCGTCGGCGACACCGCCGTCGGCGACGCGCTCGCGGCGGAGTACGACGTGCTCGTCGAGGCGACGCCGACGACGCTCGGCGACGCCGAACCCGGCTTCTCGCACGTGCGAGCGGCGCTGGAATCGAACCGGCACGTCGTTCTCGCCAACAAGGGACCGGTCGCCGAGCGCTACGAGGCGCTCCGGGCGCTCGAACGCGACAGCGACGGCGACGTGCTGTTCGAGGCCACGGTCGGCGGGGCGATTCCCGTCCTCTCGACCATCGCGGACTTCGGCCCCGACCAGATAACCGCCGCCCGCGGCGTGCTGAACGGGACGGCGAACTTCATCCTCTCGCGGATGACCGCCGAGGGCCTCGACTACGACCACGTGCTCGCGGAGGCCCAGGACCTCGGCGTCGCGGAGGCCGACCCCTCCTTCGACGTGGAGGGGACGGACGCGGCGCTGAAATGCGTCATCCTCGGCAACGTGCTCTACGACGGCGGCTACTCGTTGGCCGACGCCGACGTCGAGGGCATCCGCGACATCCCCGGAAGCGCGCTCGAACTCGCCGCCGAGGACGGCCAGACGATTCGACTCATCGGCGAGGCGACCGCAGACGGGGTTCGCGTCGGTCCGCGACTCGTCCCCGAGAACGGGACGCTCGCGGTGACCGGCACCCAGAACATCGTCCAACTGGGGACGGTTCACGCCGGCCGACTGAACATCAGCGGCCGCGGAGCGGGCGGCCCCGAGACGGCGAGTGCGGTCCTGTCGGACGTCCGTCGCTTGGAGTAACCGTTGTCACCGACTACCGCACGGTAGCCAGTGTCAAACCGCAAGACGGCGTCGGGGTGGGGTGTGCGACGTATCGAAATCGTTTTAGGGTCCTCAACCAAAGGAAACGCCACATAGCGCCTTAGCGCGTGAGCTAAACAATGAGCGAAGACAAACCGCACCAGAACTTGGCCATCATCGGCCACGTCGACCACGGAAAAAGCACGCTCGTGGGCCGACTCCTCTTCGAGACGGGGTCGGTTCCGGAGCACGTTATCGAGCAGCACCGAGAAGAAGCAGAAGAGAAGGGCAAGGGTGGCTTCGAGTTCGCCTACGTGATGGACAACCTCGCAGAGGAGCGAGAGCGTGGTGTCACCATCGACATCGCCCACCAGGAGTTCGACACGGACAAGTACTACTTCACCATCGTCGACTGCCCGGGCCACCGTGACTTCGTCAAGAACATGATCACGGGCGCCTCGCAGGCCGACAACGCGGTTCTCGTCGTCGCCGCCGACGACGGTGTCGCGCCGCAGACCCGCGAGCACGTGTTCCTCGCTCGTACGCTCGGCATCAACGAACTCATCATCGGCGTCAACAAGATGGACGTCGTCGACTACTCGGAGGACTCCTACGAGGAGGTCCGCGAGGAAGTCCAGAACCTGCTCAACCAGGTTCGCTTCAACGCCGACGACGCGACGTTCGTCCCGATCTCGGCGTTCGAGGGCGACAACATCGCAGACCGCAGCGACAACACGTCGTGGTACGACGGTCCGACCCTGCTGGAAGCGCTCAACGACCTTCCGGAAGTCGAGCCGCCGACGGACGCGCCGCTGCGTCTCCCCATCCAGGACGTCTACACCATCTCCGGCATCGGTACGGTCCCGGTCGGCCGCGTCGAGACCGGTATCCTCGAGACGGGCTCGAACGTCTCCTTCCAGCCGTCGGACGTCTCCGGCGAAGTGAAGACGGTCGAGATGCACCACGAGGAAGTCCCGCGCGCAGAACCCGGCGACAACGTCGGCTTCAACGTGCGCGGCGTCGGCAAGGACGACATCCGCCGCGGCGACGTCTGTGGCCCGGCCGACGACCCGCCGAAGGTCGCCGAGACGTTCCAGGCGCAGGTCGTCGTCATGCAGCACCCCTCGGTCATCACGGCGGGCTACACGCCGGTCTTCCACGCCCACACGGCGCAGGTCGCGTGTACCGTCGAGTCCATCGACCAGAAACTCGACCCCGCCTCGGGTGAGGTCGCAGAGGAGAACCCGGACTTCATCAAGTCCGGCGACGCCGCCATCGTGACGATCCGACCACAGAAGCCGCTCAGCATCGAGCCGTCCGGCGAGATTCCGGAACTCGGTTCCTTCGCCATCCGCGACATGGGTCAGACCATCGCGGCCGGCAAGGTGCTCGAGGTCAACGAGCGATAAATGCAGCAAGCACGCGTTCGCCTCGCCGGCACGAGCCCCGAGGACCTCGACGACATCTGTGACGACGTCCGCGAAATCGCGAGCAAGACGGGCGTCAGCCTCAGCGGTCCGATTCCGCTGCCGACGAAGACGCTCGAGATTCCGTGTCGGAAGTCGCCTGACGGAGAAGGCACCGCGACGTGGGAGCACTGGGAGATGCGAGTTCACAAGCGTCTCATCGACATCGACGCGGACGAACGCGCGCTTCGCCAGCTCATGCGCATTCAAGTGCCAAACGACGTCAGTATCGAGATCGTTCTCGAAGACTGACTGACGCTAAGGCCCGTCGGAGTCCGACGGTGTCTCAACCACCCCTTTCTACGATTTTTCGGTCCCGTAGCCGCAGGTACGCTTTTGCGGCCGCAGACCGTTGTTCCGGTATGGTCTCCCGGCCGAACAGTCCCACGCTGGACACGCTCGCCGTCTTCGGCGTCGTCTTCCTCGTCCAGAGCGTCCTCGGCCTGTTCGGGAGCGCCGTCGGGCTGTTCGCGCTCGCCCCGCCGGTCGACGTCCGCCCGTGGACGCTCGTCACGAGCGTGTACGCCCACGCGGGTCTCGGTCACCTGCTCAGCAACGCCGTCGCCCTCGTCGTCGTCGGGTTCTTCGTCGAACAGGGGACGACGCGGTGGCGGTACCACGCGTTCTTCCTCTCGACCGGCGTGCTCGCCGGACTCGCCGAGATCGGCTTCGACTCCGTGTTCGGTCGCGCCGTCGGCGTCGTCGGCGCGAGCGGCGCGATCTTCGCGCTCGCCGGGTACCTGCTGGCGGCGAACCCGGTGACCGACACCGTCCTCGGCCGCTTGAACCTCGACGGACGGACGCAGGTCGCGGTGCTCGTCGTCGCTGCGGTGCTCGTCGCGGCGCTCGGTGCGGGACCGAACGTCGCCATCGTCGCCCACGGGACGGGGTTCGTCCTCGGGCTCGTCGCCGGGCGGATGCGGCTGCTCAGCGTGTGACTGGCTCGCGGTGGCGGCCGAAAACAGAAGCTACAAGTACGGCCCACGGGTTAGTTGGAGTGCAGACGAGGGCTCGTAGATCAGTGGCAGATCGCTTCCTTCGCAAGGAAGAGGCCCGGGGTTCAAATCCCCGCGAGTCCATTTCTTTCGGTCGCTTCGCTCCCTCAGTCAATGGACTCGCGAGGTCACACTCACTCGCTACGCTCGTTCGCGTGACCCCCGCGAGTCCAGCATCTTCGGTTGGTTCTCTCGCTCACTCCGATGTTTCGAGCGCGTCGACGAGCAGGCGGATGTCGGACACCGCCGACTCGACCAGTTTCGCGCCCTTCTCTCGCGTCGCGACGGTCGGGTCGCCGATGTTGCCGGTCGGCGTCAACGCCTCCATGTCGGCCGCGCTGAGCGCCCAGCCGACCTTGTTCTCGCCGAGCGCGTCGTAGTCGGTGAGCGGCAGCGACTCTTCGGGCGGCGGCACGTCTGTCGCGCGGTCCATCTCCACGAGGTCGGGGAACAGTTCGAGCATGATGCTCGTCTCGAACTCCGAGGCGTGAAACGACACGTCCCCGGTGCGAATCTCCGCGGCGACGTCGGCGAACAGTTCGACCAGCGGGACGTGGAACGCTTCGATGCCGAGTTCGTTTCGCAGCCGGCGGACGACGATTTCGAGTTCGGGGTCCTGCGCGAGGTAGTGGCCGTTGAGAAGCAGGATGTGCTCGATTCCCCACTCGGTCGCGGACTCGCAGATGTCGAAGACGTATCGCTGAAACGTCTCCGTCGAGACGGTGAACGTCCCCGGTTTGAACGTGTGGTGGGGGCTCACGCCGTACCAGAGCGGCGGTGCGAGCAAGGCCGGGCTTTTTGCAGCGACCCGCTCGCCGATCGCCTCGGGCATGTACACGTCCACACCGAGGGGCAAGTGGTGGCCGTGCTGTTCGGTGCTCCCCACCGGGAGCAACAGCGTCCTCGTCTCGGCCAGCGCGTCTTCGAGTTCCTGCCACGTCAGCTCCGCGACGCGGTATCCCGTCGTCTCGGCCGTCCCGGTCATATCTCCCTGTTGTCTCTCGGCAGTGATATAGTGAGTGTCGTCGGCATCGGCCAGTTAGGTCCGGCTCCCGGTCACTCGCGTTCACCACGACGAAGTCACGCGAACGAGCAGACCGTCACTCCTCCCAGTCGATGAGCGGCGCGCGCTCCGACTCGTGGAGGACGAACGGACCGATAGCGCCCGTCTGCTTCGCGATGGAGGCCGTCCGGAGGACGTACGCCGTGAAGACGAAAAAGGGGACCAGCGCGAGCGTGATTCCGAGGTTGATGAGCCAGACCGAGAGCGGGATACCGAGCAGCGACCCGGAGACGACGCCGGGTTTGAGATAGAGCGCGGCGACGACGGTGACGACGAGCGCGGGGATGCCGGTGAACAGAATCCGCCGCGAGAGGTTGACCAGTTCCCACTGGAGGTAGTGGGCCTTGAAGAACTCCTCGGCCGGACCGAACAGCTCCAGAACGTCGACCACGTCGTCGAACGCGTCTCTCTCGTCCTCGCTCAGATTCTCTCTGTGTTCCCAGTACACTCGGCGGAGCACGTATATCTTCCACGAGTAGTTGTAGCCGAGCGCCGCCCGCGTGACCGTAAACTCGCCGAACTGCGCGTTCGCCAACTCCTCGGAGACTCGCTCGGCGCTGCTCTCGATTCGGTCGACGAACTGGTCGACCCGCCTTCGGAGGGTCCGGTCGGAATTGTCCTCGACGGCTTCCCGAAGCGCCCTCGTCCTTTCGAGGCTGGTGTCGACGAGCGTTTCGAGGAATCTGTCGGGTTCGGGCGGGCCGGTCCACCGGAACTCCCGCTCGGACTCCTTGCGAAACGCCATCGACTTCTCCATTCGCTCGCTCTGGCGACCCAGCGACCCGAACTCCTGGGAGAGTACCAACTGGTTGATAGAGACGACGAGCGTCATCCCGGTGATGAGGACGCCGATGAGCGTCTGGAACAGCGTCTCGACGGTGTCGCCCGTCGTCAGTATCGACCGGAACGGGAGGTCGAGCGTCCCGAGCGCCGTCAGAAGGACCAGCGTGGCGGACGACAGCATCGCCGTCACCGTCATGCGGTTCGCGTCCAACAGCAGTCGCTCGGCGAGCGAACGATCTCGTCCCTCCGCAGCGTTAGCTTCGGTCCGGCCCATCGTCGAAAACGATACTCGAACGTCCGACGGCGCTTAGCTCCCGCCCAAGAAGCGCATCCCCAGCGCGACGAGGATGGTGAGAATCCCGGCGATGGTCGCAAACGGCGGGATGGGGATGAACAGCAGCACGATACCGACGAGCAACACGATTGTACTGGTTCGCATACCCGACAGAACAACGCCGAGTGAGGTAACTTCTGGGGCAGACGCGGGTCGGAGTCGGCCCCAAGAGTAATCCTGCCCAACGCCGTACGAAGGTGTATGGGGACGATACAGAACGTCGCGCGGAGTATCGACAACGTGACGAACACCGTCTGGGACCGACAGGGGACGCTCATGAAGGCGGTCGTACTCCTGTTGCTCGTCGTCTCGGGTATCGGCATCCCGCTCATCCTCATCGCGCTCATCGCGCGTCTCATCGTCGAGGACAGCGGCGGCAGCGCGAGCACGTACTGAACCGCGTCGTATCCGAACGGGGACTCAGCCGCGCAGCGCCTCGACCGGCGGTTCGTTCGCGGCTTTCCACGCGGGATACAGTCCGCTGACGAGGCTGACGACCACCCCGAAGGCGAACGCGCCGACGAGGTAGAGGCCGTTGCTCGGGTCGAGCGCGACGGCCAGCGTCACGGGCGTGAAGTAGTACAGACCCGCAGTGACGAGTCCGCTGAGTGCCGCGCCGATAGCGCCGCCGACCGTCCCGAGTAGCATCGCCTCGACGACTAACATCCGTAGCACGTCGCCTCGCTGGACGCCGACGGCGCGCAACACCCCGATCTCTCCTCTGCGCTCGGTGGTGCTCATCAGCATCACGTTGAAGATGCTCACGCCGGCGACGACGAGCGAGATACCCGCCAGACCCAACAGAAACGAGTTGAGCAGCGCGAAGAACTCGCCGATCTGGTCGAGGATGGTCGAGAACTCGAACACCGTGACGCGCTCCTCGCGGGCGTTCAACTGCTCGCGGACCGACGTCGCGATCCGGCTCGCGGCCTCCCCCGACTCGGCGCGGACGACGACCTGGTTGTACTCGTCGCTGACGAACTCCTCGGGCGGGAGCACGACGCCGTTGTCCGGCGACACCGGCGAGATGTCCTCTGTCGGGGCGAGCACGGCGACGACGCGGTACTCGTTGCCCTCTATCTCCACCATGCTCCCGACCTGGAGGTCGAGTCTGTCGGCGAGTTCCGCGCCGACGAGAGCGCCCTGTCGGTGTCGGTCGGGTATCGCCCCCTCCGACGCCGAGAACAGCGCCGCCGGCGTCGAGATGCCGTAGAGGGTGGCGAACGACTGTCCGCGGCCGTTCGAGACGACCGCACCGTCGCTGACGAGCGGTACCGCCGTTCCGCGTCCGGCGGTGAGCTGCTGTACCGTCTCCACCTCGCGGGCGTTCAGTGAGGTGACGCCCGCGTCCTGGTTCGGGCTGACGACGACCTGGGTACCTATCGCGCCGAGCTCGTTCGTCGCCGACAGCTGGAGGACGTTTCCGAAGATGCCGAGCGTGGCGATGGCGAGCACGCCGATGACGATGCCCAGCGCCGCGAGCGCCGACCGCAGGCGGTTTCGGTCGAGGTTGCGCCACGCCATCAGCAGCGCCGGGAACCGACGGTCGAGTTTCACGCCCCGCCCTCCGATTCGGCGTCTCGGTTCTCGTCGTCCATCGAGCGGACGTCGACGACGTCGCCCCCCGCGCCCGCCGCGTCTCGCTCCCGAACGACGCCGTCGACGAGACGGACCGTCCGGTCGGCGTACTCCGTCACCTGCGGGTCGTGCGTCACCGCGACGACGCTCACGCCCGCCTCGCAGACGCGTCGGAACTCGTCGAGGATCTGTGCGCCCGTCTCCTGGTCGAGATTGCCCGTCGGTTCGTCGGCCAGCACCACCCGCGGCCGGTTGACGAGCGCGCGGGCGATGGCGACGCGCTGCTTCTGCCCGCCGGAGAGTTCGTTCGGCGTGTGGTCGAGACGGTCGGCGAGGCCGACGCGTCGAAGCAGGTCGCGCGCCCGCTCGGTCGCGTCGGGGTCGTCCTCGAAGATGGTCGGTAACTCGACGTTCTCGGTCGCCGTCAGCGTCGGGATGAGATAGAAGTCTTGGAAGACGAAGCCGATAGCTTCCTTTCGAGCGTTCGTCTGCGCCTCGTCGTCGAGCGTCGTCACGTCTCTTCCCAGGAGGTAACGTTCGCCCGCGGTCGGTTCGTCGAGCAGGCCGAGCATGTTCAAAAGCGTCGACTTGCCGCTGCCGCTCGGGCCGACGATGGCGACGAACTCGCCGGGGGCGACGACGAAGTCGATGCCGGTCGCCGACTCCCCGCTCCCGTCACCGAGCGCTACGACCGTCTCGCCGCCCGTCTCATACACTTTTCTGACTCCGCGGAGTTCGAGCGTCGGACCGTCGTGGGCGGCGACGGCCGCTTCGTCGAGAGCGAACCCCGCCCCGAGAGCCGACGACTGCTCGGTCATCGGCGGCGACGGACGACGACGACCGCCGCGGCCGCCGCGAGGCTCACCCCAGCGAGCGCGAGGAGTGCGCTCGTATCGCCCGGGAGCGACGAGAAGAGGCCGCGCTCGCGCTCCGGCGGCGACAGCGACCGGTCGTACGGCAGTTCGACCGTCTCCGTGTAGCGGACGCCGTTCGTCACGTACGTCACGTCGACGGGGACGACCGTCACGTTCTCTCTGTCGACCTCGGCGGTGAGGTCGAACGGGGCGAACTCGTTGCCGTCGACAGTGCCGACGAAGTAGTCGCGGACGGGGTACGCCGGCGAGACGTGTTCGTCGTCGCCGACCGAGACGGTGACGCCCGTCACGGAGGCCTCGCCGGGGTTGCCCGCGTTGCCGCTGATGCGCAACACGCCGTCGGCTCCCAGAGAGAGGTCGACGTTCGTCAGCGCGACCGACCCGGAAGCGGGGTCGAACGGGAACTCGGTTCGAGCGGTGCCGTCGCGTTCGCCGACGCGGTAGCGCGCCTCGAACGCGACGCTGTCCTGCCGGCCGACGAAACGCAGGTCGACGGTGGTCCGGGCGGACTCGCCGGGCGCGAGCCGCCCGGTAATCGACTGACGCGGGAGTTCGGTGTCGTTGCTCGTCGGGACGACGACGACGTCTCGAAGTGGAGCGTTCCCGAAGTTCGTCACGACGACGTCTATCCGGCCCGGTTGCGCTTCGTCCTCGCCGCTCCCCTGTAGCGCTCCCTCCCCGCCGCCTCCACCGAGCAGGCCGCCGAGCTGTCCCTCGGCACCACCTCCGGCGTCGCCGCTTTGGACCGACTCGACGCGGACGGCCACGTCGTCTTCGAGCGGGGTAACGGCTACCGACTCGCGGTAGCGCGTCGTCGCGTCCTCGCCGTCGGTGGTGTAAGAGACGCGGACCGTCACGCGCTGGTCGCCGGTCTCGCGCGGCAGGAGGACGAACGGCAGTTCTTCGGTCGCTCCGGCGCCGAGCACGGGGACGGTTTGACGGGCGACGACGGCGTCTCCGCCTTGAATCCCTACCGTGACGGTGACGTTTCGCATCGGCGTGGTCGCCGGGTTCGACAGCGTCACCGTCGCACGGTTCTGCGTTTCGGCGACGAATCCCGTCGCGTTGAGTTCGATCTGGGGAGCGGGTCCGGCGACCTGCAGCGGCGGGCCGGCGAGCTGCGACGACGACCCCTCGGACTGTGTGAGCGGCGTCGGCGACGGCGTGGAATCGGTGACGGTGTCGGCGGCGTCCCCCGGCAACGGCGGGGCGGCACCGACAGGGGCCGAGGACACGACGAGGAGGAGACACGCGAGAACTGCGGCGAGTGCCTTCATTACGACAGTGTAGGGCGCGACCGGCAAATAGATTGTCGAGAAAGTGATGGTTCCGAGCGACGACGGAGCTTCGCCGGACTGGTGGGCGTCTAACTGCTTGGCGTCGGACTACTCCGCGTCGGACTGCTCCGCGTCGAATTGCTCGGCGTCTAACTCGTCGGTCTCGCCGTCGGTCTCTCCATCACTCTCGTCTTCGTCCTCGTCGACGACGACGAGGCCGCGGCTGTTCACGGCGTACGGGTCGAGGCCCACCTCCTGCATGAACTGTTTGTAGAGTCGCTCGGCCGTCTCGGCGTCTTTCTGCTTGTCGGAGGCGCGGTCGCAGAGCTCGACGAGGTCCTCGGGAACGTCGTTCTCGTGGACGATCCAGTGGTTGATGAGGTCCGAGAGGCGGCGGATGGGCGAGGTGAAGTGGCCGTAGATGTCGAAGTTCAGCGCGTGGTGACCGCCGAAGGGGTCGTTCATGTACTTTGCCCGGGGCATCACCTTCAGCACGGCGCGCTGAATCTTGTTGAGCATCCGCGGCGGGGCCTCTTCGAGCGCCGCGTTGACGGCTTTCCGGGGGTCGTCCCACGAGCCGCCGGGAATCTTCACGCTGTCGAGTTCGGCGATTTCGCGCAGCGCCTTGTCCCACTGGTCGGGCGTCGGTTGCGGGTGGACGCGGTACATCGCCTCGACGCCGCGGCCCCACATCAGTTCGTGCGTGACGGCCTTGTTCGCCTTCAGCATGCACTCCTCGATGATGGTGTGCGCGTGGTCGCGGCTCGGGTTGAGCACGAGCGAACCGTCCTCCTTTCGCTGCTCGTGCATCCGGTCTGCGAGTTCGTAGGAGAGCGTAATCTCGTCGTGCAGCGGCGCGTCGGGGTCGTCGAGGCGCTTCTCGCACTGACTGTACGTGAGTCGCTCGTCGCTCTCGATGACGGATTTGTAGATGTCGATGGACTCGTAGCCGAGGTTCTCCTTGTCGAGGCGCATCTCGACGGTGTGCGCGAGCCGTTCCTCGTTGGGGACCAGAGAACAGACAGTCTCCGCGAGAATCGGAGGAAGCATGTGGACGGTGTAGGCGGGGAGGTAGACGGTGTTGCCGCGTTTGACGGCCTCGGCCCACATCTCCGACCCGGGGTGGACGTAGTGGCTCACGTCGGCGATGTGGACCCACAGCGTGTACGCCTCGTCGTCCTCCTCGATGCTGATGGCGTCGTCGAAGTCCTGGGCGTCGGCGGGGTCGGTCGTCCAGGTCGTCATCTCGCGGAGGTCGCGGCGGTCGTCGACGGCGGCCCGAATCTCGGCTTGGACGTCTTCGGTTCGCTCCTTCGCTTCGCGGCGGACCTCCGGCGGGAACTCGTCGCGGATCTCGAACTCCTCGAACAGTTCCTCGCGTTTGTTCCGCAGGTGGCGGTCGAGTTCGGGGTCGATTTCGACGGGACCCTGGCCCTCGGCGGTGCCAGCCTGCGCTTGTGCGTCGTTCGACATAGGCGGGAAAAAGGGAGAGAGGTAGTTAGTCGTGTCGGGGTCCGACGACGCGTCTCCTCGCGCCGAGCGCCGAGAGCGAGCTACTCCTCGGGCCGACCGTACCGGTCTTCGACCGCGTGGAGATAGCGCGTGAGGAACTCCGACTGCGGTAGTCCGTCCTGTTCGATGTCGAGGATGAGTGATTCCAGTTCGTCCCGGGGTTGCCAGCAGAGCTCTCGGTGACAGTCTTTGCAGAGATACTCGAACTGTTTACCGTGGCGGTTCCAGCGGTCACCCTCCTTGTCGTACTCGCGAGCCTCGGACCGGAGCACCGACGAACCGCAGGCGATGCAGACGACGGTTTTCCGGTCCCGGCCCGTGCGGGAGCGCCACATGGATGAGAGGTTGGCGGGGGCGTACTTAGCGTTTGTGCGGCGTCAGACGCTCGTCTACGGGCGAGACACTGTTTTTCGCTGAACACTGTAAACCGAGCGTTTACGCCGGCACGTCGACCGGCGGTTCGGTGAGCCGAACGGACGGAGCGGGCGATTTATTCGCTCGGAACGTCACGGAGGGCGTATGAACGTCAAATCGCGGCATCACCTCCGAAGCGACGACATCAGATCGCTGGAGGAGACGCTCTCGGAGTCGCTCGGTGTCGACCTCGACGGCGACACCTACGAGTTCGTCGAACTCACCGGCACCGAGTTCGACCTCGTGCTGGTCGACGGCGCTCCAGCGGTGCTGTATCTGGGCGACGAGCCGTTTCTCACCGTGGAGGGTGCCAACGAGTACCCGCCGCAGAAACACGTCGTTACCGTCGACGCCGGGGCCGTCTCGTTCGTCAGCGGCGGCGCGGACGTGATGCGTCCGGGAATCGTCGACGCCACCGACGACATCGAAGCGGGCGACCTCGTCGCCGTCGCCGAGGAGACCCACGGGAAGGTACTCGCGGTCGGGCGGGCGCTCGAAGACGGGACAGACCTCGTCGGCGACTCGGGGAAAGTCGTCGAGTCGGTCCACTACGTCGGCGACGACCTCTACCAGTTCACCGTCTGATCGGACTCACGACGGCAAACACGACCGAAACCGGACGGGCGAACTCACTCGTCGGAGACGTCGCTCGCTCCGACTTCCTCCTCTGTTTCGTCGGGCCTCTGCTCCTCCTGCCGTTCGAGGATGATTTCGTAGCCCCGCTTTGCCTCCTCGTAGGTCGCTCGGAGGTCGGCCACGGGCGTCTCCGTCGCGTCGACGCGCAGGTCGTCGGTGAAGCCGTCGGCGTCCTCTCCGGTCCGCGTCACGAGCAGGGCGGCGCTCTGGACGGGCAGTTCCTCGCGCTTGTCGCCGCCGACTTCGTGACCGGCTTCGAGCGCCTCGATCAGCCGCTCGGCCAGCGGTGCGTCGCCGTTCGCGGTCGACTCGTACGCGTCCGCGGTGGCCTCGACGACCTCCTCGCCGACCAGCAGGTTGCCCGCGACGGTGTAGTTCTCGCCCTCGACGTGGCCGTACCAGCCGTTGCACTCCTCGCCCGAGAACGCGAACGTCCCCTCGGCGTCGACGCCGTGGAGTTGCCGCTGTTCGCGACCCTCGTCGGCGTTCAGAAGCGACTGAAGCGCGTCGTCGACGGCGAGGCCGTCGTCGATGTACTCGATTCCGCTCCGTCCTAAATCGACGTTGACGAGGCTCTGCGTCGCCACCGCGCCGTGCTCGCTGGCGAACGGACAGAGCGTCCCGACACCGGGCAGGCGGGTCGTCACCGCGACGCCGAAGCGCAACTGCTCGTCGCCGTCGTCCTCGTACTCCTCGCGGACGCAGATGCTGAAGGTCACGGTGGTGCGGTTGCGGCGACCGGCCAAAAACGTCCGTATACCGGCACGACCCGACCGTTCGGGAGGACGGGGCGACCGTCGTGCTCCGCAGTCTCTACACCGGTTCACTCCCCGTCGCGTCGATTCACTTCCTGCTGTCGACGCACTCCCCGTCGCGCCGATTCACTTCCTGCTGTCGACGCACTCCCCGTCGCGCCGATTCACTTCCTGCTGTGTCGGCGCACTCCCCCTGTGTCGACTCACTCCCCCTGTGCCGACTCACTCTCCATCGCGGCGGCTCGTGACGTACACCGACGGTCGCCGGAGAACGAACTCGTCGAGAAACGCGGCCAGAATCACCGTACTCTGGAGGAGAAAGTACGCCGGAAGGAGAACCGGAGCGAGGTACTCGCGGAAGTCGTGGCGGCGACCGTCGAGGCCGTCCCGCAGGAAGAGCGCGCAGGGCAGCGAAAGCGACAGCAGCGGCCAGAACGGCAGCCACCGGGACGCGGGCGCGGCCGCCGCGAGTTCGACGGCTGCGACCGCCTCCGCGACGACGGCCGGCGAGAGGAGCACGACGACCGGGACCGTCAGCAACGCGGCGAAGGTGTAGACGGCGTCGAGGCGGGTCACCACGGAGGCGTCGGAACTGCGGAGCAGTCCGCCGAGCGACCGCCGGGCGACCTGCATCCCGCCGCGGGCCCACCGCCGCCGCTGACTCGCCCACGCCGACAGCGTCGCCGGGTTGCGTTCGGTGGCGACGATGGCCGGGTCGACGCGTACGCTGCCTCCCCGAGTGTGGATTCGCGTCGCCATCTCGACGTCTTCGAGCAGCACGGTCTCGTCGAACTCGCCGAGGCGAGCCAGCGTCTCCGTTCGGAAGAACGCCTGGCCGCCCGTGAAGAGCGTGAACCACCCGAGACGCGAGCGGGCGACGAACGCCAGCCGTTCGGCGAGGTGGCGCTCGACGGTCGCGCAGAGCGACAGCAGCGACTCGCCGGCGTTTCGCCCGTAGCTTCGGCCTTTGACGCACCAGACGTCGCGGTCGGCCGACAGCCATCCGACCGCACGCGAGAGCGAGTCGGGCGCGAGACGCTGGCCGGCGTCGAGGCTCGCGACGACGTCGCCGTCGACGTGCGGCAGGAGGTGGTTGACCGCCGCTGCTTTCCCGCCGGGCGGTTTCGCCCGCTCGATGGCTCGAACGCGGGAGTCGGTCGCCGCGGCGCGTCGCGCGACGGCTTCGGTGCCGTCCGTCGACGCCGCTTCGTACCCGACGAGCACTCGGATTCGGTCGGCGGGGTAGTCGAGCGCGGCGCAGCCGGCGAGCGTCTCCCGGAGCGCGTCGGCGTCGTTGTACGCGGTGACGACGACGCTCACCGTCGGCGGGTCCGGGGGACGCTCCGGCGGGTCGGGGTTCGGTAGACAGGCGACGGCCGTCACGAACGTCGCTCTGAGAGCGCCGCCGACGGCGACGAGCGCACAGAGGCCGAGAAAGAACGGCGCGTACCACTCGAATACGAGCGCGGGCGCACAGAGCATGGACGCGACGACTACCGCCGCGGCGACGGTCGCTCCCACCCGTCTCGCGTCGCCGCCGCCCGGCGTCTCGACCCGCATCAACCCTCGTGTGGCTCTCGGGTGCCGAACCAGATACCGACGGTGAGGCCGTAGACGACGTGGCCGGCGTGGAAGACGACCGCTTCGTCGTAGTCGAGGTCCATCCCCAGCAGACGGGTGAGCACGACGCGCGTCCCGAACACCGAGAGCACGAGACCGTAGAGAACGCCGACGGCGAGCGCCGTCGTCAGCCCTCGGCCGCGCAGCGCTCGCGCGACGGGTGCGAAGGCGACGCCGCCGCCCGCGCCGTAGAGAAAGTGCAGCAGGAACGCGGGTCCGAGCGCGTCGGGGTCACCGCCCGCGTACTGCTCCCAGAACGCGCCCGTCGGCGGAAGCGAACGCGCGACGGGGAGTCGAAACAGCGTCATCACGGCCGTCCCGACGAGTCCGGCCCAGACGCCGGTGACGAGCGGGCGGTCCCGGAACGCTCGGTCGGTTCGGTCCGCGACGCGGTCGACGGGGTCAGAGCTTGCGGAACTCACACTGTGGAGACCAGAAGGTGACGGAAAGGTGTTCGGTGACCCGTCGCTTCGGCAGGGTGTTCGCGGCGGAACTGTCCAGTTCGGAAGCGCGTCGACCGGCGGCGGCCGTCTGACGTAAGAACTATTGGGCGACCCGCCACTGTAGGTGGCATGGGTATCATGAGCAAAATTCTCGGGAACGGACAGCGCTCCACCGAGGACTACGTCGAACTGAACCTCGACGACTTCGACACCGCACAGGGCGAGGCGGGGATGACGGTCCACATCGCCGAAATCGCCGGCCAGCAGGACGTTATCGCCATCAAGGACGCGGTGTACGACGGCGACTTCGTCATCGCGGACATCACGCGACTCCGCACGCAGGACCGGACGGTCGAACACATCGTCGACGAACTCCAGCAGGTCGCTCGCGAAGTCGACGGCGACATCGTCCAGAAGGGCGACGACCAGCTCATCCTCGCACCGACGGGCGTCCGCATCGCGCGGCAGAAACTGGACTGAACCGACCAGCGGGCGTTCCGTCAGTCGTCCGCGACGGGTTTCGCGGCCGTCTCGGCGAATTGACGCTCGTGGGTCGCGTTCCGACTCGCGGCCGGCTTTTGCGCGTACCGACACCATCCGGGACCGTCGTACTCGTCGAAGTAGACGTAGTGGACGGCGAGTTCGCCGTGCCGGGCCTCGGGTGCCCGCTCGGTGACGAACGTGTCGAACGCGTCGTTCCAGCCGACGTGCGGCGAGACGAGGACGCCGCCGGGGGCGAGATGTTCCCACGCGAGGTCGAACTCGAACAGCATCCCCGTCTCCGAGTGCTCCGAGTCGTGGACGAACAGCTCTATCTCGTCCAGTTCCTCCAACAGCTGCGGCAGTTCTCGCTGCGGGCGTCCGGCGACGAGTTGCCACCGGTCTCGGAGACCGTCGGGGACGACCCATCCGGGTCGTTTGCCTCCCGGGAGGAGGTGGCTGCCGTCCTCACAGCAGGACGGACGGCGCCGCTCGTAGTGTCGTTTCGTCTCGGCGTCGAGTTCGTCGAACTGCGCCGAGCAGTCGATGGAGTACAACGTGCCGTGGTCGTTCTCGTCGAGCGCGGCGAGAAGCGCGAGCGTCGAGACGCCGCTGTAGACGCCCGTCTCGACGACTGAAGCGGGTCGGAGTTTCCGGACGAGCGCGTAGTACCGGACGCACTCCTCCTTGTGGGAGTCGTATATCGGTTGTGAGTGCTCCTGCCACGCCTCGTACAGCAGACCGGGGACCCGGCTCTGTTCGAACTCCGCTTCGTACGCCTCGAACTCCGCTCTGCTGTCGAAGAAGCGGTCGGCGAACGCCTCGCGGGAGCGCGCTTTTTGTTCGTACAGCGACCAGGACGCGCCGGGGTAGATCGTGTAGAAGCACCTCGTCGCCAGCGGCTTGGTCCACGAGGGGACGCTCGTGTACGCAGCGCGACGCATGTGGGTGAGAGACGGGACCTGCATACGTCTACGTCACGACCTACCTCATCATAATTAGATGCACCGTAGCAGCGTGTAATATTCGACTTCTCGGGCGGTACTGAGCCCCTGTACGCGTCGCCGCGAAGTCGGTGAGAACGTGGTAGAACGGACGGCTTCGACGGGTTCGGACGGGTCGGCGTCTGTGTTGCGAGGCAGCGACCGGTACGACCCGGTTAGTCGTCGGATACCGCTCGCGCTTCGAGCGAACCGGCGTCGTTCACGACGGGGGCGGACGGTTTTCTCGCGTACTTCCCCCATCCCGGTTCGCTGTGCTTGTCGAAGTGGACGTAGTGCTGGGCGACCTTCCCGTGTTCGGCGTCGGGCGCGCGTTCGGAGACGAACGTCTCGAAGGCGTCGTTCCAGGCGACGTGGTGCGAGAAGAGCATCCCGCCGGGGGCGAGGTGTTCCCACGCGAGGTCGAACTCGAACAGCATCCCCGTCCTCGAGTGCTCCGAGTCGTGGACGAACACGTCGATCTCGCCCAACTCCGAGAGGAGTCTCGGCAGTTCCCGCTGGCTGCGTCCCGCGACGAACTCCCACCGACCGTGGAGTTCCTCCGGAACGATCCACCCCGGTTCTTTGCCGTCGGGGAGCAGGTGGCTGTCGCGCTGTGAACAGGAGGGGCGGCGCCGCTCGTACCGTTCCAGGTCGGTCTCGTCGGTCGGGTCCAGAAGCGACGAGTAGTCGATGGAGTACAGCGTGCCGTGGTCGTTCTCGTCGAGCGCGGCGAGCATCGCCAACGTCGAGACGCCGTGGAACACGCCCGTCTCGACGACCGTCTCCGGCTCGTACTTCCGAATGTACGCGTAGTACCGAACGCAGTCGTCCTTGTGGATGTCGTAGAACGTCTCGTCACCCAGCTCCTCGTACGCCCGCTTGAGGTTCTCGGCGATGACGCCGTTCATGAACTCCGCCTCGTACGCCTCGAGTTCGGCTTCGCTGTCGAAGAACCGCTCGATGAACGCTTGGCGGGTGATCTCTTTCTCTTTGAACGTCTTCCACGAGGCGTCGGGGTGGAGGACGTAGAACGCTTTTCGGACCGCCGGTTTCACCCAGCCGGGGGTGAGGTCGAATGACTTCTGTCGTGCGCGCTTGACGTGCCGAACCAGCATAGACGTGCACACGAGTCTCTCCACCAAAAGTACGCGCCGATGAATATCTCCATAGTCCGACGATTCCTTTCTACCGTCAAACAGTTTTTGCAGTATGTGGTCGTTTAGCGACTGTACCGGTGAACGGATACACCAACTTCGGAGAGTCGGCGTCTCGGGGGCGACCACGCCGATTATCCTCGATTTCAGGTTCGGGAAGGGGCCGAATAATCGGTGTATTCTCGCCATTCCGTGCGAGTCGACACCACGCGGAACCGACGAGTATTCAGGTATCCCCGACATAGCGTGCTTCCAGATGAGTAAGGACTACATCGAGGTCCGAGGGGCCGAAGAACACAACCTCAAAGACCTCGACGTGCGCATCCCACGTGAAACGTTCACCGTCGTCACGGGGCTGTCGGGGTCCGGGAAGTCGTCGCTCGCGTTCGAGACTATCTACGCCGAGGGACAGCGCCGATACATCGAGTCGCTGTCGGCGTACGCCCGGAACTTCCTCGGGCAGATGGATAAACCGCAGGTCGAGTCCGTCGAAGGACTCTCGCCGGCGATCTCCATCGACCAGAAGAACGCCGCGAACAACCCCCGCTCGACGGTCGGAACCGTCACCGAACTCCACGACTACCTCCGTCTCCTGTACGCTCGTGTCGGCACGCCGCACTGTCCGGAGTGCGGCCGCGAGGTCGGCGAACAGAGCGCCCAGCAGATGGTGCGCCGCATCCTCGAACTACCCGAGGGAACGCGCGCGAAAATCGCTGCGCCGGTCGTCCGCGACCAGAAAGGCGCGTTCGAGGACCTGTTCGAGGAACTCGTCTCCGAAGGCTACTCCCGCGTCGAAGTCGACGGCGAGGAGTTCGACCTCGCCATGGAGAAGCCCGAACTGGACGAGAACTACGACCACACCGTCGACGTCGTCGTCGACCGGGTGAAACTCTCGGAGGAGGCGCGTTCGCGCATCACCGACTCCGTCGAGACGGCGCTCGAGGAGGCCGACGGCACCCTGAAGATAATCGTCCCCGACCCGCCGGCCGAAGACGAGTTCCACCTCGGGACCGAAGCCCGCGCGACGGGCGACCTCGCCGGCGGCGGCGACGAACGCCTCGTCGTCGAGTTCTCCGAGGAACTCGCCTGCACGCACTGTGGCATCGACTTCTCCGAGATCGAGACGCGGTCGTTCTCCTTCAACTCGCCGCACGGCGCGTGCCCCGAGTGCGAGGGCATCGGCAACACGAAGGAGATAGACCCGGAGCTCGTCGTCGAGGACCCCTCGAAGCCCATCAAACACGTTTTCGAGCCGTGGAGCTACAAGCGGTCGTACTACCGGACGCGCCTCGACTCGGTCGCCGAGCACTTCGGCGTCAGCGTCTCGACGCCGTTCGAGGAACTCGACGACGACGTGCAGCGGCAGTTCCTCTACGGGACGGACCAGCAGGTCGTCTTCGAGCGCCAGACCCGAAACGGCGTCCGCCGGAAAACGAAGCGGTTCGAGGGCGTCATCCCGAACCTCGAGCGCCGCCACGTCGAGACGGAGTCGAAGGGGACCCGCGAGCACATCGAGGAGTACATGGCGGTAACGACGTGTCCGGCGTGTGACGGCACGCGCCTCAAACCGCAGTCGCGCTCCGTCTACGTCGACGGCACCGCCATCACCGAGGTGAACCGGATGAGCATCGGCGACGCGCTCGAACACTTCGAGAGCCTGGAGGCGGACCTCACCGACCGCGAGCGAACCATCGCCGAGGAGATTCTCAAGGAGATTCGCGCGCGACTCGGGTTCATGACCGAAGTCGGACTCGAGTATCTGACGCTCGACCGCGAGGCGTCGACGCTCTCGGGCGGCGAGAGCCAGCGGATTCGACTGGCGACGCAGGTCGGGTCGGGGCTCGTCGGCGTGCTCTACGTGCTCGACGAACCCTCCATCGGCCTCCACCAACGCGACAACGACAAACTGCTCGACACGCTCGAAGGCCTGCGCGACCTCGGTAACACGCTACTGGTCGTCGAACACGACGAGGAGACGATGCGCCGCGCGGACAACATCATCGACATGGGCCCCGGCCCGGGCAAACGCGGCGGTGAGGTCGTCGTGCAGGGCGACTTCGACGACGTATGCGACGCCGACGGCTCCATCACGGCCGACTACCTCTCGGGACGGAAGGACATCCGAGTGCCCGAGACGCGCCGCGAGCGCGACGGCGAACTCACGGTCCGGGGTGCGCGCCAGCACAACCTCAAAGACCTCGACGTGTCGCTGCCGCTGGGTACCTTCACGGCCATCACGGGCGTCTCGGGCTCCGGAAAGTCGACACTCATCCACGACATCCTCTACAAGGGGCTGGCCCGCGAGATGAACAACAACACCTCCGTCGACCCGGGCGACCACGACGCCATCGAGGGAATCGACCAGATAGAGACGGTGCGACTCATCGACCAGTCGCCCATCGGTCGGACGCCGCGATCGAACCCCGCGACGTACACCGGCGTCTTCGACTACGTCCGCGAACTGTTCGCGGAGACGAAGCTCTCGAAGCAGCGCGGCTACGAGAAGGGTCGCTTCTCGTTCAACGTCAAGGGCGGCCGCTGCGAGGAGTGCGGCGGCCAGGGCGACGTCAAAATCGAGATGAACTTCCTCTCGGACGTCTACGTCCCCTGCGAGGAGTGCGGCGGCAAACGCTACAACGACGAGACGCTCGACGTCACGTATAAGGGCAAGACCATCGCCGACGTGCTCGCGATGGAAGTCGACGAGGCGTACGAGTTCTTCGAGGCGAACTCGCAGATTCGCAGACGCCTGCAGTTGCTCAAGGACGTCGGCCTCGGCTACATGACGCTCGGACAGCCGTCGACGACGCTCTCCGGCGGGGAGGCCCAGCGCATCAAACTCGCCGAGGAACTCGGCAAGAAGGACACCGGCGACACGCTGTACCTGCTCGACGAACCGACCACCGGTCTGCACAAGGAAGACGAACGGAAGCTCATCGACGTACTGCACCGGCTCGTCGACAACGGCAGCACGGTCACCGTCATCGAACACGAGCTCGACCTGGTGAAGAACGCCGACCACGTGCTCGACCTCGGCCCCGAGGGCGGCGAGAACGGCGGCGAAGTCGTCGCGGCCGGGACGCCCGAGGACGTCGCCCGCGAGGAATCGTCGTACACGGGACGCTACCTCCGCGACCTGCTCCCGGCCGTCGAGATCGACGGGCCGCGCGCGGACAAGCGCGAACCCGCGAAACCGACGACCGACGACTGAACGGGCTCGAAGACCCGTCGCTCCGAAGGGGGCGAACAGCCGGCGAAACGATTCTTCCCGCGGGGGGTTCGCCGGACACCCGCCTTGGCCCCGCCGCGGCACGCCGCTACACCGACGCGAACTGGCCGCCTTCTCGGTGATAAACTCTCGTCGAGACGACGATCCGGGCGAGCGCCGGCGCGCTTATTTGCACCGCGCTCAAATCGCGTGGTATGACAACACAGTACGCAGCGCTGCGGAACGTCCTCCTCGTCGTCCGCGGTGGGCCGGGTGAGTGGCTCGTCGACAAGCGGTTGGCCGACCACGACATCGAGTGCGTCGCCGCGGTTCCCGACGGCCGGGTCGCGTTCTGCGGCACCTTCGACGCGGGTCTGTGGCGGACCGACACCGAGGGACAGACGTGGCACCGCGTCGGCGACGAGACGCTCACCGACCCCGTGATGGCGGTGGCCGTCGACCCGACCGACCCCGAACGCGTCTGGGCTGGAACCGAACCGAGCGCCGTCTATCGGTCGACCGACGGCGGCGACACGTGGGAGCAGTGCGAGGGGTTGACCGACCTCCCCTCGGCGGAGGAGTGGTCGTTCCCGCCGCGGCCCGACACGCACCACGTCCGTTGGATAGAGATAGACCCCTCGAACGCCGACCACCTCTACGTCGGTATCGAGGCGGGCGCGCTGGTGCAGACGCGCGACGGCGGCGAGACGTGGGAGGACCGGGTGCCGTCGGCGCGCCGGGACAACCACAGCCTCACCACGCATCCGGATGCACCCGACAGGGTCTGGTCGGCGGCGGGCGACGGCTACGCCGAGAGCGACGACGGCGGCGAGACGTGGGACCACCCGCAGGAGGGGCTCGACCACCGCTACTGTTGGAGCGTCGCCGTGGGACGCGAGGCGAGGAACGTGCTCGTCTCGGCGGCCAGCGGCGCTCGGTCGGCGCACAACGCCGACGCGGCCGAGTCGTACGTCTACCGCCGCCGAAAGGGCGAGAACTGGACTCGTCTCGACGGATTGCCGACCGGAAAAGGCGTGACGCGACCGGTGCTCGCGACCGACGACAACGGCTCGTTCTACGCGCTGTCGAATCGAGGGCTCTTCCGCTCGCAGAACAGCGGGAAGTCGTGGAACCGCGTCGACATCCCGTGGCCGGAAGCGTACGAGACGCAGACGGCGCGCGGGTTGGCCGTGATAACGGAACCGTAGGCCGACCGTCGGGCGGCCCGAACCGAGAAGGTATATAGTCGTTCGGCGGGTCACTCACGACCGATGTACGATTTCGTCGTGGTCGGCGTCGGTCCCGCCGGCGCGCGCTTCTCCCGACGCGCCGCCGAGGCGGGGTACGACGTGCTCGCGCTCGAAAAAGGGGAGGTCGGTACCCCGCTCGCCTGCTCGGGGCACGTCAGCACCGACATCTGGGAGTACGTCCCCGACGCGGCGAAAGAGGGGCTGTTTCAGAACCGAATCTACGGCGCGAACTTCCGCGTCGGCGGCCCCGACAGCGACGCGAACCCCTTCTACAAGGACGAGGAGATATCGAACGTCATCGACCGCGTCGAACTCGACCGGACGCTCGCCGAGGCGGCCCGCGACGCCGGAGCCGACGTGCGAGAGGGCCACACCGTCACCGACGTCCGGGAGCGCGCCGACGGCGTCACCGTCGCGGCGAGCGTCGGCGGCGACGAGGAGACGTTCGAGGCGAAGATGGTCGCCGGTTGTGACGGCCCCGTCTCGAAAGTCCGCCGCGAGGTGGGGTTGCCGGAACCGGGCGAGTTGCTCCACGGAGTTCTCGCGTTCGACGACGAACCCGACCACGGCGACTTCGTCGACGTCCACCTCACCGTCCCGCGCTTCTTCGCGTGGCGCATCCCTCGCGGCGACGCCGGCGTCGAGTACGGCCTCGCCGCGCCGCCGGGCAAAGAAGTACGGGAGATGTTCGACGTGCTGACCGACACCTACGACGTGGAGACGAGCCACTTCTGTTCGGGCGCGATTCCCATCGGACCGCCACCGTCGGTCACCTCGCGGCGGGTGTTCCTGATCGGGGACGCGGCCGCGCAGACGAAACCGTTCACCGGCGGCGGTATCCTCTACGGCATGACCGCCGCCGACCACGCGGTCCGCGAGATAGACCCCGACCGCCCGCGCACGCTCGGCGCGTACGAGACGGCGTGGCGGTCGGACCTCTCGAAGGAGATACGACTCGGCCACTGGGTGCGACGGGCGTACTCGCTGCCCGAACCCGTCCAGCGCGCCGGACTCCGGGCGCTCTCGGGGAAGATCGGCGTCCACATGGACCGGCCGTCGTCGCTGTTCTCCGTCGAGCAGTTGAAGGCGTTTTTCTCGTAATCGTCCGAGGCGGGGCCGTCCGCTTACCGCGCGAGTTCCTCGTACGTCGGCAACCGTCCCGAGCGGTCGCTCCCGTCGACGAACGGCAGTTCCGTCCGGGTCGCCGGCGTCTCCTCGCCGTCGACGCGGACCGACAGGTCGGTCGCTTCGACGTCGAAGTCGACGAGCGCGAGCGCGACGGGTCGGTCGAGCGTCGGGCTGTCGACGGCGCGAGTGACTTCGCCGACGGAGGCGTCGTCGTCGAACACCGCCGCTCCCGCCTCGGGCAGCGAATCCGGAAGCAGGCCGACGAGGCGCTTGCTCGGACGCCCGCGGTTTTCGACCTTCGAGACGACTTCCTGGCCGACGAAGCAGCCCTTCGAGAAGTCGAGCGCGTTGCGGACGCCGAGGACGTTCGGCAGGCGGCCGTCGAGTTCGCTGGCGAACAGCGGCGTGCCGGCCTCCGCGGTGAGCGTCTCCCACGTCCGGTAGCCGAACGGGACGGCGTTCATGCCGTGGACGAGCAACGTCGCGAACACGTCGGGTGCGTCGGCGGCGGCGCAGACGACCTCGTATCCCTCCTCGCCGGTCGGCGCGTCGGCGGCGACGACGGTGACGCCCGCGTCGCCCATCGACCCGCGGACGAAGGAGAGGTGCGGTTCCGGCGCGCCCGCGCCGTTGAGCACGGACGCGACTTTCTCCGTCGACCGGGGACCGTGAACGCCGAAGACGCCGAAGTCGGCGGAGGCGTCCCGAATATCGACGTCCTGGATGAACACCTTCTCCTGCCAGTCGGCGACGAGCGACTCGGTCACCTGCGGGGCCGTGAAAAGCAGCAGTCGCTCGCCGGCGTTGTAGACGTACATATCGGCCTCGATGCGGCCCTGCGGGTCCAAGAGGAGCGCGTACGTCCCCTCGCCGTCCTCGCGGGGGACGCGGTTCGAGACGACGTTGTCGACGTACTCGATTCGGTCGTCGCCGTCGACGACGACGACGCCGTATCCCATCTCGATAACGCCGACGCCGTTTCTGACCGCTTTGTGCGTGCGCTCGGGACGACCGTAGTGGGCGACGACGCGGCGGTCGTCGCGGGTCTCGTAGGTCGCACCGTGGTCGTCGTGGAGGTCTCCGACGAGAGTCATCGCCGGACGTAGGTCGGCGCGCCGTAAAAACGGTGTCCACCCGAGTTCAGAGTCCGAGTCGGTCCCGAACGGCGTCGAGGAGGCTCCGGTCGTCCTCGACGGCCTCGTCGGCGTCGGGGACGACGCGGTCGGCGGGCATGATGAGGACTCGTTCGTTCGTCTGGTCGACGGTGATGAGACTGTCTTCTTTCAACTCCCCGAGTGCGGACTCCAGCGTGTCGATGTCGGCGTCGACCGCCGCTCGCAGTTCCAGAACCGTCATCCCGTCGTCGGCTCGGTCGACGAGCGCGTCGAGTACCGCGACTTCCACGTCGCCTCTGTTGCGATACTCCCGCTTGGCTCTCATATGCTATGCATTCTCCGCGATTGGCTTACCGTTACCGGCGGGCCCGCCGACCGTCGCGGCGGGAGGGCCGTCGCTCCGACCGTCGAGTTCGGACGGCGACCGAAACGCTCACGCTCGGACGGCGACCGGAACGCTCACACTCGGACGGCGACCGGAACGCTCACGCACTCCGTCGGTGTCGGCTGTCCGTCAGACGCCGAGGGGGTAGTTTTTAGTGACGGAGGTTGGAAGTCCCGCCAATGGGACTCAGGTGTCTGCTCGGCCACGACTTCGGCGAACCGGAGTTAGAGCGCGAGCGGGAGGAGAACGGCGAAGAGATGGTCGTCACCATCCGCGAGGTGAAAACCTGCATCCGCTGCGGCGAGACGCGGGTCGTCAGCGAGAACAAGGAAGTTACGGCCGTCCCGGGCGCCGAATCGGCGCTCGACGACCCGGGAGCCGACGAGTTCGCCGCCGAGACGGAGCTCACCGGCGACACGATAGAGGAGCAGTTCGACGACGACGACGAGTTCGAGCCGCCGGAGAGCGCCGAGGAGGACGACGGGATCATCCTCGACGACGGAGACGACGGCCCGGAGCAGGAACCCGAGCGTCGACCGGGCGAGTGGCCCGAGGCGAACGTCGGCGACGACAGCGACGACCGGATGCCGACGGTCGAAGAGGTCGAGGCAACGAGTCAGGACGGCGCGGACGACGCGGACGCCGGGGTCGATGCGACGACCGAGACCGACGCGACGTCGTGGCCGGCGGTCGACGGCGAGGACGAAGGGTTCGACGCCGAGCCCTCCGACGGGACGTCGACGGACGTGACGTTCGGCGGCCTCGCGCCGGAGCGAAGCGACTACGACACCGAGTACGAGGGCCACGACGGCTACGACGCCGAGTTCATCGCCAACGGCGACGAGCAGCTCAACGGCGCGAACGACACCGCCGACGGGTTCACGCGCGCCGAGAGCGCGGCCGTCGAACTGGAGACCGAGAGCGGCGACGTCCCGACCGAGTACGTCTGTCCCGAGTGCGGGCTCACCCGTCCGTCGAACGGCAGTTCGCTCCGGGCGGGCGACATCTGCCCGGAGTGTCGCCGGGGCTACATCGCCGAACGCGAGCGGTAAACGAGGCTTTTTTCCAGCGGACGAGGGCGGCGACGAGCGTGACAAATAACCCGTCAGCCGCTCACACGGGTATATAGGACGGACTCGGACGAAACAAGTAAACCATCCCCTCGCAAACGGTGGCGCATGAAGCAGTACAAGATGCGACGCGGCGAGACGCTCGAGGAGAACGCGCCGGACCTCAAAGCGACCATCGAGGAGTACTTCGGACCGGTCACGGGCACCGAGGAGCACGACGGTCACGAGCTGTACGTCGTCGGCGACCCCGACAACCCGGTGTTCGAGCGAATCGTCGCCGGCGCGGCGACGTTCAGCGGGAAGAAGGACCAACTCGCCGTCCACTTCGAGGAGCGCGACGCCGCCGAGGTCATCGCCGAAGGCAACGCCGACGCCGCCCAAGACGCCGTCAGCGCCAAGAACGACTTCCTGCTCGAAGTGACGGGCCGGGACGCGAAGTCGCGCCGCGAGTCGATGAAGCGCGCGGTCGAGGACGACGCGCCCGACGTATAACGACCTTTTACTCTGCGCTCGGGCGGCGAAGCCGCCCTCGCTCGGTAAAAGCTCGACCAAAGCACAGCGTCACCCCCTCAGGCGCTTCGCGCCTTCGAGGGTTCCTCGGCCCACTCGCTCGGGCTAGCGCCCTCGCTCGTGGTAGAACCGTTGGCGACAGCCCTCCACCGCCGGTCGTCGCCCGTTGCTGTGCCGCGAAGCGACCGTAGGGAGCGAGCGGGCTGAGGAGCGAAGGGAGGCGGCGAAGCCGCCGAACTGAGCGACGAATGCTTTTGGTCGAGCTTTTGCCGAGGGCTGCCGAAGGCAGCCCGCAGCGCAAAAGGTCGTTTCAGAGCGTTTCGGGAAGCCACCCGCCGTCGACTTCGACGTTCTCGCCGCTGATGTAACCGCTGTCCTCGTGGAGGAAGAACAGCATCGCCTGCGACATGTCCTCGAACGAGGCGGGGCGGCCCCGCGGCAGTTCGTCGGGGAACTCGTCGGAGTTCTCGACGACGTACGGCGAGACGGCGTTGACCGTAATCTCGGTGTCTTGAGTGTCGGCCCCGAGCATCCGCGTGAACATCAGCACGCCCGTCTTGGCGACGAAGTACGGGAAGTTCTTCGGGTAGACGAGCGCCTTCTCGCTGCCCGCGTAGCCGACGTTGACGATGCGACCCCAGTCGGCTTCTCGCATCCCCGGGAGCGCCCGCTTCGAGCAGAGAAACGTCCCGTAGAAGTTCGTCTCGACGACGCGCTGCCAGGTGTCGAACTCGATGTCCTCCCAGTGCGAGGGCGCGAAGTCGCCGACGTTGTTGACGAGAACGTCGACGGTGCCGAGGTCCGACTCGACCGCCGAGAACAGGTCGTCGACGCCGTCGGGGTCGGTCACGTCGCCCTGTACCGTCGTCGCCGAGACGCCCCGACTTTCGGCGGCGGCGGCGACGTCTTCGGCTTCGGCGGCGCTCGAGTGATAGTGGACGGCGACGTCCGCACCGCAGTCGGCCGTCGAGAGCAGCAGTTCTCGGCCGATGCCTTTCGCGCTGCCGGTGACGAGAGCGGTACGACCCGAGAGGTCAGGAGTGAGCATACCGATACGTGGGCGGCCGCGAGCAAAAGTGTAGACCGTCGCGGAGTAATCTACATGTGTCGTGAGAACGATTGCCATCGTAGAGCGCCGCATAGCACACAAATGTTTATTCGACACCGAGTAAATCCTTCGTCACTTTTAAGTCGAGAACGTGACTACCGCTAGTCATGGCAATAGACACAGTGCTGCTGGCAGTCGGTGCCGGAGACGCAGAGCGCATCGACCGACTCGGCGAGGTCGCCGTCGACATCGCCGGACCGACCGGCGCGACGGTCGTCCTCGGACACGTCTTCACCCGACAGGAGTACGACGAGACGCTCGACAAACTGGCGTTCGACCAGACCGCCGAGGAGGTCTCGCCGGACGACGTGGCCTCGCGTCACGCGACGATACGCGACCTCACGAAGATTCTCGACGAGGCCGGCGTCGAGTACGACGTTCGCGGCGCGGTGGGCAAGCACGGGACGAGCATCGTCGACCTCGCTTCGAGCGTCGGTGCCGACCAGATTATCGTCGGCGGCCGTCAGCGCTCGCCGACCGGTAAGGCCGTGTTCGGCAGCACCGCGCAGGAAGTCATGCTGTCGGCACCGTGCCCCGTGACGTTCGTCCGCTCGGAGGACTGAGCCGACCTCGGGGCGAACGAGGCGAACACTCATTCGGCTCCGTGCGGCGCACACCCACATGGAACACGAGATCGAGTTCGCACCGTCGTTCACACTGCTGACGCTCTCGCTGGCCTCCGGTGAGACGGTCCGTACCGAAGCCGGCGCGATGGTCAGTTACGACGATGGCATCGACATCGAGACGGGTGCCGACGGCGGCCTCTTCGGGTCGCTCAAGCGGAGTCTGTTGGGCGGCGAGAGCTTCTTTCAGAACACGTTCACCGCCCGCGAAGCCGGGGAACTGTCGCTCGCGCCGCCGCTTCCCGGCGACATCGCGGACTACCGCCTCGACGGCGAGACGCTGTTCGTGCAGTCGGGGTCGTATCTCGCCTCGGGCAGAGACATCGAACTGGACACGCAGTTCGGCGGCGGCCGGTCGTTCTTCGGCGGTGAAGGACTGTTTCTGCTCCGTCTCGACGGAACCGGTCCGGCGTTTCTCTCCAGTTACGGCGCGATTCGGGAGAGAGAACTGAAAGAGGGGGAGAAGTACACCGTCGACACGGGCCACATCGTCGCGTTCGAGGCGACGACGACGTTCGACGTTCGCGCGGTCGGCGGCCTCCGTTCGACGCTGTTCAGCGGCGAGGGGCTGGTCTGCGAGTTCGAGGGTCCCGGTCGGGTGTGGACCCAAACCCGGAGTCCGGACGCGCTGCTCACGTGGCTGATTCCGAAGCTGCCGACGAACACTGCAAGTAGTAACTAAGCTCCGAGTACGGTGTTATTCGGTACCGCTAGACGTTCGTTAGGGAGCCCCTACGGGCAGATTAAGCGACATAACCGCTGCCATCTGACGTATCGAATCTGTGCAGTTAAGTGGCGGGACGGTGGTTGTGAGTACAATGGCCTACTACGTGGGCGTCGACCTCGGTGCGACGAACGTCCGAGCGGTCGTCGCCGACGACGACGGAACCATCATCGGAAACACGAAACACGGGACGCCGCGCGGCCCGACCGGTATCGCGGTGACCGAAGAGGTGCTCAGCGTCGTCCGCGAGGCCTGCGACGAGGCAGGCGTCGCCCCGACCGACGCCGTCGCCGCGGGCATCGGCTCCATCGGCCCGCTGGACCTCGCCGAGGGCGCGATAGAGCAGCCGGCGAACCTGCCGGACACCATCGACCGCATCCCGCTCACGGGCCCGCTGTCGAAACTGCTGGACACCGACGAGATTTACCTCCACAACGACACGAACGCGGGCGTCATCGGCGAGCGCTTCTACTCGGACCGCAACCCCGACGACATGGTGTATCTCACCATCTCCTCGGGCATCGGCGCGGGCGTCTGCGTCGACGGCGAGGTGCTCAGCGGGTGGGACGGCAACGCGGGCGAGGTCGGCCACATGACCATCGACCCGCACGGTTTCCGCACCTGCGGGTGCGGCCACGACGGTCACTGGGAGGCGTACTGCTCCGGCAACAACATCCCGCGGTACGCGGAGGAACTCCACGCGGAGGACCCCGTCGAGACGGCGCTGCCGGTCGAGGACCCCGACTTCTCCGCCATCGACGTGTTCGAGCACGCGGGCGAGGACGAGTTCGCCGACTACATCGTCGACCAGGTCGGTCACTGGAACGCGATGGGCGTCGCCAACACCATCCACGCCTACGCGCCGCTCGTCGTCTTCATCGGCGGCGCGGTGGCGCTGAACAACCCCGACCTCATCTTAGAGCCCATCCGCCGGAAGATGGACGAGATGGTGTTCATCAACGTCCCCGACATCCAGCTGACGACGCTCGGCGACGACGTCGTAGTCCGCGGGGCGCTCGCGAGCGCGATGACCGGCGGGACGGGCGACCGCACTCGTTTCTAAGGGTACCTTCGCTCGGCCTCCGAAGGCGGGACGGTCAGCTGGACGAGACGAGCGACTGAACGAGACGGGCGACTAGGCGAGACGGTCCCGCACTGGGACGGAGACGCGTCGCTTATTCGCCTGCACGTACAGCACCACCTATGCGCAGACGTGACGTGCTGCGCGGAAGCGCCGCCGCGCTCGGACTCTCGGCCGCACCGGCGCTGACGACGAGTCGCGCCGACGCGCATCCGGGACCGTACCGCCCGTACGGGTTCGTCGACGTCAGGGGTGCGAAAGAGGCCGTCGTCGCGCCCGACGGACAGACCGCGTTCGTCGCCGCCAGCGGCGGGTATGCCGTCGTCGACGTGTCGGTCGCCGACCGCCCGGAACTGCTCGCCGAGCGTCGAGAACTCCTCTCGGACCGAGAGGGCGGTCCGCTGCGTCAGGTGTGGGACGTGAAACACGACGCCGCCAACGAGCGACTCCTCGCCGTCGGACCCGCCAACAGCATCCCGGGCGCGCTCTCGGGACTGCTCGTCGAAGACGTCTCTGACCCGCGGGAGCCGGAGACGCTGGCCTTCTTCGAGACCGACTACCCGATACACAACTGCTACGTCAGCGGCGGCTACGCCTACCTCACCGCCAACGAGTACGACCGAAACCCGCTCGTCGTCGTCGACCTCCGAGGCGACGACCCACGGGAGGTCGGCCGGTGGTCGCTCCTGGACGAGGACGCCGCGTGGGGCGACGTCTCGGCGGGTCGCCGGACCGTCCACGACGTGTGGGTACAGGACGGTGTCGCCTACCTCGCTCACTGGGACGCCGGAACGTGGCTGCTCGACGTTTCGGACCCGACGACCCCGGAGACGATCGGACCGCTCGAAGGCGCTTCACCGTCCGAACTCGCCGTCTCCGGCGGACAGAGCGCCCGGCGGGAGTCGACCGTGCCGCCGGGTAACGACCACTACGTGGCGACGAACGAGGACGGGACGCTGCTCGGCGTCGGCAAGGAGTCGTGGGCCGAGCGCGCGGGCGAGGGGGACGGCGACGACGAACTGGTCGGCGGCCCCGGCGGCGTCGAACTGTGGGACGTCGCCGACCCGCAGAGCCCACAGAAGCTGTCGACTATCGACCCGCCGCCGACGCCGGACCCGACGTACGGCGGCGTCTGGACCACCGCACACAACTTCGAACTCCGCGACGACCGACTGTACACCTCGTGGTACCGCGGCGGCGTCAAGCGCCACGACGTCACCGACCCGCGGAACCCGGAGGAACTCGCGTGGTGGCGCGAACCGGAGCGAGCGAGTTTCTGGACCGCTCGCCTCGCCGTCCCCGGGGAGACGTTCGTCGCCAGTAGCATGGGCACCGACGACGCGACCGGGCGACTGTACGTCTTCCCCGACCACGCGGGTCAGCAGACGAACCCGCCGTCGCTCGGCGGCAGCCAGTCGGACGGCGTCGACGTGTTGACACCGACACCGAACCCGGAGTCGAGAGCGGGTGCGAGCGACTCCGGGACGCCAGCGAGCGCCGGCGACAGTGACGGCGACGCCGACGACTCGTCGGCTATCGTCGCACCCGGTTTCGGCGTCGGCACCGCGGTGACGGCGCTCGGCGTCGGCGCGTGGTGGTCGAAGCGACAGACGGGAGCCGCCGAAGCGAGTGACGGGGCCGCCGGAGCGGGTGACGGGAGTCGCCGGGGCGAGTGACGGGAGTCGCCGGAGCGAGTGACGGGAGGACGTGTCGACGACAGCGCGTTAGGAACTCGCTTCGACGTCGGCGTCGGCCTTCCGGTCGGTCGGGTCGCGCATCTCGCCCATCACCTCTTCGAGCGCGTCGGTCGCGGTGAGCAGCCCGACGACTTCGCCGTCCTCCTCGACGAGCGCCAGTTCCTGCTCTGCCTCCTGGAATCGGTCTATCGCCTCGCTCACCGTCGTCCCCGCGTCGAGCGTCAGCGGCGGCGCGGCGATGTCCTCGAACGTCATCTCGCCCGACGAGAGGTCGTCGTAGGCGTTGACGACCGTCGGCGCGTAGACGATGCCGCGGAAGTCCGAAAGCGACTCGCCGGTGAGCGGGAACCGCGTGTGCGGGTTCGCCTCGACGACCGCGAGGTTCTCCTCGACCGAGAACTCCGTCGAGAGCACGGCCGTGTCGTCGACGTCGACCATCACCTCGGAGATCGGCTGTTCGCCGACTTCGAGCGCGTTCATCACCTCTTCGCGGCGTTCCTCGGAGAGGTCGCCCGCTTCGAGAATCGACGCCATCTGCCGGCGGAGGTCGGCGCGACTCTCGACCGTGTCCTCTTCGGCCTCGGTCCACGAGCGAGTCAGTTCGACGCCGAACAGCCGGAGCGTCCACTTGGCGACGCCGTCGCCCAGTTTGATGATGGGGTAGATGGACATCGCGAAGTAGTACAGCGGCGTCGCGCCGTACTTACAGACCCACTTGCTGCGTTCGACGCCGAGGTACGTCGGCGTCTGCTCGCCGTGGGTGAGGTGGACGAGGTTGATGATGAGGAACGCGAGAATCGCGCCCGCGCTGATCGAGGCGAGGAACGTCCCTTCGATGTACGGCTCGAAGATGGCCGCCAGCGCCGGTTCGGCGACGATACCGACCGCGATGCTCGTCGCGGTGATACCGACCTGACAGCTCGTGAGGTAGATTTCGAGGCGGTCGGTCATGTCCCACGCTCGTTCGAGCGCCTTCGAACCCTGGAACTCGGACTCGGGGAACTGTCGGACTCGCGTGAGCGCGAACTCGATGGCGACGAAGAAACCGTTCGCCAGAATGAGTAAGAGCCCGGCAATCAACCGGAGCGCGATGACGGGAGCTTCCATGTACCCACACTGTTCGCGATGCAGGGACAAAACAAGCGGGGGCGAAACGGCGTTCGGTCCCGATTATTCACCCGCAATCGCCCGTATCGAACCACAACATACGCATAGGTGGGGGCACAAGAGTCGTCAATGAGCGACGAGACCCTCAAAGAGCAAATCGAGAACTGGATGGTCGGCCAGATGCCCATCATCCAGATGCACGGCGGGACGAGCGTCGTGCGCGAAGCGAACCCGGAGACGGGCGAAGTCGTCGTCGAACTCGGCGGGACTTGCTCGGGGTGCGGCATCAGCAACGTCACCGCGACGAACATCAAAGCCGACCTCATCCGCGACTTCGAGGACGTCCGCGACGTGACGGTGAAGGTCCCGAGCACCGGCGACCAGGGCAGTAGCACGGTCGAAGGTGGTCGCGGCGGGGAGCTGCAGTTCTCCAACGAGTCGGCCGAGCACTTCTGAGCCTCGTAAACGCTCTGGTCTCACGACAAGGTCTCCGTTCGCTGCCCCTCGCCTTTTTCAGGGATGACGGCGCCAACTGGCCGCGTGCGCTGACCGCCGCGCGAAGTCGGCCGACGCGGGAGCACGGAGCACCGCTTCGCGTCCGAAGACGGCCATCCGTCGACGCTCCGTCTGTTCGCCAGTTCTCAGAGCGCCCGCTCTAACGACGACGCGACCCGCCGCGTCTTCTCGGCCAACGTCTCCGAGAGATGACCCGCTTCGACGGCCGCGTCGAGTTCGTCGTCGTCGACGCGTTCGACGCTCCCGTCCGGGTGTTTCACCACGTCGACGTGCAGGTCGACGTAGCGAATCTCGCCGGGGAAGCACTCGACGGGGGTGCAGATGTTGACGTACGTTCCCTTCCGCTCGCCGTCGGCGCCGCGGTAGACCGTCGGATACCACCAGCGGCCCTCCCGGAACTTCGTGAGCGCCGTGTCGCCGCGCTCGCGTTTCGTGCCGAGCGCGTCGTACCGGCCGCCGCCGGACATCGTCCGTTCGACGGCGACCGTCCCCCGCTCGTCGCGTTCTACCACCTCGCCCGACCCGAGCGTGACGAGCCGACCGTCCGGTTTGCCGTGGCCGATACGGACCGAGTCGCCTTCGGCGGGGCCGAACTGGTCGGCGACCACGCCGAACGGGAACTCGCCGTCGCCGTCGTCGAACGTGCAGAGCGCCTCCGCGAGGTCGACGCCCGCACTCGCCGCGTTCGCCGCGGCCTTCGTCCGGTGGTGGCCCGGCATCGTCGTCGACACCTCGCGCCGTAGGTCGTCGAGCGCGAACCGCGACTCGCGGCCGAACCAGACCCACGCGCCCGCGGCGGGAACGACGACGCCGGGGTCGCCGACGGGCTCCGAGAGCGCCGCGTCCATCTCCCGTGCACGGTCGCTCGCGCCGTCGAGCGCGTCGCCGAGCGCGGTCATGTCCGCCTCCGTCGCGCTGTGTCGCCAGCGGATACCCCACCCGTCGGGAACGTCCGGGTCCAACAGGTCGGTCATCCCGACCAGTTCCCGCCCGGCCTCGTCGTCGTGGGTCGCCACCGTCGTCCCCTCCTGTCCGGGGACGAGCGTCACGAGACCGTCGTGGGCGCGAATATCGGTGTCCAACTGCGGCCGGTCGTCGCTCCACGGCGGCGTCGACGAAGACACTTGGACGCGGAGCGCGTCGCCGGATTCGACGTGGTCGTCGGCGTTGCGGTAGGGAAGGTAGCCGTCGGTCCCGCCGAGATCGACGACGGCACCGCCGCCGAGCGTCTCGCTCACCCGTCCGTCGAACACCGCGCCCTCGGGTGCCGGGTCGTCCCACGCGAACGCGTCGATACCGACGCCGCGGAGTCGGTCGCGAGCGCGGTCGACCGCCGCCGCGTCGCCGGTGACGCCGACGCCCTGTCGGTCGTTCGTCGTCTCGACCGCGACGTCGTGGGTCTCGGCGTCGAACGACTCGTCGAAGCGTCGCCGAATGGGTCCCGACGCCTGTACCACGTCGTCGCCGGCGTCGAGGAACAATCGAGTCAGCGCCGTCGTGTATATACCGCGGACGCGAACGTTCATAGTGCGTCGGCGTCGCGGGCGAACCGCACCCGGTCGTGAACCGTCGGTCCGAGCGTCAGTTCGACCACGTCGTCGGAGAGGATTCGTCCGCCCTCTATGGGAACGCCCCACGAGTCGAACTGGAGGTAGCCGCGCATGCTCGCACCGTGGGTGTAGAGGTCGACGTGGTCGACGACGTGTCGCTGAACGTCGTCGCTGCTGTGGGCCAGCTCCATGTCGGAGTAGAACGCCTCGGCTTCGTCGAAGAACGTCGACAGGGCGTCGGCGTCGTTTGCGACCGTCTCCGCGACGAGGTCCGACGCCTCCCGAATCCGGTCGGTGTCGAGACCGACCTCTCGGAGCGCCGCCTGTGTGCGCGAGTCGAAGTGCATACCGGACGTTGGGCGGGAGGGGTTTTCAGCGTACCTCGTCGGCGGTTCCGCCGAACGCGGACCGTCTCGGTCGGTCCGAGGAGGCCCAAAAGATTTGATGATTCCGGGTGACATAGCCGTATGACGAACGAACGGGACCCTATCGAACGGGCGTCGGCGGGGTCGCTCGACCTCTACGACGTGTCGACGTGGGAGGAACGCAGCTCTCTCGACGGTCTCTCCGTCGCGATCTGGAACCTCGCGACGACGGTGTTTCGCGTCGCCATCGTCCTCGTCGCGCTGTTGTTGCTCGTCGGTATCGGAGGACTCACGATGTTTTCGACGCCGGAGGTGGGAGTACTCACCGCCCTCTCAGTGATACCTGCCCTCGCGTTGGCCGGTTACGTGTACTACTCGGACGTGACCAGTAACGAACCGCTTTCGTTGCTGGTCGCGACGTTCCTGCTCGGGGTGCTGACGGCGAACTTCGCGGCGCTCGTCAATAGCGTCTTGAACCCGTACTTCCAGCTGCTCCCCATCGTGGGGTCGGTGCTGTTTTTCTTCCTCGTCGTCGGTCCCGTCGAGGAGACGGTGAAACTGCTCGCGGTACGGCTGTACGCCTACCGGAGCGACCGGTTCAACGCCGTCATCGACGGCGCGGTGTACGGGGCGATGGCCGGACTCGGCTTCGCGACCATCGAGAACGCGCTGTACATCACGCAGGGCGTCGAACCGGCCCAGTTGGAGTTCGGTCTCGAACTCATCGGCGTCGGCGGCGAAATAACGGCCGTCAGAGCGCTCGCCGGCCCCGGACACGTCATCTACTCGGCGTTCGCGGGCTACTATCTCGGTCTCGCGAAGTTCAACAGCGAGAACGGCGGTCCGATAATCGTCAAGGGGTTGCTCATCGCGGCGTTCATCCACGCGACGTACAACACCACCGTCGGTGTCGGGTCGGGACTCGTCTGGCTGTTCATGCAGACGGTCGTTCCGTTCAGCGTACCGCAACTGGTCGCCTACCTCGGATACGTCATCCTCTACGACGGCTTCTTCGGGTACCTGCTCTACCGCAAGATCAAGCGGTACCGGAACACCTACTGGGCGGTTCACGACGACGAAACCGTCCGCGACGAGAGCGCCGTCAAGAAATCGACGTAATCGACGGATAGAGCGCGTCTTAGCGCGCTTCGACGACGGAGGCGCACCGACCCACCCACAAAGAATATGTACTGTCATGCCATAGCACGACCTGTATGGCATCCGCACCCAGCGACGACGTATTCGACCAGTTCTTAGCCGACCGTGGTCACGAGACGGAACCGCAACGCTGGGACCGATCCTATAACAAGAAGCAGTGTCCGGAGTGCGGAGCGCTCCACGACGACACCGAAGACGCCGTAACGTGTGCCGTCTGCGGATGGGACCCCTACGCCTGAGTTCGGTTCCCCGCCGTTTTTTGCGCACGACTCTCTCCCCCGAGCGTCAGCGGTGCGACCCGACGGAGGTCGAAGACCGGTCGAGAACCGTTCGAGGACCGCGTTCACGCCGCCGAGAGAAGCCACGTGGTTTATCACACCGTAGGGCGTGAAACGGGATAATGGCTGAGACAGCGCCCACCGTCACCCGACTGTTCGGTGGCCCGGGCAGCGGGAAAACCACCGCTCTCCTCAATCGCGTCGAAGAGTTGCTCGAAGAAGACGACGTGGAGTTCCGCGACATCCTCGTCGTCTCCTACACCCGTGCAGCGGCACAGGAGGTCAGGGACCGCCTCGCCGAGCGTCTCGATATCTCGCCCCGTGCGCTCCAGGGCAACGTCTGTACGATGCACGCGAAGGCGTACGAACTGCTCAACCTCTCGCGCGGCGACGTCGTCGGCGAGAAGAACAAACAGGAGTTCTGCGAGGAGTTCGGCCTCGAATACGAGGACGAGTACGGCGGGAAGGGCCGCCGAACCGCGCGTTCGACGACCATCGGGAACAAGGTCATCGCCACGAGTCAGTGGCTCCAACGAACTCAGCGCGACGTCGCCGACTGGTACGACGTTCCATTCCAGTGGAACGTCGAGAAAGTCCGGCTCCCGCCCGAGATAGACCCCAACGCCCAGGAGGGTAACAAGTACACGCCGACGTGGCCCTCCTCGGACGACCGCGTCGACATCCCCGAGGCGATTCGTGCGTGGCGCAACTACAAGGGGCAGAACGGGCTCGTCGGCTTCGCCGACATGCTCCAGCGGGTGAAACAGCGCTCGCTGCTCCCGAGCGTCGACTACCTCGTCATCGACGAGTTCCAGGACATCACGACGCTGCAGTACGAGGTGTACGAGGAGTGGAAACCGCATATGAAACGCGTGCTCATCGCCGGCGACGACGACCAGGTCGTCTACGCGTGGCAGGGCGCCGACCCCAACCTCCTCCTCGACGCCGAGCGCGACGAGGACGAGGTGCTTCCGAACTCCTACCGTCTCCCCTCTCGCATCCTCAACGTCGTCAACCGCGAGATTCGACACATCGACAAGCGTCAGGAGAAAGACCTCAAACCGAGAAAGGAGGGCGGCGTCGTCGAAGCCGTCGAGAGCCCGTCGATGCTCAACCTCGTCCGCAACGTCCGCTACACGGTCCAAGAGGACGACGGCGACATCATGCTCCTGTTCCGGGCGCGCTACCAGATGTTCCAGTTCATCGACGACTTCATCAAAGAGGGCATCCCGTTCAGCGTGCTCACCGACCAGCGGATGTGGACCGACCGCCTCACCCAGTACGTCCGCGCCGTCGAGCGCATGGAGAACGAGGAACCCATCACCGGGTTGCAGGCGCGCCGGCTCGCCGACATGCTGCAGGAGTCGGCGTTCGGGTCGAACGACCGCGACGACCTCTACGACCTCGTCGACGAGTACGAGGAGGAGAGCGAGACCGACGACCTCGCCGAGATCGAGATTCCGATCGACGAGATCAAGAACTTCGCACCGTTCCTCCCCGACTCGGCCTCCGCGAGCGACATGGTCCGGAAGGTGACGAGCTTCCAGCGGAAATCCATCAAGGCGTACTTCGAGGGGAAGTACGCGGGGATGGACCCCAACCGCGTCCGTATCGGCACCATCCACTCCGCGAAGGGTCGCGAAGCCGACCACGTGTTCGTCGCCACCGACCTCACCGAGAAGGTCGTCGAGCAGATGGCCGCCACCGTCGAGCAGGAAGGCATCGAAATCGACGGCGTCGACGAGTTCACGAAGACGACGAGTCCGGTTCCGGTGCTCACGAACAACGAGCGCCGCGTGTTCTACGTCGGGATGAGCCGCGCGCGCGAGCGGCTCGTCCTCCTCGAGAATCTCGTCGACGGCGCGCCGACGCTCCCCATCAGCGTCCTCCTGCACAACGAACTCCGCGACGAACCCGTCGAGGAGATGCTGGAGCAGGCCCAGGAACCGCCGGCGCCGGAACCCGAACCGTAGGCGATGGCCGACGAATCGGAGGCGAGCGGCGGAGGAGCGCAGAACCCGGCCGCGTCGTGGCCGGAGCGACCCAGTACCGACTACGGGTTTCTGGAACGGGCGCTCGGCGACGCTTCCGCCGACGCGTTCGTCCACGTCGGCGACCGCTTCGACGACGATATGCGGTATCTCACCCGGTTTTCGGGACCGGACCGCGACTTCGCGTTCGTCTTCGTCGGCGACACCGCGGGCGGAGACGCCACGTCCACGCTCTGCGCGCCCGCCCTCTTCGAAGCGCAGGCGAAGAGGGAGTTCCCCGGTGACGAGGTGCGGATGGAGAACGTCGATGACCCGGCGGGCGAACGCGCTCGCGCCCTGCTCGACGAGGCGCTCGGCGGCGACGGCACCGTCCTCGTCCCGCAGGGGGTTCCGCACGACGCCGCGCTCTACCTCGAACGCGCGGGCTACGAACTCCGGTCGACGAGCGCCGTCGACGACGCGCGAGCGGTGAAGACCGAGTCGGAGTTGGACTGTCTCCGCCGCGTCCAGCGGGCGACGGCCCGCGGGATGGCTCGGGCGGAGACGATTCTCGCGGAATCGACCGCCGACGGCGACGAGCTCCTGTGGGAGGGCGGGCCGCTGTCGACGGAGCGCCTGCGTCGACAGGTGAACGTCACCCTGGCCGCCTACGGCGTCCGCGACGCGGGCAACACGGTTATCGGCGCGGGGCCGTCGTGTGCGGACCTACACTTCACCGGTACCGACGGCATCGCGCCGGGCGAGACGGTGCTCTTGGACATCTCGCCGCGCGGCCCGCACGGCTACTACGGCGACCTGACGCGGACGTTCGTCGTCGACGGCGACGGCGGGTGGGAGCGCCGCGCCTACGTCGCCGTCGAGGCCGCACAGAACGCGGCGTTCGACGAACTCGACGCGGGTGCGGGCGTCGCCGCGAGCACGGTCCACGAGGAGGCCGCCGCCGAGATCGCCGCCTACGGTTTCTCGGTCGGCGAGGAGCCCGGATTCACCCACGGCACGGGTCACGGCGTCGGCGTCAGTCTCCACGAAGCGCCGTCGTTGCGGGCGGACGCGCCGCTGGAGGCCGGGATGGTCGTCACGGTGGAACCGGGCGTCTACGACTCCTCGCAGGGCGGCGTCCGCATCGAGGACCTGGTCGTGGTGACGGAGGACGGCTACGAGGTTCTCGCGGCGTATCCGACGGGTATCGTCCCGCAGGAACGCTGAGACACGCTACTCCTCCTTCTCGCGCGTTTCGTTCTTCTCGGGGTTTTTGACCGCCGAGCCGACGGCCTTCTCGGCGGCTTTGCCGGGGATGTCGTCGGGCGTCGTGACGTAGCGCGGGACGAGCACCATCGCCGCGGCGACGGCCAAGAGGGCGACGCCGAACAGCGTCTCGCCGCTCGCGAGTTGCTCGATACCGTAAATCGCCACCGGGATGGCGAAGACGAGCGTCGCCGCCAGTCCGATAGTGTCCAAGATTCCGAGCGCCATTGCTCGCTGTATCCGGCGCGGGGAGAAAAGGGCGACGAGTGCGACCCGGTCGAACCCGCCGTCACTTGCGCCCCGTGACCGAACACAACGCTTTCACGCCGTTGCCGCCAATTCGGGCGCATGTTCACCGGAATCGTCGAGCGCACGGGCGAAGTGACGGCAGTCGAAGACGCCGAGGGCGGGCGTCGCCTCCGAATCAGCGCGCCGGAGTTCGACGACCTGCACCACGGCCAGTCCATCAGCGTCAGCGGCGTCTGTCTCACCGTCGAGGAGTTCGAGAACGCGGACGAGGACGCCTGGTTCTCGGTGTTTCTCGCCGCGGAGACGGTCGACAAAACGTATCTGGGCGAAATCGGGGAGGGCGACGTGGTAAACCTCGAACGCGCACTCGCCGCGGACGGCCGATTCGACGGCCACGTCGTGCAGGGCCACGTCGACGCGACGACCGAAGTGACAGGGATCGAGCGCGTCGGTGACGACTGGCGCTTCGAGTTCGCGATGCCCGAGGGGTTGGCGCAGTACGTCGTCTCAAAGGGGTCGATAACGCTCGACGGGATTAGTCTGACCGTGGCGGAGCGGACGCCGGAGTCCGTTGCAGTTGCGATTATCCCGACGACGTACGAGGTGACGACGCTCTCGGAGAAAGACGTTGGAGATTCTGTTCACGTCGAAGTCGACGTGGTGGCGAAGTACGTGGAGAGCATGCTGGAAGGGTATCGGCCGGAGTAGGGTCGGAGAAGGCGAGTTCTACGCCAGTTGGTGTTTTTGCTTCCACTTGGTGACTGCTGCGTAGAAGAAGAGACAGAGGGCCGAGATGACTCCAATCAGGGCTGCAAGAATCCTCACCGGATAGAAGTAGAACGCAGAGGCCAGGCAGATAAGACCAGATGCAAGGAACGTCTCCACGCCGTATTCTAGTCCGAAGAGAAACAGCGAGAGCGCGACTCCGGCGAACGTGAGCATGAGAAGCGTATAGACCACATTGAAGCTCGAAAACGTGAGGACGCTAATCACGAGAGCGCAAACGAAGATAATCGGTGCGAAGTACTTCCCCGCAGATTTACCATCGCCCGGTCTGATGGCGGCAAATACGGATATCAGGAGGAGTAGAATCAGAGCGAGAGTGAGTGTGAGCGAATGCGAGGAGACGGCGAGCGCAGTTGCCGAACCGATTGCAAAGAGAACTCCGACGACTCGGATGACGATTTGGGCCTTTCTGTCGAGTGAATTAGTCATCTGTTGCAACCCCGAGAAATCCAATTTGTGCCTCCTGCTTCAGACATCATCGTTGTCGGAACAGTTAGCTCAACTGTCTATAGTTACTCGGTAACTACCTCGTGCAAGTTCGGTGATAACTGGTGGGTACTTCTCGCAAACCGACTATCAGACGTGTTTTTGGACGAGTCGAAGCCGACTGCCGGGCGCACCGAGATGACCGCACCGCCACCGCCCGCCTCAGTCCTCCCCAACCTCGCGGTCGGCACGAGCACCGACCGCACCCTCGCACGAAGAACGGCGCGGACAGAACCGCGCCGTGGCGCGCGCCGGAGGGTGGCTCCGTCCACCCGATAGATGTGCGAGGGATGAGCGAACGAAGTGAGCGAATCGGCTGGGGAGGACGTGGCTGTCTCGGTGCGCCCGGCTACCGCGTCGTCACTGAGTTCCGAAGCCAACGACGAAAACCGAACCAACGAGGAAAACGACTACAACCCGTACAGTTCCTCGAACTTCTCGGTCACGTATTCGGTGAAGTACTCCGCCGTCAACGGCTCGCCCGTCGCTTCTTCGACCAACTCGTCCGTCGGATAACGCTTGCCGTGACTGTGGACGTTCTCGGTGAGCCACTCCCAAAGCGGCGCGAACTCGCCATCACGAATCATCCCGTCCACGTCGTCGAACTCCTCTCGGATGGCCGCGTCCAACTGTGCGGCGAACACGCTCCCGATGGTGTAGTTCTGGAACGACGCGAACCAACTCGACCAGTGGATGTCCTGTAGGCAACCCTCCGCATCGCTGTCGGGGCGGATGCCGAGGTACTCCTCGAACGTGTCGCCCCACACCTCGGGAACTTCCTCGACGTCGATCTCGCCGGCGACGAGCTGGCGCTCGATTTCGAACCGGAGGATGATGTGGAGGTGGTACGTCGCCTCGTCGGCCTCGACGCGGATGAGGTTGTCCGGCTTGATGCGGTTCGCCGCGGCGTAGGCGCTCTCGGCGGTCACGTCGTCGGCGTCGGGCAGGTGGGATTTGACTTCGGGCAGGAAAAACTCCCAGAAGGCGCGGGTGCGGCCGACGTGGTTCTCCCAGTATCGGGACTGGGACTCGTGAATCCCGCTGGAGACCGACTCGCCGAGCGGCGTCGCGTACGCGTCGTCCGGGAGGCCGAGTTGGTAGGAGGCGTGACCGAACTCGTGGATAGTCGCCATCAGCGCGTCCAGCGGGTCGTCGTCGTGGTATCGCGTCGTCACGCGGGCGTCGAACTGCGTGCCGAACGTGAAGGGGTGCGCGGAGGTGTCGAGCCGCCCCCGCTCCTCGGGGTAGCCGAAGGCGTCGAGCGCCGCCTGCGAGAGCGCTTTCTGGGCGTCGTCGGGGTAGGTGCTCGTGAACGGCGTCGGGAGGTCGTCGCCGTTCTCTCGCAGGTCGTCGATGAGCGGAATCAGCGTCTCGCGGAGGTCCGAGAACACTTCCTCGACCTTCGAGAGCGGGAGGTGCGGTTCGCGGTCCTCGAACATCACCTCGAAGGGGTCGCGGTCGGGGTCGATGTGGCCGGCGCGCTCGCGGTGGAGGTCCAGAAGCGTCTGGAGGTGCGGCGCGAACGCGTCGAAGTCGTCGTTCTCCTTGGCTTCTTGCCACGCCTCGTGCGCCTCGGCCTGCGCCTTCGTGAGTTCCTCGACGAGGTCGCTCGGGACGTTCGCGGCGCGTTCGTGCTGGCGTCGAATCTCGCGGACGACGGCCGTTTGGTCGTCGTCCAGTTCGTCCTCGTCGACGGCGTCGAGCGCCTCGGCGAGGTCGTCACTCGTGAGCAGGTCGTGGTGGACCGCCGAGAGCGCGGACTGCTGTTCGGCGCGGGCGGGCGCGCCGCCCTTCGGCATCATCACGTGCTGGTCCCACATGAGGTAGCCGGAGGCGTGGTCGACGTTCGAGATGCGCTTGTACTGGCTTAGGAGGTCGTCGTACGCCTCGGCTGTCTCGTCGGAGGATGACATGGCTCGTGGTTACTTGGGAGCGACATGAACGTCCGGGCACCGGCAGTTCGTGTTTCTTCGAGTGGGTAGAGGAGTCGGTGGATGTGCACTCTGTCGCTTTCGGTCGGTCGAGGCGCAGACGACTGCTGCCGAGTCACAACGAGACGACCGCACCGCCACCGCTGACCTCAGACCTCCCCAACCTCGCAGTCGGCACGAGCGCCGACTGCTCCCTCGCGCATTCGTCGGGCGGACGGAGCCGCCTTCCGGCGCGCGCCAGAGCGCCGTTTTATCGGCGCGACTACTCGTGCGAGGGGCGACAGAGCGAGCGCGGAGCGCGAGCGAAGGAGTCGGTTGGGGAGGGTGAGGCGTCTCGGTGCGCCCGGCTACCGTGCGGTCGCCACTGCGTTCGATGTGGTGCGAAAGCTCACACGAACGACTCCGAGAAAAGAGACGAAACTCCCGAACCCGACTTACGCCGAATCGAGGTCGTACAGTTCGCCGTACTTCTCGGTCACGTAGTCGAGGAAGTAGTCGGCGACGAAGTCCTCGCCCGTCGCCTCGACGACGAGGTCGTTCGTCTCGTAGCGCTGGCCGTGGCTGTGGACGTTCGCCGTGAGCCACTCGTGGAGGTCGTCGAACTCGCCGTCCCGAATCTGTCCTTCGAGGTCGTCGATATCCTCTTCAGGGGCCGCAAACAGCTGCGCGGCCATCACGCTGCCGAGCGAGTACGTCGGGAAGTAACCGAAGTTGCCGTGGCTCCAGTGGATGTCCTGTAGACAGCCCTCCGAATCCGTCTCGGGCCGAATCCCCAGATACTCCTCGTACTTGTCGTTCCACGCCTCGGGAACGTCCTCCACGTCGAGTTCGCCCGAGATGAGCATCCGCTCGATTTCGAAGCGGATGATGATGTGCATGTGATAGGTAAGCTCGTCTGCCTCGACGCGAATCAGGTTGTCCTCGTACACCTGGTTGGCGGCCTCGTACGCCTCCTCGACGGTGACGTCCTCGGACTGCGGGAAGTGCTCTTGGAACGTCGGGAGGAACTGCTGCCAGAACGCCTTCGAGCGGCCGACGTGGTTCTCCCAGAGCCGCGACTGCGACTCGTGGACCGAGAGGTCACGCGCCTCGCCGAGCGGCGTGCCGTACGCCTCGTCCGGCAGGCCGTGGGTGTACGTCGCGTGACCGAACTCGTGGATAGTCGAGAAGACGGCCCCGAGCGGGTCGGACTCGTCGAAGCGCGTCGTCACGCGAGCGTCGAACATCGTCCCCGTCGAGAACGGGTGCGGCGCGACGTCGATGCGGCCGCGTTCCCACGGGTAGCCGAGCGTGTCGAGCGTATCGCGCGACAGTTCCATCTGCTCGTCCTCGTCGAACGTGCCCGCGAAGGCGTCCGTCGCCAAATCGGTCTCCGACTCGCGGATCTCCTCGATCATCGGAACGAGCGTCTCGCGGACCTCGTCGAGAATCGCCTCGGCCTGTTCGAGCGGGAGGTACGGCTCGAACTCCGCGAACAGCACCTCGTAGGGGTCCTTGTCGGGGTCGATGTGCTCGGCGTACTCGCGCTTGAGTTCGACGTGTCGCTCCAGAAGCGGGGCGAACTTCGAGAAGTCGTTCTCGGCTTTCGCCTCCTTCCAGGCGGGCAGCGCCTCCGAGGAGGTCTCCGAGATCTCCTGGACGAGTTCGGTCGGGACGCGCGCGGCGCGTTCGAACTCGCGGCGGACCTCACGGACGACCGCCGCCTGTTCGTCGGAGAGCTCCTCGCCCTCCAACTCCTCGAGCAGTTCGCCGATGCCGTCCTCGACGAGCAGTTCGTGGCTGATCGCCGACAGCGTCGAGAGCTGCTGGGAGCGCGCGGGCGTCCCCTCGTCGGGCATCATCACCTGCTGGTCCCAGCCGAGCACGCCCGCCGCGTTCTGGACGTTCGAGATTCGTTTGACTTTCTCTACCAGTTCGCCGTACGCCTCGGGCGCGGACTCGGTGGAGGCTTCGGTTGCCATCGTCCACCCTTTCGAATCGATACTAATTAAACGGATGTTTCCGGTCGTCGGGGCCGGTTTTACTCGGCGAGCAAGAGTCGGAGTAGCGGACGTTTCGGCGTCGAAAACGGGCGCTTCCCCAGCGGCGAGAGTTTCGTCCCACGACATCTGAGCAGCGTCTGCGCTGCTTGCAGCGGTCGCCGAACTGGCAGCAGGTGACCATATAATCCCCGCCACCGCCTCTCCGCTGGGGGAGCGAGACGATGGCGACGAAACCAACGAGAGACGAAGCGGAGTACCAAACGTTAGAACAGAGCGTCCACGGCGAAGTTCTCCGACCCGGGGACGACGGGTACGACGAGGCGCGGTCGGTCTGGAACGCGATGATCGACCGAAAGCCGGCGGTCGTCGTCCGGCCGAGCGGGGCGGCCGACGTGATTACAGCAGTTGTATTCGCCCGCGACCACGGCCTCGATTTGGCCGTCAAGGGCGGCGGACACAACGTGGCGGGGAGCGCGGTCTGCGACGACGGACTCGTCATCGACCTCTCTTCGATGTCGTCGGTTCGAGTGGACCCGGCGTCGCGAACCGCCCGCGTCGGGCCGGGTGCGACGATGGCCGACCTCGACCACGAGACGCAGGCGTTCGGTTTCGCCACGCCCGGCGGCGTCATCTCGACGACCGGGGTCGCCGGGGTCACCCTCGGCGGCGGGATGGGGTGGCTCAGCCGCAAGTACGGCCTGAGTGTCGACAACCTCCGGTCGGTCGACCTCGTCACCGCCGACGGCGAGTTGGTGCGCGCGAGCGACGACGAGAACCCCGACCTCTTCTGGGCAGTCCGCGGCGGGAGCGGGAACTTCGGCGTCGTCACCTCCTTCGAGTTCGACCTCCACGAGGTCGGTCCCGAGGTTCTCTTCGGGCCGGTGGTCTACGCCTACGACGACGCACCCGACGTGCTCGCACACTACAACAGATTCGCCGCCGACGCACCGCGCGAGTGCAGCGTGTGGGTGAACAGCGCGGCGGCGCCGCCGCTGGAGTTCCTCCCGGAGGACGTTCACGGAACGACGGTGCTGATACTGCTGGCGTTCTACGCCGGCGACCTCGACGCGGGCGAAGCGGCGCTCGAACCGCTCCGCGAGTACGGCGACCCCATCGCCGACGTCGTCGCACCGATGCCCTACGCGGCGGCCCAGCGCACCTTCGACGACCTCTACGCGCCGGGCGCGCGGAACTACTGGAAGGCGGCCAACTTCACGGACCTCACCGACCGCACGATACACACTATGGTCGAGTACGCCGGTCGCTTCCCGACGCCGCAGTCCGAGATTCTCGTCCACCAGGTCGGCGGCGCGGTCAACGACGTCGCCTCGGAGGCGACCGCCTACCCGCACCGAGACGCCGAGTTCGTCGTGAACGTCGCCGCTCGCTGGGAGGAGCCGTCGCGGGACGACGAGTGCGTCGCGTGGGTGCGGGAGTGTCACGACGCGCTCGCCGAGGAGGCGACCGACGGAACGTACGTCAACTTCGAGGGCGACAGCGAGGGCCGCGAACGCAACGCCTACGGCGGGAACTACGACCGCCTCGTCGAGGCGAAAACCGAGTACGACCCGGGGAACGTCTTCCGGTCGACGCAGAACGTGAAACCGGCGGGGTAGGAGCGTACGCGACGCGGGACGGGCGTGTCTCCGTGCCGCAGGCGTCGTCGCGTCCCTCGAACCACGTCCACTTTCACTCCGCCTGGCTCGCGTTTATGACTCCCAGTTGAGACGATAACGTATGTTCACTGCAGTCGCCAGCGCGGACACGCTCTCGAAGACGCTCGACCCCGTCGGCACTCTCGTCGACGAGTGTCGGATTCACCTCGACGCCGAGGGCTTGCGAATCTCGGCGATGGACCCCGCGACGGTCGGCGTGGTCGAACTCGCCCTCGACCGGGAGGCCTTCGAGTCCTACGAGGCCGACGGCGGTGTCGTCGGTGTCGACGTGGAGCGACTCGATAGCGTAGTCGGGATGGCGAACTCGGACGACCTTGTCCACCTCGAACTCGACGAGGAGACGCGACAACTCCGGATTCGAGTCGGCGGCTTGGAGTACACACTCGCGCTCGTCGACCCCGACGCGATTCGAGCGGAACCGGACCTCGACGCACTCGAACTGCCAGCCAGCGCCGTCGTGGAGGGACGGCAGTTCGACCAAGCGATACGAGCCGCCGAGATGGTCTCGACGCACGTCGCCGTCGGCGTCGACGAAAGTGGCGAAAATCTGTACGTGGACGCGGAGGGCGATGTGGATACGGTCCACTACGAACTGGACGACGACGACCTCGTAGACCTCGAAGTTGCCCCGGCGCACTCGCTGTTCTCACTCGACTATCTCGCCGATATGAATCGCGTCGTTCCCACGGACGCGGAACTGACGCTCGAACTCGGTGAGGAGTACCCGATGCGACTGAGTTACGTCTACGCCGACGGCAGTGGGGAGGTGCTGTACTTCCTCGCGCCGCGGATACAGAGTCGGTGAGTGTCTGCTTGTCCGATTAACCTTCTGTACCAAATCGCACATAGTGGGTCGGAGTATCGGTCGAAGCGATGGACGCGACAGCGAGCAGGCAGGCGAGATTCGTCGGGTTGTTCGTCGGCGACGAGCCGAGGCAAATGGGTCGGTGGCTCCTGATTACGCTTGGACTCTCGGCTCTCATCGTCGGAACCGTCGCCGTCACCGGACCGCGTTCGATACTGCTGACGATATCCCATCCCCTCTTCGTGATACCGGTTTCCCCGGCCGTAGGTTCGCTTCTGACGGTCGGCTGGATAACGATAGCCGCCGTTCCCGGTTACTACGGTGATGGCCTCGTCGCGAGTTGGTTACTCTTGTTCTGCTTACTCGTCTCCGGGCCGCTCGCAGACGAGGTGTTGTTCTTCTCTATGATGGAGGGCTCAAAGGTCTTTGTCACCGCTACTGCCGTCACCACCTCCGTCATCCTCGGCACCGTCGGCTACTTCGTCGGAAGAGCCGTCCGCCGACACCGAGCGCTCGACTGACCGCTACACCGACTCCGCCGCGTTCCGGTAGATGCGGTAACAGCGCTCCAGCACGTCGATGCCGACGCTCTCGGATTTCGTGTGCGCCTCGCCCGGTTCCGACGCGCCGCAAATCACACAAGTCACACCCGCCTGCGCCAGCCACCCGGCGTCCGTCGCGTGCGGCTTCGTCACCAACTCCGGTTCACCGTCCTGCGCATCTATCGCCGCCTGCAGAACGGTGTCTGCGAACGCCTCGTCGTCGCAGTTCATCGGCGGCAGGTCCTGGTCGACGGTCCACTCGACGCCCTCTATCTGCTCGACGCGCTCCAACTCGGCGCGGACGCCGGGGACGGTTCGCTCGTCGACGGTAATCTCGCACTCGTCGGGGATGACGTTCCACGCCGTTCCGCCGTCGATTCCGGTGACGGCGACGGTTCCGCGCAGGTTCTCGCCGAACACGTCGACTTCGGGGAACTCCAGTTCCCGGACGACGTCGATGGCGTCCGAGGCGCGGTAGATGGCGTTCTCGCCCGCCTCGGGTTCGCTGGCGTGCGCCGCCGACCCGCGGGCGACGATAGTGCTCGCGCGGCGGCCCTTGTGCGCGACCACCACGTCGGTGACGCCCGGTTTCGAGTAGTTCGTCGAGCCCTCGGCGACGATGGCGTAGTCGGGGGCGAATCCGTTTTCGATGGCCGTCCGCGCGCCAGTCCCGCCGATCTCCTCGCCGACGAAGCTCGCGAAGACGAGTTCGCAACTCGGGTCGGCGTCGCGGAACGCGAGCATCGACGCCGCCACCGCGCCCTTCATGTCCGCGGACCCGCGACCGTACAGGCGACCGTCGCGCACGTCGACGACGTACTCCTCGCCGTCGAGTTGCGACGGTGCGGGCGGGACCACGTCGTGGTGGCCGACGAGCGCCAGCGAGGGCGCGTCGTCGACGCGCTTTCCGCTCTCGTCGCTCGGTCCCTTGCGGGCGATGACGTTGCCCGCGCTGTCGCGGGTTACGTTTCCGTCGGTGTGTTCGTGGAGCCAGTCCTCGATAGCGTCGCCCGCGGCGGCTTCGTCCTCGTGGCTCGGTATCGAGACGAGTTGCCGCGTCAGCGTCGTCACGTCGGCCGCGTCGTCCACGTCGGCCGCGTCGTCCACGTCGGCCGCGTCGTTTACGTCGTCCATGTCGTGCGGTAGCGGGTGACGATACAATAAGGGAGCGTGTGCCGGCAAAGCGACGCTCGCGCCCGGACGTTGTAAGAACCAGCATCGCCACTAACTGACTGCTCCCCGTTTCTTTCGACGCTATGAGCGACGACGACCACGGCGACGAGAACCACGGCGACAAGGAAGAGGTTCAAGGCGAGTACGGCGGCGAGAAAGATACCCAGTACGACGAGGACGACCAGAATCAGTACGGCGGCGACGACGACGACGTCAGCGCCGTCGAGCAGACCGAGATGCGGATGGACGACCGGAACGACGACGAGCGTTCGGACGACTCGCCTACGGACGACGACGACGGAGACGGCGAAGCGTCGGACGACGACGGAGACGGCGAAGCGTCGGGCGAGGAGTGGGTAGAGTCCGAACACGAGAACCCCGACGACGCAGAGGAACGCTGACGTGGCCGAATCACAGGGGTCGGGTCGCTTCGAGCGACGGAACGGGACCGCCGAGCGCCCGGCCCGAACCGGGACCGACGTCGAGGAGACGACGGACCGTCCGCTGCTCCGCGCGGGCGTCGTACTCGGATTCGGCCTCGGCGGCCTCGTCGACGTGCTCGTCTTCCACCTCGTGCTGCAGACGCACCACCTCATCTCCGGGTGGGTGCCGCCGACGACGCCGCAGGCGTTGCAGTTGAATCTCGTCGCCGACGGCCTGTTCTCGCTTCTGATGCTCGCTATCATGGCCGTCGGCTTCTGGATGCTGTGGAAGACGGCCGACAGACCCGACGTGCCGTGGTCCGCCGGGACGTACGCGGGCGCGGTCGTCGTCGGCACGGCGCTCTTCAACCTCTACGACGGCACTGTCGACCACTACATCCTGGAGATGCACCACGTCACACAGGGACTCCAGCCGGACGCGTTCGACCTCCTGTGGCTGGTCGGAAGCGTCGTGCTGCTGATTGCGGGTCTTCTCGTCGTCCGCGCGGAGCGCCGAGAGGACGGGACGCCGCCGGCCGAGGGGATGTGAGCGAGTCGAGCTAGGGCGTTCGGCTCGCTTCGCGGTCGTCGCCACGCGAACGCAGAGTGGTCGCCGTATCGACGAGAACCGCGAGGACGGCTATCGTTGCGCCGAGAATCACGGTCAGTTCTCCGCGATACGCTCCCAAGTCGAGCAGTTGACGAGAGAGACCGAACGCGATGACGACGATGCCGAGTCTGTAGCCGTTCGCTTCGAGGGGACCCATCGACTACGTCTGTCCATCCCCGCGACGTCAAGCTACTGAAAAATCGAAGCAGTAGTGACGGAACCGCGCGACTACTCGCCGCTCGGACTGTTGTACATCTCGTCGATGACTTCTTCCAGGTCGGGCATCCCGCCGCCGGGTTGCTCCGCGCGGAACGAGAACTCTCCCTTCCCGTCGGGCGACTGCCCCTGCGTCCACCGCTGGTCGGGGTCCTCGCGCTGCTCGCGGAACGTGGACATGAACTCGTAGTTCACGTCCTGGTTCTCCTTCGCTTGGTCGAAACTGGCCGGCACCGGCACGTGGTCCTCCATCGTTTCCAGCGCCGCGTGCCACTGGTTCTGGTGCATCGTGTCGCGGGCGATGAGGTACGCGAGCATGTCCTTCATCCCCGGGTCGTCGGTCATCTCGTACAGTCGCGTCGCGAGCAGGCGACCCGTCGACTCCGCCATCACGTTCGCGTACATGTCGGCGGCGAGGTTGCCGGAGGCGACGACGTAGCCGCCCGAGAACGGCACGCCGTTGCTGTCGACGGGCATCGCGTGCAGGCCGGCGGAGAGCGCCTGCCGAGGCTGACCGCCGCTCATCATCGCGTCGATGACGGCGTCGTTCTCGCGGGCCTCCTCGCGCATGTGCTCGGGCGCTCCTTCGAGGTTCTTCGCCACCGCGGTGGCGAGCATCTCGATGTGTCCCAGCTCTTCGGCGGCCGTCTCCATCAGCAGCGTTCGGTACTCCTGTTTGTCGGCGGGGACGGCGAACGCCTGGAACATGTACTGCAGCGCGACGCGCATCTCGCCCTCCGCGCCGCCGATGGCCTGCTGGAGCATCTTCGCGAAGTACGGGTCCGGTTCCTCGACTTCGACTTCGTACTGGAGTTCGGGTTCGTGGTAGAACACACGATGTGAGCCACGAGCAGTGACAACAAAGTGAGGCTTGTACATGTGAGTAGCCTTCGGGGCGCGAGCAAACGCGGAGTCGTGTCGACGAGCGGACCGGACTTGAAGGGTCGACGAGCAGACCGGGCGCGAAGGGCCGACGAGCAGACTGGGCGAGAGAAGTCGACGAGGGTGCGGCGACGGACGCGGACATCCGCCACTCAAACACTCTTATCACGCTCCCGGCCGGAGGGAGGGTATGAACATCGTCCCGGACACGAGCGCGGTCATCGACGGCCGCGTGTCCGAACGAGTAGAGAGCGGGGCGTACGACGGCGTGACCGTCCTCGTCCCCGAGGCGGTGGTCGGCGAACTGGAGTCGCAGGCCAACGCCGGCTACGACAGCGGGTGGGAGGGGCTCGAAGAGCTACAGCGACTCGCCGAGTACGTCGACGAGGGCGCCATCGAGGTGGAGTTCGTCGGTCGCCGCCCGTCGGTCGACGAACAGGACGCCGCCCACGAGGGCGACATCGACGCGCTCATCCGCGACCTCGCCGACGACCACGGCGCGACGCTGCTGACGAGCGACGTGGTGCAGGCCGAGGTCGGCCGCGCGAAGGGCATCGAAGTCGAGTACGTCGAACCGCGCATCCGCGGCGGCGAGAGCCTCGCCATCGAGGAGTTCTTCGACGACGAGACGATGAGCGTCCACCTGAAGGCGGGGACGAAGCCGAAGGCCAAACGCGGCGCGCTCAAGGAGATGCACTACGAGATAATCTCCGACGAGGTCTCCGACGAGGTGCAGATGAAGGAGTGGGCCGACGACATCGAACAGAGCGCCCGCTCCAGCAACCAGGGCTTCATCGAACTGTCGGAACCGGGCATGAAGATCGTCCAGTTCCGCAACTACCGCATCGCCGTCGCCCGCCCGCCGTTCTCGGACGGTATCGAGATCACGGCCGTTCGACCCATAGCCAAGACCAGCCTCGAAGATTACGAGTTCGTCGACGAACTGAAAGAGCGCCTGCTGGAACGCCAGCGCGGCGTCCTCATCTCCGGGTCGCCCGGCGCCGGGAAGTCGACGTTCGCGCAGGCCGTCGCGGAGTTCCTCAACGACAACGACTACGCGGTCAAGACGATGGAGAAACCGCGCGACCTGCAGGTCGGCCCCGAGATCACCCAGTACACCGCCCTCGGCGGGCAGATGGAGAAGACCGCCGACTCGCTTTTGCTCGTTCGCCCGGACTACACCATCTACGACGAAGTCCGGAAGTCGAACGACTTCTCGGTGTTCGCGGACATGCGACTGGCGGGCGTCGGCATGGTCGGCGTCGTCCACGCGACGCGGGCCATCGACGCGCTTCAGCGACTCATCGGCCGGGTCGAACTCGGCATGATTCCGCAGGTCGTCGACACCGTCGTCTACATCGAAGCCGGCGAGGTCGACACCGTCTACGACGTGACCACGGAGGTGAAGGTCCCGGAGGGCCTCACCGCCGAGGACCTCGCGCGCCCCGTCATCCAGGTTCGGAACTTCGAGACGGGACGCCCCGAGTTCGAGATATACACGTTCAACCGCCAGGTCGTCACCGTCCCGCTGGGCGAAGACGGCGGCGGCCAGAGCGAGTCGGGCGTCGGTCGCATCGCCAAACAGGAGATAGAGCGCGAGATTCGCTCCATCGCCCGCGGTCACGTCGACGTGGAACTGAAAGGCCAGGACCGCGCGGCGGTGTACGTCGAGGAGGACGACATCTCCTACGTCATCGGAAAGGGCGGCGGCCGAATCACCGACATCGAGGAGCGCCTCGGCATCGACATCGACGTGCGGACTCACGACGAGAACCCGAAGATGGGGTCGTCGGCGGGGTCAGCGGGGTCAGCGGGAAACGGTAGCGGCGGCGCGGGCGGTGCAGGCGGTCGGGTCGGCGAGCCCGAGGGGGAGGTCGTGACGCCCGAGATAACCTCCCGGCACATCGTCGTCCGGATGGACGGCCACGTCGGCGAGACGGTCGAAGTCCGCGCCGGCGGCGAGTACCTGTTCACGGCGACGGTCGGCCGCGGCGGCGACATTCAGGTCTCTCGCGGCAGCGCCATCGCCGACGAACTGGAGGACGCCATCGACCGGAAACAGCAGATTACTGTGGTACCCGCGTAGCGGGCACTACAACCCGCCGCTCGCTGGCGCTCGCGTCGGCGTCGGCGTCCCGGCGTAACCGACACGACGACCTCCTACTCGCGCGGTTCGTGAGAACACGAGAGCACGGTCGTTCCGGCAGACTCGGAGCGGCAGCGTCACGGTCGGCAGTCGCTGGAGATGAAAAGAAAATAGCGAAGAGAGAGATCGACGTTCAGCCCGAGACGTCGATTACTGCTCTGCGGTGCAGGCTTCCGACCCGCCGTCGACCGCCGCTTTCGGTTTCTCGGTGAGTTGGTAGAGATTCTGCCGCGCGTCCGCGAAGTAGACGTCCTCGTCGACGACGCCGATACCTTCGAGTCGTTCGAGCGCGTATCGGACCGTCCGCGCTGAGAGCATCGACTCCTGGACGATGCCTTTCTGCGTCAGAGGGCCGTTGTATTCGAGTACTTTGAAAACCAATTTTGCGCTTGGGGGGAGGTCGTCGAGACTCTCCTGTTCTGTTCCAGCCATCGTTACGAATCGAAACGGTGCACGAGCATAAAGGTTCATGGAATGGTACGCGTCAACTCGGTGCAACGAGGCGACGAAAATGCACGAAAATCAAATGCACATCGGACATACCACAGGTACGACAGCATGTTCCGCCTCGTGAAGTCGGTGCTACGGAGACTTCCACTCGCAGCGTTCTGTGCCGGGAGTTTCCTGCTGCTGACGACGACACAGCGGTACGGAGGGACGAATTTCTTCACAGGATGGGGTCTCGACGAGTTCGTCTGGGCGGCGCGGGCTGTCGGGTGGGTTCTCGCGCTCGGTGGTTTCGTCACGGTGTGGTTGTTCTACGATTGAACATCAGCGAGGCTACAGCGTCCGTGAGACTGCCTGCACCGACCATCCAGTCCCCACGTAGACGGAGTTCGAGCCGACTGTTGGTTTCGTAACCGTCGGCGCTCCGAGTTCGAATCGCCAGTGCTGCGTCCCGCTTTCGGCCGCCACCGCGTACAGAGAGTTGTACTGGTCGGCGACGTACACCACACCGTCTCGAACCGATGCCGAGCCCGTGATCTCACGTTGTGCGTCGAACTGCCACCGTCGACGTCCGTCGGTGTCGGCGAGGGCGTACAGGTGTCGGTCTGCAGTTCCGACGTAGAGTGTGTCACCAGCGACGGTGGGCGACGCGAACACCGGACTCTCGAGGTCGGTCTCCCACTGCCGCGTCCCGGTGGTTGCGTCCACGGCGGTGATCGCGCCGGACCGGTCGCCGAAGTAGAGCCGTCCGTTCGAGAGCGGGAAGTCGGTCCCACCGATGGCCGAAGTCACTCGGTATCGCCACGTTCGTGCTCGGCTTTCGAGGTCGAACGCGCTCACGACGCCATCGGTGTCGCCGACGTACGCCGTTGCCTCGTCGACAGTGAGAACGAGAGCGTTTCCCGACAGGGAGCCGACTGTGTCGAGTCGGTCACCGGTTGCTGCGTCGAGTCTGTACACTCCCGCGGTGTCTCGGTGTCCGCCGACGTAGACGGTACCGTCGACGACGACCGGCGGCGTCACGAGCGGGCGGTCAAGCGACGTTCGCCAGCGACGTTCGCCGCTCGCGGCATCGACTGCGTGGACGCCCCCCGAGTGATCCGTGAGATAGACGAGTCCGTCTGCCGTCGAGAGTCGCCGTGACCGTACCGGCTCGCCGAACTGATACCGCCACTCGACAGTTCCGCTGTCGGCCCGGAACGCGTACAGGACGCCGTCGTCACAGCCGGCGTAGAGCCGAGGCCCGTCGAGTGTCGGCGCTGTAAACGGGTCGCCGTCGGTCGTATAGCTCCACCGCTCTCGCCGTTCGAGCACGCCGGATAGGCAACCAGCGAGGCCACTAGCAGCCACGCTCACGCCGGCGGCGAGTAGTTCACGACGGGTAGTGTGCGGCATGTGGAGTGCTCAGTTGCGCAGGACGATGTGTGCACCCGAGGAAGCGGTGACCGTAGTACCCTCCAGTTCGTTTCGAACGCTCGCAACCGTATCCTCGTCGAGGAACGCTGTCGTCGACTGGTAGTAAGCAGTGTTGACGATACCAGCGAGGAGACGCTGGATTTTCTTGTGCATGACTGTGTGGCACGGGGAGAATATTTAAATTTTCGTTATAGTACGTTTTCCCAACACCTGTGTCACGCAGAGAGCACAGTACCCGCTGCCGACACCGAGAGCGAACGGCTTTTGACGCCGCATATCACATCTTCGGGTATGGCGACCGAAACAGCGACCGGTCTCTCCAGTCACATGCGGGGGGTGACCGTCACGACGCTCGCGTGTCTCGCGGGTATCGGGGCGGCCGTCGCCTCCGCGTTCGTGGTGGGGACGACCGTCGACGACGCCGTGAACTCGCTCTCGCTTGCCGTGTTCGTGGCGTTCGTCCTCGTGCAGTTCCCCCTGTTGCGCCTCGTCGGCGTCGACATGGACGGGTTCGGCGCGAAAGATTACCTCTACGTCGTGTTCATGACGTTCGCGCTCTGGTTCATCAGCTACACCGTCTTCCTGAGCACGGGTGTGACGTTCTAATGGCCGACGACAGCATCGCCGTGGTCGACCTCGACCGATGTCAACCCGACCGCTGCAACTACGAGTGCGCGAACTACTGCCCGCCGAACCGCACGGGCAAGGAGTGTATCACCACTCGCGGCGAGGACACCGAAGAGGGCGACCCCGACCAGATTCGCATCTCCGAGGAGATCTGCCTCGGCGAAACCTGCGGCATCTGCGTCGAGAAGTGTCCGTTCGACGCTATCGAGATCATCAACCTGCCGCAGGAACTCACCGAGGACCCCACTCACCGCTACGGCGAGAACGCGTTCGCGCTGTACGGCCTCCCGGTGCCGGAGCCGGGGAAGGTGACGGGTATCCTCGGGCCGAACGGTATCGGTAAGTCCACCGCCGTTCGCATCCTCGCCGAGGAGATAACGCCGAACCTCGGCGACTACGGCGCGGAGCCCGACTGGGAGACGGTGCTCGACCGCTACCGCGGCACGGAGCTCCAGAACTACATCGAGCGCCTGATGGACGGCGACATCACCGTCGCCCGCAAGCCGCAGTACGTCGACCAGATTCCGAAGCAGTTCGACGGGAAGACCCGCGAACTGCTCGAACACACCGACGAGCGCGGCCAACTCGACTACCTCGTCGACGAACTCTCCATCGCCCCGGTGATGGACCAGTCCATCGACTCCATCTCCGGCGGCGAACTCCAGCGCGTCGCGCTGGCGGCGACGCTCGCGCGCGACGCCGACTTCTACTTCCTCGACGAGATTACGCCGTACCTCGACATCGGCCAGCGCGTCAAGGCCGCGCGCCTGATTCAGGAACTCGCCGAGGACGACGCCGACCGTTCGATGCTCGTCGTCGAACACGACCTGGCGATTCTCGACCTCCTGACCGATACGCTCCACATCGCCTACGGCGAGCCGAGCGCGTTCGGTGTCGTCACCCCGCCGAAATCGGTTCGCAACGGCATCAACGAGTACTTGAAGGGCTACCTCTCGAACGAGAACATGCGCATCCGGCCGAACGCCATCACGTTCGAGCAACACGCGCCCCGAGAGACGGCCAAGAGCGCGCCGCTGGTCGAGTACCCCGACCTGACCAAGTCGTACGGCGAGGGCGAGTTCTCGCTCGACGTCGAGGGCGGAACCATCCACCACGGCGAAGTGCTCGGCGTCGTCGGTCCCAACGGTATCGGGAAGTCGACGCTGGCGAAGATGTTCGCCGGACAGCTCGAGCCCGACGAGGGCGAACTCGACTTCCTGCTCGACATCGCCTACAAGCCGCAGTACATCGAGATCGACCAGCCGATGCGCGTCGACGTCTTCCTCTCCTCTATCACCGACGACTTCGGCTCGTCGTACTGGAACACCGAGGTCGCCCAACCGCTCCAACTCGAACGCATCATGGAGCAGAACCTCACCGACCTCTCCGGCGGCGAGCGCCAGCGCGTCGCCATCGCGGCCTGTCTGTCGAAAGACGCCGACCTCTACGTGCTCGACGAGCCGTCGGCGCACCTCGACGTCGAACAGCGCGTGCAGGCGACGACGGCCATCCGCCGCTACGCCGAGAACCACGACGCGACGGTGCTCGTCATCGACCACGACATCTACATGATGGACCTCTTGGCCGACCGCCTGATGGTGTTCGACGGCGAACCCGCCCAGCACGGTCACGCCTCGACGCCCCAGGAGATGCGCGCCGGGATGAACGACTTCCTCTCGGACCTCGAAATCACGTTTCGCCGCGACGAGCGGACGGGACGCCCGCGCATCAACAAGCCCGGCAGCCAGTTGGACCGCGAGCAGAAGAAGCAGGGCGAGTACTACTACGCGCCGTAACCGGTCGGTGCCCTCGTCCGACGGGGTGACCTTCGTCGTCGCCAACTGCGGGATTCGAGTGACATAGTTCTTCGCCAGACGGTTTATCGGGTTAGTCGTCGGACTTCGAACCCGAGATGATCGGTCGATGAGCGACGAGGGGAAGACGAACGAAGAGGGCGACTCGCTGAACGCCGTCCAACGGTGGCTGTATCTGACGGGGAGTCGGCGAATCATCACGCTCGTCGTCGTCCTCGGCGTGTTCGTCGTCGTACGCTTACTCACCGAGGTGGGCGTCCTCCACGTCGCCAGCGGTAGTTACCTCGCGACGCTGATGGGCAGCGGGACGTTCTCGGGGCTGTTGACGCTCGTGACCGTCGTCCTCTCCATCAACCAGCTCATCCTCTCGCGGGTGTTCGGGTCGCCGTCGGACCTCTCCGAGCAACTGGAGGGGAACCTCGAGTTCCGACGGAACGTCGAAGACGTCGTCGGCGCACCGAACAGCCCGAACGAGCCGGGACCGTTTCTGGCGTTCCTCGGCGACGCGCTCCAGCGGGAAGCGGGGAGTCTTCAGGAACGGCTGGACGGGGAGGACCGTGAACTCGCGGGGGAGGTCGAGAGCTACACCGCGGCACTCGTCGACTACGGCGAGCACCTCACGCACGGGCGGTCGGACAACAGCACCGTCGACGTGCTGCTCCTCTGCCTGGGAAGCGAGTACGCCGACCACCTGGACGCGACGCGGAAGCTGAAACGACAGCACCACGACAGGCTCTCCGAGGAGGCCTCGGAGCAGTTCGACGACCTGCTCGAACTGCTCAAGGGCGTCGCCACCGTCAGGCAGTTCTTCAAGACGCTCGCCATCCAACAGGACCTCGCGCGGCTCTCGCGGCGGCTCATCTACCTCGGACTGGGCGCGCTCTTGGTCGTCTACTGCTTCACGCAGGTGTACAAGAGCCCGTCGTCGATGTCGCCGACGCTCACCGCGTCGACGCTGCGGTGGGTGTCGAGCGTCGTCGCCGCCGTCGTCTTCGCACCGGTGGCGCTTCTGATGTCGTACCTGCTCCGCGTCGCCACCCTCACGCTGTACACCGTCTCCGTCGGGTCGTTCGTCCCCCCGGAGGAGCGGTTGGAGAGCCCGTAGGCGAACGGAGCAGTCGGCCGCGCCCGCAGTCGTTTTTTGACGGGCGGTCGACATCTCTTTTGACCGGCGGTCGGCATCCCTTTTGACCGACGGTCGACGCCCCTCGACCGCCGACCGACGGTTCCGCGTGACGACCGCCCCCGTGCGAGAGAGTAGCAAAGATATTGGTCGAGCGCGTCGACCCCACCACCGATGTCGCTTCGTCTCACGAGTCCGGCGTTCGACGACGGAGAGCCGATACCGGAGCGCTACGGCCGCGAGCGGGAGAACGTCAACCCGCCGCTCGCCGTCGGGGGAGTGCCGGCGGACGCGAAGTCGCTGGTGCTCGTCGTCGACGACCCCGACGCGGAGGCCGTCGCCGGAAAGGTGTGGAACCACTGGCTCGTCTGGAACGTCGACCCGGACGTATCGAAGATACCCGAATCGTGGTCGCCGGGGCAGAACGGCGCGATAGAAGGGAAAAACGACTACGGCGAACTCGGCTACGGCGGGCCGAACCCGCCGGACCGTCGCCACCGCTACCGGTTTCAGCTGTGGGCGCTCGACCGGGAACTCGCGCTCGTCGCGGGCGCGACGCGGCGGGAACTCGACGCGGCGATGCAGGGACACGTGCTCGCGGAAGCGTCGCTTTCGGGGACGTACGACCCGATTTGAGGCGGGGGGTGCCGACCCCCAACAATCGTCGTTAGCCGAACGTCCGGCTACACGTCCCGCAGAGGTTCTCTTCTTTCACGTCGACCTCTCGGACCGTCGGGGAGAAACTCATCACGCATTTCGAGTTGTCGCAGTGCTCGAGACCGAACGTGTGGCCGATCTCGTGGACGACCTCCTTTCTGACGCGGTCTGCGAACACTTCCGCGGTGGGTTTCGTCGAGATGCCGCCGTCCGAGGACGTCTGGAGACGGTACGTGGAGATAACCGACCCGTTGCCGTTGAGATACGCCAGCCCGAAGACGTAGTTTCGGCGTCGGTAGTAGAGATCCATCGGAGTGACGCCGATGTTCTTCTCGCCGTCGCCCACACGGCTCGCCAGTTCGATGAACTGCTCCGCTCGGTACTGGTTGCGGTTGCGGTCGTACGCGCCCTCGGGGATACCCTGCTCGTCGTGGACCGTCACGTCACAGCTGTAAACCGACCGCAGTGCGGCGGAGGCCTCGCGCTTGACTTGCGCGGGCACGTCCCCGATAGGCACGATGTCGACAAGCATGCAAGCGGTTAAGGTGGGCCTTGTCATAAACTTCCCGACGTGAAACATCGGAGAGAAGCGGCGCTCGTCGGCCGTCTGTCGCGGTACGACTCGCTCTGCGAGGTCGGTGTCGGCCGGCGACCCGACGTCGCCGGGGCGCTCGTCGACGCCGGATGCGCCGTGGCGGCGACGGACGTCCGGGAGTTTCCGGTCCCCGAAGGAGTCGAGTTCGTCCGCGACGACCTCGTCGACGCCAGCGAAGCGGCGACGCCCGGCGAGCACTACCACGTGGACGCGCTGTACGCGCTGAACCTGCCGCCGGAACTACATCGGCCACTCCGGGACGTCGCTCGGGCGGTCGACGCCGACGGCCTGTTTACGACGCTCGGGTTCGACGAACCGACGGTCCCGGTTCGGCGCGAGCAACTCGACGGAGAGACGCTGTACGTCGTCGACGCCGACGCGCGCACGAGCGGCGGTTCGGCTCCGAGTCGGCACGGATAACGGCTGTGTCGGGTCAGCGCGGACGACGGCTGTGGGGCCACGGGCGCGCTCGACCGCAGAAATCCGGCGAATTCGGGGGTTATCCGGAACGCATTTCCTATCTCCGGTTCGCACGCAAGGTATGCAGACCGACGCGGTCGTTCTCGATGTAGATGGCGTTCTCGTCGACGTCGCCGACTCCTATCGCCGCGCCGTCGTCGAGTCCGTCGACCGGGTGTACGGACGGACGGTTCCGGTGGAGGAGCTTCAGGCGTTCAAGGACGCGGGGGGGTTCAACAACGACTGGGAGTTGACGTACGCCGTCGCGCTGTACGTGCTCGCTCAGCGGGAGGGACTGAAGATGCCGACCGAAGAGTTCGCGGCGCACATCGCCGACCACGGCGGCGGCCTCGACGCCGCGCAGTCGGTCGTCGCCGACATGCCGAGCATCTCGCAGGCGCGGGTCCGCGACAAGTGGAAAACCGACCACCTCCGCGACGTGTTTCAGGCGCTGTACCTCGGCAGCGACCTCTACCGGGAGTTCGAGGGCGACGAACCGCCGTTCGAGACCGAGGGCTACATCCACGACGAACCGGTCATCCTCACCGAGGAGACGGTCACAAACCTCACGAGTCGGTTCGACGTCGGCGTGCTAACCGGTAGACCGAGCGCCGAAGCCGATATCGCACTCAACAGAGTCGGCCTCGGCGTGGCCGACGAGCACCGCTTCACGATGGACGACTGGGAGGAGGGCAAACCCCACCCGAAGGCGCTCGTGACGCTCGCCGAACGGTTCGAGGCGGAGACGGTGACGTTCGTCGGCGACACCCTCGACGATATCCGGACGGCGGTGAACGCCGCCGAAGCCGACGCGAGTCGGACGTACCGCGGCGTCGGCGTGCTGACCGGCGGCCTCACCGGCGAAGAGGGACGACGGAAGTACGAATCGGCGGGCGCAGCGGCCGTCGTCGACAGCGTGAACGACCTGCCCGCGCTGTTGGAGTGACCTGATGGCCCGACGACGTTTCTGGGCGTTCCTGCTCACTATGTTGGCGCTGGACGCCGTGATGCTCGTCGCGATCCCGTTCGTGGTGCCGCCGGACCCGACGGCGCGACTGATGGTGTTCGCCGCCGTGTTGGCGACGATTCCGGCGCTCGCGTTCTGGTTGGCCTACCGCGGCGGGTTCGAGCGCCTCGGCGTCTGGTCGCCGGAAGTGGAGTCGGAAGATTCGGCCGACGACGAGTGAGTTCGACACGGCGACCGAACCCGACGACTGCCGACAGTTCTCACCGCTCGCGTAACGTTTAGGGGACGGCCCGCCTCACATTCACCATGCGAATCGCGTTACTCGGCGGAACCGGCGACATCGGCGAGGGACTGGCGCTGCGGTGGGCGTACGACACCCCCCACGAGGTGCTCATCGGCTCTCGCGACCCCGACCGGGCGCGGCAGAAAGCCGAGGAGTACGAGACGGAACTCGACAGCCGCGGCGTCGACGTGAAGATAAACGGCTTCGACAACGAGATGGCCGCCGACAGGGCGGACATCGTCGTGCTCGCCGTTCCGCCGTACCACGTCGCCGACACCGTCGAAGCGGTCGCGCCGAAACTCGACGACGCGGACGTGCTCGTCAGTCCGGCGACGGGGATGAAGCGCGACGACGACGGCTTTCACTACCACCCGCCGAGCGCCGGGAGCGTGACGCAGTTGGTCGCCGACAGCGCGCCCGACGACGTACCCGTCGTGGGCGCGTTCCACAATCTCGCCGCGGGGCGACTCGCCGACCTGGACGCCGACCTCGACATCGACGTGTTGCTCGTCGGCGACGACCCCGACGCCAAGGAGACGGTTCGGATGCTCGCGGAGGCGATAGCGGGTCTGCGCGCGCTCGACGCGGGCGGCATCGCCAACGCGGCGGAGGTCGAGAGCGTGACGCCGCTGCTGGTGAACGTGGCGGCGAACAACGACGGGATGCACGACCTGGGCGTTCGGTTCGAGTGAGCGCGGCCGCCCGGGCCCGTCGGTGCGTTTGCAGTCGCTGAGAATCGTTCTCAACGAGTGAGAAAATACCGAGGGGAGCGAGTAGCGGCGCTTAGACGCCGGTGGAGTACCGAAGGATGCCCGCGATGCCGCCGAAGGCGTCGTACAGTTGCTCGCCTTTCTCGAAGTCGGTGCTGATGAACTTCGTTTCCGTACCGCGCTGGTCGGCGATCGCCATCAGGTGTTCGATGACGTCCTCGCGCTCGACGACCTCGGCCTCGCCGCCCTCGACGCACTCGTGTTCCGGCGTCGAGTGGCGGGCGTCGACGACCTCGTACTCCTCGGTCCCGTCGCAGTCGTAGACGACGACGTCTCTGCGGAGGTCCTCGCTGATGAGCAGGCGGTCGACCGAGCCCATGACGAGGTTCTTTCTGGTCGCCTCGAACCCGTAGGTGGCGAGGTCGCCGGCGTGGAGGCTCTCGAAGAACTCCTCCATCTCGGCTTTGTCCTTCATCACCTCCTGGTCGGCCAGCACCTCCTGTGCGGCGTCGACCAGGTCGTAGAGGCCCGACTCGTCGGTGTAGGAGACGTCGAACTTCCCGACGACTTTGTCCTGAATCTCGTGGTGGAGGTAGTCGCCGTCGAGGAACTCGTCCTTCGTCGGTGAGGGACCGCCGACGAGGATGCCGTCGATGTCGTGGCGCTTGGCGACGAACAGGTCGTTGGCCATCTCGGCGACCTCCTGGTAGAAGTTGTCGATGGCTTCGAGGCGGAGGCGGGCGAAACGCTGGGCGGACTGGCCACCTTTGCGCTGCTTGCCCGGCACGAGCGAGGAGGCGGATTTGACCGGTTCGACGCGCTTGCCCTTCAGCCACCCGACGTTGGCCTCGCGGCGGTCGAGGACGATGAGGCCGAACAGCCCCTTGTCCGAGAGCATCTGCTCCAGCGGTTCGGTCAGAAAGGCCGAGTCGCAGTGGTAGCGGAACGACTGGACCGGTTCCGGCGGGCTCTCCAGCGTCTTGGTGACCATCGTCGTCTGGCCGCCGCCGGAGTTGATAGCGCCCGAGAAGATGACGATACCGTTGTCCGGCGGGAACGTGTCGAAGTAGCGCAGGCGGTCTTTGATGCTCGTGAGCGCGTCCTGAACGTTCGTCCGCGTCTGCTTGGACTTGATGTTGGCCGCCTCGCTGTGTTCCTGGACGACGTGGTCGACCACGTCCGAAATCTGCTTGTCGGGAGGGATGTAGATGGTGACGAGCTGGGTTCCGGAGCCTTCGTACTCCGACAACTCCTCTATGACCTTCCGGAACTCGTACTTCCGGCGGTCGTCGCTCGGCCCCTCGGCGTCAGCACTCATTACCTCTACTAGTCCGGGCGGGCGGTAAGTATGCTTTGACTGGCGGGCCGCCGGACTGCGAGCGCCTCTGACGGCCGTCGGCGGTCCGACGACGGTCGGGGGCTACATTTATATCCCCGACACGGGAGGATGTGTACAACTCAACTATGGCTTGGATATACGCGGTCGCGAGTGCGAAAGGCGGCGTCGGAAAAACGACGACGACGGCGAATCTGGGCGCGGCGTTGGCGGCGGCCGGCCACGACGTCGCCGTCGTCGACGCGGACCTCGCCATGCCGAACCTCGCGGCCGCACTCGGCGTCGACGTCTCGGACGCGACAGTGCACGACGTGCTCGCGGGACGGGCGTCCGTCGACGACGCGACGTACCGCTCGGACGCCGGCGTCGACGTCGTCCCCGGCGACGGCAGTTTAGACGCGTTCGCCGCCGCGGAGCCGACCGAGCTACGCGCCGTGTTCTCGGCGCTCGAACCGTACGATTTCGTGCTCGTCGACACCGGCAGCGGCCTGAGTCACGACGCCGTCCTCCCCCTGGGTCTGGCCGACGCCGTCTTTCTCGTCTGCAACACCGAACGCGACGCCCTCGGCGACACCGACAAGACCCGCGAGGTGACCGAGCGACTCGGCGGCACCGTCGCGGGCGTCGTCCTGACGCGCGTCGACCCCGAGAACCCGAACGCCGAGGAGGTCGCCGAGCGCCTCGACGCGGCGGTCGTCGAGGCGGTGCCGGCCGACGACGCGGTCGCCGAATCGGTGGCCTCGTCGGTGCCGGTGTCGACGCACGCCCCCGACAGCCCCGCCGCCGTAGCCTACGCGACGCTCGCCGAAGCCGTCGCGGCGTACGACCCGGACGCCGAGGTCGACGACGGAGTCGAGGTGCGGACCGACGAGATCGACGAATCCAGCGAAACCGGTTCAGTGGTCACCGGATCGGAGGCTACCGAATCGGGGGACACTGAGTCGGAGGCTACCGAATCGGGGGACACCGAATCGAAGACTGCCGAATCGACGAACACCGAACCGGACGAGGGTGAGAGCGCCGACGCTGCGGACGGAACGCTGTCTATCGCCAGCGCGGAGGCGAAACTCGGCGTCGACGAGGGCGAGTCCGGCGAGGTCGGACGGGGAGCGACGGAGGAAGCGGCCGAAGACGACACCGCCGAGTCCAACGTCGAGCCCCTCGCCGACGCCATCGCCGAAGCAGAGGAACCGACCGATACGGCCGAGGGCTCCGAGAGCGACCGACCGGACGCTGCGGGTGGGTCCGAGGAGGAGGAGGAAGACGGCGTGTACGACACCGCGCTCGTCGAGGAGGCCGAAAACGCCGAGAGCGAGTCCGGCGGTTCCGGCGACGAACAGCCCCACGACGACGGCGAGACGACGCAAGCGAACGGGAACGAGGAGGACGAGGAGGCCGACACCGAACAGAAGGGGTTCCTCGGTCGACTCCTGCGGTGAAAACGGGAAGTTCTTTTAGGGAACCCGCCACAGCAACGGTATGGCCGAAGACGAAACCGTCCCCTTCTGGTGGGTCGTGTTGTTTCTCGTGCTCGCACTCGGTGCGGGCGCGATAGCCGTCACATCCGTCGGCGGTAGTCTCGTTAGCTCGCCGGGTCTCGCACTCCCGCTTCTCTTCTGACCCGCCGCCTCACATCGAGGTCGGCGCTTCGACGCCGAGCGCGTCGAGCGCGTTGGCGACCGCGTGGCGAGCGCCCGCGACGAGCGCGAGACGCGCCTCCCTGCGGTCGCCCTCGGCGGTGAGCACCGGACACTCGCGGTAGAAGGCGTTGAACGTCTCCGCGAGTTCTCGGGTGTACGTGGCGACGACGTGCGGTTCGAGGTCCTCGGCGGCTTCCTCGATGACCGCCGGGAACCGGGCGAGCGTCCGGACGAGGTCGCGCTCCTCGGGCGCGTCGAGGAGGTCCGCGTCGACGGCGGCGAGGGTCAGCGACTCGCCCCCGGCGACGTCGACGCCAGCCTCGGCGAGGATGCCGCAGCAGCGCGCGTGGATGTACTGGACGTAGGGCGCGGACTGGGCCTCGAAGTCGAGCGCGCGGTCCCACTCGAACGTGATGGCCTTCGTCGGCTGTTTCGAGACGATGTCGTAGCGGACGGCCCCGATACCGACCTGGCGAGCGATGCGTTCGATGTCTTTCTCCGAGAGGTCGTCGTCGCGGATGCGCGAGTCGAGGCGGGACTCGACCTCCTCGCGGGCGCGGGCGATGGACTCGTCGAGCAGGTCGTCGAGGTCGACACCGGTCCCCTGTCGGGTGCTCATCTTCCCCTCCGGGAGGTTGACGTAGGAGTAGATGGCGTGGCGAAGCTGGGAGGTGTCGTTGCCGAGCAGTTCGAGCGCCGCGCCCAGCTGTTCGGCCTGCAGTTTGTGGTCCTCGCCGAGGACGGTCACGGCCTCGTCGTAGTTTGCGAACTTCCACTCGTGGTGGGCGAGGTCGCGCGTCGTGTACAGCGTCGTCCCGTCGGAGCGGAGAAACACCATCTTCTTCTCGATGTCCCAGTCGGTGAGGTCGAGTTGCCACGCGTCCTCTTCGTAGACGGAGTGGTCGGACTCCTTCAGGCGCTCGACCACGTCGTCGGCGGAGCCGTCGCGCATGAACCGCGACTCCTTGACGAACTCGTCGAACACCGCCGGCAGACGGGCGAGCGACTGACGCATCCCGCCGAGCACCTGGTCGACGACGACTTCGACGCGCTCGTACGTCTCCTCGTCGCCCTCCTCCAACCCTCGCATGATGGCTTCGATCTCGGCCTCGGCCGCTTCCACTTCGTCGGCGTCGCCCGCTTCGAGGAACTGGTTGCCTTTGCGGTAGTAGCGCACGAGGTCGTAGTCGGCGCGGTCGCGCTCGGGTTCCGGGAGGTCGGCCTCGTCGAACGTCTCGTAGGCCCACGTGAAGACGGCGACCTGCCGACCCGCGTCGTTGACGTAGTAGTGGCGTTCGACGTCGTTGCCGGCGTAGTCGAGGACGCGCGCGACGGCGTCGCCGAGAATCGGGTTGCGCGCGCGGCCGACGTGGACCGGGCCCGTCGGGTTGGCGCTCGTGTGTTCGACGACGACGGACTTCCCGGTGTCGGGGAGGCGACCGAACTCCTCGTCGGTCGCCGCGGCGTCGAGGGTGTCGGCGAGGTAGGCGTCGGTCGCGGCGAAATTGACGTACGGGCCCTGCGTCGTCGCGTCGGCGACGTACTCGTACTCGCCGACGTCGAGTTCGTCGACGAGTCGGGCGGCGACCTGTGGCGGGGCCGCGCCGAGTTCGCCGGCGAGGCGGAACGCGACGCTGGAGGCGAGCACGGCGTCGACGTCTTCGGGCGGTTCTTCGACGCCGAGGTCGTCGGTCGGCGCGTCGAGCGAAGACAGCGCGTCGGTCAGCGCCGACTCGACCTGACTGCGAAACTCTCTGAACATGCCCGTTGGTTTTCGAGGGTCGGATAAATGTATTTCCGAACAACCGGCCGACCGAGGCGGTCACACGGTAGCCGGTAACGTATCGTCGCGACCGATGAACTTAGATGTGAGAACGACATTACGTTCGGTAGGCACTGCCTTTCGGCGGTAGTCGTCGCATAACACATCTGAGACGCATCTCAGTTTCGTCATACTTATGCGGTCGGCGACCGGAGTGAGACGTATGCCAGATACGGTAGTCGCCGTCGGCCACGACGAGTTGGCCGCGTTGAAGCACGTCGCCTTAGATGGCGGATTGACCGGCCCGGTGAAGGTCTCCTGTGCCGGACTCGCCGGACGTCTCGACGCGTCCAACCAGACGGCGTCACGCCGCCTCCAGCGACTCGACGAGGCCGGCCTCGTCGAACGCGACATCGTCAGCGACGGACAGTGGGTGTCGATAACCGACGACGGCGAGAGCGCGCTCCGAGGGGAGTACGCCGACTACCGCCGAATCTTCGAGGACGACTCCGAACTCACCCTCACCGGCACCGTCACCAGCGGGATGGGCGAAGGCCGCCACTACATCTCGCTTTCGGGCTACATGGAGCAGTTCGAGGAGCGGTTGAGCTACGAACCGTTCGCGGGGACGCTCAACGTCGAACTCACCGACGAGTCGGTTCGGACGCGCGCCGGGATGGCGAACCTCGACGCCGTTCCCATCGACGGGTGGGAGGACGACGAGCGGACGTTCGGTCCGGCGGCCTGCTACGCCGCGACGGTCGAACGCGGAGAGTCGACGTACGAGGCGGCTCACATCATCGTCCCCGAGCGGACCCACCACGACGAGCGCCAACTGGAGATCATCGCCCCCGAGAAGCTCCGGGACGTGCTGGCGCTGGAAGACGGGTCGACGGTCACCGTCTACGTGGAGGACGCCTGATGACGCAACGCGCGAGCGACGACGCGGGCGCGAGCGCGAACGGCGGCGTCCGCGCCGCCGTCGACGCCTTCCGGAGCGGAGCCCCGGTGCTCATCCACGACTTCGACGACCGAGAGGGCGAGACGGACATCGTCTACCCCGCGGGCGCGGTGACGCCCACGGCCGTCTCGCATCTGCGGAACGACGCCGGAGGGCTGGTCTGCACCGCGTTCTCTGACGCCGTCGCCGACGCGGTCGGCCTCCCCTTTCTCGACGACGCGCTCGACCACCCGAGCGCCGGTGACCACGACCTCAGATACGACAGTCGGTCGTCGTTCTCGCTGCCGGTGAACCACCGCGACACGTTCACCGGCATCACCGACGAGGACCGCGCGCTGACCATCACGAAACTCGCGGAGGCGGCGACCGCGGTCGAGGCCGTCCCGGCGAGTTACGGGCCCGAGGAGTTCGCCGCCGAGTTCCGCTCGCCCGGCCACGTCAACCTGCTCCGCGGCGCGCCCGACCTGCTCGCCGACAGACGCGGACACACCGAACTCGGTCTGGCGCTCGCCGCCGAGGCCGACCTCCCGGCGGCCGTCGTCGTCTGCGAGATGCTCGACGACGAGAGCGGGCGGGCGCTGTCACCGGCCGATGCCCGCGCCTACGCCGACCGACGCGGGTTCGTCTACCTCGAAGGCCAGCAGTTGGTCGAGGAACTGGCGTAGTCGAACGCTGGCTCGATATCCTCCGTTCTCACCGCTCTCGCCAGCTACGCGTCGGCTTCCACCCGAGTATCCGTCTCGCCTTCGACGTGTCGACGAGGCTCTCGTGGCCGGAGAGGTCGCCTCGCGTCTCGACAGCCGGATACAGTTCGGCCACCAGCTCGGTCGTCGGGGAGTCCACCGTCGTCTCCGCCGCCGCCGCCCAGAACGCCTCGTAGCCACCGAACTCGGCTTCGATACAGCGACGAAAGAGGTCTGCGAGGTCGTCGAGGTGGACGTACGCGAACAGCGTGTTCCGCGCCGAGTGAAAGAAGGGCGCGTCCCGAATCGCGTCGAGCGAGCGGTCGGCGTCGCCCAGCGCGTCCCGCAGCTGTTCGTCGTCCATGGCGATGGGGAAACGGACCGCGCTCACGCTCGCGGGCCCCGCGTTTCGGCGGGCGATTCCTTCGGCCGTCCGTTCGAGCACGTGCTTGCCGAGCGCGTACGGGTCCCGCGGGTCGACCGGATGCGACTCGTCGACCGGGAGGTAGTCGAGGCGAACCGGGTCCGGGTCGAACCCCGCGCCGAGCGCGCTCATGCTCGACGCGACGGCGACGCTGTCGATATCGAGGTTCTGAGACGCTTCGAGCACGTGGTACGTCGACATCACGTTGCTCTCGAAGGTGACGTGGCCGGGACCGGTGTCGGGGCGCGGAACCATCCCGAGGTGGACGACGCCGTCGGCGTCGCTCGACGCGAGCGAGCCGTACACTTCGCCCGCGTCGAGGAGGTTCGTTCGGCGATACTCGTCGGCGAGCGACTCGCGCCGCGACCCGCGGCTGAGATTGACTGTTCGGTAGCCGCAGCCGCGTAACTCCGCGAGCACGGCGCGACCGACCTGTCCGTTGCCGCCGGTGACGGCGACAGTCTCGATGGCCATAGCTCGGAGTGCGGTCCCCGCCCGCAAAACCCCTCCCACCGATTGGCCGACGGCCGGAGGATAGACCGTGAGGAATACGGGGTGTTTTATACGCTCACCCGCGAATGAGGCCACCATGAGCTTCGACGAGATGGACGTTGACACCATCTGGATGAACGGCGAGTTCGTCGACTGGGACGACGCGAAGATTCACGTGCTGTCGCACGGCCTCCACTACGGGACGGGCGTTTTCGAGGGCGTTCGCTGCTACGACACCGAGAACGGACCGGCCATCTTCCGCTGGGAGGAGCACCTCGAACGGTTCTACGACTCCACGAAACCGTACGAGATGGAGATTCCGTACGAACCGTCCGAACTGACCGAGGCGACGCTCGAACTCATCCGCAGACAGGACCTCCAGAGCTGTTACATCCGGCCGATCGCGTACTACGGCTACGACTCGCTGGGCGTGAGCCCCGGCGACTGCCCGACGGACGTCACCATCGCGGCGTGGCCGTGGGGCGCGTACCTCGGCGAGGAGGCGCTGGAGAACGGTATCGAGGTGATGGTCTCCTCGTGGCGCAAGCACGCCTCCAGCCAGATTCCGACGAACGCGAAGACGACGGGGCTGTACGTCAACAGCCTGCTGGCCGGCGAGGAGGCGCGGCGCAACGGTTACGCCGAGGCTATCGTCCTCAACAAGGAAGGAAACGTCGCCGAGGGTCCGGGCGAGAACATCTTCCTCGTCCGCGACGAGACCATCTATACGCCGGGGCTCTCCCAGAGCATCCTCGACGGAATCACCCGCGACACGGTCATCAAACTGGCCCGCGAGCGCGGCTACGAAGTCGACGACACGGCGACCATCAGCCGCGGCGAACTCCACACCGCCGACGAGCTGTTCTTCACCGGCAGCGCCGCCGAGGTGACGCCGATTCGGCAGGTCGACAACGTCGAGATCGGCAACGGCTCGCGCGGTCCCGTCACGGAAGAACTGCAGTCGGCGTTCTTCGACCTCGTCGAGCGGCGGACCGACGACCACGACGAGTGGTTCGACTACGTCTGAGGAGAACAGAGCGAACAGGCGAGACTCCCGTCGTATCCGTGTGACGCGCCGGGAGTTCTCGCGCACCCGCCTCGGTCCCGACGCGGCGGCGGTTCAGCGCACGCGGGGGTGTTGCCCCGGCATCACGTTTCAACCTACGCAGCGACGACGCCGGGCGTCGGGCCGTCACCGCCGAACTCGCCGCGGTTCAGTCGTCGTTCGACCGCTGGATGTCGTCGACGGAGACTTCGTCGATGACGTCGATGTCGATGCCGGGGTCGGACTCCTCGCCGAATCCGGCGCTGAGGATGCGCGTCAGCGCCTCCTCGACGCGTTCGTCGGTCTCTTCGACTCGATCTTCGTCGACTTCGACGACGAATCCGGAGGTGATGTTCGGGGCGGTCGGGAGAAAAAGGACGACCCGACCGTCGTCGGTTCGTTTGCCGGTCTTGAACGCGGTCATGCGCATGCCGTTCCACGTCTCGATACGAACCGGTGTTTGGAGTTCTTCGGTGCCGGTGAGTGCGGTTTCGACCGCGAGTTTGGAGGCGTTGTAGAGAACGCGAATCAGGGGTACTTGGTTCATCGCGGCGTCGATGCCGTCTTCGACGAGTCGGCCGAAGGTCGTCCGCATGAGGTAGCCGACCGAGAAGACGAGCAACAGGAAGATAGCGAGAATCGTCAGCACGGCCATCCACTCGTACTGCATCTGTCCGACCAGATACTCGATGACCGGCAGGTCGGCGATCTGCTGGTAGAACCAGTTGAGGACGAGGAGGATAACCAGAAGCGGAGTGAGGACGACGAGACCGCTCGCAAAGTCGCGTTTCCACGTGGACATTCTCGCTCGCTACTCCGTCCGGTGGGGTTAAGAGGTCTTCTACCGAGTTGCCGCGTCGTCGCGTCGCGTTTCGCGTCGACCCGCCCGTCGCCTCAGATGCCCGTGATAGCGCGGAGGGCGAACAGCGCGTTCTCCTTGCGCTCGCGGACTCGCCGGTAGAAGTACGAGAACCACTTCCCGCCGTAGGGAGCGTACTGCCACACCTCGTAGCCGTCGTCGGCGAGGTCGCGCTGGGCCTCCTCGCGGACGCCCATCAGCATCTGAATCTCGAACTCGGTGCCGTACTCGTCGTGGAGGTCCGTCGCGTACTGAATCATCGCCGGGTCGTGGCTGCCGACGGCGATACCGCCGTCGAACTCCTGGAACATGAACTCCAGATTCTCGCGGTAGGACTCGTCGACGTCGGCTTTGTCGGTGTAGGCGATCTCCTCGGGTTCGTCGTACGCCCCCTTGACGAGGCGGACCTTCCCGGGGACGTCGACCAACCGTTCGAGGTCGGTCCGCGTCCGCCGGAGGTTCGCCTGCACGCAGACGCCGACGTTGCCGCCGGTCGCCTCCGCGAACGTCTCGTACGCGGCCAACGTCGCGTCGGTCGTGTCGTGGTCCTCCATGTCGACCCAGACGAACTCGTCGTGTTCGGCCGCCGCGTCGGTGATGCGTTCGAGATTCTCCCGGAACGCGTCCTCGCCGACGTCGAGGCCGATCTGGGAGGGCTTGACCGAGATGCAGGCGTCGAGGTCCGTGCGACCGAGGTCGGCCAGGAGGTCGACGTACGCGTCGGCGTCGGCGTCGGCCGGTTCTCGGGTGTCGTAGTGTTCGCCTAACAGGTTGAGGATGACCTTCACGCCGTCGACGTTCGTCCGGCGGGCGTGTTCGAGCGCCGTCGCTGACGTCTCGCCCGCGACGAACCGACCGGCGATGGGCGGAATCATGCAACCCAGTTGCGACCACCCAGTTATCAGCGTTATCCTCTCAGCCCGGGCGGCGACCCGACAGAAGAGGGGTTAAATGCCGCCCGTGAGTGGTCGCAGTATGGTCATCTCGTACCTGGTCTCTGCGGTCTGGTCGATGCTGCCCGCCTACGTGCCGAACAACGCCGCCGTGCTCTCCGGCGGCGGCGACCCCATCGACGGCGGCCGGACGTTGGGCGACCGCCGACTGCTCGGCGACGGGAAGACGTGGCGCGGGACCGCCGTCGGCAGCGTCGTCGGCGTGCTCCTCGCCGTCGGTCTCAACCTCGTCCGCGAGCGCGCCGAGAGACGGTTCGGCGTCTCGCTGCCGGAGTTCAGCCTCGGCGGGGCCGTCGGTCTCTCCCTCGGCGCGATGCTCGGCGACATCGCGGCCTCGTTTCTCAAACGTCGAAGCGGACGTGAACGCGGTGCGTCCTTCCCGCTTCTCGACCAACTCGATTTCGTCGTCGGCGCGCTCGGACTGGCGAAACTCCTCTCGCCGGCGTGGTTCTCGCGGACGTTCACCCCGGGTCGAATCGTCGTCGTCGCCGTCGTCACCCCGGTGTTTCACCTCGTGACGAACGGCATCGCGTATCTGCTCGGGCTGAAAGACGAGCCCTACTGACGCACCTTTTTGCTGCGGAGGGTGCGCTCTGCGCACCCCCACTTGCAAAAATCTGTCTTCGTGAGCGAAGCGAGACCGAAGGTCTCGCAGGCCATGCGGGTGACTCGCGGGTCGCCCGCAGACGAAGCGAAGGAAGGCTCGGGAGAGCTCCGCTCTCCCGGTGCACCAAAAAGCCCGCTCGCTCGTTCCGCTCGCTCGCGGCTCAGAAACTCGCTTCTGACCGCGACCGTCCGCCGCCAACCGGCCCGTTTATCACGCTCGGCGAACCCACAGCGACCAATGACGAAAGCGGAACTCATCGCGGCGCTTCGCGACGCGGAGGCGGTCCAGTTCGGCGAGTTCGAACTCTCCCACGGCGGGACGAGCGACTACTACGTGGACAAGTACCTGTTCGAGACCGACCCGCGATGTCTGCGCCTCGTCGCGGAGGCGTTCGCCGAACACGTCGGCGACGAGAAACTCGCGGGCGTCGCCCTCGGCGCGGTACCGCTCGTAGCCGTCACCTCGGTCGAGACGGGTCGGCCCTACGTCATCGCGCGCAAGAAGGCGAAGGAGTACGGAACCGCGAAACGCATCGAGGGCCGCCTCGACGAGGGCGAGGAAGTGCTGTTGCTCGAAGACATCGCCACGACCGGACAGAGCGCCGTCGACGCCGTCGAAGCTCTGCGCGACGCCGGGGCGAACGTCGACCGCGTGCTCGTCGTCGTCGACCGCGAAGAGGGCGCTACGGAACTGATGGCCGAACACGATATCGAACTCCAGTCTCTGCTGACCGCGACCGACCTGTTGGCCGACCGGTAGGCGACGCGTTCGGGTCACGCGGGCAGCCGCCCGAGAACCATACTCGTGCGCAAAACTCGCCTCGAAGATATCGAAGTGTTCATAGTTGTGCAAACGCGAAACGCGGGGTATGAACAGAGCCGAGAAGGCCGCCCTCCAACTGCAGGCGGTCGCTGTCCTCCGTATGCTCAAGGAGACGCGCACGTACGACGAACTCTCGTCGGTGACGGGGCTTCCGGCCGGTGACCTGAACCGGTACGTCAACGGTCACGTCCTCCCCGGAAGCGAGCGCGCACGCGAAGTCGTCGAAGGCGTTGGCCGCGACGCTCTCTCGTCGGAACTGGAAGCGCGCGTCCGCTTCGACGACGAGGGGTACGTCGACAACTCCGGCGTCGTCTTCGACCAGTCGTTCCTCGACCTCGTCGCGCCCGTCGCCGCCAACAGTTTCGGCTTCGAGCGCCCCGACGTGATACTCACCGCCGCCACCGACGGTATCACGCTCGGCGCGGCGATGGCGCGCTACTTCGACGCCCGCCTCGCCTACGCCAAGAAGTCCAAAGAGACCGCCGTCGAGGAGTTTATCGAGTCGCGCCAGCGTCTCGCCTCCGGCATCGAACTCACCTACTACCTCCCCGCGAGCGCCCTCTCGTCGGGCCAGCGCGTGCTCGTCGTCGACGACCTGATTCGCTCGGGCGAGACTCAGGAGCTGCTCCTGGACATCGCCAAACAGGCCGACACCACCGTGACCGGCGTGTTCGCGCTCATCGGCGTCAGCGACAAGGGACTCGGCCGCGCCAGAGAGCTCACCGACGCGCCCGTCGGCGCGCTGACGACGCTCGATTAACGAGTTCTGCCGACGTTTCGGACCGCCGACATCCACATCGGTGCACAACTGTGCACGAATGGATGGCAATTCTTAAGTTGATAATGCATCATCGACCAACATGGGGTTACTGGATTCGTACTTCGAATTCGAGGAGCACGGGACGAACTTACGAACGGAGGTTCTCGCGGGGATAACGACGTTCCTGACGATGAGCTACATCGTCGTGGTCAACCCGCAGATTCTGAGCGCGGCCATCGACGTGCAGAACCGAACCGACGCGCAGACGATACAGATGCTCGCCGTCGTGACGCTCATCTCGGCGGCGGTGGCGACGTTCGTCATGGCGCTGTACGCGAAGCGACCGTTCGCGCAAGCGCCCGGGTTAGGGTTGAACGCCTTCTTCGCGTTCACCGTCGTGTTGGGGCTCGGAATTCCGTGGCAGACGGCGCTGGCCGCCGTCGTCGTCGAAGGGGTGCTGTTCATCGCGCTCACCGCCGTCGGCGCGCGCGAGTACGTCATCGAACTCGTCCCCGAACCCGTCAAGTTCGCCGTCGGCGGCGGTATCGGCCTCTTCTTGGCCATCATCGGGTTGCAGGCGATGCGCGTCGTCGCCGGCGACTCGGCGACGTTCGTCACGTTCAATCCCGTCTTCGCACAGGACCCCGTCGCCATCATCTCGGTCGTCGGCCTGTTCTTGACGTTCGCGCTCTACGCCCGCGGCGTCCGCGGCTCTATCATCATCGGTATCGTCGCCACATCGGTTCTCGGATACGCGGCGTCGGCGCTCGGTTACAGCGCCTACGCCGCCGACCAGGCACCGCAGGGAACGACGCTCGCGGCGTCGTCGCTCGTCGGCGACACGACGCTCACCTACGACGTCGCGGGCTACGACATCACCCCGCTCGTCGGCGCGTTCCTCGAAGGGCTGTCGAACGTCGACGCCCTCGCCTTTTCGCTCGTCGTCTTCACGTTCTTCTTCGTCGACTTCTTCGACACCGCCGGAACGCTCGTCGGCGTCAGTCAGGTCGGCGGTTTCCTCGACGACGAGGGGAACCTCCCCGACATCGACCGACCGCTGATGGCCGACGCCGTCGGCACCACCGTCGGCGGGATGCTCGGCACCTCCACGGTGACGACGTACATCGAGTCCTCGACGGGCGTCGAGGAGGGCGGTCGGACCGGGATGACCGCGCTCGTCGTCGCGCTCCTGTTCCTCGCCTCGCTGGCCGTCGTCCCGCTGGCGGCGGCGATTCCGATGTACGCATCTCACATCGCGCTCGTCGTCGTCGCGGTGCTGATGCTGCGTAACGTCGTCGACATCCGGTGGAACGACATCACCCACGCCGTCCCCGCCGGGCTGACCATCCTCGTGATGCCGTTTACGTTCTCTATCGCCTACGGTATCGCCGCGGGCATCATCTCCTATCCGCTCGTCAAAATTGCCGCCGGGGAGCGCCGCGACGTGTCCGCAGGCCAGTGGATTCTCGCAGGCGCGTTCGTGCTGTACTTCTTCGTCCGCACGAGCGGCCTCCTCGCCGGGCAACTGTAGCAGCGGTTGTAGCTGACAACCGACAGACAGTAGCGCGTTTCCGTCGACGTAAACACCAACTTTCATAGCGGCGACGACTAATCGAGGGCCATGGATATGCCCTCCAGACGATGGATTCTGCGAGCGCTCGTGGCGTTCGCAGTCATCGGCCTGTTCGTCCCGGCCGGAATCGCGGCCGTGACGCACGACTCCGGCGACGAGACCACGTTACAGCGCGGGACGGTGACCGAACGCGCGAACGGGTCGACCGTCGTCAGCGTCCAAGGATTCCACTTCCAAGGCGAAGGGAACAAGAAGAAACCCGCCCGTCTCGTCTCCGTCGACGAACGCGGCGAGACCGAGTGGGTGTACGACGGCGACGAGCGCGGCGCGACGTGGTTCTACGACGTCGACCCGCTCGACAACGGCAACCTGTTCGTCGTCTCGACGCGTCCGGGGAAGACGCTCGTCTACGAACTGAACCCCGAGACCAAAGAGCGCGTCTGGCAGGAGGAGTTCGACATAGAGGACACCCACGACGCGACGATGCTGAACGACGAGGAGATCGCCGTCGCCAACATGCGACAGTGGAACGACTCCGCCGGCCGCAGCGACGACCGCGTCTTCATCTACAACCGCACGACCGACGAGATAACCTGGGAGTGGTACTTCCGCGACCACTACGACGTCAACACCGACGGCGGGATGAGCGACGACTGGACGCACGTCAACGACATCGAAGCCGTCGGCGACGAGCATTTCCTGCTGTCGCCGCGGAACTTTGACCAGGCCATCCTCGTCAACCGCACCAGCGGGGATATCGACCTCCGACTCGGCGAGGACGACAACTACGAGATACTGAACGAGCAGCACAACCCCGACTACTTGGAGAGCGAGGACGGCAACCCCGTCATCCTGGTCGCCGACTCCGAGAACCACCGCGTCGTCGAGTACGAACTGATAGACGGCGAGTGGGAGCGGACGTGGGAAGTCGGCGAAGGCCAGTTGACGTGGCCGCGCGACGCCGACCGCCTGCCGAACGGCAACACGCTCATCACCGACACGATGAACCACCGCGTCATCGAGGTGACGCCGGAGGGCGAGATCGTCTGGGAGTACTACGCGACGTGGGGGCCGTACGACAGCGAGCGAGTCGCCCACGGCGGCGGGTCGAACGGCCCGACCGTCAGCGACATGGACGCGGAGGGGAGCTACGAACTCTCCGGCAGCGCCGGCCTCGAACCGGGCGAGGGCGACCGCGTCTCCTTCAGCAACTGGGTCGTCGGACCGTTCCTCGACACGCCGCTGGAGGAGCCCGTCAGCGAGTTCGCCACGATGTGGAGCCACCTCACGCCGTGGATTCGACCGGTGTGGCTCTCCAGTTGGGACTTCGTCTACAGCGTACTCGGTGCGCTGCTCCTCGTCGGCTGGGGCGCCGCCGAACTCGTCGTCAACCGCGGCCACATCCGCCGACACGTCGCCGCGACGAGACAACGGCTGGAGCTGTAGCGCGACCGAACACGACCGAACGCGACCGAACACGACCGAACGCGAGCGAATACGACCAAACGCGACCGACGCGACTGGACTCCAGTGTGCGCGCCCGCCGCACGCTCCCAGTGGGCTTTACCTTCCTGCGACCGAACGTCCGCCGATGTCTAACCTCGTACTGTACGAACTGGAGGGCTGTCCCTTCTGTACGAAAGTGAGGAACAAGCTCGCGGAACTCGACCTGGAGTACGAGTCGCGGAAAGTGCCGCGTTCGCACTCCGAGAGAACCGAAGTGAAGGAAGTCAGCGGACAGACCGGCGTCCCGGTGCTCGTCGACGAGAAGCACGACGTTCACGGGATGCCCGAGAGCGACGACATCGTCGCCTACCTCGAAGAGACGTACGGCTCGGCGAGTTGAACCGCGAGCGAACGAAGTGAGTGAGCGGCTTTTTGGTCCAGATTTTTGCACCGAGCGGTCCGCTTCGCGGACCCGAGGTGGAAAAAGGTGGACGTCGACTGCCCGAGAGCGACGACATCGTCGCCTACCTCGAAGAGACGTACGGCTCGGCGAGCTAGCCCCGGACTCACCACTCGACGCCGCGGGCCATCTCGTAACTCCGCCTGACGAACGGCAGCAGCGACTCGAGTTCGTCCGGCGAGATGCACACCGTCGCCCACGTCTCCACGATACCCGTCTCGCCGCGGAACGGGTCGGCGAACCACTCCTTCTCCAGCGCCTCCCGCGCCTCGCTCGTGAGGTCCGTGAGCGCCAAGCGCATCCCGTCGACGACGGCGAACGGTCGGTCGCCGACGCAGTACGTCGCGTAACCGTTGCGATGGCTGATGCGGACGCCCGGCCACGAGAGGACGAGGTTCTCGAACGCCTCGCTCAGCCGTCCCGACCGCTCTGCACTCGGGTAGACCATGTGTCGACGTACGCTACGCGCGGAGAAGAACTCGCCGACGGTCCGCCGTTTGGCGGTCCGGTCGGTTGGCGGTCCGGTCGAATAGTCCGGTCGGTCGGCGCTCAGTCCGCGGGTTCGTCGGCGCGTTCGCGGATGAGGTCACGGACGTCGTCCGGGTCGTTCATCGCTTCGAGTTCGTCGCAGCCGACGAGTGCGGTCCCCTCGACGGAGTCGCGCTTGGCGCGCTTCTCGACGAAGTAGACCGAGCGCGTCCGCGTGACCGCACCGAGCGACGACATGATGCGGGCGCGCTTCTCGGCGGAGCGGGTGAACGCCGAGTGCCCCGTCAGGAGGTTCTCCTCGCTGCTGCCGCTGTCCTCGCCGACGGCTTTGAACGGCGCGCGCGCGGTCGGATGCATCTCGAAGCCCGCGCGGGTGAGCACGGTGACGACGTGGGCGTCCTCGGGGTCGGCCTCGGGGTCCTGCGGCGTCGGGTCGGCGTCGCGCACCTCGTCGGCGCCGTCGAGCACCGAGACGGGCGTGCTGAACGGCTGCTCGAACAGTTCCTCGAGCTGGATGGCGACGTCGATGCTGGCGTTCATCCCGTCCTCGTACTTCGAGACGGTCCGCCGGGAGACGCCGAGTTCGGAGGCCAGACGGCCGAGACTCCACCCGCGGCGCTCGCGTTCGTCGGCGAGCAGGTCGCCGTCGATGTCGACGTACAAGCCGCCGGGGGCCGCGTAGATGAGCGGCGGCACCTCCTCGATGAAGAGGTCGTACGCCGTGTCCGGGTTGAACACCGGGACGCCGTGACGGAAGTACACCACGCCGGGCTTGAGGTCCTCGTCGCGGGTCCGCAGGCCGAGCACCATCGGCGTCGCCGAGAGGTAGTTGCCGAGGCGACGCATCTCCGCGCCCGTCACGGCGTCGAACGCGTCGATGTTGCCCAGAATCTTGAGGAGGAGGAGGTCCTCGCCGCGGCGGGCGGCGAGGTCGAAGCTCTTTGGGCGCACGGCACAGCGCTCGCTGACGACGAAGTCGGCGTCGCGCAGCATCGCGGTGACGTTACCCACCAGAGCGGAGCGGGACATGGGGGGTAATAGGCCTGTCCTCGTACATAGGCGTTTCGCCGACCACCCTCTCGCAGTCGTCCGATTACTTTCGTGCATGACCGATAGCATTAAGTGGGAGACGACGAGGCGAAAGCGGGATGTAGACCCCCCGACAATCGCCGGCTAGTGACGGTCATCGGCCTCGACGACACCGACTCCCGCGAGCGGGGGATGTGCACGACGTACGCGGCGACGCTCGTCGCCGACGCGATTCGGGAGGCGGGCGGGCGCGTCGAGCGGCGACTCCTCGTGCGGCTCAACCCCGCCGTGAGGCACAAAACCCGCGGTAACGCCGCGTTGGCGCTCCACACGGACGTCGCGCCGGAGACGGCGATGGACCTCGCCGCGGACGTCGTCGACCGGTTGGCCGTCGGCGACGACCCGCGAACGAGTCCGGGCGTCGTCGTCGCCGACGGCGACCCCTCGGCGGTTCCCGAGCCGGTTCGGACGTTCGCCCGCGACGCGGTCCGCGACTTCCACGCGACCGACGACGCCCTCGACCTCGCCGAGTCTTCGGGGTATCGCCACCGCGGGTGGAGCGGCGGCCGGGGACGCATCGGCGCGCTCGCGGCCGTCGGCGCGTGGGCGGCGTTCGACGAGTGGACGTACGAACACATCTCCTACCGCGAGTTCGACCGCTGCGGCACGCCGCGCGTCGTCGACGACGACTCCGTCTTCGCGGCCGCCGAGGCCGCCTACCCAGACGCGTGGGACACGGTCGACACCGAGGAGCGACAGGCGGTCTGCGTCCCGAACGCTCCCGGTCCGATTCTCTACGGCGTCCGCGGCGACGACGCCGACGCGGTCCGCCGCGTCGCAGGCGACATCGAGAGCGAACCGACCGAGCGGACGGCGCTGTTTCTGACGAATCAGGGGACCGACGCCCACCTCCGGTCGGGAGCGCTCGACTCCGTCGAAGATGGCCGTGCCTACCGCCTCGACGGCCGGGTGTACGACGCGCCTGAGACGCGCGTCGGGGGCCACGTGTTCGTCACCCTCGCGGACGAGCACGGGGAGACCTTACCCTGCGTCGCCTTCGAACCGACGAAGCGGTTCCGCGACCGAGTTCGGGCGCTCCGAGAGGGCGACGAGCTCACCGTCTGCGGCGAGGTGTCGGACGGGACGCTCAAACTCGAGAAGTTCGCCGTTCGGGGGTTGAACCGGACCGAGACGGTCGTTCCCGACTGCCCGGAGTGCGGAAAGCGGATGAAGAGCGCCGGCCGAAACCAGGGGTACCGCTGTCGGACGTGCGGGACGAAGAACGCGGGGAAAACCGAACGGGAGGTGCAGCGCGACCTCGAAGAGGGCTGGTACGAAGTGCCGCCTTGCGCGCGACGCCACGTCGCAAAACCGCTGATCAGAGGAGGGTTCGACGCCCCGACTCACCCCGAGCGGTAAGGCGACCCGAACCGGAGACAACGCCGCATACCGTCGGTTCCAGCGGATACATCCGAGATTACGTCGTAGTAAATACAACCGTACACTCGGTAGCGAGTCGATAGTAAAGACCGGGGGTGTAGACGTACTATCCGTGACAAACGAGTGGAAAACCCCTCCGGAACTCTCGTGGTTGTTCGAGGTCGACCACGTCATCTCGCCGAGCAGTTTCGGTCCGGACCGCTGTACGCTGTTCCCCGCGGACGCGACGGACGAGGAACTGCTCACCACGTGGGTGTCGGCGGACGAGGGCGCGTACGTCCCCCTCGACGAGATGCTCTGAGCGGCGCTGTTACGTCGGGTTTCGGGCGACGAACAGTCCCGTGTCCGTAGTGGCGCGAAAGGCGCTATCGCCCGTCTGGGACCGCCGAGGCGAGCGAGCGCGTCGCGCTGCGGGGTCGACCGCCTCCCGGCGGTGTTACTGTTTCAACCCACTCCCCGTGAGCGGGACGACTACGTCGTCGTCGGCGTCGAGGACGCCGCGTTCACGGTACGCGCGGAGCGCGGCGGGCGCGACGGCGCAGGTCGGTTCGGTGTAGAAGCCGGCGCGGTGGAGCGCGTCGAGTTCGTCGGCGACGACCGACTCGCCGAGCGCGATGGCGTCGCCGTCGGTGTCGTCGATGGCGCGGAGAATCGCCTCACGCTGGACAGGCTCTCGAATCTGGATGCCGTCGGCGACGTCGTTGCTCCCGCCCGCGTCTCTCCCGTGGAGTTCCGTCGCAATCGGCGCATACCCCGCCGCCTGCGCGCCGAGCAGTCGCGGCACGCGGTCGGTCCACCCGGCGTCGTAGAGAGCGCGAAAGCCGTAGTAGGCACCGAGGAACAGCGTTCCGTGACCCAGCGGCGTCACGACGGCGTCGGGGACGTCCCAGTCGCGCTGGAGCGCCGTCTCGTAGGCGAACGTCGCCGTCCCGGCGAAGAAGGCCGGGTTCCACGCGTGGCTGGCGTACCAGCCGTCGCCGGAGTCGACCGCCGAGAGACAGGCGTCGGTCACGTCCTGTCGAGAGCCCTCGACGCGAACCGGCGTCGCACCCGCCCGCTCGATGGCGCGGAGTTTCGACTCCTTGACCGACGCGGGGACGTAGATTTCGGCGTCGATGCCCGCGCGGGCGGCGTAAGTGGCGATCGCTGCGCCCGCGTTACCCGAGGAGTCCTCGACGACGGTGTCGACGTCGAGCTCCGCCGCGCGCGACAGCGTCGTCGTCGCGCCGCGGTCTTTGAAACTCCCGGTCGGGAAGACGTACTCCAGTTTGAACTGCGCGTTCCACTCGTCGGCGTCGACGAGCGGCGTCAGTCCCTCGCCGAGCGACACCCGACGCTCGACGGGCAGAAACGCCGAAAACGACCACAGCCCGTCGCGGACGTCGAACGAAGACGGGTCGGGGGCGGAACCGTCGGGGAGCGGTCGCTCGGCGAAGTCGAGCGGGTGGCCGCACTCGCAGCGCCAGCGGTCCTCGTACGTTCGGCCGCAGTCGGGGCAGGAGAGGTGAGTCGGCATACACCCGTAACGGCAGCCTACATACCAGTAACTGGCGGTTTTTGGTGTTGTAGGCGGGGCGTAGTCGGCGCTAGGTCGCTAGACGGTGTCGACGTTCACGCCCACCGAACAGACGTACTCGCCGGAGGCGACCTGCGGGAGGCGGCGCGAGCGCCAGAAGATGCCCGCGTTGTCGGCGGTGACCCGGCCCTTCAGTTGCCCGAACACGTCGGTCACCTCGAACAGCGTCTCTCCGGCGGAGACGCGGTCGCCGAGGTCGCACTTGAAGTCGACGAGGCCGCCGGCGGGCGACCCGTACTGGTCGAACCCGCCGGCGCGGGTCTGCGGCTCCGAGTCGGCGTCGCCGTCGAGGAAGCCGTAGCCGTGGAGCACGTTGAAGATGCCGCGGACGCCGAGTCGGATGCTCTCGTCGTCCCACCCGACGCAGCCGCCGAGTTCGGGGTCGACCGTGGGAATCCCCTCGTCGGGGCCCGCGCGGGCGAGTTGGCCGTCCGGGCCCTTCTGGTCGAGGATGTAGCCGCAGCCGAACGTCTTCGCCAGTTCGAGACACTCGCGGTGGAGGCGGTGTCGCGGACCGCAGCGGACGCGAACCTCGTTTATCATCCGGCTCGTCGACCCCTGGTGGAGGTCGAGGATGAGGTCCGCGCGCGTCGCCGCCTCGAACGTCGCCGCCGCGATGCGCTCGGTCGACGTGCCGTTCTCGTCGCCGGGGTACGCCCGGTTCATCTTCGTGTCGTCGATGGGGTTGCGATGCTGGGCGACCTGAAAGGCGTAGTAGTTGACGATGCCGACGACGAGTATCGTTCCGGATAGCTCCGCCGGGTCGATCTGCGGAATCGCCCGCTGGACGACGCCGACTCCGTTGAGTTCGTCGCCGTCGCTCGCTGCCTGAACGTAGAGCGTCTTGCCGTCGCGTGCGCCGTTTACCACTGCGACGGGCAGTCCCACCGAACTGCCGTCGCGTGCCTCACCGATTTCCAGTCGGCCCGTGTCGAACTCGCCGGGGGCCGCGCTCGCAGTTCCGAGCGTCGTCGTCATTGGTCGAAGGACGGACGCACCTACCTTTAGGGGTTCGGTCCCCGCGTATCGGACGGGAAACGCGCCTCGGAGGCGGTCGGTTACTCCAAAACTTTATCATATACGTTATCTAACAAAAGACCAATGCGTGCCGAGGGCCGAAGTCGCGGAGAGGAGTCGGTAGACCCGCTCCGAGGGAAGCTGATGCAGTTGAAGAGCCGGGGCTGCAATCTCCTCGTCACGGGGGCAGTGTCGGAGTCGGTGACCGCCCGAGCGACCCAGCGACTGCTCGGGTCGCCGGTGGAGGACCGCAAGCGACTCGTGACGCTGACCGAGGCGCCGACGAGAGGCGTCGACGCCCGGCTCCCCATCGGCGTCTCCGCCGACGACGCGGACGTGAGGGTCGTCGAACGTCGGCGCGCCGACCGGTCGACCGCCGAGCGTGCCGGACACGACGTATCGGACGGCGACACGGAGCTCCGCCGTCTCGAACGCGACATCTCGCGCGCCATCGACTCGTTCGACGACGGGAGTGGATTCGCCCCGAGCGAGCTTCGGCTCTCGGTCGATTCGCTGGGGACGCTCTCGGAGACGTACGAGACGCCGCAGGTCTGCGGCTTCCTCCGTCGAGTCTGCGACGTCGTCGAAGACAGGAAGGGGATGGGCCACTACCACCTATCCCTCCCGGACGACAGTCCGCGGGTCGACCAGTTCGAGCACGTGTTCGACGCGCGCATCGAGCTCCGTCAGCGCGAACCGTACGGCCCCGAACAGCGGTGGCACGTCCCGGGCTACGGGACGACGGGGTGGATACAGATATGAGGGGGAAGCCGTGAGCACGCTCCGCTGCGTCCCATTGAACGGGCGGGACGGTATCCGCCTCGTCGACAGTATCGAGAACGCGCGGTTCGAGCTGTACACGCCCGAACCGGTCGTTCCGCGGCAGGCGGGCCCCTCGGCGTTCTGTTTCCCGGTCGGCCTCGCGGTCGAACTTCGCACGACCTCGCTTCGCCTGCCGAAGTTGGCAGGGGTGATCGTACGAACCCAGGACGGACGGACCGTCACGCAGTCGATGAACCGCACCGGCCTCTCGCTCGACGCCGACGCCTACGACGTCGAGGTGACGACGGCACCGATGAAGCTGTTCGTCGCCGTCGACGACGCCGTCTCGATACGCTACGGCGAGCGGAGCACGACGTTCGAGTTCGACGGTCCGACGCGCGTCTACGTCGGCGCACGGTCGTTCCACGAGCGGCCGGCCGGTACCGTCGTGACGCCGGACGACCCCGAGGAGACGATGCGCGCCGTCTCGCTGCTCGGGTCGGCGTTGAAGACGACGACGCCGGAGCGGTCGTTTCCGACGCTTCGGGGCCACCCGCCGCTCGTCGAGCGCGGGGAAACGTTCGACGCCCCCGACCGCCTCGAAGCGCCGGAGACGGGCGTGACGCTCGTTCTTCCCCCGGAGCGCTCGGCGGTGTACGCCAGCGCGCCGCTGGCGTACTACCTCGGAGCCACGGTCGTTCCCGGGTCGGAGGCGCGGCTCGACGTCGCCGGCCGGTCGTTCCCGCTCGCACCCGACGGCGACGTCGAGCGCGAGCTCGGGCGGACGCTCCGGCAGGTGTTCTTTCTGGACTGTCTCACGCGGACGGAGGGGTACTACCCCGTCGACCTCCACGAGCGGCACGCCGTCGAGACGGCGTTCGACGTCGCGTTCGCCTCGCTGTACGAGTTGCCGCTGGACGAACAGCTCGCGGAGTACCTCTCGATGCCGTTCGAGGACCTCGAACCGTACCTTCCGGCGTGGAACCTCACGACGGACGTCCGACCGACCGCGGAGAACGTCGAGATGCTCCCGTTCGTCGCCAACGACCTCTCGTTGGTTCGGTGTCCCGACCGACTGTCGCTCACGCCGCCGGAGCCCGAACCGAGGGCGGTGACGGATTTCTTCCGCCGAGCCACCCGCGCACCGGCCGCGAACGGGGCGAGCGAAACGCTCGTCCGCGGCGCGTCCGACGCGGCGGAAACCGAGGAGATAGTCCACCCGCGACCCGCGGACACGGTCGAACACGCCTGGGTCGGTGAAGGGTTCCCGCTCGGGGCGAGCAAGGCGACGGCGGCGTCGTACCGCCGCCGCCTCGAACGCGACGTCTCCGGACGGACGAGCATCGACATCACCGTCGTCTGCAACGACGAGCAGATGCGCGAGGAAGGAGTCGTCGCCGAGCTGTACGGCCTCAGGGACCTGTTGCAGTTCGAAATCGACATCCGGTACGACCTCACCCGCGAGGAGCTGACCGAGGTGCTCTCGCGGCCGACGAACTTCCTGCACTACATCGGCCACGTCGACCACCGCGGAATGCAGTGCGTCGACGGCTTCCTCGACGCGCAAGAGCTCGACGACGTGGCCGTCGAGTCGTTTCTGCTCAACGCCTGCAGTTCGTACAAGCAGGGCGAGGCGCTGGTCGAACGCGGAAGCTACGGCGGCGTCGTGACGCTCTCGGACGTGACGAACACGACGGCGACGAAACTGGGACAGACGCTGGCGCGGTTGCTGAACTGCGGGTTCACGCTCCGGTCGGCGCTGACGATAGCCCAACAGGAAGTGTTCACCGCGAACCGGTACATCGTCCTCGGCGACGGTGGGTTGTCGCTGTGTCAGAACGAAAGTGGGGTTCCGAGTGTACTCCACCTCGACCACAAGCAGGCTGACGACACGTACGAAATAGAGATAGAGTACTATCCGGCGAAAGCCTACGACTTGGGTTCGCTGGCAAAGCCGCTCATCAGCGCGACCGACAAGTACTATCTGGCGACTGGCTCTATCGGAAAGTTCGAGGTGAGCGCCGACGAAACCGAACGGTTCCTGAGAATGGAGCGGGCGCCAGTGAAAATCAACGGTTCGCTTCGGTGGAGCGACGAGTTCTGTACGAACCGCGACGAGTAATCACGGACCGTTGATGCAGATCGAGTGGTTCGCCGCCACGGCTCCCGCCTGCGAGAGCAGGAGGGTCATCGTGAACAGGACGCCGATCATTCGCGGGTGGTCGCGCAGGTAGCTTGCGATTGGGTGGTCGCTCATGTACATCCGCTACGACACGCGGTGGTGAAATTTAATTAACTAAAATAATCTTATAAATGTATAGTGCTAAAAACTCATACACTTCCCGGCTGTGAGTTTCGCCGTCAGCGACCGAAAAATGTCCCGAAACCGTTCAGGTTCGGACTCGACCCGTGGTCGAGTTGACAGTCTCTGCTCGTTACTTTTGCCGCTCCGTTCGGTAGACCCCCTATGGGCGTCGTTGCCGAGTTCTCTATCCCGGTGGAGTCGTTCGCACTCGCAGAGACGTTCGACCGCGTTCCCGACGTACACGTCGAGGTCGACCGTCTCGCAACGCACAGTCGAGAGTGGGTACTGCCGTTCCTCTGGGTGTCCAGCGAGAGCGAGTCGACGGAGGTGGTGCGGGAGACGGTAGCCGACGACTCGACGGTGGACGAACTCACCGTCGTCGGCGAGTGGGCGTCGATCGCGCTCTACAACGTCCACTGGAGCGAGTCAGTCCAGCAGTTGGTCGACGAGATAACCGACCAACACGGTGTCGCCCTCTCGGCGAGGGCCCACGACGGCAAGTGGTCGCTCAGGCTCCGGTTCGTCGACCGGTCGATATTCGAGGACTTCCGGACGTACTTCGACGACCACGACCTTCGGTTCGAGTTGGTGCGCATCCGGGAGATGCAGGAACCGAAACAGCGCGAGTACGGCCTCACGACCCCGCAGCGGGAGACGCTCGTCACCGCGTTCGAGATGGGCTACTTCACGGTTCCGCGGAAGACGAACATCACCGACCTGGCCGACGAACTCGGCGTGTCGCCGAACGCCGTCTCGCAGCGGCTTCGGCGGGCGAACGCGTCGCTCGTACAGAACACGCTGCTTCTCGACTAACGCTCCGACTGCGGAGGCGGGCGACCGGCGTCTGACCGGGGCTCGTCCGGCCTCGGGTCGCCTTCAGAGTTGAGTGCGCGGCGTCAAGGAGGTCGCAGAACTGTGGATGTGTATGAACGGACCGACGGCGACGAACTCCCCCGAAGCGACCGAACTCGACGCGGACGAGTGGAACGAACTGTTCGACGCGCTCGCGGTCGACCGCCGACGGACGGTTCTGCTCGAACTCGTCGAGCGGGGTGCCCCGTTGTCGGTGGACGCGCTGGCAGAGGCCGTCTTCGAGCGGCACGGGCCGGGAGCGGACGCACCGCACGCCGAGTCGACTGCCGGAATCGAGCGCCTCCGAATCGAACTGTACCACGTCGACCTCCCGAAGTTGGCCGCCGCGGACCTCGTCGCGTTCGACGAGGAGACGCAGCGGGCCTCGGCGACCGAGCGGACGGCCGCGAGCGCCGAACTCCTCGACGGGTTGCGATAGCCGCCGGTCGCACGCCGCCGAAGCGGAGCGACGAGATTTTGGGCCCCTGCGTCCATTCAGTACTCGTGAGCGACGTTCCTGAGCGACCGAAGTCGGGCGGCCTCGTGCGGGCGCTGTCGGTTCCCCAGCACGCGAAAGTCGGCGTCGCGTCGGGTGTGCTGCTGGCGCTCTCTGCGTATCTCTTCCGAGTACTCGAACTGTTCGGGCCGTTCGGCGGCACCCAGCAGTTCCCGCTCGTCGGCCCGGAGGGGTGGTTTCTCCTGCTGGCGTTCGTGCTCGCGACGACGACGGCGATGCTCGTCACCGCCGCCTTGACCGTCGTCTCGGCGTATCGGTTGGCGCGCGAGCTCTAACACCGTCGGTCGAACGTACCGTTGCTCGGACGTACCGTCACTCGAACTCTCGGGGGTCGCCCGCGAGTTCGCTGAGGCGCTCGGCCCCCGCGCGAGTCCCCTTCGCGATGATGACGTCGCCGGCGTGAAGTTCGGTCGCCGGTCCCGGCGAGACGACCCACTCGCCGTCGTGTCCCTCTTCGGTCGACTCGGGACGGCGGACGGCGATGACGCGCATCCCCGTCTCCGTTTTCACCATCCGCTCGGCGAGCGTCGCATCCGCGAGCGTGCTCCCTGCACCGACGGTGAGGCGGACGATTATCTCGTCGGACTCCTCGACGGCGGCGGCGACGACCGGGTGAGCGTCCAGGCCGCGGAGAACGCCCTCGCTGATTTCGAGGGCGGCGTCGCTTATCTCCTCGGTGGCGGTGGCGAGGTGGACGAGGCCGCGAAGCGAGATGGGGTCTTCGACGCGGGCGGCCGCGCGGAGCACCCACGCCTCGAAGCGCGACTGGAGCGCGTCGACTTCGGCCTCCAGTTCGTGGACCTCCTCGGCGACGCCCTCGCTGTCGAACAACACCGCGCCGTAGGCGAGGTCGACGGCGAGTTCGCTCATGTTCTTCATCAACACGATGGAGTCGACGGCTCGGCCCAGGTCGTCGATGGTCGGGGCGGGCGCGTCCGGCGCCTCGTACGCATCGCCCGTCGCCGTCTCGTAGACGGTGTCGAGCCCCTCCGTTCGGCCCCTGAGGATGACCACGTCGCCGGCGCGCAGCGTCGCGTCCCGGTCGGGGTTCGTCAACCACCCCGTCTTCCCCGTCGGCTGCGACTGCCGGATGGCGATGACCCGGACGCCGGTCTCGGTCTCCATGTTGATGTCTGCGAGCGTCCGGCCGTCGTACGGCGTCCCCTCGACGAGTTCGGCGCGGACGACCGCCTCGACGGCTTCGGGAAGCGCCGCGCGCATCGCCTCGGGGAGACCGATGTCCTCGAGGACGATCTTGGCGATATCGCCGGCGGCGTCGGCGATTTTCTCCGCCGCGCCGACGACGCCGAGCACGGGCGCGAGCGCCTCCGCGTCCTCGGTGCTGCGCGCGGACATCAGGAGACTCATTCGGGCTTTGAGCTGGAGGATGTCCATCTGCTCTTCGAGCGTCAGTACCTCGGCGGCGAGTTGGTCGCTCCCGTGCAACACGGCGGAGTACGAGAGGTCGATGAGCAGTTCGGCGGTGTCTTTCATCTCCGAGAGCACCGCTTTCACGCTCACGGGTTCGTACTTGACCTCTCCGGGGTCCATGCTGTCGAATTCTCGGCGCGACGGCAAAAGGGTTGTCAGGCCGTCGCACCGGCGAAGGTAAAACCCGGCAGTGAAGGCGAGAACGGCAACGCTTTTTTGAAAGGGTCATGAACCTTCGTGACATGGCAGACGAGCTAAAACGGGGCCTTGAAGGCGTCCTAGTCGCCGAATCCGAACTCAGTCACATCGACGGCGACGAGGGCCGTCTCATCTATCGCGGCTACACCATCGAGGACCTCGCGCGCAACGCGAGCTACGAGGAAGTGCTCTATCTGCTGTGGCACGGGGAACTTCCCACACGCGAGGAACTCGACTCGTTCTCGGCGTCGATGGCCGAGGAGCGACACCTCGACGACGGCGCGTACGACGAAATTCGCGAACTTGCCGAACAGGACGAAGAGCCGATGGCGGCGCTCCGGACCATCGTCTCGTCGTTCTCGGCGTACGACCCCGACGCCGACGTCGAGGACGTCACCGACGAGGAGGTCAACGCCCGCAAGGGGCGGCGTATCACGGCGAAGCTCCCGACGGCGCTGGCGGCGTTCAACCGCCTCCGAAACGGTAACGACCCGGTCGAACCGCGCGAGGACCTCGGTCACGCAGCGAACTTCCTCTACATGCTCAACGACGAGGAACCCGACGACGTGCTCGCCGAGACGTTCGACATGGCGCTCGTGCTCCACGCCGACCACGGTCTGAACGCCTCGACGTTCTCGGCGATGGTCACCGCCTCCACGCTGTCGGAACTGCACAGCGCCATCACGAGCGCGGTCGGCACGCTCTCGGGGAGCCTCCACGGCGGCGCGAACGCGAACGTGATGAAGATGCTCAAAGAGGTCGACGAGAGCGACCGCGACCCGACCGAGTGGGTGAAGAAGGCGCTCGACGAGGGTCGCCGCGTCCCCGGCTTCGGCCACCGCGTCTACAACGTCAAGGACCCGCGCGCGAAGATTCTCGGCGAGAAGTCCGAGGAACTCGGCGAGGCGGCGGGCGACACGAAGTGGTACGAGATGAGCGTCGCCGTCGAGGAGTACATCTCCGAGGAGAAGGGCCTCGCGCCGAACGTCGACTTCTACTCGGCCTCGACGTACTACCAGATGGGCATCCCCATCGACATCTACACGCCCATCTTCGCGATGTCGCGCGTCGGCGGGTGGGTCGCCCACGTCCTCGAACAGTACGACGACAACCGTCTCATCCGACCCCGTGCCCGCTACGTCGGCGACGAGCACAACGAGTGGGTCGGCATCGACGAGCGGTAGTCCTCACGGTCCGCTCTCCGGGGCGAACGCGGTGAGCGTGCGCAGCGTAAAAGGCCGCCTCACGCCCCGTTGACGGCGTCGACGGACGGTTCAGCGTTCGTGAATTCCACCGGGCCACAAGGGTTTTACAGACAAACGGCCTACGGCGCGGTGCATGGCACAACGACGCGTCGACACCGACGAGATGAAGCAGCGAGCGAAAGTTCGAGCCAAGGCCGAAGCCGACAAACAAGCCGACGTGCTCCGCTCTCGACTGGGCGAACTCGCCGTCGAGGCCGCCGAGGAGTACTTCCCCGAACAGTACCAGCGCCGCCGCCGCGAAGACATGGCGAAGGCGTTCGCGGCGGGCGTCGCGGTCGGCGTGCTGTCGCGGTGGGCACTCAAACGACAGCGGTAGTTCGGTCACCCGTCCTCGTTTCTTTCGTCCCGCGCCCCAGCGACAGTTCCGGGTCGAACTGCGTCCGCCTCGTTCGAACGGTCGCCGCCGTTCAGTTTTCGGGAGTGACTAGTCACTGAGAGTGTAACTTCGCACACACAGCGTTTTTGTCCACGGCGTGAGGACAGTACACTCGATGAACGACAGGGACACTGTGGCGACGGAGCTACAGTTCCAAACGCTACTCGACTGCACCGACGGGGTCGCGGTGTTCGTTCTGGATGTCGACGGGCAGGTCGTGTCGTGGAATGCGGGAGCGGAGCGGATGACGGGTCGAACTGCTGACGATGTGGTCGGACAGCCGCTGTCGGTGTTCTACCGACCGTGCGCGGAGACAGAGACGCCGGCGTCGCTGTGCGACGCCGTGACTCGGAACGGTCGCGCCGAATCGACCGGGTGGGGCCGCGGGCCCGACGAGGAGAGGCGTCGCCTCGATTTGGAACTGCGACCGGCGGAAGACGGAACCGGCACCGAGGACCGATTCGTCGCCGTACTACGCGAACACGACGGCGAAGATACCGAAACCGAGGGGGACGATAGGGGGGTCGACGAGGACGATAGAAGGGTCGACGAGGACGATAGAAGGGTCGGCGAGCGGCGAGACGGAATCGACGACGACCGAAGCCCCGGGGACCCGGTTATCTCAGACGGCCTCTTCGAGGTCGCCGGGGACGCGCTCTATCGCCTCGACACGGACAGGCGGTTCGTCACGGTGTCGGAGGGTGTCGCGTCGATAACAGGGTACAGTCAGGAGCAACTGCTCGGCGAACACGTCTCGAGGCTGTTCGACGCCGAGACCGCCGAGCGGTTGCACCCGCTTGACGGCGCGTCGACTGCTCCCGACGACGGCGACGTGAGGACGGCGACGACCGCGCTGAAAACGGCGGACGGGTCGTCCGTCCGCTGTGAGGTTCGGAGTCGGATGGTCGGCACCGGTGACCGGGTTCGAGGGAGCGTCGGCGTCGTCGAGCGCGCCTCCGACCGCGTCGGCGACCCGTCCAGCCCGGCCCACCGGCGCGAAGTCGTCCAGCGACTTCTCAACACGGCACCGGTCGCGCTCGCGGTCAGGGAGAGTCAGACCGGGGTCACGGTGGGCAACGCACGGGGGCGAGAGCTGTTCGGTTTCGCCGCCGAGGACGACTCGCGGGCGGTGGGACCGTCGGTTCGCTTCTTCGACGCCGAAGGCGAGCCGATGGCCGTCGACGACCGACCGATACGCCGCGCGGAGCGGACGCTCGAACCGGTGTACGGCGAGGAACTCGTGGTCGAACGCGCGGGCGGCAGTCGCCGGTCGCTCCGCGTCGACGCCGTGCCCGTGACCGACGAGACGGGCGAACTCAGACACGTCGTCGCCGTGGCCGAAGACGTCACCGAACGGAAGCAGCGGACCGAGACGCTTCGGCAGCAGCGACGACAGCTCCGAACGGAGCTGAGCGAGGTGCTCGGCCGGGTGACCGACGCCGTGTTCGCGCTCGACACCGAGTGGCGCTTCACGTACGTCAACGAGACGGGCGAGAGGCTGCTCCGGCGCACGGAGGAGGGGCTGCTCGGCGAGTCCGTCTGGGACGCGTTTCCGGAGGCGGTCGGCACGACGTTCGAAGACGAGTACCGGGAGGTGATGCGCCGGCAGGAGCCGACGACGTTCGTCGAGTACTTCCCTCCGCTGTCGGCGTGGTTCGAGGTCCGAGCGTACCCCTCGGAGACCGGCGTGTCGGTCTACTTCCGCGACGTCTCCGACCGGCACCGACGCGAACAGGAACTCGAACAGTACGAGGCCGTCGTCGAGACGGTCGACGACGCGGTGTACGTCGTCGACGGGGAGTCGCGCTTCGCCGCCGTGAACGACGCGTTCACCTCGCTGGTGGGGTACTCGCGCTCGGAACTGCTCGGCGAGAAGAGCGAACTGCTCCGCGCCGACGACGTCGGCGGGACCGTCGAGCGACTGACCCGCGAACAGCTCGACGGCGACCGAACCAGAGCGGTCGTCGAGAGCGAGATTCGACGGCGCGACGGCAGCGTCTTCCCGGCCGCGACGACGGTTACTCCGTTCCCGAGCGACGACGGCGGTTGCGGGCGCGTCGGCGTCGTTCGCGACATCAGCGAGCACAGAGAGCGCGAACGACAGCTCGAATCGCTCTCGAAGGCCGCCGGACGGTTGCTCGACGCGGACTCCCAGCGGGAGATGGCGACTATCGCCGTCGACACCGCGGCGGGGGTGCTCGACGGACCGTTCGTCTCGGTCGCGCTGTACGACGAGACGAGCGGGGCGCTCCGCCCGCAGACGGGGTCGGCGACCGACGGGCGGCTCGCCGACGTGGAGCGATTGCTCGACCCGGAGGCGGAGCTCGCCTGGCAGGCGTACGTCGACGGCGAGCGGTACGTCTTCGAGGACGTCGAACCGGTCGACGAGGAGTCAGATCCGTTCGACGTCGCCGTCTACCCGCTGGGCCGTCACGGCGTCTTCCTCCTCGGGGGGAGCCCGGACCCGAAGACGGCGAGTTTCGCCCGCATCCTCGCGGCCAACACCGAGTCGGCGCTGGACCGCGGCGACAGGGAAGCGCGTCTCGTCGAGCAGCAGACGCAGCTACGCGAGCAGAATCGGACGCTCGGCCGCCTCAACCGCGTTAACGGGGTGACGCGTCAGATTCTCCGGACGCTCGTCGACGCCACCTCCCGCGCGGAGATAGAGCGGTCGGTCTGCGAGCAGTTGACGACGACGGGACCGTATCGGTTCGCCTGGATCGGCGGCCGCGACGTGGTCGACGACACGATCGCGCCTCGGACGTCCGCCGGGTTCGAGAACGGTTACCTCTCGGAACTGCGGGCGCTCACGGACCGAACGCATCCGTCGGTTCGGGCGGTCGAGAGCGCCAACCCCGTCGTCGTCGACGACCTCCACGACGACCCGCCGTTCGACACGTGGCGCAGCGAGGCGCTGAAACGCGGCTACCAGTCGCTCATCTGTCTCCCGCTTCGCTACCACGGCACGTCGTACGGCGTGCTCTGCGTCTACGCCGACCGACCGGACGTGTTCGACGAGATGGAGCGGTCGGTGCTGCGCGAACTGAGCAACACGACGGCGTACGCTATCAACGCCGCCGAGAGCAAGCGAAGTCTCGTCGGCGACGCCGACGTCGAGCTCGAACTCACCGTCGAGGACGACTCGGTCTCGTATCTCCGCGCGAGCGAGGAACTGGACTGTTCGCTGGAGCTCGACGACCTGGTGACGCAGGAGGAGGGCGGTCTCCGCGCCGTCTTCACCGCCCGCGGGGTGGATTCGGAGTCGTTCGTCGCGCACACGAAGCAGACGCTGGACGTTCGAGAGCTCCGTCTGGTCGACGAGAGCGGGTCGGACGCGGTGTTCGAGTGCACCGTCGGCGTCGAACACATCTTCCAGACGTTCGTCGACTACGGCGTCGTCCCGCGGCGGTTCGACGCCGCGGACGGCGTCGGCAACGTCACGGTCACCGTCTCCGACCAGTTCGACGTCCGGTCGTTCGTCGAGACGCTGCGGACGCAGTACGACCGCGTCGAACTGACCGCTCGCCGGGAGCGACCGCGGGAGTCGCCGACGCTCGGGGAGATGCGCGCGCAGTTGAACGCGCAGCTCACCGACCGACAGCGGCAGGCGCTGGAGACGGCGTTCGCCAACGGGTTCTTCGAGTCGCCGCGGTCCAGCACCGAACGCGAGATCGCCGACCGCCTCGGCATCGCTCAATCGACGCTCAACGGCCACCTCAGGGCCGCACAGCGGAAAGTACTGGAGTACCTCTACGAGCCCGACTGAGCGGTACCCTATCAGTATCGCCCCGGACAGACCGGGAGCCGATGTGGATAGTGGAATCTCACATGGGGCTGGATTGCGTATCGAAAATCGAGAATGTCCGATACGGTTACTAAATGGGCCACCAGTAGTCGGCCGGTTTCTATCACTGCGGTCGAGGCTGTCGCCGAGTGTCTGAACAGAAACCCGATGGAGCTCGAGATGTCGCTCGTCGAAGTTGTCGACGCGGACGCCCTCGACGACCTGTTCGACGGAGCCCACCGAAGAGCCAGCGACGACGGTCTGCTCCTCACGATATTCACGTTCTGCGGATGCGAGGTCACGGCTTACGACGACGGAAAAGTCACCGCGACGCGACTCGACAAGCGTGCCAGCGTCACGTCGAACAGCGGTTCGAAAGCGTCGCTCCGACGCTGAGCGTACGCTGACGCTGAGCGTCGCTCCGACTCACAGCGGCCCGTCACCCTTCGGTCGCGCTTCCTCGCTCGGCCATCATTCTCGCCGCGCGACTCGCCCAGTCGCTTCTGCGGAAACTCCAGCCGACGACGAGCGCCATCCAGAGATAGCTGAGTCCGATGCCGAGATACGCGCCGAGCGGACCGTAACCGAGCGTCTCGCCGACCAGCCACGAGAAGCCGAGAAAGAAGCCGAGCATCCCGGTAGTGCGCGCGACGAACGGCGTCCGCGTCTCGCTCGCACCCTGTAACGCCCCCGAGAGCGCGACGAACACGACGAGCACGCACCCCGAGAGCCCGTACACCCGCGCGAAGTTCGTCGCGTACCGGACCGTCTCGGGGTCGTCCGAGAAGAGGCGGACGAACCATCCCGCGCCGAGCACCAAGAGGAGGCCGACGACGCCGACGGTGACGACGCCGAGCGCCGCGACGGCCCACCCCTCGAACCTGGCCCTCTCTGGGTCAGCGTCGCCGAGTGCCTGCCCGACGACGACGCTGGCGGCGACGCTGTACCCGCGAGAGAGCGGACCGGTCACCTGTTGGTACATCCGGCGACCGATCTGGAACCCGGCGTTGACGGCGGTGCCGAAGCCCAGAAGCAGCGAGTTGAACGGGAACTCCGCGAGCGTGGCGACGAACCCCTCGGCGATGCGCGGGAGACTGACCTCGACGAGTTGCCGAGCGATGACCAGGTCGCGGGGCCGCGCGAACGACGCCTCGCTCCACGGCGTCCACATCGCAAGCAGGAGAAGCGCCGCCGTCACGACGTTGGCTGCGGCCGTGGAGACGCCGACGCCGACGACGCGCAGCTCCGGGAAGCCGAACAGGCCGAGGCCGAGCACGACGGTTCCCGAGATGTTGAGCGCGTTGGCGAAGACGTTGATGTACATCGGCGTCCGCGTGTCGCCGGTTCCCTGCAACGAACGCGCGCCGATGAGCGCGACGTGACGTGCCGGTGCGGTGGCGAAGATGAGCGCGAGATACTGCCCGCCGAGCCGGGCGACTCGCTCGGAAGCGCCGAGTATCGAAATCGCCCACTCGCCGAAGAAGACCCCGAACAGCGCGAACGGGACTCCCGTCAGAACTCCCATCAACAGCGCCTGCGTGATGGCCTCGTCGCGGTTGGCCGTCGCGCCGCTCCCGGTGTCCTGACTCGAGAGCGCGATGGCGCCGCCGCCGAGTCCGAGACCGATGCGGAGCGGGAACCGGGCGTAGAGGTCCGCGAGGCCGATGGCGACGACGGCCGCCGGCGAGAACAGCGCCGTCACGATGACGTCTGTCGTCCGCATCAGCGTCCGGAACGTCTGCTCGGCCATCACCGGCCAGGCCAACGAGAGCACCCGCCGCCAGACCGGCCGGAGCCGTCGCCACAGACTCACGGTCGACCCTCGTCGTCTCCGCGCATACGCGGACCAGGATACAGACCGTGTTACGCCCCCCGAAGGGGGAAGTGGCTGCCGGTACTCTCTCCGGTATGGACTTCTTCGTGTACGGGACGCTCACGGACCCCGAACGCGTCGCCGAGCTCGTCGACTCGTACGTGTTCGTCGGCCCCGCCCGACTCTCCGGTCTCCATCCCGTCTCGGGGCGGTATCCGACGCTCGCGCCGGGCGGCGAGGTGGCGGGACGGCTCCTCCGAACCGACGACGTGGAGACGCTCGACCGCTACGAGGGCGTCGACGCCGGGCTGTACGCCCGCGTCCAGGTTCCGCGAGCCTCGGCAGCCGCGAACACGGCCGCCGACAGCGGCGACGACGAGACGCCACCGGACGTAGCGGTGTACGTCGGCGACCCCGAGCGTCTCGACACCGAGGAACCGATTTCGTGGCCGGGCGACGGTCCGCTCGAAGCGCGAGTCCGCCAGTACGTCGTCGACCACGACGTGCGGATACACGAACTCGACTGACGGTTCCGCGAGCGTCGAAACCGACATCTGGTCGACATCTGGTCGATACCTGGTCGACATCTTCCCGCGACAGACGAGTGGCCGACAAGCGTCTGACGGTCGTTCGAGGTCGACGCCGTCTGTCACTTTCACTTTCACTCTGCGTGCCTGATTTTTATATACTCCCACCACTTAGCGGAGGTTGCACGTCACACGTGCATTCCCCTTTCCCCTAAGGATAAACGATTAACAACCACCGACAGGTATCTCGGATATGCTCTCTCTGTCGGACGTTCTGGCGGCCCGCGAACGAGTCAACGAGGTCGCACGTCACACGCCACTGGAGTACTCGCACACGTTCTCGGATATGACCGGGGCGGACGTCCACCTGAAACTGGAGAACTTCCAGCGGACGGGGTCGTTCAAGATTCGGGGTGCGACGAACCGCATCGTGACGCTCTCGGAGGAGGAGAAAGCGGCCGGCGTCGTCACCGCCAGCGCCGGCAACCACGCGCAGGGCGTCGCGCTCGCTGCCACGCGCGCGGGCGTCGAGTCCACCATCGTGATGCCGAAGTACGCGCCGATTTCGAAGGTGAAGGCGACCGAGCGCTACGGCGGCGACGTCGTCCTCTCGGGCGTCGACTACAACGACGCGCAGGTGAAAGCTCACGAGATAGAGGAAGCCGAAAGCCGGACGTACGTCCACGCGTTCGACGACGAGTACGTGATGGCCGGGCAGGGAACCATCGGCCTCGAAATCGTCGAGGACTGCCCGAACCTCGACACCGTCGTCGTCCCCATCGGCGGCGGCGGCCTCATCTCGGGCATCGCCACCGCGATAAAGGCGAAGAAGCCCGATGCACGCGTCGTCGGCGTCCAGGCCGAAGGCGCGTCGAGCGTCGCCGACTCGCTGCAGAAGGGCGAGATACACGAGTTAGAGAGCGTCGACACGATCGCCGACGGCATCGCGACGCGGAACGTCGGGACGGCCCCGTTCGAGGTCATCCGAGAACGCGTCGACGAGGTCGTCACCGTCTCCGACGAGGAGATAGCCGTCGCGCTGATGTACCTGCTCGAACGGAGCAAGACGCTCGTGGAGGGCGCGGGCGCTGTCGCGCTCGCGGCGCTTCTGTCCGATACGTTCGACTACGAGGCGGGCGAGACCATCGTCCCCGCGCTCTGTGGCGGCAACATCGACCTCAACACCCTCACGACGGTCATCCTCCGCGGCCTGGTCGAGACCGGCCGTTATCTCAAGGTTCGGACCGTGCTCAAGGACCGCCCGGGCGCGCTGGAGGACCTCATCCACATCGTCGCCGAGCAGCAGGCGAACATCTACGCCATCCGCCACGACCGAACGTCGCGCGACATCGGGATGAGCGACACCGAGGTCGAACTCGACTTGGAGATGCGCGGCCCGGAGCACGTCGAGGCGTTGCTCGCCGAGATACGCGAGCGGGGGTACGAAGTGGAAGTGCTGGTCTGAAGCGGTCGAGCGCGCCGTGGTCCGTCCCTACCGCGACGATTCGAGGAGCGGACATGCGGCGAGAGCGAGCGAGACGAGGGCGGCAACCGCGAGCACGACGCCGAACCCGAGCAACGGTCGAGTCGGCGGCACGGCGTACCGGACCCCCGCGAGGGCGACGACGGCGTAGCCGAATCCGGCGACCGACTCGGCGATTCGCCGCGCCGTCGTCGACTCCGGCGACCGGAGGTGACGGTACGACACGAATCCCGCGAGAGCGGCACCGACGAGACCGGCGGGGATGCCGAGAAAGAGCGAGAACTCGATAACCGACGACGCGAGTTCGGTGACGAGGCCGCCGACGAGCAGGAGCGTGGAGAGCGCGACGCCGACGGCGACGACGAACGCGTAGCGAGAGGAGTTCACGACGAGGCGTATCGGCGTCTGAGGAGAAGAAGGTACGTCTCGGTCGCCGGGTCCCCGCGTATTAAGTCGTGTCCGCGAGAGCCACCGAGCATGAAGCGAATCATCAGCACGGACGACGCGCCCGCCGCCGTCGGCGCGTACAGTCAGGCGACGACGAACGGTTCCATCCTCTTCACCGCCGGTCAGATTCCGCTGACACCGGACGGCGAACTGCTCGACGACGCCGACATCGCGACGCAGACCGAGCAGTCGCTCGACAACGTGATGGCGATTCTCGACGCCGAGGACGCCGACGCGAGCGACGTGCTGAAGATGACGGTGTTCCTCGGGGATATCGACGACTTCGACGAGATGAACGAGACGTACGCGACGTACTTCGACGAGGAGCCGCCGGCGCGTAGCGCCGTCGAAGTCGCGGAACTCCCGAAGGGCGTCGGCGTCGAAATCGAGGCCATCGCGTCGCTGGAGTGAATCGACGCGTCAAGTCGAGTCTCCTCTGGGGGCTGGTCGGGTTCTTCGCGTTCCTCGTACTCGTGCAGGGGTACGACCTCGCGGTCGGACGACTGCCGCTCGGCTTTCTCGCGCGGGTCGGCGTCGCGGTCGGCGTCGGGGCGGTCGCCGCGGGCGTCTCGTACGTCGCGGAGCGGCGGTTGCTCGCGAGACGGTGACGGCGAGACGGTGACCGCGAACCGGTTCAGACGTCCTCTCGGAGGCGAATCTCGCCTTCGCTCACCGTCTCGACGTACTCTCCCCCGACGGCCAAGTCGTCGGCGTCGGCGTCCTCGCGGCCGAAGACCGCCATAATCGCGTCGGTGACACCGGGGTCGGGGTCGACGTAGGCGACGTTTCCGTCGACGGACGTCACGAGACCGAGTTTCTCGCCCGCGGCGTCGACCAGCACTTTGCCCTCGTCTTCGGAAGTCAGCGTTGCCATCGCCGGTAGTTCGGCCCGTGGTACCGTAGTGCTGTCGGGCGGTGCGAAAGGAAGGGTTTAAACGAGACACCGGCCAAAATTCGATGCGAGCCAGGATGGCCGAGTGGTAAGGCGCACGCCTGGAAAGCGTGTTCCCTCTGGGATCCAGGGTTCAAATCCCTGTCCTGGCGTTCTCGTAGCACAACACTCCTGAGCGGCGCGTCTCGTCGCGCCGCGGGGCGGTGTTGTACGTCGGAACCTGACGACAGGTGATTTGAATCAGGGAAGTCGCAACCTGCGAGCAGAGCGAGCAGGTCCGTCTTCACGTGGTTCAAATCCCTGTCCTGGCGCTTCTACCGCGAACACCACGGCGAACAGCTTGTCTGTTCGCCACCTCGTGAGCGGTGAACGGGAGCCGCAGAGATTTGAAGTAGACCGGACGCGCGCAGCGACGCGAGCACGTCCGGGCGTGGTTCAAATCCCCGTCCTGGCGTTCTCCGACGAACAACACCGCGAACACCGCGAAGCGTGTGCGAGCATCTCAGTGAGTCGGAAACGACTACTGCCAGGATTTGAGCCAGCGAGTCGCAGCGCGAACGGAGTGAGCGACCGTCTCGCGTCGTTCAAATCCCTGTCCGTAGCGCGTCTCCCCCGACAACACCTCCGAGTAGTACACCTCGTCCTCGGCGACTCGCGACGTCCGTCTCCGGCGCGGAGAGTGGTCGCACGTTCGACACGACAGCGAGAATCAGAGAAAGATTGATACGGGTGGCAGACAATCACAAACACGAAATGCCTGACACGAAAAGCGGCCGCGAGAGGAAGGGCAGAAACAAGCGTGCACAGCTGGAGCACCACCTCGCTCGTCGGGAGGTACGGACGCTTGACGTGAACGACGAACCGGAGATATACGACGACGTGGAGGAACTCGACGAAGCCGTTCTCAACCTCTACGCCCTGAACGGTCGAGAGCAGTAACCGAACTCCCCGTTTCGCTTTTTTTGGGTCGACGGCCGAGCCACGCGTCTCGTACGCACAGCGAAGAGACGTACGCTGTCACGCGGAGTCAGTTGCAGATGGCCGTCTGCGGTCGATTTTGTATATAAAAGGCCGATTTTTCCGCCCCGAGCGTCGATTCGAGATTCCTGTTAACACAGTTCATTAGTATCCGGTTCACGGGTCCGGTCCGTGTGTTTTCGAGCGGTGAGTGACAGTGTGTGGCGTGGCGTTCGATAGCTCGTCAGCGGAACTTTTTTATAGAAGCACAAACAATCCCGGTGTAGACCATGAGCCAGCGAATGCAACAGGGTCAGCCGATGATCATTCTCGGAGAGGATTCCCAGCGCGTCAAGGACCGCGACGCGCAGGCGTACAACATTCGCGCGGCCCGCGCGGTAGCGGAGGCCGTCCGCTCCACACTCGGGCCGAAGGGGATGGACAAGATGCTCGTCGACTCGATGGGCGACGTCACCGTCACGAACGACGGCGTCACCATCCTCAAGGAGATGGACATCGACAACCCGACGGCCGAGATGATAATCGAAGTCGCCGAGACCCAGGAGGACGAGGCCGGCGACGGGACGACGACGGCCGTCGCCATCGCGGGCGAACTCCTCAAGAACGCCGAGGACCTCCTCGAACAGGATATCCACCCGACGGCGGTCATCAAAGGCTACACCCTCGCCAGCGAGAAAGCGCGCGAGGAAGTCGACAACATCGCGACGCAGGTCGACCCCGACGACGAGGAGCTGCTGAAGAAGGTCGCCGAGACCTCGATGACGGGCAAGGGCGCGGAGCTCAACAAGGACGTGCTCGCCGACCTCGTCGTCGGCGCGGTCCAGCAGGTCACCGTCGAGGCCGACGACGGCTCGCACGTCGTCGACATGGAGAACGTCAAGATCGAGACGCAGACCGGTCGCTCCGCCGGCGAGTCCGAACTGCTCCGCGGCGCGGTCATCAACAAGGACCCCGTCCACGACGACATGCCCGTCGAGTTCGACGAGGCGAACGTCCTGCTGCTCAACGAGGCCGTCGAAGTCGAGGAGGCCGGCGTCGACACGAACGTCTCCATCGACAGCCCCGACCAGCTCCAGCAGTTCCTCGACCAGGAGGAGGAACAGCTGAAGAAGAAGGTCGACCAGATCGTCGACTCCGGTGCGGACGTCGTCTTCTGTCAGAAGGGCATCGACGACCTCGCCCAGCACTACCTCGCCAAGCAGGGCGTGCTCGCCATCCGCCGGACGAAGAAGTCCGATATCGAGTTCCTCAAGAACGTCGTCGGCGGCAGCGTCGTCACCGACCTCGACGACGTCGGCGACGCCGACCTCGGCTTCGGCTCGGTCCGCCGCGACGAGGAGGACGAACTGTTCTACGTCGAGGGTGAGGACGCCCACGGCGTCACGCTCCTGCTCCGCGGTTCGACCGACCACGTCGTCGACGAACTCGAACGCGGCATCCACGACGCGCTCGACGTCGTCGCCACCACCGTCTCCGACGGCCGCGTGCTCGCCGGCGGCGGCGCTATCGAGGTCGAACTCGCCTCCCGGCTCCGCGACTTCGCCGACTCCGTCTCCGGTCGCGAGCAGCTCGCCGTCGAGGCGTTCGCCGACGCGCTCGAACTCGTCCCGCGCGTCCTCGCCGAGAACGCCGGTCTCGACGCCATCGACACGCTCGTCGACCTCCGCGCGGCCCACGAGGACGGCGACGTCCGCGCCGGCCTGAACGCCTTCACGGGCGACGTGGAAGACACGTTCGAGGCGGGCATCGTCGAACCCGCTCACGCCAAAGAGCAGGCGCTCTCGTCTGCCACCGAGGCCGCGAACCTCGTACTGAAGATAGACGACATCATCGCCGCGGGCGACCTCTCGACCGGCGGCAACGACGACGAGGAAGGCGGCGCACCCGGCGGCATGGGTGGCATGGGCGGTATGGGCGGCATGGGCGGCGCGATGTAACACGACCTTTTACGCTACACTCGGGCGGCAACGCCGCCCTCGTTCGGTAAAAGCTCGGCCAAAAGCACTCGTCGCTCGCTTCAGTCGCTCCGCGACTTCCGCTTGCGACTCGGCCCGCTCGGGCCTGACGGCCCTCGCGGTGGGTGAACTGGACGACTTCCGCCTGTGGTACCGCCGTTCGACCGACTCTCGAATTTTTCAAACACAAAACATATACTGGGTTTCCGAGTAGCGGCGGCTATGCCCTCCAGACGTACAGTCGTCGCTGCCGGATTGGTCGCGATCTCCGGGTGTTCGACTGGTTCGAGTGACGAAGGGAAAACGGACGAGAACCGGCAGACGGAGTCTCGGTCGAATCTGACGACGGCCGACGAAGAAACCGAGAGTGCAACGCCGGTGCAGGAACTTCGCGTCGGCGAGACGGCAGACATCGACGGCGCTTCCGTCACCGTGTCAGCGATAGACACACAGGAGTCGGTCTACGTCACACGAACCGACTGGATGGACGTTCTCACCGCCCACCCAGCGCGATTCGTCTTCGCGTCGGTAACTGCCGAGACCGAGTCAGAGTTCCCAGTATCGCGGTTCAGCCTCGTCGACGACGACGGGCACACCAGCGAATACACCGATTTCGGGAGTCGTCCCGGCTACTCCATCGTGCCCGATAGCGAACCGCATCAGTCGCTCGATGCCGACGGTTCGGAAGGGTGGATCGGATTCTCCCTCCCCGCACCGTACGACGGTGACGGACTCCGACTGACGTTGACCGCAGGTAACGAGACGGCGACGTGGGAACTCCCGGAAAAACTCGTCAAAACGCTTCGTACGCCGCTTCCGACGTTCGAGTACGTCGAGGTCGAGATACCCGAGGGAGCGTCGCTCGACGGTTCTTTCGAGGTGTCTGTTACGGTCCGGAACACGAGCGATGTAGACGGAACGTTTCGCGGGAGTCCGAACGTCAACGAGATGCTGTACGGCCCGTTCTCGCTGTCCGTTCCGGCCGGAATGGAGGAGACGTGGACGACCGAGATTCGAACGTCGGAGTACGCCGACGAGAACGGCGACGAAATCCGTATCTCCCTGTACAGTCCGCTGGAAACCGTCGAACGAACCGTCGTCGCCGACGCCTCGCAGTCGTAGCCGCGACTAACCCCACCGAAGCTTAGCAGTAACTAAATAGGCGCTCCGCAAAATTTGCGAGCATGAAGACGCTGCTCCTCAACAGCGAGGACGTACACCACAACGCTCGGATGCCGGAGCTCATCCGAGCCATCGAGGACGCCTTCGCCGCCTACGAGCGCGGCGACGCGCAGATGCCGCCCAAGTCGTACATCGACCTGCCGCAGTACAACGGCGACTTCCGGTCGATGCCTGCCTATCTGGAGGCCGCCGACTGGGACGCCGCCGGCATCAAGTGGGTGAACGTCCACACGGACAACCCCGGCGACCACGACCTGCCCACCGTCATGGGGACGATGATCTACTCGGACCCCGAGACGGCGTTCCCGCTCGCCATCATGGACGGCACCGAGTTGACGATGCAGCGCACCGGCGCGGCCGCCGCCGTCGCCACCGACCACCTCGCCGTCGAAGGGGCGAGTTCGATGGGTATCGTCGGCGCGGGCGTCCAGTCGTACACGCAACTGCGAGCGATTTCCGAAGTGCGGCCCATCGAGGAAGTCGTCGTCTCCGACCTCGACGAGGAGCGCGTCGCGCGCTTCCTCGACACCTTCGAAGACGAGTTCGACATCCGCGCGGGCAGCATCGAGGAGGCCGCCTCCTGCGACGTGCTCTCGACGGTGACGCCCGTCGAATCGCCCATCGTCCCCCGCGAGGCCGTCGGCGAGCACACCCACATCAACGCGATGGGCGCCGACGCCGAGGGGAAACACGAACTCGCCGACGAGGTGCTTCTGGACGCCAAACTCGTCATCGACGACTACGAGCAGACGACCCATTCCGGCGAGATCAACGTCCCCTACAACGCGGGCGTCCTCGGCGACGACGACATCTACGGCCAGATCGGCGAGATCGTCGTCGGCAAGAGGGAGGGTCGCACGGAAGACGACGGAATCACCGTCTTCGACTCGACCGGACTGGCGATTCAGGACGTCGCCGCCGCCCACGTCGTCTACGAGCACGCCGACGAGAACGACAACGGCTACCCGTTCGACCTGTTGGGTCTGGACGGGTAGTCGTCGGTTAGGAGGTCGGGCTTCGTCGCCGTCTCACGTTACTCCGCTTCCGTCTCGTCGGTTTCTCTGCGCCGGTCGATGCGTTCGAACACCCGCGTGAGCAACCAGACGATTATCACGAACGGGAGCAGCGGGACGATGAGAATCACCAGAAGCAGCGCGTACGTCAGGCCGATGACGTTCATCTCGGTGTCTGGGCGACTCTTGTACCCCGGGGTCACCGTCCGGTAGGCTTTCGTCATCAACCCCGGCGTCTCGTCGTCGGAACTCATGAGTGAGTGTACGACGTCCGCCGGATTAAGCGTTGGTCGGCCGACGGGCCGTTCTCGTCGAACCGGCGGCAGTCGCGGCGCCGAAAGGACGAAAAACGCGTCTGTGCGCCGACTACGCGCCGATTCCCATCCCGAGGAACAGAGTCATCGTGATGGCCATGATGATGAACCCGGCGACCATGGCGACGGTGGTGTAGCCGAGGATGTCGCGGGCGCGTAGTTGCGCCAGTGCGAGCGCCGGAACCGCCCAGAACGGCTGAATCATGTTCGTCAGTTGGTCGCCCATCATCTCGATGACGACGGCGGTGTACAGCGGCATGCCGAGTTCCCGCGTCGTCTCGAGGAGAATCGGTCCCTGTGCGACCCACTGACCGCCGCCGGAGGGGACGAACACGTTGACGATACCCGCGCTGATGAGGCCGAGCACCGGCCACGTCAGCGGCGTGGCGATGTCGGCGAAGAAACCGGCGATGGCCGCGGCGAGTGCGGTTCCCGTGAGCAGTCCAGCGATACCTGCGTAGAAGGGGAACTGAAAGAGGATGCCGGCGACGTTCTTCACGCTCTTGTCCATCTGCGTGACGATGCGCTTCGGCGTCACCCACAGTACGATGGCGCAGAAGATGAAGAACGCGTTGATGGTGTTGAGGTTGATGGCACCGAGACCGCTCTGAAGGACGTCGGAGAGGAAGTAGTACGCCGGGAACAGCGCGATAATCAGACCGAGGAACCGCGAGTTGTTGAGACGGTCGGCGGCGGTAACGCGCGACTGTTCCCCTGTAGCGACGCCGCCGTCGGCGGCGACGCCGGAGTCGGGTGCGTCGTCCTTCGTCTGCAGGCCGGTCGCGATCTCGTCGTAGACGTTCTCCGGTAGTTCGGTTATGTCCTCGCTACCTTTCGGGTGGAGACTCCCCATTACGAGGGGGATGACCGCGAGCAGGAGCACGACGGTGACGATGTTGGTCAGACTACCGATGGTCTCACCGAGCGGGATACCGCCCTGTGCGTACTCGGGGAACGTCGACGGGATCGCCGCCGGGTCGGCCATGATGAGACCGCTCGACGTGGTGATGCCGGAGTGCCAGATCATGAGCGCCGTGTACCCGGCGGCGATGAGAAGCGGGTAGTGAAGCTTCAGTCCCTTCTCCTTGCCGCGGAACGCCACCTGACGGGCGATGACCGCGCCGACGATGAGGCCGATGGCCCACGAGATGAGACCGGCGAGCATGGCGACGAACGAGGTCAGCGCGACGGCCGAGAACTGCGATTTCGGGAGCCCGGCGATTCGTCGTAAGAGCCTCGACACCGCGGGCGACTTCGCGATGGCGTCGCCGACCATCAGCGTGAGCGCGAACTGGGCCATGAACACCAGCAACGTCCAGACGCCGCCGAACCACGCGTCCATCACGCCCGTCGGCGAGGTGCCCACCAACAGCGCCCCGACCGCAGCGATGAGCGTGAGAATGATGACGAGCACGTACGGGTCCGGTACGTACTCCATCGCGATGTCTGCAAACCATTCGCCTAGTCGCTTCACCGGGTCAGTAAGTGCCATACGCTACAGTCCCGAATGAATAATTCATACATAATGGTTTGCCATGTTATCGCATCACAGTCGACAGAAAATTGAGGTTATCTGATATACGTTACTGGTATCGTCAGTACTTGCCATTTCCGCCGAGGTCGTCGGTCCTCCGCCGCAATCGCCGGTTCTCCGGCCCGGCCGTCCCCGCCGCGGCCTTCCGGCGACGTGACGCTTAAGCACCGGGGCCACGGACACACCGCCGATGAACGATGTGTGTGTGGTTGGCACGGGAACCACCGAGTTCGGCGTCCGCGAGGAGGGCATCGTCGAACTCGGCGTCACGGCGGTCGGGCGGGCGCTCCGCTCCTGCGACGTCGACAGGGAGGACGTCGACGCGCTCTACCTCGGGAACTTCGTCGCCGGGATGCTCGAAGGACAGGAGACGCTCGCGCCGCTGGTCGCCGACAGCGTCGGTCTCGTCGGCGTCCCGACGATGAAGACCGAGGGCGCGTGCGCGAGTTCGGGTATCGCGTTCAGACAGGCGTATCAGGCGATCCGAACCGGTATCCACGACGTGGTCGTCGTCACCGGCGTCGAGCGGATGACGAGCGCCGAGACGTCGGAGTTCACCCGCGCGCTCGGAAGCGCCGCCGACCACGGCACCGACGGCGCGACGGGGTTGACGTTTCCGGGCTTCTACGGGCTCGTGCTCGACCGCTACATGCACGAGTACGGCGCGACCCGCGAACAGGTCGCCGCCGTCTCGGTGAAAAATCGGAGAAACGGCGCGTCGAACCCGCGGGCGCGGTTCCGGTCGCCGGTGACCGTCGAGGACGTCGTCGACTCCCGACTGGTCGCTGACCCGCTCCGCCTCTACGACTGCTGTCCCGCCGCCGACGGGGCCGCCGCGGTCGTGCTCGCGTCGGCGGACGTCGCCGACTCGTACACCGACGCGCCGATACCGGTGCTCGGCAGCGGACACGCGACGGGCCGAAGCGCCGCGTACCGCTACGACGACCTGACGACGCTCGAAGCGACGACGCTGGCCGCCGAGGAGGCGTACGACGAGGCGAACATCTCGCCTTCGGACGTCGACGTCGTCGAGCTCCACGACTGTTTCTCGGCGGCCGAAATCGGCGACTCAGAGGACCTCGGCTTCTTCGAGAAGGGCGAGGGCGCGGCCGCCGTCGCCGAGGGTCGGACCGCCGTCGACGGCGAACTCCCCATCAATCCGAGCGGCGGGTTGCTCGCGAAGGGTCACCCGGTCGGTGCGACCGGCATCGGCCAGATTTACGAAGTGTGTCTGCAGTTGCTCGGCGAACACGAGAACCAGGTCGACGGAGCCGAGGTCGGACTGGCGCACAACCTCGGCGGGAGCGGTGCGGTGAGCACCGTCACCGTCCTCGGAGGGCCGTCGCGTGTCTGAGTCGCCCCCGAGGTTCCCGGCGACGCGGTGCGCCGACTGCGGCCACCTGTACGGACACGAGGCGTACATCTGCCGCGAGTGCGGCTCCGAGACGTTCGCGGAGGCACCGCTCGACGGGACTGGGACGGTGTACGCGCGGACGACGATTCGGGTTCCGGGGTCCGACCAGCAGGGAGAGGAGCCGTTCGAGGTGGCCGTCGTCGACGTCGGCGGCGAGGAGACGGTGAGAGTGACCGCGCGCCTCGAAGAGAACCCCGAACTCGGCCCCGACGACCCCGTCGAGTTCGTCGACAGACGAGACGGCGTCTTCTACTTCCGGGCGGCGTAACGCTCCGGGGGTCGAATCGCCGTCTCGGGGTCGAACTTTTCACCTCCGGAACCAATGGCTCCCCATGCGTGCCATACGGTACCACGAACACGGCGACCCGGACGTGCTCCGCGTCGAGGACGTCGAGAAACCGACGCCGAGCGAGGGCGAGATTCGAGTCGAACTGAAGGCGGCGGGCGTCAACCCCGTCGACACCTACTTCCGCGACGGGTCGTACCAGCCCTTCACGCTCCCGATGGTTCCCGGCGTCGACTTCGCGGGCGTCGTCGACGAAGTGGGGACAGGAGTCGAGGGCTTCGACGTCGGCGACCGGGTGTTCGGAACCGGGTTGGGGAACGACCGCTACGGCAGCACGGCCGAGTACGTCATCGCGCCCACCGACCGAATCGCTCACCTCTCGGACGGCGTCTCGTTCGTCGAAGCGGGCGCGGCGGGCGTCGCGACCGTCACGGCGTGGCGGGCCATCGTCGACCACGCGGCGCTCGAACCGGCGGAGTACTGTCTCGTACACGGCGGCAGCGGCGGCGTCGGTCACGCGGCCGTCCAGATCGCCGCCGCGTCGGGCGCTCGCGTCGTGACGACGGCGAGCGAGCGGTATCACGACGCCCTCTCGGAACTCGGCGCGCGGACGGTACTCGACTACGAACGCGACGACCTCCAGTCGGCGGTCGCGGAGGCGACCGACGGCGGTCCGAACGTCGTCGTCGACCACATGCTCGAACGTTACCTGCAGTTCGACTGCGACGTCGCCGCGCCGTACGCCCGCATCGTCCTCTTCCGCAACCGACATCTCGAAGCCGGGTTCACGAACGTCCCCGCCGCCGGGGGGAAGGAACTGCAGTTCCACCTCATGAGCATGTACAACGCGCCGCGGCTGGCCGACCCGCTGGCGCGCGTCGACCGCCTGCTGGCGGACGGTCTCCTGCGCGTCGAAGTCGCCGGCGAGTACGGCTTCGACGAGGTGGCGGAGGCCCACAGGCGGGTGCGCGAGGAGAGCTTCCTCGGAAAACTCGTCGTCGTTCCCTGACGGCTCGTGGAACGACCGCCGTCGACCGCTACGCCCCGTCTTCGCGGAGTTCGACGCGGCGAATCTTCCCGCTCGATGTCTTGGGGAGTTCGTCGAGGAACTCGATTTCTCGGGGGTAGGCGTGTTTGGCGAGTCGCTCGCGAACGAACCCCCGAATCGAGGCGGCCACCTCGTCGTCGTGGCCCCACCCCTCGGTCGTGACGACGTACGCCTTCACGAGTTCGCCGCGCTTCTCGTCGGGGACGCCGACGACGGCCGCCTCTGCGACCGCCTCGTGTTCGAGCAGCGTGCTCTCGACCTCGAAGGGGCCGATGCGGTAGCCCGACGAGAGGATGACGTCGTCGGCGCGGCCGACGAACCAGAGGTAATCGTCGCCGTCGCGTTCGGCGGCGTCGCCGGTCAGAAACAGCTCTCCGCCCTCGTGTTCGACCCACGCTTCGGCGGTCTTCCGCGGTTCGTTCCAGTAGCCCCCGAAATACGTCGCCTCGCCGCGGGCGACCGCGAGTTCGCCGACTTCGTCGGCCTCGGTTTCGGCCCCCGTCTCGGGGTCGACGACCCGGACGTCGAACCCCGGGAGCGGCCGTCCCATGCTCCCCGGCTTCACGTCCATCTCGCAGGCGTGATGGTTGCCGGCGACCATCCCGCACTCGGTGACGCCGTAGTGGTCGTACACGGTGACGCCGAGTTCCTCGTCGAACCAGCGCATCACCTCCGGGTTCAGCGGTTCGCCCGCGCTGTTGCCCTTCCACAGCGAGAGGTGGTACGACTCGTGGGCGTCGCCGGCGGCGACGAGTCCGCGATACGCCGTCGGACTCGTGGCGAGGCTCGTCACGTCGTAGCGCTCCATCACCCCGTACCACGCCTCGGGGTCGAACTCGCCCTCGTAGAGCACGTTCGGCACGCCCATACTCACGGGAGCGATGCCCGCCGTCAGCAGGCCGTACATCCACCCGGGGTCGGCCGCCCCCCACACCGTCTCGTCGTCGCCGAGAGCCATCGAACAGTCCAGATACGGGTAGAGCGCCGCCAGTACTCGATGCGTGAGCTCGCAGCCCTTCGGCGGACCGGTCGTCCCGCTCGTGTACTCCAGCGTGCAGAGGTCGTCGGCGGACGTCTCGGCCGTCTCGTACGTCGACGGTTGGTCGGCGACGAGCGCCTCGTACTCGATATCCTCGCCGTCGAGGCTTTCGCCGTCATCGCCGACGACGCCATCGACGTCGCTGTCGCCGACGCCATCGCCGTCGGGTCCGTCGCCCCGACGGTCGATGACGACGACGTTCTCGATACCCACCTCGTCCTCGACGGCCGCTATCTTCTCTCGGTACTCGGTCGTCGTGAACACCGTCTTCACGCCCGCGTCGGCCGCGCGGACCTCGATGGCGTTCGGGCCGAACGCCGTGAACAGCGGGACGTACACTGCGCCGCGCCGCCAGATACCCAGAAACGTCGGGTAGAGCTCCGGGAGGCGAGGAACGAGCGTCGCCACGGGTTCGCCGCGCTCGACGCCAAGCGATTCGAGGGCGTTCGCCACCCGCGCGCTCCGCTCGTCGAGGTCGGCGTAGGTGAGCGTCTCGCGCTCGCCCTCGGCAGCACCCTCCCAGTAGAGCGCCGGGCCGGAGCCGACGTGCCGACAGACCGTCTCGTGGGCGACGTTGAATCGGTCGGGGGCGTTCCAGTCGAACCCCGCCCAGACCTCGCCCCACGAGAAGGACGCGCCGAGTTCCTCGTACGTCGTCATGGCCGTCCACTCCCGTCGGCCAAATCGGTCACGTCGGTCGCGTCGGTCGAGTCGGTCGAGTCGGTCGAGTCGGCCGAGTCGGTCGAGTTAGCCGAGTCGGTCGGATTCGGTCGCCCCTCCGTGCGTTGTGTGCTCATACCATGGCGATTCGAACAGGAGGGCATAAACTTCGGTGTCGAGGCGAGGTACCGCCTCACTCGGCGAAGTCGGGGTCTCGGCCTTCGAGAAACGACAGCGCCCCCTCGCGGGCGTCCGGCCCCGAGAAGAGGTAGCCGAGTCCGTTCCGCATCGCCTCGTCCTCGCCGGCAAAGCGCAGCGACGCGTTGAGCCACGTCTTCGTCGTCTCCAGCGACGCGGGCGAGGAGCGCCCGAGCGTCGCGACGATATCCGAGACGGCGTCGTCGACCTCGCCGTCGTCGACGGCTCTGGCGAACAGCCCCCACTCGACGGCCTCCTCGGCACCGAGTTCCCGACCCGTCAGCGCGAGGTCGGCCGCGCGCTGTCGACCCACGAGGCGGGCGAGTCGCTTCGCGCCGTAGAACGGGTACGCCCCGATACGCGTCTCCGGGAGTGCGAAGACGGCGTCGCGCGGGGCGACCGTGAGGTCTGCCGACATCAGGAGTTCGAACCCGCCGCCGTAGGCCGACCCGTTCGCCTTCGCGACGACCGGCACCGGCGAGCGTTCGATAGCGCCGAAACAGCCGAGGACGGTGTCGGCGAGTTCGCGGGCGTCCCGGGGGTTCTCGATGTCGGCGAGCGACCCGATGTCGTCGCCCGCGCAGAACACGCGCCCGCTTCCGGTGAGGACGATTGCGCGAGCACCGTCGTCGTCGGCGCGCCGCACTCCGTCGGCGACGGCGTCCCACATCTCCAGCGTCATCGCGTTCAGTTTCTCGGGGCGGTCGAGACGAACCGTGCTCACGCCGTCGGCGAACTCGTAGCTGACGTGTTTAGTCATGTGGTGACAACCCGCACAGTACCGGATAGTTCGTGCGGTTCCGGAAAACGCGGGAGCGAGTGCGTCAGCGACTCGCGGGTGAGGGCGTCAGCGACTCGTGAGTGAGCGCGTCAGCGACTCGCGGATGAGGGCGTCAGCGACCCGTGAGTGAGCGCGTCAGCGACTCGCGGATGAGGGCGTCAGCGACCCGTGAGTGAGCGCGTCAGCGACTCGCGGGTGCCAACGCCTCTATCGTCCGAAGCGTCAGGTCGTCGTCTGCCTGTCGCGGGACGGTGACCATCGGTCGGTCGAGCACGTCGAGGTCGAGAATCGTCTCTAATCGCCCTCGGGCCGCGTCGGGCGTTCCGGCGACGCCGAGCGCGCGGACCATCTCGTCGGTAACGGCGTCGCTCGCCGCGGCGCGGTCGCCGCTCCGCCACGCCTCGGCCACTCGGTCGGCCTCCTCGGGGAACGCGGTGGCGACGGCGCGTCGATAGCCCTCGCCGCTGCCGACGTAGTAGGCGAGGTGACCGCGGACGGCGTCGTACGCGTCGGTTTCGTCCTCGGAGACCGCCGCCGGAACGTACGGCGCGACGGCGATGTTTTCCGGGTCACGTCCGGCCTCGCGCGCCGCGTCGGCGACGACATCGAACGCCTCCGAGAGACCCTCGAACGGGATGTTGTGCGGAATCCAGCCGTCGCAGACGCGGCCGGTCGCCCGTCTGTTCGCCGGGCCGAGCGCCGCGTTGTACACCGGCACGTCGGCGTCGAGGCCGGGGAAGTCAGCCACCTCGAACAGTTCGCCGTCGTAGTCGACGGCGTCGGCGTCGCTCAGGTAGGCTTTGACGAGTTCGACCGTCTCGTGGATGCGGCGGACTGGCTGGTCGTAACTCGTCCCGTGGAGGTCTTCGACGGCTTTCGGCGTGCTCGCGCCGACGCCGAGGGTCACTCTCCCGGGTGCGAGTCGCTCGACCGACGCGGCAGCCATCGCGATGACCGCCGGCGACCGCGAGAACACGTTGACGATGGCCGTGCCGAGGCCGACCGTCTCGGTGCGCATCGCGAGTTCCGCGAGTTGGACGAACGCGTCGGTGCCCCAGAGTTCGCTCACCCAGACGGCGTCGTAGCCGAGTTCCTCCGCCCGCTCGGCGACCGAGGCGGGTGACTCGGCGGCGACGTCCGGGAGCAGCAGTCCGAGCGAGGTCGGCATCCGCTACTCCTCGTACCGCGTGACGTTCTCCAGCTCGGAGTCGTCGATTTCGGAGAAGGCGTCGCGGGCGATGACGCGCTTGTGCACCTCGTCCGCGCCGTCGACGAAGCGGAACTGCCGGACGTTCTGGTAGAAGTCCGCGAGCGGGAGGTCCTCGCCGACGGCGTTCGCGCCGCACATCTGCATCGCCGTGTCGATGGCCTCCTGAACGACGTTCGACGTGTAGAGCTTGCTCATCGACACCTCGATTCTGGCCTCGTCGCCCGCGGTGATGCGGTCGGCGGCGTGGCGGACCATGCAGCGCGCCGCGTGGAGTTCGGTCTCGGCCTCGGCCACCGAAAAGCGGATTCCCTGTTTCTCGGCGACGGGCGAGCCGAACGCCTCGCGCTCGCTGGTGTACGCCTTCGCCACGTCGAGCGCGCGCTGGGCCATCCCCGAGTAGCGCATGCAGTGGGTGAGTCGCGCGGGACCGAGACGCTGCTGGGCGATGGAGAAGCCCTCGTTCTCCTCGCCCATGAGGTTCTCGACGGGGACGCGGACGTCGTCGAACTTGATTTCGGCGTGGCTCGTCCCGAGCAGTCCGTCGGCCATGTGCGGGATGCCGCGCTCGACCTCGACGCCGGGCGTGTCGGCGGGGACGAGGATGATAGAACAGCCGCTGTAAGGATGGGCGTCGAAATCCGTGCGGGCCATCACGAGCAGGATGTCGGCCTCCAGTCCGTTCGTCGTCCACCACTTGTGGCCGTTTATGACCCACTCGTCGCCCTCCTTTCTCGCCTCGGTCTTGAGCATCTTCGGGTCCGACCCGCCGCCCTGCATCGGCTCGGTCATGCAGAAGCCGGAGCGAATCTCTCCGGCGACGAGCGGGCGGAGCCACTCCTCTTTCTGCTCCTCGGTGGCGACGAGTTCGAAGGTGTGCATGTTGCCCTCGTCGGGGGCGTCGACGCGAATGGCGGGCGCGGCCAACAGGCTCCGCCCGGCCTCCTCGAACGCCGGGAGCACGTCGCGGAACTGCATCCCCATCCCGCCGTACTCGGTCGAAATCTGCGGCGCGTAAACGTCGCGCTCGCGGGCTTCGTCCCGCAGGTCGGCCAGTCGGTCCTCGCCTATCGGCCCGTCGCCCAGCAGGTCGCGCTCGACGGGAATCACCGTCTCGTCCACGAACTCGCGAACGCGTGCCGCGACCGCCTCCGCCCGTTCGGAATCGTCGTACTCCATAATCGTTCATGCGCGTTCTGTGCTAAAAGTTCTCTCACCGCGGCGATTTGCCGCTGGAGGGCGCGGAACGCGCGCCTTGGGGCGTTATCGGGCGTGTCTGACGGTTCGCCAGCGTTGGCGGTCCGTCGGCATCAGACGGCTCGTCGGCATCAGACGGCTCGTCGGACTCGAACGGGTCGCCGTTACCGGGCGGTCCACCCGCCGTCGACGGCGAGACAGGCGCCGGTGACGTAGCTGGCGGCGTCGCTCGCGAGGAAGACGACCGGCCCCGCGAGTTCTTCGGGGTCGGCGAAACGGTCCAGCGGCGTCCGGTCGACGATGGACTGCCTGAGCGTGTCGTTCTCGCGCACCTCCGCCGTGAGGTCGGTGGCGACGTACCCCGGTGCGACGACGTTCGCGCGCACGTCGGGAGCCCAGTCGAGCGCGATGCTCTTCGTGACGCCGACGAGGCCGTGTTTCGAGGCGACGTAGGGGTGCTGCCGCGGGAGGCCGACGACGCCGCCGACGCTGGCGACGTTGACGAGCGACCCGCCGTCGCTCTCGGCGAGGTACTTCGCGGATTCCTGCGCGCAGCGGAACGCCCCGCGGAGGTTCACGTCCAAAACGAAGTCGTAGCCGTCGGGGTCGACGTCCTCCGGTCGGCCGAGCGCCGCGGCGGGGTTGACGCCCGCGTTGTTGACGACGACGTCGACGCCGCCGAACGCGTCGGCCGTCCGCTCGAACAGCGCTCTGATGTCCTCGTCGTCGGTCACGTCCGTCGGGGCGACGAGGCTCTCGGCGCCGTAGGACTCGATTCGCTCGGCTGCCGCTTCGACGTCCGACTCGGTTCTGGAGGTCGGAACGACCGTCGCGCCGGCGGAGGCGAGTCCTTCGGCGATGGCGAGGCCGATGCCGCGCGTGCCCCCGGTGACGACGGCGACGCGACCGGTGAGGTCGAACTGGTCGAGGGCGTTCATCGGCTCACCTCCTCGGAGGTGGCGTCCGAATCGGACGCTGGCTCGGATTCGCGGTCCCAGTGGTTCACGCTCTCCTCCTTCTCCCGCGTCCGGAGCTTCTGTTTCTGTATCTTCCCGGTCGGCGTGTAGGGGAACTCCTCGACGAACTCGATATATCGAGGGATTTTGAACGAGGCGAGTTGGTCGCGGCACGTCTCGACGACCTCCTCCTCCGTCAACTGGTGGCCCTCCTTGACGCTGACGAGCGCCTTCACGACCTCCGTGTAGAACTCGTCGGGACTCGGGATGACCGCCACCTCGTCGACGGCGTCGAGCGCCTTTATCACCCCTTCGACCTCGTACGAGGAGATGTTCTCGCCCGCTCGCCGGACGATGTCCTTCTTGCGGTCGAGGAAGTAGACGAAGCCGTCCTCGTCGAGTTTGCCGTAGTCGCCCGTGTAGAACCAGCCGTCGTGGACGGCCTCGGCCGTCTTGTCGGGTTGGCGGTGGTAACCGGCCATCAGCGCCGGGCAGTGCTGGATTATCTCGCCCTTCTCGCCGGTCGGGACGGGGTCGCCGTCGTCGTCGACGACCTTGATTCGCTTCTCCGCCGGCGGGAGCCCGATGCTCCCGATGCGACGTTTCTCGGGGTCGGTCGGGTTGAGCATCAGAAGCGGGTCCTCGGTGAGCGAGTAGCCCTCGACGACGCGCAGGCCGAAGCGCTCCTCGAACGGTTCGATGAGTTCCGGCGGCGTCCCCGCCGAGAAGACGAGTTCGACCGGGTTGTCCGCGTCGTCGGGCGACTCGGCGACGTTGTCGAGCATCTTCAGCATGCTCCCCATGGCGTTGAACTCGGTGACGCCGTGCTCGCGGCACCAGTCCCACCAGCGCGAGGAGGAGAACCGCTCGTAGATGACCACCTCCGCGCCCGCCGCCGCCGCGCCGAGCGTCGAGTAAATCTGGGCGTTGGCGTGAAACAGCGGCAGCGCGGTGAACAGCGTGTCCTCGTGGGTGAAGCCCATCCGCTTCTGGAAGTCGACGGCGCTCAGCGTCCAGTTCTCGTGCTGGCACTCGACGGCCTTCGGCGGCCCCGTCGTCCCCGAGGTGTACATGTGGAGGCCGACCGAGCTCTCGTCGCCGTCGTGGGAGCCGACCTCGGTCGACTCGTCGGCCGAAAGCGCCGGCAGCGACTCGTAGTCGTCGACGGCCTCGGTCGTCAGGATTCGCTCGACCGAGGTGCCCTCAACGGCTTCCTCGGCGACTTCGAGCAGCTCGGGTGTCGTAACGAGCAACTCGGGCCGCGAGAGCTCCAGCGAGTGACGCAGTTCGTCGGGTTTGTACTCGGGGTTCGACGGCGCGGTGATGCCGTCGAGGTAGCCGTTCGCGAACATGAGAAACAGGAACTCGGGGCAGTTCGGCAGAAAGAGGCCGACCGCGTCGCCCGCCTCGACGCCGAGCGACGACAGCGCGTTCGCGTAGCGCTTCGACTCCTCGGCCGTCTCCTCGTAGCTGTAGCGCTCGTCGGGAAACGTCAGAAACGGCTTCTCCGGCGTCTTCTCCACCCGGCTTTCGAGCAGTGCTTCGATGCGCATTCGTGGTCGGGGGTACGTCCATCCACCACATGTAGGTTGTTATTCGTGAACATTTGTCTTAGCGCGCGATCAAGTCACCAGTCAACATTTATCACGGTTCGGCGTCCGGGAGTCGTATGGTGCGCGAACACCGGTACGAGGCCGCTCGGTTCGTCTGGGGCGAGAACGCCATCGGACGGCTGGACGACCTCTTACCGGAGGCGGGGGTCGAACGGGCGATGGTCGTCTGCGGCGAGCACGTCGGCGCGAACGAGGAACTGATGGGCGCAGTCGAGGACGCCCTCGGCGAGCGTCACGTCTACACCTACACCGGTGCGCGAGGCGACACGCCGCTCCGAACCGTGGAGGCGGGTGTCGAGGTGTTCCGCGACCACGACGCCGACGGCCTCGTGAGCGTCGGCGGCGGCAGCGCCAGCGACACGGCGAAGGCGATCTCCGTCTTCGCGGCCGATAACGACCGCGACCTCCACGAGATGAAGACGCAGACGACGGAAGAGGGGGAGTCGCACGTTCCGGAGCTCCCGGCGACGAAGGCGCCCGTCTTCGCGGTGTCGACGACGCTGTCGGCCGCCGAGGTGTCGAACATCTTCGGCGTCACCGACGAGGAGGCGGGGGACAAAGCCGTAATTCTCGACGAGAAGATTCGACCGCGAGCGTGCATCTACGACTCGGCGGCAACGGCGACGACGCCGCCCGCCACCGTCGCCAGCACGGGGATGAACGCGCTCGACCACGCGGTGGAGATTCTCTACTCCGACGGCCACGCCGAGAACCCGTTCTACCAGGCGACCGCCGAGAAAGCCATCGACCTGCTCGTGACGAACCTCCCCGCCGCGGTCAACGACGGCGACGCCGACGCGCTCGTCGACGCCCAACTGGGGGCCGGCCTCAGCGGTCTCGGCATCGTCGGCGGTATCAGCATCAACCACGGCATCAACCACCCGCTCTGCGCTCGCCACCCCGTCTCGCACGGCGACGGCAACAGTATCCTCCTGCCGCACGGCATCCGCTTCACGTACGACGCGGTGCCCGAGCGGATGGCGCGCCTCGCACGCGCGCTCGGGGTCGAAGTCGAGGGCGATTCGGCGACCGGCGAGGCGACGCTGGAGGCGATGTGCGACGTGGTTCGGGACCTGCAGGAGGAGATAGGCGTCCCGTACCGCCTGCGCGACGTGGGCGTCGACCGGGACGACTTCGAGGCGATGGCGAAGATCGCGGCGCACGACTCGGCGATGGCGAACAACCCGAAGCGGGTCACCGAGTCGGATATCGTCGATATCCTCGAAGCGGCGTGGTGAGGGCGGAGTGACGAAGTCGAACCGAGTCGCTCAGATGCGTCGTTCCTCGCCCTCCCAGTACTCCTCGCGCAGTTCCGTCTTGAGCACCTTCCCGTAGGAACTCCGCGGGAGTTCGTCGACGATTTCGACCGACTTGGGTTTCTTGTACGCCGCCAGCGACTCCGCGCAGCGCGCTTCGACCTCCGCGGCGAGCGTTTCGTCGTCGGTATCGGCCCCCGGCCGCGGTTCGACGACGGCCGTCACCTTCTCGCCCCAGTAGTCGTCGGGGACGCCGATGACCGCGGCGTTCGAGACGGCCTCGTGACCGATGACGACCTCCTCGACCTCTCGGGGGTAGACGTTCATCCCGCCGGTGATTATCATGTCCTTCTTGCGGTCCATGATGTAGAGGTAGCCCTCGTCGTCGACGCGGCCGATGTCACCGGTGCGGAGCCAGCCGTCCGAGAACGCCGCCTCGGTCTTCTCCGGGAGGTTCAGATAGCCCGGGGTGACGTGCGGCCCCGTCACCACCACTTCGCCGGGTTCGCCGGGTCGGACGTCTCGGCCGTCGTCGTCGACGATGCGGACGTGCGCGATGTCGACCTCGCGTCCGGCCGAGGCGAGTCGCTCCCCGTCACCTTCGAGCGCCCGACGATGGTCCTCGTGGTCGAGCAGCGTCACCAACATCGGACACTCCATCTGTCCGTACGACTGGACGAACACGTCGCCGAGGCGGTCCATCCCCTCGGCGAGTCGCGCGGCGCTCATCGGCGACCCCGCGTAGTAGACGTTCTTCAGCGAACTCGTGTCGCGGTCGCCGTCGTACTCGTCGAGGAGTTTGTACACCATCGTCGGCGCGAGAAAGACGGTGTTGACGCCCCGGGACTCGACCGCGCCGAGGAATCGGTCGGGGGCGAATCCGTCTTCGAGGTGGTTCGTCCCGGCCGACAACACCGTGGATTCGACCAGAAAGCCCGAACCGTGCGTCAGCGGCGCGGCGTGCAGCGTCACCTCGCCCGCCCGCTGGTCGAGCGCGTCCCTCAGCCCGAGCGCCGTCGAGAGCCACGTCCCGTGGGTGTGCAGGACGCCCTTCGGCCGGCCGGTCGTTCCGGAGGTGTACATCACCGCGCAGGGATGGTCGAGCGACACGTCCGCGGGCCGGTCGGTCGGGTCGGCGTCCAGAAGCGAGTCGTACGACCGGACGTTCCCGTCCCACGACTCGTGGAGGGCCTCGTCTTCGCCGTCGACAACGACCGTCGCACGTAGCGACGACTCCATCGTCCCGCAGTGGTCGGCGAACGACGTCTCCGTGACCAGCACGTCCGCGCCCGCGTCGTCGACGAGCATGTCGTGCTCTCGGGGGGTGAGCATCGAGTTCAGGGGCACTTTGCTCGCGCCGAGCCGGTAGAGCGCGAACGACGTCTCGACGAACGCGGCGTGGTTCTTCGTCAGCAGTGCGACCCGGTCGCCGCGTTCGACGCCCAGTTCGGCGAATCCACTCGAAAGTCGCCGGACTCGGACGGCTAGCTCCTCGTAGCTACGTTCACCGTCGACGCCTCGCCCCGACAGCGCGACGGCGTCGGGGTGGTGTCGCGCCGTCCGCTCCAGCGCGCGTGCGAGATTCATGCTATCCGCTAGCACAAATCGTGCATAAAGCTTCGCCCGGGGGAGCAGTTATGAGGTGTGTTCTCGTACCACGGACCGATGTCAGGACCGGTTCGCTACTACGACGACCTCTCGGTCGGCGACACCTTCGAGACCCGCGGGCGCACCATCACGGAGACGCACCTCGTCACCCACGCCGGCAACACCGGCGACATGAACGAACTGCAGATGAACGCCGCCTACGCCGCCGACACCGAGTTCGGCGAGCGACCGGTTCACGCGCCGCTGACGTACTCGGTGATGGAGGGGCTCATCACGAGCGACTTCCGAAACGAGGCGTCGAACGTCTGTTACTACGGCCTCGACTCGATGCGGATTCCCGCGCCGACGTTCGTCGGCGACACCGTCTCCGTGAACCGGGAAATCGTCGACAAGCGCGACAAGTCACCGGGCGGCATCGTCGCGTTCCGCGACGAAGTGACGACCGACGACGGGCGGACGGTGCTCGTCTGCGAGACGCTGGAGTACATCCGAAGCCGGCCGGAAGGGAAGTAGGCGGCGCCTCAACGTTCGTCCGCCGACCGTCGCCGAAAGAAACTCGTGATTCGCAGCGTCAACACGGTTTCGTCCGCTTGATTCGAGACGGTCTGTTCGACGGTGACGAGGCCGCGGTCGGGCTTCGACGCCGACGCCCGTTTGCCGACGATTTCGACGCGAACCGAGAGCGTGTCGCCGGCGCGGACCGGCGCGAGGAAGTTCGCCTCCTCGATGCCGGTGCCGCCCATCACGGACGTGCGCGCGTAGAAGTCGTCGGTGACGAGACGGTTGGCGAGCGCTATCGTGTGCAACCCGCTGGCGACCAGGTCGTCGAACACCGATTCCTCGACGGCCTCGGCGTCGACGTGGAACGGTTGGGGGTCGTATCGGTCGGCGAACGCGATGATCTCGGCACGGGTCACGGTTCGACCGCCCGTCTCGAACGCGTCGCCGACGGCTAACTCCTCGAAGTGCAGCGTCTCCGTCGGGTTCATTCGCTCACCACCCCTGCGACCCGTCGATAACGTCGCGGGCGTACGCGACGAGTTTCGGCGTCCCCTCGTCCATGGCGGCGTACAGCGGGTCGTCGCTGTCACCGGCGAGGTGGCGCGCGTAGAACATCTCGCAGACCGCCGCCAGTTTGTACGTCGCCAGCGCCAGGTAGAACGTCGAGTGCTCGACGGCGACGCCTGAGCGTTCCTCGTAGCGCGCGGCGAGTTCGCGGCGGGTCGGATAGCCCTCTCGCGCCGTGAACGACGGCATCAGCTCGGGAATCGGCGGTTCCGCGTCGGGGTCGTCGTGCCAGAACAGGAGCATCCAACCTAAATCCGACAGGGGCGCGCCGAGCGTGCAGAGCTCCCAGTCGACGACGGCGGCGAGTTCCGGCGGCGTCCCCGGCGCGAGGATGACGTTGTCGAGTTTGTAGTCGCCGTGAACGAGCGTCTTCTCGGGCGATTCGGGCACGTTGGCTTCGAGCCACGACTCCACCTCCTCGCGGCCGGAAAGCCCCTCCGGGCGCTCGGTCCGACCGGCGGCCCACGCCATCTGCTTCTCCCAACGGTCGACCTGTCGTTCGAGGTAGCCCTCGGGGCGGCCGAACCCGCCGAGTCCGACGGACTCGAAGTCGAGCGAGTGAATCGCCGAAAGCGAGTCGACGAGTTCGCAGCCGAGTTCCGCCCGCCGCTCCGGGGTCGCAAAGCGCTCGGGTTCGTCGAGTCGGACCACGTCGCCGTCGACGCGCTCCATGAGGTAGAACTCGCTGCCGACGACCGACTCGTCCTCGCAGTGCAGCACCGTCGGCGGGACGGGGACGTCGGTGTCCTGCAGCGCGTCCATCACGCGATACTCCCGGCCCACGTCGTGCGCCGTGTCGGCGGTTTCGCCCGGCGGCGGCCGTCGCAGCACGAGGTCGCGGCCGCCCCACGTGACGAACAGCGTCTCGTTGGAGTGTCCCTCCCGGTGCCACTCGACCGAAAACGTCCCCGCGTCGCCGAGTTCGGACGCGAGGTACGTTCGGAGCCGTCGTTCGTCGACGAGTCGCTCCTCGTAACTCCGCTCGTTGGTCATCGGTAGCAGTTGACGAACGACCGCCTAAAACGCTCCGCCGGCGGCAGACGAGTCGGTAGCGCGGATGAGTTGGTAGCGCGAATGAATCGAAGCGTCAGTCCGTAACGGCGGCGTCAGTCCGTAACGACGGTGTTACTCCGTAATGACGGCGGCACTCAGCGCTCGATGCCGACGATATCGAGAATCTCCCGCAAGTCGTCGACGCGGTAGTCGACTGCGGGGCCGCCGTCGGCACCGTAGGCGACGGTCGACAGCCCGGCGTCGGCCGCGCCCCGCATGTCGTGTTCGTAGCGGTCGCCGACCATCAGCGCCGTCTCAGGCGGGGCGTCCGCGGCCGCGAGCGCCGCCTCGAACATCGCCGAGTCGGGTTTCGTCCGGCCGACTGACTCGGAGGTCGTCACCGAGTCGAAGGCGTCCGCGAGCCCGAAGATATCGAAAATGAGCCGCGCCTCGGCGGTGTCGATGTCGCTGACGACGCCGACGTGGCGGTCGGTTTCGGCGAGCCGTTCGACCGTCTCGACCGCCCCCGGATTCGGCCGGAGCGTCTCTCGCTGGACGCGCTCGAACGCGGGAAGCCACTCGTCTGACGGGACCGAGTCGCCGACGACGGCGTCGACGGCGCGGCCGTATGCCGCGCGCGAGGACCGGAACTCGGTCCCCGCGCGTTCCTGGAAGTGGCGTCCGACTTCGGTTCGCCACGTCTCCAGCGCCACGTCGACGGACGTCGGGAGGCCGTGGGTTTCGTCGAGCGCCTCGACGAAGCGTCGATGCGATTCGCGCGCCGAGCCGACGTCGAGGAGCACTCCTCCGATATCCCAGAACACGGCCCGCCAGTCGTTCGTGTCGCCGTTTGGGTCGTCGTTCACGCTCGATAGGTTGGCGGGTCACCGCGATGAACCCTCCGGCAGGCGCGTCGAAAGAGACGACGAGAGACGGACGAACGGAGGGCGACGAACGCTACCGGTGTCGGCAGAACTAATGGGGGTGCCTACCGTCTGTCACGGTAGATGATGTCATCCACGGAGCTGACCCTTCGCCCGTTCTTCTGGCGCGCGACGAGGCTCTTTCCCGAGAAGGAAGTCGTCTCGCGGGGCCCGGACGGGATGACCCGCTACACCTACCGCGAGTTCGGCGAGCGGGCGCGAAAACTCGCCGGGGCGCTGTCGTCGCTGGGCGTCGAATCGGGTGACCGCGTCGGCACGGTCGGGTGGAACACCCACCGGCACTACGAGGCGTACTTCGCCATCCCGCTGATGGGCGCGCAGCTACACACCGTCAACGCCGTCCTCCCCGACGACCACGTCGAGTACATCGTCGAGGACGCCGGCGACGAGGTGCTGCTCGTCGACCCCGGCGAGCCGTTCGAGACCGTCGAGCGACTGTGGGACCGCTTCGACGGCGTCCGCGAGGTCGTCGTTCTGGACGACCACGTCCCGGAGACGGAGCTCGACTGCGTCACCGCCTACGAGGAGCTCGTGGCCGACGCCGAGCCGATGGAGTGGCCCGACCTCTCGGAGGACCAACCCGCCGGGATGTGCTACACCTCCGGGACGACCGGGAAGCCGAAGGGCGTCGAGTACACCCAGAAGATGATCTACAGCCACTCGATGATGGTGGCGACGCCGTCGGCGCTCGGCGTCGACGAGAGCGACGTGGTGATGCACGTCGTGCCGATGTACCACGTCAACTCCTGGGAACTACCGTTCTCGGCGGCGATGGCGGGCGCGAAACAGGTGTATCCCGGTCCCTCGCCGGACGCCGAGACGCTCGCGCGACTCATCGAAGAGGAGGGCGTGACGCTCACCGCCGGGGTGCCGACCGTCTGGATAAATCTGCTCGACTACCTCGACGACCACGACGTCGACGTCAGCAGCCTCGAACGCATCGTCGTCGGCGGCAGCGCCGCCCCGAGCGCCGTCATGCGCCGCTTCGAGGACGAACACGACGTCACCATCGAACACGCGTGGGGGATGACCGAGACGATGAGCATCGGCAGCGTCTCGCGGCCCAAATCGGGGATGCGCGAGTGGAACCGAGAGGAACGCTTCGAGAAGCGAGCCAAGCAGGGACTGCTCTCGCCGGGGATGGAGATGAAACTCGTCGACGACGGCGGCGAGGAGGTGCCGTGGGACGGCGAGTCCGCCGGCGAACTGTACGTCCGCGGGCCGACGGTCGTCTCCGAGTACTACAACCGGCCGGAGGCCAACCGAGGAAGCTTCGAAGACGGCTGGTTGAAGACGGGCGACATCGCCGTCGTCGACGAGGACGGCTACCTCGAACTCGTCGACCGGGCGAAGGACGTCATCAAGAGCGGCGGCGAGTGGATTTCGAGCATCGAACTGGAGAACGCGCTGATGGAACACGACGACGTGCTCGAAGCCGCCGTCATCGGCGTGCCGCACGAGCGCTGGCAGGAGCGACCGGTCGCCTGTATCCAGCCGAAACCGGGGGCGACGCTCTCGGCCGACGACGTGCTCGCGTTTCTCGGAGAACGTTACCCGCGGTGGTGGCTCCCCGACAACGTCGTGTTCGTCGAAGAGGTCCCGAAGACCGCGACCGGGAAGTTCGACAAGAAGCGGTTGCGCGACGAGTACGGCGACGCCGACCTCCCGCGCGCACCGGGTGAGAAGGGCGAAGCGGACGGCGACGACCGCCGTGGCGGCGACAACCGGTGACGATGGAGGCGAGCGCACCGTGCGGCCACCGCGAACGCTCCGCGCGTCCGGAGGTGTGACCCCGTGTACTCGTGGGTGAAGCGTTCGAACGTCTACTACGGCTGGTTCGTCGCCTTCGCGTGCTTTCTCGGCGCGACGGTCGTCTTCGGTGTCTCGTACTCCTTCGGCGTGTTCTTCGACCGGATGCTCGTCGAGTTCGGCCGGTCGCGGGGCGAAACGTCGCTCATCTTCGGCGTCCAGACGTTCGTGATGTACGTCGGCGCGGCCGTCGTCGGCGGGTTCGTCGACCGCCACGGGACGCGGCCGCTGCTGTTGGCCTCGATGGGCTTTCTCGCCGTCGGGTTGGGTGGTTTGGCGCTGAGCACGTCGTTTCTGCAGGTGCTCCTGTTCTACGGCGTCGTCACCTCGCTCGGTCTGAGCGTCGTCTACGTCGTCGCCTTCGCGACGGTTCCGCGGTGGTTCGAGCGCCGCCGGGGGTTCGCCGGCGGCCTCGCCAGTTCGGGCACGGGCGTCGGGATGTTGGTCGCCACGCCCGCGGCTTCGGCGCTCATCGTCGCCGTCGGGTGGCGCTGGACCTACGGCGCGTTTCTCCTCGCCGCGCTGGCGATGCTCGCCGTCGCCGCCGCGCTCGTCGCCGACAGTCCGCGCCGCCTCGACGTGAACGCCGACGTGGAGTTCGACGGTGGCGCGCCCGTAGAGCGCGAGACGATGCCGTGGCGGACCCAGTTCCGCGAGACGGTCGCCGTCGCGCGCACGCCGGCGTTCCTGCTCGTGCTGTTCGGGTGGGTGTTCATCTACGCGTCGCTGTACGTCGTCTTCGCGCACCTCGTCGTCTACACGGCCGACGCGGGACTCGGCCGCGGCGTCGGCGTCTTGGGGCTCACCCTCGTCGGCGCGGCGACGAGCGTCGCCCGCCTCGGCATCGGCGGCGTCGCCGACAGACTCGGCCGGACGCGGGTGTTCGTCGCCTGTTCGGCGACGATGGGCCTGTCGACCGTCGTGTTAGCAGCGACGGAGTCCGCGGCGGCGGTGTTCGCCTTCGCGCTGGTGTACGGGACCGCCTACGGCGGTAACGGCGCGCTGCTGTCGCCGCTCACCGCGGACCTGTTCGGTGCGGAGAACATCAACGTCGTCTTCGGTCTCGTCTCCGTCTCGTTCGCCATCTCGGGGCTCTTGGCCCCGCCGTCGGCGGGACTCGCCTACGACGTGTTCGCGAGTTACGCGCCCGCGTTCGCCGTCTCGGGCGCGCTCGGCGTCCTCGGCGCGGCAATGGTCGGCGTCGCCGCTCGGTTGACGACGGACGCGTGAAGAAACTCGATTCGGCCCGATTGTCGGCGTACGCGGCGCGAGCGTTTCGCGCTCGCTGTCAGATAGCAACCTATAGAAGTTCGACGGCACTACTGTTTCAGCAACGCGGGATTTTCGATGCAAACGCAAGACAACTACGACCACGCGAAGATCGAGCAACGGTGGCAGGAGGCGTGGGCCGAGGCGGGCGTGTTCCACACCGCCGACGACGCCGAGGACCCGACGTACGTCCTGGGGATGTACCCCTACCCCTCGGGGAAACTCCACATGGGCCACGTTCGGAACTACACCATCACCGACGCCTACGCCCGGTACCGGCGCATGCGCGGCGACGACGTGCTCCACCCGATGGGGTGGGATGCGTTCGGATTGCCGGCCGAGAACGCCGCCAAGGAACGGGACACGAACCCCCGCGACTGGACGCTCGACTGCATCGCGACGATGCGCGGACAGATGGAGTCGATGGGGTTCGGCTACGACTGGCAGCGGGAGGTCACCACCTGCGAACCCGAGTACTATCGGTGGAACCAGTGGCTGTTCGGCCGGTTCCACGAGGCGGGGCTCGTCGAGCGGCGCGACGCCGAGGTGAACTGGTGCCCCTCCTGCGAGACGGTGCTCGCCGACGAGCAGGTCGAGGGTGAGGCCGAACTCTGCTGGCGCTGCGGCACGCCCGTCGAGCAGCGCGAACTGGCCCAGTGGTTCCTGAAGATCACCGAGTACGCCGACGAACTGCTCGACGACATCGACGAACTCGACGGCTGGCCCGCCTCCGTCCGTCAGATGCAGCGCAACTGGATCGGCCGCCAGCACGGCACCCGCCTCACGTTCGAGGTCGGAGGCCACGGCCCCGTCGAGGCGTTCACCACCCGCGCGGACACCGTCTTCGGCGCGACGTTCTTCGCGCTGGCACCCGACCACCCCATCTCGCAGGAACTGGTCGCCGAGGACGCCGCCGTCCGCCGGTTCGTCGAGGAGGAGGCCGACCCCGAGGGCGACGAACCGAACGGCGTCGAGACCGGCCTCACCGCGACGAACCCCGTGACGGGCGAGGAGCTCCCCGTCTTCGTCGCCGACTTCGTGCTGTCGGACGTCGGCACCGGCGCGCTGATGGGCGTCCCCGGCCACGACGACCGCGACCACGCGTTCGCCGAGAAGATGGGCGTCGAGATCCGTCCCGTCGTCGCCCCCGAATCCGAGGCGGGAGAGCCGACCGCGCCGGACGTGAGCGAGTCGGCCTACACCGAGGACGGCGTGCTCGTCGACTCCGGCGAGTACAGCGGCCTCGACAGCGAGACCGCCCGCGAGCGCATCACCGAGGACGCCGACGCCGCCGAGTTCACCACGCAGTACCGGCTGCGCGACTGGGGAATCTCCCGCCAGCGCTACTGGGGAACGCCGATTCCGGTCGTCCACTGCGACGACTGCGGGCCGGTGCTGGTGCCCGAGGAGGAGCTACCCGTCGAACTGCCCGAGTTCGTCAACACCACCGGCAACCCGCTGGACGCCGCCGAGGAGTGGAAGCGGACGACCTGTCCGGACTGCGGCGGCGACGCCGTCCGCGAGACGGACACGATGGACACGTTCGTCGACTCCTCGTGGTACTTCCTGCGGTACGTCTCGCCGGGGCTCGACGACGCGCCGTTCGACGTCGAGCGGGCCAACGACTGGATGCCGGTCGACCAGTACGTCGGCGGCATCGAGCACGCCGTGATGCACCTGCTGTACAGCCGGTTCGTCACGAAGGTGCTCGCCGACACCGAGGGCCTCGAACACCGCGAGCCGTTCTCGAACCTGCTGGCGCAGGGGATGGTCCAGCTGGAGGGCGAGAAGATGTCGAAGTCGAAGGGGAACGTCGTCTCGCCGCAGCGCATCGTCGAGGAGTACGGCGCGGACACGGCCCGCCTGTTCATGATGCAGGCCGCCCAGCCGGAGCGGGACTTCGACTGGAGCGAGGAGGGCGTCGAGTCGAGCCACCGCTACCTGCAGCGACTCGCGCGGGCGGTGCGGACGTTCGTCGAGACCGAGTACGACGGCGCGGAGGACGAGACGGCCGCCTACGTCGACCGGGAGATAGACGCCACCGTCGCGACGGCCCGCGAGGAGTTCGAGACGCTGACGTTCAACACGGCGCTCCGCGAGGCGCGCGAGTTGACCTCGTTGCTCACGCAGTACCGCGAGACGGACGCACCGCACGGTCCGACCGTCGAGCGCGGTCTGCGGACGGTCGTCAAACTGCTCGCACCCGTCGCCCCCCACGTCTCCGAGGAACTGTGGGAGTCGCTCGGCGGTGAGGGGTTCGTCGTCGAGGCCGACTGGCCGGAGTTCGACGGCGACGCCGACGAGTTGGCGCTGGCGCGTCGACTGGTCGAGAACACGCGGTCGGACGTCCGCCACATCGTCGATGTCGCCGGCATCGACGACCCCGAGCGCGTCGATGTCGTCGTGGCGGCCCCGTGGAAGTTCCGCGCGCAGGAACTCGCCCGCGAGTCCGACGCCCCGAACGTGATAAGCGAACTGATGCAGGTCGACGAGATTCGCTCGCAGGGCGACGCCGCGGCGTCGTTCGGGCAGGACCTCCAGGAGGAGCGCCAGTCGCTCTCGGAGACGCTCTCCGCGGCGCAGGAACGGGCCGAACTGGAACGAGCCGCGTGGCTCGTCGAACGGGAGTTCGACGCGGAAGTACGGGTCCTCGGCGCGGACGAGGCCGACGACGACATCGCGCGGAAAGCCAGTCCCGGTCGACCCGCGATCCACATCGACTGAGCGACGCTCCGCGGGAGCTTTTTTAAACGGTCTCGGTGTCGAACGCGGCGTCGACCGCGGACGGGTGGAGGTCGAGCGCGTACGGGATGGCGTACGCGGTCGCGACCGCGAGGCCGTTTGCGATAACGGGGGCGAACGCTTCTGCGGCGGTGCTGCTGCCGACGGGTGTGTTCGAGACGAGCCCGAGCGCGACGACCTGGAAGCCGAACCCGCAGCCGACGAGTAAGACGAGCGATTCGACGCGACGCGCGTGCGCTCTCCGGTCGTGCGTTCGGGAAGGCGTCCGGCGGCGGACCCAGGCGACGCCGCCGACGAACGCCGCGAGCACGGCGAGTACGAACGACGCGGTGGGGTCCGGTCGAGCGGCGACGCCGAGCGTTCGGAGTCCGGTCGAGAGGCCGATAATCAGGAGCGTGAACAGAAACGCGGTAGTCGTCGCCCACTGGAGGCCTCCGACGAGTGCGGTTCGGAGCGACGGGCGGTACGAAGTCACGGAGACAGGTATGAGAAGCGTTCACTTATATCTCACGACTTGGAAAGTAGCTCCGAGCGAACTGTCGAGGTGAGGAGAGAGCGTACGACTGACCGGTGTGCGACCCGTTCGGAAACCGAAACAGAGCCGAGAGACGAGACGCGGGAACCGGGGACCAAACACGAAAATCAGAGGGGAAAACGAGCGGGGGCTGAGAGGACCGGCCATCCGAGCGACTCAGTCGATGTCGATTCGGTGGGAGTCGTCACCCTCGTCGACGGCGCGCTTCGGGAGGTGGACCGTGAGGACGCCGTTGGAGTAGGTGGCGCGGGTCTCGTCTTCGCGGACTTCCTCGGGGAGGCGAACGGTGCGGCTGACGGACTCGCTGCGGCGCTCGCGACGGATGTACTCGCTGGTGTCGTCGTCGCGGGCCATCTCGCGGGAACCGCTCAGCGTGAGGGTCCGTCCGGACAGCGAGAGGTCGATATCCTCCTTCTCGAAGCCGGGCATGTCGGCAGTGACGACGAACTCGTCGTCCTCGTCAGCGACGTCGACGGAGATGCCCGTGGTGTTCCACATCGGGCGGTTCTCCTCGAACTGTCGGTTCATCCCCTCGAACTGCTTGCTCATGCGCTCGAACAGGTCCTCGAACTCGTCGAACGGGTTGGAACGTCGCATCATCTGTAATTCACCGACACCCTATGAGGCGTCCTTCGAATATAAAGATTTCTGGAGCGGAGATAGCAGTTCGCACGATACGGGCACCCTCTACCCGCAATACCCCATTTTCCAAAAAATGACTCGTGAACGAATGGTGTCACTCGATGTCGATTCGGTGCCCTTCGTCGTCGTCGGAACGGCGTTGCTTGGGCAGTCTGACGGTGAGAACGCCGTGACGGTAGGAGGCGTCCGACGCCTCCTCCTCGACCGACTCGGGCAGGTGGACGGTTCGAGAGACGCTTCGACGGGTCCGCTCCCGCCGGAGGTAGGCGTCGTCGCGCTCCTCGGCGGTGTCGCTGTGTTCGGCGCGAATCGTCAACTGGCGGTCGCGCACCGAGAGGTCGATGTCCTCGGTTTCGTAGCCCGGGAGGTCCGCGGTGACGACGAACTCGTCGTCGCGCTCCTCCAGGTCGATGGAGACGTCTCTGAGCCTCGACATCCCCGACGACTCGAAGTTCCGACTCAGTTGGTCGAAGAGGCGTTCAATCTCGTCGAACGGGTTGTTTCGGTCCGGCATGACACGTGAGAGTGCGACCGCCGACAGTAAGAGTATTCTCCGTTCGGCGACGGGTCGTCCGCTCGGCGACTGACCGTCTACTCGGCGACGGACCGTCAGCTCGGGGCGTCAGTACAGCACGTGGCGGGTGTCGTACGACCCGAGGCGGCGCACCCAGCCGTTCTTCGCAATCTCCTCGACGTCGGCGACGGCCTCCTTCGCGCGTTGCTCGTACAGTCCGGCCTCGAAGTCGAGGTGGAACAGGTAGTCGCCCAAGCGGTTCCCGCTCGGCCGCGACTCGATGCGCGAGAGGTTGATGTCGCGCTCGGCGAACGCCTCGAGCAGTTCGAGCAGGAGTCCCGGATAGTTGGCGTTGGGGTAGACGACGAGCGAGGTCTTCCCGCCCGCCTCCGAGCGCTCTTCGAGGGGGGCGACGACCAGAAAGCGAGTCGCGTTCGAGGACCGGTCCTGGATATCCTCGGCGAGCACGCGAAGGTCCGACCCGGCCGTGTCGGGGTGGGCGATGCCGGCGACGCGGGGGTCCTCGCGGGCGCGTTCGACGCCGCGGGCGGTGCTGGCGACGGCCTCCAACGACACGTCGGGGTAGTGCTCTTCGAGGTAGCCGCGGCACTGCGCGAGCGCCTGCGAGTGGCTGGCGACCACGTCGAACGACTCGCCTTGCGCGACGAGCGCGTGACGAATCGGCGTGATGAGTTCGCCGACGACGCTCACCTCGCGCTCGGCGAGCGCGTCCAGACTTTCGGTGACGCTGCCTTCGATGCTGTTCTCGATGGGGACGACGCCGCGCCGGAACTCGCCGTCGGCGACGGCGTCGACGATGCTCGCGACCGACTCGCGGAACTCCACGTCGTCGGCGACGGCGCTTGCGGCGCGATGGGAGTACGTCCCCGCGGGGCCGAGGGTGACTGCCTGCATTGCCGCGTTGTTGTCGGGAACGGGGGAAAAACGCGTCGGGTACGGCAGAACTGCCTTCGCGTCTACTGGTCGGCGCAGAACTCGACGAAGTTCCGCAGAATCCGCAGCCCCGTCTCTCCGCTCTTCTCGGGGTGGAACTGCGTACCCATCACGTTGCCCGCCTCGTTGGCGACGACGGCCGGGAACTCGACGCCGTAGTCCGTCGTGGCGACGACGGCGTCGTCGTCCTCGGGAACCGCGTAGTACGAGTGGACGAAGTAGGCGTACTCCCCGTCGACACCCTCGACGAGCGGGTGGTCGCGCTCGACGGAGAGTTCGTTCCAGCCCATGTGCGGCACTTTCTGCCCTTGCGAGAAGCGGACGTTCGTCCCCGGAACGAAGCCGAGACCCTCCACGTCGCCCTCGCCCGCGCGTTCGGCCTCTTCGCTCGTCGTCAACAGCATCTGCATACCGAGGCAGATGCCGAAGATGGGTTGGCCGCGGTCGTCTGCGGCTTCGAGCGCCTCTCGGTAGGGGTCGGCGTTCTCCATCCCCTCGCGGAACGCGCCCACGCCGGGGAGGACGATGCCGTCGGCGTCGGCGAACGTCTCGGGGTCGTCGGTGACGGTGACGTCCGCGCCCGCGCGTTCGAGGCCGCGAACTGCGCTGCGGAGGTTGCCGAGGCCGTAGTCGACCACCACGACGGAGGCCAGCGTCTCCTCGGGAGGCGTCGGCGATGTCGTACTCATACACGAACGTAGGAGAGTGAGCGTCTAAGTGTGTTTCCGTCCGAGCGAGCGTGGCCGAGCGGAGACGTGAGAAGAAAAGCCGAGACAGCGAAAAGCTACTTCGTCAGCGACTCGGCCATCCGACGCGGGAAGCCGAGCAGCAGCGTGAGGAAGCCGTCGGGGCTCTCGTCGGCGCGGAGCCGCGAGCGGACTCGCTGGCTGAACATCTCGACGCTGATGATGAGCACGAGGATGACGAGGATGGTCGCCATCATGTTCGTGAAGCTCAAGAGGCCCTGCTGGACCGCCAGCACCTGTCCGAGGCCGCCGCCGCCGATGATACCCAGCGTGACGGCGATGCGGACGTTGATCTCGAAGATGTACAGCGTCCACGCGATGAACGGCGTCGTCACCTGACTCAGCATCCCGAAGGTGATGGTCTGCGGGCCGTTCGCGCCCGTCGTGCGCATCGCCTCGATGGGACCGTCCTCCACCTCTTCGAGTTCGTCAGTGTAGAGTCGGCCGAGGTTACCGATGGTGTCGGTGGCGATGGCTAACACCGCCGTCGCCGGGCCGATGCCGCCGAGGGGGACGTAGATGAGCGCCCACACCAGCGCCGGGATGGCGCGAATCGACGACATCACGCCGCGGAACACGAAGTTCAGCGGGAACGGCGTCACGCGCTCGGAGCCGAGGATACCGAACAGCAGCGCGAGCGGGAAGCCGATGAGCGTGCCCGCAAAGCCCATCGCGAGCGTGATACCGGCCTCGCCGAAGATGGCGAGCGGTCCGCCCGTGGAGGGGTCGGTGAGGCTCGCCTCGGAGTCGAAGATGAGGTTGCGCTCCTCGATGAACGCCCAGTACTCGGCGAAGCCGCTCGGGTCGAGGAAGGGGAACGCCGAGAAGTCGAGGAACGGGAAGTAGTCGGTGAGCGCTTCGAGGAAATTCGGGAAGTAGCGCCCGAGGTCCGCCTGGAACATCTCGACGGCGTACAGCGCGTTGTAGAAGAAGAACAGGACGACGGCGACGCCGGCGGCGATGAGCAGCCACCTGACGCGACGGCCCCGTTTGATCTCGTCGAACTGCGCTTCGAGGCGCGAATCTCTGTCGGTTCTCGGCTCCGTTTCCGAGGGCGTGTCGGTGCTCATTTCGTCACCGCCTTGCCGTCGGCGTCGTCGTCCGACGCCTCGAACATCCCCTCGGTGTCGATGTCGCCGTAAATCTCGTCGATGACGTCCATCGAGAACTCGTCGCGGTAGCCGTCGAAGACGAGTTCGCCGTCGCGGAGGCCGATGAACCGCTCGCCGAACTTCCGGGCGAGGTTCACCTGGTGGAGGCTGATAGCCGCCGTGAGTCCGCGCTCTTTGGCCGCCTGTCTGAGATACCGCATCACCTGCTGGGAGCTACCGGGGTCGAGGCTCGCCACCGGTTCGTCCGCGAGCAGGATGTTCGGCTGTTGAACCAGCGCGCGGGCGATGCCGACGCGCTGTTGCTGGCCGCCGCTCATCTGTCGCGCTCGCTTTCTGGACTCGTCGAGGAGTCCGACGGTGTCGAGCGCGTCGAGTGCGCGATACTTCTCCTCCGTGTCCTGTAACTGGAGGACGCTCTTGAGGAAGCCGGTTCGACTGAGCGACCCGGTGAGCGCGTTCGAGTACGCGCTTATCTGTCCGATGATGTTGTGTTGCTGGAAGATCATCGCGATGTCCTTTCGGGGGCTGTCTACCGGCGTCCCGTCGACGCGAATCTCTCCCTCGGTGGGACTGGTCAACCCGTTCATACACCGAAGGAGCGTCGACTTGCCGGACCCCGAGACGCCGAGCACGATGACGAACTCGCCCTCCGGTATAGAGAAGCTGACGTCTCTCAGGGCGACGGTGTCGCCGAACTCCTTCGTGAGCCCCTCTACAGTGATATTGCTCATGTTGCTGGTCAAAAATCGTCGATAATCAGTTTACGAAAGGTCTTCGAACTCGAGACCGAGTTCGTCGAGCACCTTCGCGATCGGTTCGTAGTCGTCGATGGTCCCCTCCTGGACGCCGGTGAACCACAGCGGCTCGCCGTCGTAGTCGTCGCCGTGGCTGAGGTCGTCCTCGGAGACGTTCAGGATGGCCTGTTCGACGTCCTCGCGGACGGAATCGTCCCAGTTGCTGCGCGAGACGAGCGGCGCGCGCGGCAGCGGGTCCGACACCGCGAGCAGGTTGAGTTCGGGGTCCTCGGTACCGGCGTTCTCGTACTCCGCGGAGATGTCGACGAAGTCCTGCGACATCTCGTCGAACTGCGCCTTCGGGACGTGCGCGGCCGTCGAGAACGCGCCAGTCGTCGCGGCGGCGACGTCGTCGCGGGCGATCATCTGTTCTTTCGCCGTCGTGTGGTCGGAGTACTCCGCGTCGAAGTCGGCGGCGTCACCGTCGGGCGCGTTGCCGATGTCGAGGCCGGCGTCCTTGAGGATGGTCAGGGGGACGAGCGTTCCGCTCACCGAGAGGATGTCGCCCATGTACACCTGTTCGCCCTGCAGGTCGGAGAGCTGACTGATGCCGCTGTCGGTCGTCGTCGTGATGAGCGAGAAGTACTGCGCCGCGCCGTAGGCGACGCGGATGCCGATGACGTCGACGACGTCCTCCCCGGCGATGGCCGCCGAGGGCGAGGTGTCGGCGATTTCGCCCTGGTCGTTTCGGATCGCCTGTAGCGTCGCGGTGTAGCTGTCCGCGCGCGACGGTTCGATGGTGACCGAAGCCTCGGATTCGAGGTACTCGAACATCGGCTGGTACTGTTCGGTGATCTCGACGTCGGCCTCGGCGGGGTTGAGGATGAACCGGACGACCGACTCCGAGTCGGCTTCGCCCGCCGTCGCCCCCGATTCGTTGCCGCCGGTCTGGTTGTCCCCGCCCGCGTCGCCGTCGGATCCGCCGTCGGTACAGCCGGCGAGCCCCGCGATACCGGCCGCACCGGTTGCTTTCAGAAACGTACGTCGATTCGATGCCCAGCCGAACTTGTCGGACATAGAAGAGAACATCGAGTAACTGCATTTAGGAGTTTCTATGTTGTCTATATATCGGCCAGTGTGAAAGACTAGGCAGCGAACGGCGGCCGCGACGGATTTCCGGTTAGAAGTCGCCGAGGCTCGACTGTCCGCCGTCGCCGTCGCCGACGTCGGCGATGTCGGCCGCACGGGCGATGACCTCCTCGAACGTCTCCTTCTGGCTTCGGTCGTACAGCGTCGCCGCCGGATGCAGACAGACGAGCGCTCGAACGGACTGCTCGCCGATGCGGACGTCCTCGACGGTGCCGGCCTCCTTCGTGACCGCGACCGACCGGTCGAGGAGATGCTGCGAGGGGACTTTGCCGAGCGTGACGACGAGTTCGGGGTCGACGCGCTGCAGTTCGGTCTCTAAATAGCCGCGGCAGTTGGCGAGCTCTTCCTTCTTCGGGTCTCGGTTCTCCGGCGGCCGACACCGGACGCAGTTGGTGATTCGTACGTCGGCGCGCGCGAGACCGACGTCGCGGAGCGCGTCGTCGAGGACGCTCCCCGACCGGCCGACGAACGGCTCGCCCTCGGCGTCCTCGTTCGCACCGGGCGCTTCGCCCAGAAACACCAAATCGGCGTCCTCCGGGCCGGCGCCGTTGACGATTCGGCTCCGCGACTCGACCAGTTCCGGACAGCGCGTGCAGTCGCGGACGCAGAGTCCCTCCATCTCGTCCATAGCGTATCGGCGGTCGGCAGCGTCTTAACTCTCGGTCGTTTCGTCGTCCGCGCCATCGTTTCCGTCGCCCGTGTCGCTCGCGTCGGCCGACGCCGACGGGTCGACGGCCCACCGACGCGCCCCGCGGGCGGCGAGGCGCGCGACGCGGACGGGTTCCGGCCGTCCGCCCTCGAGCGTGAACGCGCGGACGAGTTCGGCGGCCGCGTCGTCGTCGCAGCCGACGGCCCTGACGAACAGCGTCTCGTCGCCGACGACGACGCGGCGACGCGGCGGTTGCGCGCGGTAGATTCGCCGTCGCTCGGCGAGTGCTTCGCCCGAAAACTGCGCGCGGAGCGCATCGTCCAGTCCGGGGCTTCGCTCGAAGGAGACCGACAACACCGGTCGGGAAACGGCCCCGTGGAGCACTCGGAGGTCGACGAGGTTGAACCACGCGGGCGCGATGCCCGCGAGAACGAGAACGCGGACGTCTTCTCTGGCGAGCGACTCGCTCAGCGAGACGACCGCCGACGTCGCGTCCGTCCCGCCGACCGCGCAGGTCTCGAACGCGACGCCGTCGACGACGCCGTCCGCGCGCACGACGACGCCGCCGAGGACGCTCCGGTCGTCGCCGTCCGAGAACGCGAGGCCGAGCGCTCGCGCGCCGCGTTTCACTCGCTCTTGATGTCTTTGAGGGTGTTCAGGAGTTCCTCGTTCGACGCACCGATCTCGAACTCCACGCTCCCCTCGTGGTTGTTCTCACTCGTCGCAACGCCGTCTTCTTCGTCGAAGTCGGTGCTGTACTCCTGGTTCTCTTGTTCGGATTCGTCGTAGCTCCCAAAGCCCATGCACGTAAACTTTGCCGATTCACACTGAAAAAGCTCTCGGAATCAGTGAGACACAATGACAACCACGCCGAATTCACCGCTGTTTTCACCGTCGAAACCGAGAGCCTCTGTATGGAACCGATATGCGTCACCAGCGACGCCGAGGAGTTCACCTGTAACGCGTACCTCGTTCTCGGCGAACACCCGACGCTTGTCGACGCGGGGACGATGCCGGGCGTCGTCGACGCGATTCGAGAACACACCGACGAACTCGACGCCGTCGTGCTCACCCACCAGCACACGGACCACATCGGCGAACTCGACGCCGTCCTCGACGCGTTCGACGCTGACCTCTACGCCTACGGCGACCACCCGCGGCGGACGCACGCGCTCGAACCCGACGAGACGGTCCCCATCGGCGACGAGATGGCCGAAGTCGTCTACACGCCGGGGCACGCCTCCGACCACGTCTCGTTCGTCACCGAGACGAAACTGTTCAGCGGCGACGTCGTCGTCTACAACGACGGCGCGTTCGACGACGGGAGTTTCGGCCGCACCGACATGGCCGGGCAGTCCCGCGAGCGACTCGTCGAGAGCCTCCACGACCTGCTCGACCACCTCCCCGAGACGGTGACGGCGATGTACGCCGGCCACGGCGACGTGTTCGAGGCGGAAGAGGAGGGCGACGGCGTCCGCGACGTCGTCGAACGGGCGCTCGAACGAGCAGAGCGCCGCGAACCGAAGTACCCCGAGCAGTAGCGCCCACTGCGACGACGGAGAGTTATGTCGCCGGAGCACCAGTATCGGACATGACGAACGCGCGGAACCGACGCGGCGACACCGTATCGCTGGGGAGATTGCACTACGTCGGTGTCGCGCTGGCGCTGATTACCGGTGTCATCCACCTCGCGCTCGGCGTCCCGAACGTCCCGAGCACGCTCGGCGTCCTGTTCGTGCTCGCCGGGCTCGGTTACGTCGGCGGCGTCGTGCTCTTGCTTCGCGGCGTCGCCAGACGACCGCTGTATCTCGCCGGCATCGGTATCACCGTCGTCCAGATTCTGGCCTACGTCGCGCTCAACGCCGGGGACCTGTTCAGTCCGGTCGCCGTCGTCGACAAGGTCGTACAGTTGGCACTCGTCGGCGCGCTCGTGGTGCTGTATAGAAGAGAGACCTGAGAGATCAGGCGTTGCGCGGTTCCTTCGACTTCGGTCGAAGGTGCTTGTAGCCGCACTTGCGGCAGAAGTCCGTGCGCATCGGGTTGCGGGCGTTACAGCGCATGCAGATCTGTTTTTCCAGCGTCCGGTTGACGGCGTGCTCGAAGCTAGGCATGCAATCTGCTTCCGGTGCGAGTCGTATAACGCTTGCGAGAACGCGCTCCCGGGCGGAGCGTCGAGACTCAGCGTCTCTGCGTCGTCGCCTCGGTACGTGGTCGCCGAGAAACCGAGTGAGCGTCGTCTACGCGCCCGCTTCCTGCAGCGCCGCCTCGATGTCCTCGCGCTGAGTGACGCCGACGAACCGGTCGACGACGCCCTCGTCGTTCTCGACGACGAGCGTCGGCAGCGAGCGAACCTGATACTGGTTGGCGACGTCCTGCTCCTCGTCGACGTTCACTTTCTCGAAGTCGACGTCGGCGTAGTCGGCCTCCAGCTCTTCGAGAATCGGGTCCTGCGTCTTGCACGGGCCGCACCAGTCTGCGTAGAAGTCCTTGAGTCGAACAGTCATGCTTTCCCGACACGGGGTTACCTATCGCCGCGCATAAGAGTTTCTCACCTGTTCGGCGACCGAACCCGAGCGCCGTCGGCCGACCGGACTCGGTTTTCCGGACACCGCTCGCCGCGGAGACCGGTCGAACGCCGAGTCGAAACGTTTAGGCGGGCGACCGACAGAGGTGCCCCCATGAGCAAGGGAGACAACAGCGGCGGCCTGATGTCGAGTGCGGGGCTCGTCCGCTACTTCGACGCCGAGGACCGAAACGCCATCCGAATGAACCCCAAGACGGTGGTGGCGTTCGGTCTGCTGTTCGGCATCGGCGTCCTCGTGCTGAACCTCGTCGCGTAACTGCGCGCACCGCGCGCGACCGCCGCGACAACGCGTTCTTTTTCAGCGACACCCCCCAACGCAGCGTATGCTCACCGCAGGCGTCGTCGCCGTCCAGGGCGACGTGTCCGAACACGCCCGCGCCGTCGAACGCGCCGCCCGCGCCCACGGCGAGGACGCGGAACTCGTCGAGATACGCCAGTCGGGGCTCGTCGCCGACTGCGACGTACTCCTCGTGCCCGGTGGCGAGTCGACGACTATCTCGCGGCTGCTCCGACAGGAAGGCATCGACGAGGAGATTCGCACCCACGTCGCCGCCGGAAAACCCGTTCTCGCCACCTGCGCCGGTCTCATCGTCGCCGCGCGCGACGCGAAAGACGAGCGCGTCCACACGCTTGACGTGCTCGACGTGACCGTCGACCGCAACGCGTTCGGCCGCCAGAAGGACAGTTTCGAGGCCCCGCTTGACGTCGACGGGCTCTCCGACCCGTTCCCGGCGGTGTTCATCCGCGCGCCGCTCGTCGACGAAGTGGGCGAGGACGTGTTGGTGCTCGCGCGCTGGGACGACACGCCCGTCGCAGTCAAGCAAGGGCCGGTCGTCGCCACGTCGTTCCACCCGGAGCTCACCGAAGACGTTCGACTGCATCGGTTGGCGTTCTTCGAGCAGGCGGCGGCGTCGCGGTAAGACGAGCGAAACGCGAGCATCGCCCCGAAACGCACGCTTTTCACCGTCGGCGCGCGTCCGCCCGGATATGAGCGATACGGACTCGGAGACGGACGCAAGGGAGACGGCCGACGCCGACGACATCCTCGACGACCTCTTCGAACTCGTCGAACAGCGCAAAGAGGAACTGCCCGAAGACTCCTACACAACGTCGCTTTTCACCCACGAGAAGGGCGAGAACGCCGTGCTCGAAAAACTCGGGGAGGAGTCCACCGAGATAATTCTCGCGGCGAAAGACGACGATACCGACGAGTTGGCTCACGAGAGCGCCGACTTCGTCTACCACCTGCTGGTCCTCCTCTCGATGAAGGGGATGACGCTCGACGACCTGCGAGAAGAGCTCGCCGCGCGGTTCGGCTGAACGTGTAGGGGCGACGGAACGCGGTCAGTCGACGAACTGCGCCAACTGCGGGCGACGGCGGTCGACGTCGAAGTGCGGTTGGACCGACCCCGCGGCGGCGATGCGGTCGAGCGTCAGCATCGGGTCGCCGCCCGCGCGTTCGGTCTCGTCGTACAGCGTCTCGATGGCGGCGCGTTCGAGCGCGAGCGAGTCGAGTTTGCCGAGCAGGAGCGCGAAGGCGACGCCCGCGCGGCCGTCGGGGAACGAGTCGAGCACGTGCGAGAAGTCGGCGGCGTCGGTCGGGGCGACGGAGTCGGCGGGCGACTCGCTCGCCTGCGTGCGTAGACAGACGGTACAGAGTTCGACGGCCTCGCTCCGCTCGGGGGCGTACTCGCGGAGGTCCTCGGGAACGGCGAACGAGACGGTCGGCGACTCGCAACTCGAACAGACCATACGTGACGCACGGTGGCCGTCCTCGAAAAGCCAGCGGCCCGCGGATCGACAGGTTGCCCTCGCGTGAGTTTCGTCGACGACCGCCCGACCGCCCTGCTGACGGAGGACGGCGAGAACGGAGAGAAGAGAACGGATATCGACGGCTCTGCGCTCAGTCGGCCGTGACGGTGCCGGGTTCCTTCGCGGCGGCTTTCTCGGCTTCTTCCTTTTCGGCCTTCTCCTCTTCTTCCTTCTTGGCCTTGATCTTCTTCATGCGGAAGATCTCCTCGCGCTCCTGCTCTTCGAGTTTCTGTTCGATGTACTCCTCGGCCTCGTAGAGGTCCGGAAGCACCTTGAACTCCAGCGCGTTGACGCGGCGCTTCGTCGTCTCGATCTCGTGGAGCATCTTCTTCATCGCCGTCTCGACTTCGGCGGCGAGGATGATCGATTCGAGCAGTTCCTCGTAGGCGTCCGCGGCCTCGTCGATGCGCGCGGAGGAGCCGAGCAGGCCGTAGCCGCGCTGGTCGAGGCTCTTTCTCACCCGACTGGACTCGATCTGCGGGACGACGACGCCCATGATGTTCTTCGACTGGGTCGTGATCTCGGGGTACTCCTTCAGCGCCGCGGCCGCGCCGCGGACGGCGACGTCGCCCTCCATCGCGCGCGCCATGTTGATCTTGTGCTGGGCGCGCTCGTAGTCCTCGGACAGGCCCGACCGAACGTCCTGCGCCTGGTCGAGGATGTCCATGAACTCCATGATGAGACCGTCGCGCTTCTGTTCGAGCGTGTCGTGACCCCGCTCGGAGAGTTCGATGCGGTCCTCGATCTCCATGAGGTTCTTCCGGGTTGGTTTGACGTCTTCGGCCATCTGTTGTCGGAAGATTGCGGATGGAGGCGGTTAACCTTTTTCTGTTTTCCCGTCGCCGCAGCCGGCGCGCGAAGCGGTGCTGGCGCTACCGGTGGCGATAAACGAAGGAAAAGTACCGGGGTCAGTCCGCGGTGACTTCTTCGGCTTCGGCCTCGCCGACGTCTTCGCGGTAGTACTTCTCGATGAGGTCCTCGTCGACGCGGTTGAGTTCCGCCTTCGGGAACATCGACAGCAGGTCCCAGCCGATGTCGAGCGTCTCCTCGATGGTCCGGTTGGTGTCGAAGCCCTGGTCGATGAACTCCTCCTCGAAGCGGTCCGCGAAGTCGAGATACTGGTTGTCGCGTTCGCTCAGCGCCTCGCGGCCGACGATGTTCACCAGGTCGCGGAGGTCCTCGCCCTCCGCGTACGCGGCGTACATCTGGTCGGAGACGTCCGCGTGGTCCTCGCGGGTGAGGCCCTCGCCGATACCGTCGTCCATCAGCCGAGAGAGGCTGGGGAGCGGGTTGATCGGCGGTTCGATCCCCTGCGAGTTGAGGTTCCGGTCGATGTAGATCTGGCCCTCGGTGATGTAGCCGGTCAGGTCCGGAATCGGGTGGGTGTCGTCGTCACCCGGCATCGTGAGGATGGGAATCTGCGTGACGGAGCCCTCGCGGCCCTCGATACGACCGGCACGCTCGTAGAGCTGTGCCAGGTCGGTGTACATGTAGCCGGGGTAGCCACGTCGCCCCGGCACCTCTTCGCGCGCGGCACCGATTTCGCGCAGCGCCTCGCAGTAGTTGGTCATGTCGGTGAGGATGACCAGCACGTGGTAGTCCTTCTCGAAGGCGAGGTACTCGGCGGTCGTCAGCGCCATGCGCGGCGTGACCGTCCGCTCGACTGCGGGGTCGTCCGCGAGGTTCATGAAGACCACGGAGCGTTCGAGCGCGCCGGTGCGCTCGAAGTCCTCCATGAACTCGTTGGCCTCTTCGGCGGTGATACCCATCGCGCCGAAGATGACTGCGAACTCGCTGGCGTCTTCGCCGTCGTCGGCGGCCTCCTCGGGCACCGTCGCCTGACGGGCGATCTGGAGCGCGAGGTTGTTGTGCGGCAGGCCGGACGCCGAGAAGATGGGCAGTTTCTGCCCGCGGACGAGCGTGTTCATCCCGTCGATGGCGGAGACGCCGGACTGGATGAACTCCTCGGGGTACTCGCGCGAGAACGGGTTGATCGCCTCGCCGATGATGTCGTGTCGGTCGTCGGGGACGATCTCCGGGCCGCCGTCGATGGGCTGGCCGGAGCCGTCGAGAACCCGCCCGAGGAGGTCCTCGGTGACGGGCATCTTCAGCGTCTCGCCGAGGAAACGGACGGACGCGTTTCTGTCGATACCGGTGGTGCCCTCGAACACCTGGATGGCCACGAGGCCCTCCGAGGATTCGAGGATCTGGCCGCGCTTCGTCTCGCCGTTCGGCGTCTCGATCTCGACGATCTCGTCGTAACCGACGGGCTCGTCGACTTCGGCGAACACCAGCGGGCCGCTGATCTCGGTGATGGTTTGGTACTCTTTCATTAGTAGAGCTCCCGGAGCTGTTCGGTGATGTCCTCTTTGAGCTCGGCGATGTACTCCTCCCACTCCTCCTGGACGCCGACGCGGTTGATGCGCGGTGCGGCGTCGATGGCCGTAATCTCCTCGACGGGGACGCCCGCTTCGAGCGCCTTGAACGCCTCGTCGTGGTAGTGGTGGATGGCAGTCAGGAGCAGGTACGTCTTCTTCGGCGGACAGTAGGTGTCCGTCGGGTGGAACGCGTTCTGCTGGAGGTACGCCTCACGCAGGTAGCGCGCGACGTCGAGCGTCAGCTGCTGGTCCTCCGGCAGCGCGTCCTTGCCGACCAGCTGAACGATCTCCTGCAGTTCGCTCTCCTCGTCGAGCACGTCGACGCCCCACTGGCGCTCCTCGGGCCAGTCGTCGGCGACGTTCTCGACGAACCACGGGTCGAGCTGGTTCTTGTACAGCGAGTACGACTCGCTCCAGTTGATCGCCGGGAAGTGCCGACGTTCCGCGAGGTCGGCGTCCAGCGCCCAGAACGTCTTCACGATACGCAGCGTGTTCTGGGTGACCGGCTCGGAGAAGTCGCCGCCCGGCGGCGACACCGCGCCGATAGCCGAGACGGAGCCTTCGGTCCCGTTGATGTTCTCGAAGTAACCGGCGCGCTCGTAGAACTGCGAGAGGCGCGCGGCGAGGTAGGCGGGGTAGCCCTCCTCGCCGGGCATCTCCTCCAGTCGGGAGGAGATTTCGCGCATGGCCTCGGCCCACCGCGAGGTGGAGTCGGCCATGAGCGCCACGTCGTAGCCCATGTCGCGGTAGTACTCCGCGATGGTGATTCCCGTGTAGATGCACGACTCGCGTGCGGCCACGGGCATGTTCGAGGTGTTCGCGATGAGCGACGTCCGGGCCATCAGCGGGTTGCCGGTCGTCGGGTCCTCGAGTTCGGGGAAGTCTTCGATGACCTCGGTCATCTCGTTGCCGCGCTCGCCGCAGCCGACGTAGACGATGATGTCCGCGTCGGCGTACTTCGCGAGCTGGTGCTGGGTGACCGTCTTCCCGGAACCGAACGGGCCCGGAATCGCGGCCGTCCCGCCTTTGGCGATGGGGAAGAGGCCGTCGAGGATGCGCTGTCCCGACACGAGCGGGATGCGCGGGGTCTTCTTCTCCTTGGAGGGTCGGGCCTGACGGACCGGCCACTCCTGGTGCATCGTGACCTCCTCGCCGTTGTCGAGTTCGACGACCGTCTCCTCGACGGTGAACGAACCGGCCTCGATGGCGGCGACTTCGCCGCCCTCGAAGTTCGGCGGGACGAGCACCTTGTGGTCGATGGTGACCGTCTCCTCGACGGTGCCGACCACGTCGCCGGGGGCGACCTCGTCGCCTTCGGAGACTTCGGGCACGAACTCCCACTGTTTGTCCATCTCGATGCCGGGCGCGTCGACGCCGCGGTCGAGGAAGGCGCTGTTCATCTTCTCTTCGAGTACGTCGAGCGGTCGCTGGACACCGTCGTAGATGGTGTCGAGCAGGCCGGGACCGAGGTCGACGGTCAGCGGTTCGCCCGTGTTCTCGACGGGTTCGCCGGGGCCGACGCCCGAGGTCTCCTCGTACACTTGGATGGTCGTGGTGTCGCCCTCGATCTCGATGACTTCGCCCATCAGCCCTTCGTCACCGACGTACACGACGTCGTTCATCCGGGCGTCGAGGTCGACAGCGGTCACGACCGGACCACTCACGCTCTGAATTCGGCCGTCCTCTCGGACGGTCTCTTGTGTTGCTTGGCTCATTGGTTCTCGTCTTCCATTAGGTCGATACCGATTGCTCGTTTGATCTGGTCACGCAGTCCGCCACCGCCCGCACCGCCCGCACCGAGCGTGACGAGCGTCGGTTCGATGCTCTGCTCGACGGACTTTCGGACGTTACGCGAGAGGTGCGCGAGGTCCTCGTCGTGCATCACGACGATGCCGACGTCGTCGTCGGCGAGCGTCTCTTCGACGGCGGCGTCGAGGCGCTCGTCTTTCTCCGACTCGGGGACGTTCTGGAACTTCCGAACGCCCGCCAGACGGAAGCCGGTGGTGAAGTCGGGGCTGCCGATGACGGCGATCTCCTGACTCATAGTATCACCAGTTCCTCTTCTATCTCGTCCTCTGAGAGCCCCGCTTCGCGTGCGCGGGCGATGGCGCGGATGTTCTCCACTTCCCGCTCCTTGGCGAGAATGTAGGAGATGATCGGCGACACCGACAGCGGGAACACGTGGCCGAGGGTCTTGGAGTACTCCAACAGCGCCGCTTCGAGCGCGCGCTCGAAGCCGATGAGGCTGTCGGCGCGTTCGAGGTCGGTCAGCGCCGCCGAGAGGCGGTCACCGTAGACGCTCTCGCGGATACGGGTCACCAGCTCGTCGGGACTCGACGCCAACTGCGACAGTTCGGTCGCGCTGAACAGCCGACCGCCGTCGATGTAGTACTCCGAGGGGTCGATGTTCGCTCCGCTTCGAGCGAGTCGAAGCGCGTTCCGCGCGTTACGGAAGTCGATCTCGGCGTGCAGGAACTCGCGGTACTGCTCGGTCGCCTCGTTCGTGACGAGACCGCTGAGCAGGTTCTCGTAGAACGTGCGGTCGACGGCGTTCTCCAGCGGGACCAGCACGCCGGACTCCTCGTAGTCGTCGTACGCCGCTCGCAGCGGCGGGCCGTAGATGGTGCCGCTCAGTCGGTCGACGACCTCCTCGATGGTGGTCGCTTCGAGCAGCCGTTCGACGAGACGGTCGTCGAACTCGCCGGCGCGGATGAGGTCGGTCTCGACCTCCTCGCGCGGCGTGTCGGCGTAGATGCCGCGGATGATCGTCTTGACGTTCCACGCGTCGAACTTCCGGAGGTAGCGTGCGATGAGGTCGTACAGTCGCCCGCCGGCCCAGTCGAGGATGTCGTTGAACTGCTTCGCGAGGCTGCGGTTCAGCGCGTACTCGATCAGGTCGACGCCCGAGAATCGGGCCCCGAGGGCGTTTATCTCCTCTTCGTACGTCGACTCCTCCATGAAGCGAGCGATCTCGGCGGGGCCCATCCGGAGGAGTTTGCGGTAGTCCTCGTCGTCGTACAGTGCGCCGCGTCGCGCTCTGACGCGGGCGTTGACGTACTCCGGATTCGAGCTGCCGGTTGCGCTCATTGTTCGAACAGTCGGGCGCTCACGTCCTTCAAGTTGTCCTCCCAGACGGCGTCGAGGACCGAGTCGAACGTGTTGTTCACCCGAACGCGGGAGTTTCGTCCCTCGACGACGACGCCGCCGAGACAGTCGCGGTCGCCCGCGAACTCGTAGTCGTCGTAGTCGGCGAGAATCTCGGTGATGAGCGCCTCGTCGTCGGCGCGTCCGTAGACGAGCACTTCGTCCTCGTCTTCGAACTCCGTCGACGCCGCGTCGAGCAGCTCTCGGGTGAGCGTCTCGCGGTCAGCACCGTCGAGAGCGACCAGTTCGGCCTCGACCCGCTCGTAGACGTCTTCGAGCACGTCGCGGCGGGCTTCGAGGCGCTGCTGTTTCGCCTGCAGTTTCGCGCTGGAGAGCGACTGTTCGCGCTCCTGTGCGATCGTTCGCTCGACGGCGCGTTCGCGCTCCTCGAGCAGTTCCTCTGCGTCGGCTTCGGCTTCGGCGACGATCTCGTCGGCACGCGCTTGGCCCTCCTCGCGGATGTTCTCCGCACGTGCGCGAGCGTCGTCCCGAATGTCCTCAACGACAGTATCCAAACTCATGGTGGAAAGAGAGAGGTGGTTTAACCGAGGATGAACACGACGACGAGCGCGAGAATAACGAGCGTCTCCGGCAGGACCGTCAGGATGAGGCCCTGAACGAAGAGGCTGTCGTCCTCGGCGAGAGCGCCGACTGCGGCGGCACCGATACCGCGCTCTGCGTAGCCTGCGCCGAGTGCGGCGAGACCGACCGCGAGACCGGCGGCGGCGGCGCCGTCGAGCGCCGGGCCGCTGGATCCTTCAGCCTGCAGTGCAACGTTAGCGATTTCGGGTAGGGATTCGATCATGGTGAGTAGGTGTATGGTTCCGGTTAGTCGTCTCCGAACAGTTGGTAGTTGACCGTACTGCGGTCATAAAACTTCCCAAAGAAGACGGCCAAATCGCCCGCTGCGGCGTTTGCTACCCGGTGGCACACAGTGTAGAGAATTGTTACCGAGAGAGAAGAGAACCGAAGCCGACCGCCGCGAGAGCGGTCAGTCTTCGGTGGTGTACTGGCGGTCGTAGCCGAACGGTTCGTACTCGCGGCCGCCGCCCTCGTAGAACTTGCCGAAGAACTCGACGTACTCGAGACGGACGGCCTGCAGACCGGCGCTCGTGATGCCGAGCGTCAGCACCAGCGCGTGGCCAAGGATGAGTACGACGATGCCCACGAGGAACAGCGCCGCCCCGCCGTGGAAGAGGCCGCCGAACATGATGGCCTCCGCGCCGTACTCGTTGACGACGTACTCCGGTCCGTAGCTGGTGAGGAAGTGAATCTCACCGTCGTGCTGGTACGCGCCGAACACGAGCAGGTTGACCGCGAGCGCCATCCCGGCCTTCGCGAGCAGCACCGCGCCGATACGGGCGTACGACAGCACGTTCACGAGCACGTTCAGGAACTCGACGACTTCGGCGAGGTCGGCGATGGCCAGGAACACGAAGCCGACCGCGAACGCCACCAGGCCGGCGATACCGACGACGGCCGGGAAACCGTTGAAGCCGAGTTCGAACATGGCCTGCATGTACTGCTGGCTGGACTCCGGCGCCGCGCCGGTGCCGTCGAACAGCGTGAACAGGAACGCCGGTTTCGCGTCGCCGTAGTGGAGACTGAAGATCCAGACCCACAGGCCGTTCATCATCAGCAGCCACGAGCCGCTCTCGAGGACCGCGTGCTTGATGTCGTGGTGTTCGGCGACCTCGAAGAAGTCGAGGATCCACCCGATGTTGAGGTGGACGATGCCGACGAAGATGCTCACCACGAGCCAGCCGATCGCCCAGTAGATGCCGGCGGGCGAGAGACCTTTCTCCATCGGCGGGTGGCCGCCCCAGATGACCTCACCGAGCACGTGGAGGCCGAGGAACTCGCCGTAGAGGATGCCGAACAGCATCGTGAATCCGCCCGCGAAGAGCGTGATACCGCCCATGCTCTTGAACGCCGGGCGGTCCTCGAAGCGAGTGTAGAGGAAGTACCCGATAGCCGTGTAGAGAATCCCGTAGGCGAGGTCGCCGATCATGAACCCGAAGAACACCGGGAACGTCAGGAAGACGAACACCGACGGGTCGAACTCGCTGTACTTCGGCCGGCTGACCGCGTTGACGAGTACCTCGAACGGCTTGACCGCGCCGGGGTTGTCCTGGACGACCGGCGGGTCGTCGTTCCTCGTGACGACGCTTCCGCCGTCGGGCTTTGCCCGACGTGCTGCCGAACCCTGTTCGGCACCCCCGTCGGCGCGCGCCTCGGGTTCGTCCGCGCCGCCGTCGGCGGCAGTCGGTTCGCCGCCGGTGCCGCTCGGCACCTGTTCGCGGGTGGCTTCCTGTCCGTCGCTCTTGAAGCTCGCGCGTTCTATCTCCTCGACTTCGACGTGCTGTCCGACGTCGTCGCGGAGCGCGCTCGCGAACTGCGTGTATCGCTCGGTCGGAATCCAGCCCTCGGCGACGAAGGCGTTCTCCGTCGTCGCGAAGGCCAGCGGCGCTTCGGTCTTCTGGACCTCGATCGAGAGCTGTTCTTCGGCGGCGAGCAGGAAGCCCGCGGCGTCGAGTTTGACCTCTTCGAGTTCGTCGTCGACCGTCGCCAGCCGCGACTCCAGTTGCTGTTTGCGGTGGCGGAGTTCGCCGACGTACTCCTCGGGGCTCGACTCCGACTCGGGGACCTCGTACGTCGAGAAGTCGGTTCCGACGAGCGCCTCGTCGAGCGCGTCTTCGCCCGCGCCGTCGGCGGGGTACGCGAAGACGGCGAACACGTCGTCGCCCTCGTAGATTTCGAACGCATCGACGCTGTCGGCGTCGACGAGCGACCGTTCGACGTCCTCGCGGTCACCCTCGCCGACGGCGACCTGGAGCGTGTCGTAGCCCGAGAGCAGGTCCAGGTCGATGCCGAGGTCGGCGAACGGTTCGACGGCGTCGATGTCCTCCTGGACGCTCCGGAGTTCGTCGCGGAGTTCGTCGCGGCGGTCGTCGAGTTCGTTGACCTCCGCGCGGACCTCCGCGAGCTCGGCTTCGAGCGCCTCGTCGGTGACGATGCGGGTCGGGCCCGCGTCGTCGCCGTCGACGTCGAGGATGCTCTCGAGCGAGCGGACGGTGACGAGTTTGTCCGACGCCTCCTCGGCACCTTCGACGGGCGTCCCGTGCGAGAACCCCTCCCAGGTACCGTCGTAGTCGGAGACGTCGAGCAGGTTCTGCTCGTGGGTCGTCTCGATGACGTCGTCCATGAACCGTTTGGCCCCGGTGACCGAGACCTTGCTCATCTGCTCAGGTCTGAGCATGCACCGCCTCCTCGAACCGCTCTACCGTGTACTCTACCGCCTCCTCGACGTTCGACTGCGCCTCGGCGACGAGCTCCTCGCGGGCGCGCTCGCCCTCCTCGATGATCTCCTCGCGCTCGGCCTCGATCTCTTCGCGGGCCTCCGCGAGGCGGCGCTCCTCCATCTCGGACGCCTCCGCTTCTGCCTCGGCCCGAATCTGCTCGGCGCGGTCGCGGGCGTCGGAGATCAGTTCGTCGCGCTCGCGCTCAGCCTGCGCGATGATGTCGTCGGCGTCGGATTCGGCCGACTTGATCCGTTCGAGAACCTCTGGTCTCGGCATACTCACTAATCGTTGGAACGTTGCACCACGGCCGTATAAGGTGTTTGCGGAAGCAATCGGGCGACTGGACGGAGTACATAGCTGTTCCGGCGGCGACGGCCGGAGACGCCGTCGCCTCGGGACGCCGAACCCGTCAGTATCGGAGAATCCGCAGGATTATGCCCGCCGAGTTCGAACTGCCGGCAATGGGTATCCTCGAGGACAAAGGACGGGCGCGGCTGTTCTACAAGTACCTCTCGAAGGTGTACGACCAGGTCAACCCGTTCATCTGGAACGAAGAGATGCGCGCGGAAGCACTCGCGCTGCTCGACATCGAACGGGGCGACCGCGTGCTCGACGTCGGCTGCGGCACCGGCTTCGGTACCGAGGGGCTGCTCCAGCACACCGACGACGTCCACGGTCTCGACCAGAGCGTCCACCAGATGGAGAAGGCGTTCCAGAAGTTCGGCAAGCGCGACAAAGTTCGCTTCTACCGCGGCGACGCCGAGCGATTGCCGTTCAAAGACGACAGCTTCGACGTGGTCTGGTCGTCCGGCTCCATCGAGTACTGGCCGAACCCCGTCGACGCGCTCGAAGAGTTCCGCCGCGTCGTCAAACCCGGCGAGCAGGTGCTCGTCGTCGGCCCGAACTACCCGAAGACGACGGTGATGCAGAAGGTCGCCGACTCCATCATGCTGTTCTACGACGAGGAGGAGGCCGACCGGATGTTCGAGGAGGCCGGCTTCGAGGACGTCGAACACGTGCTGATGGGACCGTCGTACGACCCCGATATCGCCATCACGACGGTCGCCCGCGCACCTGAAGAGTAGCGGTCGACCGCAGTAGCGGGCGAGCTCGTCCCGGGAGCGACGAGACGACGGAGACAGTTTTCCACCGACCTGCGTCGTCGGACGGGTATCGCTCATCGAACGATTGCCGAGAGCGTGACGAGCGGTCGCCCCTCGTACCGCACGTCGGCGGTCACCGACGACCCGACGGTCAGTTCCGGGTCGTTCGTCCCGGCGACGGCGACGGATGCCGTCTCGCCGGCGCGCCACTCGGGGCTCGCGGCGGAGTTGAACGGTCCGGTCGGCCCGGGCCGAAAACCACTCGCGGAGAAGAACGGAACGGGCGGGTGGTGTTCGAGCGGCTCTCCGTCGACGCTGACGCGCAGTTCGAGTCGCCGCACGTCCAGCGTTTCGCCGCCGCGGTGAACGAACTGTAACGTCTCGCCAGTCGCGGTGAGCGACAGCGCTGCCCGCGTTCCGCCGTCGTCGACGCTCTCGGCGTGGTCGAGTGCGACGGCACCGACGCTGGCGGCGAGACTGACCGAGAGCAACAGCAACAGCACGACTCCGACGGCGGGAACCGAGGCGCGGGTGCGAGACGACACGCCGCGGAGTGGTCCCGCTATCGGTCATAAGGGTTCGGAGCGGACGGGGACGAGTCGCAGAGAACCCGACGCTACGCGTCAGCGCCGACGCGAGCGTGCGTCGGCGGCGGCGCGAGCGAGTCGTTCGGGTCGCTGACGTTCATCGGGTCGTCGGGCGTGAGTTCGATGGAGACGAAGGAGTTGCCGCGGATCGCCTGCACGACGAACTCGCCGTCGGGCGCTGGCGTCCAGAGGACGCCGTCGGCGTCGGTGCGTCCGAGGAACGTCGGCTGTTCGTTGCTGTCGGGGCTGCCGAGACTGACGTTTCCTTGGACGGAGTCGCCGGTGGCGGCGTCGACGAGTTCGATGCGGAGCGGACCGCCGGCGTACGTCGGGTGGACGCGGAGTTCGAGCCCCGAGCGGGTACTGTTGGTCGACTGTGCGACGTGGGCGTTGTCGAGGGGGATACGCTGTATCTCTCTGAACACCTGCCCCTCGTCGCCGCGGTCGACGTACGCGGTGAGGTCGCCGCCGGCGTACCGAACCTTCCCGACGAAGATGTTGCTGGCCTGCACGCCGGTCGGACTGTTGAACTCGCCGCGTTGCATGATGACCGGGTACGCCCGCTCCATCACGTCGGGGAGTTCGCCGACCGTGATTCGGCCGGACGCGTCGGAGGTGCGCTTCGAGTCGTCGTACACCTCGCGGACGTAGACGCCGTCGTCTATCATGGAGAGGACGACGCCGTCGGTCGTCGTCTGCACGTACGTCCGAGTGGGGGGAGCGCCGCCGCGGAGGACCGCCGCGGCGCGCTCTCGAATCGGACCGCGCATCGTCTGGAGTTCGAGTCGAACCGATCCGACTCGCCCGTCGATGGAGAGGCCGTCGATGCCGTCGGCGGTCCGTTCGAGCATCGTGGCGTTCGCTCGGAGTTCGGCCGCTTCGGTGTGGACGTGCGCCAACCGAACCAGCAGTTGCGTGGCCGTTATCTCGCCGGTGGTGTGGGCGTCCAGAGCCGCCCGTTCCTCGGCTCGGAGGTCGTCGACGCGGATTTCGAGTTCGGTCAACGCCCGCAGCACTGCCTTGCGGCGCTCGTTTTCGTTCTCCATCGCGGCGAGTCGCTGTCCGGTCGTTCGCGTCCGGAGCTCGGAGCGAACCCGCGTATCCCGAACCGCCAACGAGGCGCTCAGGTTCGCCGAAGGCGCTCCGAACGCCGTGTTGGTGTCGTCTTCGTCCAGCATCAGGACGCTCGTCTCGTTGTCGATCTCGGCGAGCGACGACTCCGACTTCGCGGCCAGAGACGACGACTCCGCGGCGGACGGCGCCGCGACGACGACGCCGCCGACAGACGAGACGAGGAGGAGGAGGGTAGTGGCCAAAGCGGCGGACTGTCTCATCATCGGCGCGTACACAGTCATCATATTAAAACCGGTCGCTGTAGAGCACACGACGGCTCGTCGACAGGAAACGGCGGAGCGTCGTCGAAACCGACACCGCTCGCCGCGGCGACGTCGGCGCAGAGCGCCTGTCGGACATCCGATGGAAAGCGTTTTGCCGTACCCCCGAGAGTTGGTGAACTGTATGCGGTATGCCGCCCTCGTGCTCGCCTTCCTCGTCTTCTCAGCCGGCTTCGCACCACCGGCCGCCGCCGTCGTCGGAACCGACGACGGGCAAAGAGCGACGCTGCTACAGGCCGAGGAGCCGCCGGACACGCAACTCGTCATCGCCATCAAGCGCAACGGCGACGCGAAGTGGTCGGTCGTCACGCGGTACCCGTTGAGCGGCAACAACAGCAGCGCGGCGTTCGAGCAGTTCGTCTCGGACCTCCGCGCCGGCGAGGCCAACGCGACGCTGGACGAGCGGACGTTCGAGCAGTTCGCCGCGCTCTCGTCGGAGGCGACGGGCCGCGAGATGGAGATTCAGAACGTCAGCTACCGAGGCACCGTAGAGAACGACACCGGCGTGCTGAACATGACGTTCACGTGGACGAGGTTCGCCTACCAGGGCGACCAGGACCTCAGAGTCGGCGACGCGTTCGAGACGCCGGACGGCGGGACGTGGTTCCCCCGCCTCGGGGCGAACCAGCGGCTCGTCATCGAGGCGCCCGAAGAGTGGAACTCCCAGGACGTGAGCTTCCCCGCCCGCACCCGTAACGGAACGACCGTCATCGTCGACGGTCCCCGGGAGTTCACCGACCGCTCCGGAGACGGCAGCGTCATCGACATCTCGTACGACCCGCCAGGGTCGGGTCGAGACACGGGAACGGGCGACAGCGACGAACTCGCGCTCATCGCGGGCATCGGCGCAGTACTCGTTTTCGCCGCCATGCTCGCAGCGGTCGTCCTCCGACGCCGTCAAGGGTTCGAGGAGGTCGACGGAGAGGTCGTCACCGTCGACGGGCCGACGACATCACCGCCGCGTGCGGCCGGCGGCGGCGCGTCGGCCGTCGACCCACTGTCGTCGGAAGAACCGGAGGAAGAGGAGGAGGAGGAGGAGGAAGAGAACGACGACGACGTGGACCTCTCGCTGCTCTCGGACGGCGAACGGGTCGAGCACCTCCTCGAACACAACGGCGGCCGGATGCGACAGACGAACATCGTCGCCGAAACCGGCTGGTCCGACGCGAAAGTGTCGCAGTTGCTCTCCTCGCTGGCGGACGAGGGACGCGTCGAGAAACTCCGTCTCGGTCGGGAGAACCTGATTTCGCTGCCGGGCGAGAACGGAAACGGGAACGGAAACGGCGGCAGCGACGACACCAGCGGCGACGACGACACCGACGGCGACAGCAGCGACAGCGGCGACGACAGTAACGGCGACGGCTGAGGCGCCGACTCGAAAGCGAGTCTGTACTCGAAAACGAGTACGAATTTGTCACACGTCGTGACGTACTGCCCTCTCGTTCCGAAAACGTTTACCGGCGAGTGGAGGTAGTGGTCGATGATGAAGATTCTCGTAACCGTCAAGGAAGTCGCCGAAGTCGAAGACGACTTCGAGATCGACGGGCTCGGAATCGACGAGGCGTACCTCGAGTACGACCTCAACGAGTGGGACGACTACGCCGTCGAGGAGGCGGTCCAGATAGCGGAGGCGGGCGACGACGTCGAGGTCGTCAGCGTCACCATCGGCCCCGAACGCAGCGAGGAGACGATTCGGATGGCGCTCGCGAAAGGTGCGGACCGCGCGATTCGCGTCTGGGACGACGCGTTCGAGGACGTCCAACTACTCGACGTCGCCGCGAAGACGCGTCTGCTCGCCGCCGTCGTCGAACAGGAACAGCCGGACCTCGTACTGACCGGCGTGCAGGCCGCCGACGACGGCTTCGGCGCGACGGGCGTCTCCGTCGCCGACGAAGTCGGCTTCGAGTGGGCCGCCGTCGTCAACGAACTCGACTTGGACGCCGAGGGCGGCGTCGCCAACGTCCGCCGGGAGCTCGAAGGCGGCGTCGAGGAGCTCACGGAGGTCGACCTCCCCGCGGTGCTCACCATCCAGACGGGTATCAACGACCCCCGCTACGCGAGCCTGCGCGGTATCCGGCAGGCCCAGCGCAAGGAGATAGCCCCGATGGGCCTCGACGACCTCGGTCTCGACGCCTCCGCGCTCGACAGCCCGATCGAACTCACGGGGATGCGCGAACCCGAGAGCGAGTCGGACGCCACTCTCTTCGAGGGCGACGCCGGGGAGACCGCCGCGCAACTTGCCGAGGTCCTCCGCGAGAAGGGGGTGGGCGCGCAATGACGGTGCTCGCTATCGCCGACCACCGCCGCGGCGACCTCCGCGACGTGAGCTACGAACTCGTCAGCGCGGGCCGCCAACTCGCCGACGCGACCGGCGGCGACCTCCACGTCGCGGTCATCAGCGGCGACGTCGACGAGTTCGGGGAGAAACTGAACCTCGACGGCGTCGACGCCGTCCACACCGTCGCGAACGGCGAGGAGTTCAACCACGACGTGTACGCGGGCGCGGTCGAAGCGCTGTACGCCGAGGTCGAGCCCGCGGTCCTACTGATGCCCAACAGCGTCAACGGCCTCGACTACGCGCCGGCGGTCGCCAACGCGCTCGACCTGCCGCTCGTCTCGGACGCGGTCGACTTCAGCTACGACGGCGGCCTCACCGCGACCCGCGAGATGTACGGCTCGAAGGTCGAGACGACCGTCGACGTCGACGCGGAGCGCGTCGCCGTCACGATTCGCGGCGGCGAGTGGCCCGCCACAGCCGGTACCGGCGACGCCGAGATTTCGGCGTTCGACTACGAACCCGACGGCGAACTCGGCTCCCGCGTACTCGGGTTCGAGGAGGTCGCCGGCGGCGACGTCGACATCACCGACGCGGACGTGCTCGTCTCGGTCGGCCGCGGCATCGAGGAGGAGGAGAACCTCGAACTCGTCGAGGAACTCGCCGACGCGCTAGGTGCGACGCTCTCCTCGTCGCGGCCTATCGTCGACGCCGGCTGGCTCCCGCCGAACCGGCAGGTCGGCCAGTCCGGGAAGGTCGTCACCCCTGACATTTACCTCGCGGTCGGTATCTCCGGGGCGGTCCAGCACGTCGCCGGGATGAAAGGCTCCGACACCATCATCGCCATCAACACCGATCCGAACGCACCCATCTTCGACATCGCCGACTACGGTATCGTCGGCGACCTGTTCGAGGTCGTTCCGGAACTCATCGAGCAGTTCAACTGAACCTTTTGCGCTGCGGGGCGGCGTAGCCGCCCCTCGGCAAAAGCTTCACCAAAAGCACTCCTCCTTCACTTCGCTCACTGCGTTCGCTCCGTTCAGTCGTCGGCCGAAAATCGCTCCGCGATTTTCGCACACGACAGAACCGCTGTCCGCGAGTGGTCCGCTCAAGTTCGCTCGAAAATCGACTGCGACCGACCCCCACCGCCGACCCCGTTTCTCCGCGTTTCGGTACGTACTTCCCTGACCGTCCCTACCTGTCCGATAATGGAGTATTTGGAGCGCCGGGTCGCCATGGTCAACGACCGCCTCGAGGCGGTCGTCGAGTCGGTCGAACCCGACGAGTTGTCCGAGCAACTCGGCCACGTCTCCCTCGCGGGGGGCAAACGCGTGCGACCCACGGTGACGCTCCTCGTCTGCGAGGCGGTCGGCGGCGACCCCGTCGACGCCGTCGATTTCGCCGTCGGCGTCGAACTCGTACACAACGCGTCGCTCGTCGTCGACGACATCATCGACCGCTCGGACCTCCGCCGAGGGACGCCGAGCGCGTGGGCCGAGTACGGCTACGGCCCGGCGATTCTCGCCTCGGACGGCCTGCTGGGCGAGGCGTTCGCGCTGTTCTCCGCGGAGGAGCAGGCGATGCAGGTCGTCGCCGAGTCGATGGTCGAACTCGGCGAGGGCGAGGCGACGGAACTCGTCGCCCAACCGACGAACGAGGAGGAGTACATGGAACTCGCGCGCCGCAAGACGGGCGCGCTGTTCCGCGCCGCCGCCGAGGTCGGCGCGGTGGCGGGCGGAGCCGACCCGTTCGCCGTCGAGTCGTTCGGCGAGTACGCCGAGCGCGTCGGCATCGCGTTCCAGATTCGCGACGACGTGCTGGACGAGACGGCCGATTCGGCCGACCTCGGCAAACCGGCCGGCCAGGACGAGACGATGGAACGCCCGTCGCTCGTCCAGATTACGGACCTGACGCCCGAGGAAGCCGACGGCCGCGCCCGAGCGCAGTCGGACGCCGCGCTCGAGGCGCTCGACGCGACTGACATCCCCGAGTCCGACGCGAGAAAGTATCTCCGCGACCTCGCGGAGTTCGTCGTCGTCCGCGAGCGCTGATCTTCGACGCTCAGGCCGGTTCCGCGCCGGTCGGGTACTTCGACTCCGCGATAGCGAACGTGAGCGTGCTCAGCACGCCGAGCAGCGTCCCGCCCGTGAGCGCCAGCGCGAGGTCCGTGAGCGTGAGCGTCCGGACCAGCGCCACCGTCTCGCCGGCCGGGAGCAGTCCCGAGAGGAAGAACCCCGACAGCGCGTACAGGACGAGCGCGATGGCGACGACGTAGAACGGCGCGTTGAGGTAGCGCCACTTGAACTCGTCGACGAGATACTCGTCGGTCACCTGACCGAGGCTGCTCGTGACGCCCGCCGCGGCGAGCCACTGCACCGCGCCGTGGACGAACGCGGCGAGCAGTGCCGGGGCCGTGAGCGACCCCCCGACCGCCCGTTCGACCGCGTCGATGGTCTCGATTCCCTGTGCGCCGCCGACGATGATGAGCGCCGCCGCGACGACGTAGGTGATGAGCGTCACTCGACCGGCGTACAGGATGTTCCGCGTGCGTGTAGCCGCGTCGTCGACGAACCGCTCCAGCCCGAGCCCGCGAAACAGGACGTAGAGGCCGAGCAAGGCCGATATGAGTCCGAGAACGGTCGCCCCCTCGACGTCGAACAGCGTCGCGATGGTGACGAACGGGTAGATGAGCAGCAGGATGCCCAGCGGGACGAGAATCGTCCCCCGGGTCTCGGGGTCGTCGAGCACCTGCTTGATGGTGTAGTACATCGACTCCAGGTCCTGGGCCTGTCGAACGACGACCCGGCGGACGCTGTCGATGGGGACGCGAGAGCGGATGACCGGCAGAACCGACTCGTCCTGCGCGCCGTCGGTGATGACGACCGCGCGGACGTTCTCGCCGGTCTGGAGGCTCGCCAGCACCTCGTCAACCTCGTCGCCGACGGCGCGGTTAGCCTTCACGTCGTTGCCGTTGAGTCCGGTGACGGCCGCGACTTCGACCTCTTCGGCGTCGTCGGGGTCGCCGGATTCGAATTCCTCGACGAGGTCGTCGTGGACGTGGATTCCCTGAAAGAGGACGTTCACGTCGGAGTCCTCCGGGTCGGCCGTCGCGAGCGCCACCGCGGCGTCCTCGACGCTCTCTCGGCCGACGACCGGCGTCTTCATGCCGGTTTTGCGGCCGAGGTCGTCGTCGAGGTCGACACAGAGGACGAGCAGCATCGTCAGCGGCTACGCCAGCATGCTATATTTGCTTTCGGGAGCGTCGGCGCTGTCCGGTCGGTCTCCAGTCGGTCGGTTATCGCGCTTCGAGTCGCGGAGAGCCGACCGCAATCGGCGAGCGAAGGGTACGCACGTGTGACAGATGCGAACAGTCGGCGTTCGCGGACAGACGCCACACATCGACGAGAGACGAGTCGCACGCCTTTTGACGCTGCGCCGAATACGACGGTAACAAGCGAATGATCTCGAAGGGCTGCGAACAGTGCGCCATGGGAGGGAAGATGGTACTCTTCGTCTACGGGTACTGTGACCAGCGGGACTGTTTCTACTGCCCTCTCGGCGAGAACAGAAAGAACGTCACCGACGTGTACGCCAACGAGCGCCTCGTCGAGGAGGACGAGGACGTCATCCGCGAGGCCAAGCGGATGGACGCGCTCGGCACCTCGATTACGGGCGGCGAACCGCAGGAAGCGCTCGACAAGACCTGTCGGTACCTCAGCCTGTTGAAAGAGGAGTTCGGCGAGGACCACCACACCCACCTCTACACGGGTATCCCGGGCGGGCGCGAGAACATGCGCCGCCTCTCGGAGGCCGGCCTCGACGAGATTCGGTTCCACCCGCCGCTGGAGCTGTGGGGCGAGATGCACGGCACCGAGTGGGAGGAGATTCTCTACGTCGCCCGCGAGGAGGGGCTCACCCCCGCCTTCGAGATTCCCGGAATCCGCGCCGAGGAGGAGTTCCTCGAGTTCCTCGACGAGGGCGCGGCCGACTTCTGCAACGTCAACGAGTTCGAGATGTCCGACGGGAACTATCGACGGATGCAGGAGGAGGGGTACGAACTGCAAGAGGGCCACATGTCGGCCGTCGACGGCTCGAAGGAGGCGATTCTGGACGTGATGGGCGACCACGAGCGCGTCTACTTCTGCACCTCGGTGTTCAAAGACGCTGCCCAGCACAGAAACCGCCTGAAGCGGATGGCCCGCAACATCCGCCGGGAGTTCGACGAGATAACCGACGACGGCACTCTGGTCTACGGCAAGACGTGGGAAACCGAAGCGCGCCTACAGGAACTCGGCGTCCCCGAGGAGTTCTACACTGTCAAATCCGAGCACGTCGAACTCGCGTGGTGGCTTCTGGAGGAGATGATCCAGGAGGGCGACGTGGAGAGAGGCGAGATCGTCGAGCAGTACCCGACCGTCGACGGGACCGTGGTCGAACGGACGCCGTTGGCGTAACGCGGCGGTTTTTTGGTCCAGATTTTTGTGCGGAGCGCGAGCGAAGCGAGCGCGACGAAACAAAAAGGTGGGACGACACCGTGGTCGAACGGACGCCGTTGGCGTAGATTCGGTCAGAAGTCGCCGAGTTCTCAGACGTACTCGACGGTGAGCGCGTAGTACGCGCTCGGGCCGAAGACGAGCGCCGCGGCGACGACGACCCACTCGTCGAGCGTCACGCCGAGGGCACTCCCGACGGCGAGCAGACAGACACCGGCGGCGACGCCGCCGAAGACGAACAGTCGGCGCGTCGACGGCGACGGAACGACGCCCGCGTGCGCAGCGTACAGACCGCCGGTGAGCGAGACGAGAAGAGCGTCCGCCGTCGCGTACAGCACGGTGTCGGCGACTGCGCCGAGACAGAGGAGAGCGACGGCGACACCCAGACAGCCGAGCGCCGTCTGCGCGGGCGAGAGCGGATTCAGCGGCGACCCGTATCGGAGGTAGTAGGCCAGCGGCGGTAACAGCGCCAGCAGCGCCAGCAGCACGCCGAACGTGACCCCGGCCAACGGCGTCGAGGCCCGAACGCCGCCCAGCGTCGCCTCGCCGAGGAGAACCGCGCCGACGAGTCCGCCGAGTGCGAGCACGGCCGTCGGCGGGAGCACGTTCGTCGGGTTCTCGTCGTGGACGACGGCGTAGGCGACGAAGGGATAGCCGAGGAGGACGGCGACGAGCGTCGTCCGCAACACGTCGCCGGTGAGCACGAGCGAGGAGACGAGAAACGAAAGCGAGAGCAACGTCCCGGCGACGAGTGCGAACTCCGGGACGCGTCGACTCATACGTGGCGCTTCGAGCGGCGCGGCAAAACGGGTTTCGACCCGGTGAGCGATACACAAGCGTTTAGATGGACGCCTGAGTAGTCACGTTCATGCCGGACTGTCCACTGGCCGACGAGTGCCCCAGTTTCTCCGAGCGAATCCAAGGGATGGGTTGCCAACACTACGGCGACCGCGGCGGTGCCGAATGGTGCAGCCACTACAGCATGCCCATCCGCGAACTGAAACAGCAACCGGTCAAACCCGGCGAAGAGGTCGTCGTCGAGGTGACCGACATCCACGAGAGCGGCGCAGGCGTCGGGCGGACCGAGGACGGGTTCATCGTGATGGTCGACGGCGTGCTCCCCGACGCGCGAGCGCTGGTGAAGATTACGCAGGTGAAATCGAGCCACGCACGCGCCGACGAGGTGGAGCGACTGCCGATGGAACCCGAGGAGGAAGAGCCCGAACCCGAGCGAAGCGGCGACGACGACGAGGGACCGAAGCGTCCCACGGCGCTCGGCAGCCGCGACAACTTCTGGGGAGCGTAAGCACCGCCCGCCGCCGAGGCGGCACCCACGGACAGTCCCGACTTTCGGTTTTCTGTAGCTTTTTGCCGACGGCGTTCGACGCACGCGTATGGACGAGCAGGACGTGAACGAGATACTCGAACAGGCGGGCTTCGCGCCCGACGAGAGCGTCCTGACGCGCCGACAGGCCGAGGTGCTCGCACTGCGCGAACGCGGCGTCCGTCAGTCTGACATCGCCGAGTTCCTCGGCACGTCGCGCGCGAACGTCTCCAGCATCGAGGCCAGCGCCCGCGGCAACGTCGAGAAGGCCCGCGAGACGGTGGCGTTCGCCGAGGCACTGACCGCACCCGTCCGCGTCGACGTCCCCGAGGGGACCGACCTCTACGACGTTCCGAAGGAAGTGTACGACGCCTGCGACGCCGCCGGCGTGAAGGTGAACCACACCGCGCCCGACCTAATGAAAATCGTCAGCGACGCCGCGGGCGACGCCATCCGCGGGCGCGAGGTTCGGGTGCCGCTTCTCGTCGGGGTGACGAGCGAGGGTGCGGTGAGGGTACGGCGGTCGGCGTAGGCAGGAGCGTCCAGAGGCGTTTACGATCTGATTTCTGTGTGAGGAGATACAGATAGTATAATATCTCCACCTTCCTCAACTACGCCCGATGGAGCGGCGTAGCCTCTTGGGATTGGTAGCCGCGTTCGCGCTTGCTGGTTGTTCCTCCAACGCCGAGCAGACGATAGAGGTCTCGGGGCTGGTAGCACGGAACGCCGACGACACCGCTCACACCCTCGATATTGAAATCGTCGTCGACGACGAACTGACGTTCGAGGCGTCCGTCAGACTCGATGCTGCGGTGTACGACGGCGACCGTCTCGTCGACGATTCGACCAAAAAATGGCGCGACGTTGGTTCCGAATCCGAGCGGTATATCCTCCGAACCAGAATCGACGAGAACGAGTGGTCCGAGACCGACTTGGCCGAGGCAGGGTTTTCGTGCGTCAATGTGGACATAGACATTCAGCTAGGCGGTGAAGAGAGAATTCTGTATTATCACTGTGAATCCGGCTAAAACCGTCGACGAGAGACCTAATCACTCATCCCTCACCAATCTGGGTCACATTCAGGCCGAAATACTTCCCGACTCGAATCTCCGCTAGCGTGCAGGAGCGCGAGAGGTCCCACGTCAACGAATCCGAAAAGAGACCGGATTTAGCCCGAATTCGGTACCTGTTCGAGATAGAGCAAACATCTACAATGGTGTACGTCGAGTTCGGTGCGAGGTCGTAGTCGGAAGAAGAGAGCAGTTCGTCGCTCGCTGCGTCGAATAGTTCGAGCCGTAAGGGAGCCCAGTCGGATTTCTCGTTGACGATTCGCAGATTGGATTTCGGGGAGTCGCCGCAGGTGAGAGGGTCCGGCGGGTCGCTGGAGTTGGTTCGCTCGGACTCCTCTGCGTTGTCGCACAGAGAGTCGCCTACCCCCGGGGGAACGTTGGGCGAGTCTGGTTCACGTCGGTCGGCCGAGAGACAGCCCGCAAGCAGCGGAACGGCGACGATAGCCCGGAGGACCGCTCTTCGTTTCACAATTCTCGATAACGACAACGCGGAATAAGCTTTCCGTGCGGACAATCACACTCGGGTCACCGTCGAAATACCCGATATTGCACGTCTTGCCGACTTGAGAGATACTTTTGCGTGCACTGTCCTCGCACACCACATGGACCTCGGAGTATCCGGAGATGTAGCACTGGTGACGGCGAGTTCGAGCGGCCTCGGTCACGCGAGCGCCGAATCGCTGGCGGCGGAGGGCGCACACGTCGTCATCTGCGGCCGCGACGAGGAGCGCCTCGACGAAGCAGCTGAGGAACTCGACGCCGTCGGCGACGGCGAGGTGCTCGCGGTGCCGACGGACCTCACCGACCGCGACGACATCGCGGCGCTCGTGGAGGCGACCGTCGAGGAGTTCGGCCAGTTGGACCACCTCGTCACCTCCGCGGGCGGCCCGCCGAGCGGAAGTTTCGACGACATGTCCTCCGAGGACTGGTACGGCGCGTACGACCTGCTCGTGATGAGCGCCGTCTGGACCGTCAAAGAAGCCGAACCGCACCTGAAAGAGAGCGACGCCGGGACCATCACCTGCATCACCTCGACGAGTGTCCGCGAAGTTATCGACGACCTCATCCTCTCGAACAGCGTCCGCCGCGGCGTCATCGGCCTCGTGAAATCGCTCTCGCGGGAGTTCGCTCCCGACGTGCGGGTCAACGCGGTGCTGCCGGGCGCGCACGAGACCTCGCGCGTCGAAGAACTGGTCGAGGACGCCGTCGAACGCGGCGACGTGGACAGCTACGAGGAGGGACTGGAGGGCTGGTCGAACGGCATCCCGATGGGCCGCATCGGCAAGCCCGAGGAACTGGGTGATACCGTCGCGTTCCTCGCGAGCGACTGCGCGAGCTTCGTCAACGGCGTAGCCCTTCCCGTCGACGGCGGGAAGATGCGCTCCTAAGCCAGCTTTTACCGAGCGAGAGCGCTCGGCGCTCTCGCTCGGTAAAAGCTGGACCAAAAACACTCCTCCTTCGGTTCGTTCGCTTCGCTCACGTCCCTCAGTCGTCGGCCGAAAATCGCGGAGCGATTTTCGGGCACATCACCTAGAATCGCCCTTCCTCTCTCAGCACCGAAACCACCTCCCGAACCCGCTGGGCCTGTTCCTTCGGCACCACCAACACCCGGTCGTCGTAGGCGACGACGGCCAAACCTTCTACGCCGACCAGCGAGACGTGTTTGTCGTCGCTGGCGACGACGTTGTCCGCGGCGTCGACGGCGAGAAAGTCGCCGAGCGCGACGTTTCCGTCGGCGTCGGCGTCGAGCACGCGCTCCAGCGCGTCCCACGACCCCAGGTCGTCCCAGTCGAACGTCGCGGAGACGACGGCGGCGTGGTCGGCGCGCTCCATCACCGCGTAGTCGACGCTCACGTCGTCGACGGCGGCGAACCCTCTCTCGGCGTCGCCCGCGTCGAGCGCCTCGACGAGCGGCGCGAGTTCGGTGTCGCGGGCGGCGGTGAGGAACGAATCGGGCGTCCACGCGAAGATGCCCGCGTTCCACAGATAGCCCGAGTCGACGTACTCGGCCGCAGTTTCACTATCTGGTTTCTCGTGGAACGCCGCGAGGTCGGCGTGCGGTTCGGGTTCGTCTCGCTTCTCGCCGGGTTCGATGTAGCCGTACCCGGTGTCGGGTCGAGTGGGTTCGACGCCGAAAGTGACGAGCGCACCCGTCTCGGCGGCGACGCGAGCGCCCGCGCGGGCGACGGGCTCGAAATTCCCGGAAACGGTGTGGTCGCTCGGGAGGACGAGCACGACGCAGTCGCCGGTTTCTTCCTGTATTCGGTGGGTCGCGTAGGTCAGCGCCGGGCCGGTGTCTTTGCCCTCGGGTTCGACGAGTACCGTGGCCTCGGGGGCGTGGTCGGGAACCTCGTCGGCGAAGTCGGCGCGCGTGCAGACGAACAGGTGGTCGGCGAAACTCGCACGGTCGGCGGTCTGCGAGAGCAACGAGTCGTCGTCGGAGTCCGAGAGCGAGAGGAACTGCTTCGGGCGGTGGCTCCGACTGGCGGGGTAGAGTCGGGTGCCGGTGCCGCCTGCGAGCACGAGCGCGACGAGCGGTCTGTCCATAGGGTACCGAGTCGCGGAGGGGGGAAAGCTATCGTGGACTCGGCGCGCGTCACCACGTCTCGACGACGCCCGCGCGGACGTCCTCGGCGCAGCCCTGACAGTCGGGGTGGTCGGCGTCGAAACAGGATGGACGACCCTCGTCGCCGATGTCGACGGCTCGCCGTTCGGCGTAGCGGCGACAGACGAGTTTGGCGCGGCCTTCGTCGTCGACGGGGAGCGCGTCGGGGACGCCGCCGGACTGCCCCTCGCGGTAGGCGCGCTTCGACTCGGCCCACTGCCGACCCGCCTTGCGGAACGTCTGTCGGACGATGCGTTCGAGGCGCGGGTCCATGCACTCGAATTGCGGCCGGGCGGTAATAATCCTCGTGGAGTCGGCGCGTTCACTTTCGCTCGTCGAGCGGACGTTCGGCGACTGTCGGCAAATACCTCCGCCAAATCGCCCGAAGACGAGCGCTCCGAGCGTCAGACGCGCGTCCGACGTAGACCGCCCCCAGCGGCCCCCACCCTCGGGATTTCACTTCCGTCGCGGTGCCGGAACTTTTTATACCAGTAGGAGCCAACGGGCGTATGCCTCTCATAGAAAACCAGAGAAGAGGCAGTGAGACCACATGACAGATTTGCGTACACACGCAGCGGAGATTGCGGAACAGTTCTCGGACCACCTCGACGTGGACGAAGACGAGATCGAAGAGCGACTGGACAACCTCGTCAACGAGTACAAAGTGCCCGTGGACGAGGCGCGCCGAAGCGTCGTCAACCACTACCTCGACGAGGCGGGACTCGAACGCGACGCGATTCGCGCCGGCGGCGGCGGCAGTCAGGCCGTCGAAGTCTCGGACATCGACGAGGACGAACAGTGGGTCGACCTCACGGTGAAACTCGTCGAACTGTGGGAGCCGCGTAGCGACTCCATCTCGCAGGTCGGCCTGCTGGGCGACGAGTCCGGCACCATCAAGTTCGTCTCCTTCACCACGTCGGAACTCCCGGAACTGAAAGAGGGAGCGGTGTACTCCCTGCAGAACGTCGTCACCGACGAGTACCAGGGACGGTACTCGGTGAAGCTCAACCGGACGACGACCATCACCGAACTCGACGAGGAGATCGAAGTCGGCGACGACTCGGTGAGCGTCGAGGGCGCGTTCGTCGACATCCAGAGCGGGTCGGGACTCATCAAGCGCTGCCCCGAGGAGGGTTGCACGCGCGTGCTCCAGAACGGCCGCTGCTCGGAACACGGCAACGTCGAAGGCGAGTTCGACCTGCGCATCAAGGGCGTCCTCGACGACGGCAACGAGGTGCAGGAGATCATCTTCAACAAGGAGATGACCGAGGAACTCACCGGCATCGCGCTGGAGGAGGCCAAACAGATGGCGATGGACGCACTCGACACGACCATCGTCGCCGACGAGATGGCCGAGGACGTGCTCGGGCGCTACTACCGCGTCTCCGGGCCGACGCTCGGGCGCTACGTGCTCGTCAACGAGTTCGAACAGCTCACCGGTCCGGTCGACGCCGAGGCCGTGCTCATCAAAGCGAGGTCGATGTAAATGAGTCAATCCGCACCCACCCGCGAAGTCGCTCGACGCGTCTTCGCCCAGGAGTTCAACGACGCTGCATACACGTTCAAAGAGTCCGACGACGAGCGCGCGCCCGTCTACCTGCTGCTGCCCTCGGGCGCGCAGGCCAACCGCGTGTTCCTCGTCGGCACGCTGACCGAGAAGGAGGACGTCGGCGAGGACAACGAGTACTGGCGGGGCCGCATCGTCGACCCCACCGGGACGTTCTTCGTCTACGCCGGGCAGTACCAGCCCGAAGCCGCGAGCGCCCTGCGCGACCTCGACGCACCCTCGTACGTCTCCATCGTCGGCAAGCCGCGAACGTACGAGACCGACGACGGCACGGTGAACGTCTCGGTCCGTCCCGAGTCCATCAGTAAAGTCGACGCCGCGACGCGCGACCGCTGGGTCGTCGAGACGGCCGAGCGCACGCTCGAACGCGTCGACAGATTCGAAGAGGAAGGCAACGAGTACGGCCGGATGGCCCGCGAGCAGTACGACCTCCCGGTCGACAGCTACCGGCAGGCCGCCATCGCCGCGCTCCAAAGTCTGGAAACGACCGACGAACTGGAAGCCGAAGCGTAGTCGCGTAGCCGCGTAGTCGGCTGACACCGCAAACGACACACCGTCGACCGCACTCCGGACCGACCGCGCACGCGTTCCCCCGGCGCGCGGTTCGGAGTCGCGGTCGTGACGCGGTGACTCGGTCGGAGTGGAACTGACGACGAAGTCGCACGGAGAGCGACAGCTACGGAGAGAATCGACGACAGAACGCCGCCCGGCACGGCGCGAACGGAAACGCGTCGGGTGTTGCAGCACCCGAACGCCGGGCATCCCTACCACGGAGAGCCCAGTGAGCACTGATAGCCCACTCTCACAAGAAGCTACGGAAAACGAACATAGACAGGAGAACGTCACCGGTCCGCATCCCGCGTACGACGACCACGGCCGCCTCGACTATCGATACTGGCGCTGTGAGCGTTGTGGGTTCGAGAGTGTCGACCCCCGACTCCGCGACGGCTGTTTCCGCTGCGGTGCAGCGCCGTCGGGTGAAGACGAGGGAGGCGGCGATGCCGACTGACCGCGACTCGCCGAGCGCCGACTGGCGGCGCGTCTACGCGGAGATGGGCGTCGACGCCGACGACGAGGGCGCAGCGGAAGCACGTCTCGGCGACGAACGGATAGACGCCTACGCGAGGGAAGCCGACTCGGAACCCAACGGCGACGAGACGGCCGCGCCCGAGTCCGAGAACGGCCCGACTCGTCGGGAAGGCAACGCCTGATTCAGGGGTTCACCCGATTCGGCGGCATCGCGGCCCGACCTCCGCCGACAGCGTCGGCGTCGTCTACTCGGTAGTCGGCGTAAAGGGGGCAGTTCGACGGAGACAGCGCGCAGTTCGACGTAGACGACCACAGTGCGGAGACGTTCGTACGGTCGCACCCGAACCGACGGGTAGCCGACGCGAGATTCGGGCCGTGACCTACAGTCGAACAGACTGGTAACCCGTCTGACGAACGATTAAGTAGCACGGAGTCACAACTCAAGAGCATGGGCAACAAGAACAAGACCATCTCGTTTCGCGTCAACGAGGACGCGTTCGAGACGCTCCGCGAAATCGCCGAGGAGCGCGATATCTCGCTCTCGGCGGTGTTTCGTGACTACGTGGACACGCTCGTTGCCCACGACGGCCAGGTGCGAGTCGTCCCCGAAAACGAGTTAGAACGGAGTCACGACGACGATACGGCCAGCTTTCCACCGACCGTCGAGGTACCGAAGAGCTTCATCCGCGAACACGAGCGCCTCGAACTGGAGACCGAACACCTCCGCGAACAACTCGAGGAACACAAACGCTACGTCAACTACCTGCGCGAACAGGTGGAGGAACTCGACGGCGACGACGAGGACGTGATCCAACTCGAAGAGTTGGACGGCGAGCGCGACGACCAACCGTTCCGTCTGGGCTGACGGTTCCCCCGTTTTCCCGCCACGCTCACCGCGTCAGCGACCGCTTCGCCTCGGCGGATTGCTGCTGCATCTCCCGGTTACCGTCGACGGCGGCGAGCGACTCGACGGCTTCGAGCGTGCGCACCGACTGGTCGAGAAACGAGAGGACGTCGCCGGGGTACGCGTAGAGCATGTAGTCGTCGGTCATCACGTCGACGATGGCGTCGGGACCGAGTCCCTGCGCTCGGAGCTCCAGCAGGTAGCTGACGAACTTTCGCTCCGGGTGGCCGCAGTAGGGGTTGGTGTCGCAGTCGCAGTCGAGGAAATCCTGCGCGAAGTCGAGCACCCGCTCGCGGGTCGCCTCGTCGAGTTTTTCGAGGCCGTCGCCGGTGTACAGCACGTCCAGCGTCGCTCCCTTGAACGCGCCCTTCGGGATGCTCGTCTCCAGTTGGGAGGCGATCTGGCGGTGGTTCTTCAGATAGATTTTGTCCGTGATGGCCACTGTCGGGCGGTGATAGGCGGGTCGGCCCCAAAAGCGTCTCGGCTCTCGGAGCGGAGTCCAGGAGTGTGCGCCCTGTCGTCCACTGGCGAATCTCAAGCAAGTCGTAACGTATTTGAGTCGCAGCGGAGTACGATTGGATGTGTCCGGGTTGGGGTAGTGGACCATCCTTCAGCCTTGTGGAGGCTGAGACGCGGGTTCGATTCTCGCACCTGGACCTTTCTGTCTCCGAGTAAAACGAGGAGACGAAGGTCCGTCGTAAGAGATCGAGCCACGAGAGTCGCAGCGCGAACGGAGTGAGCGACCGTCTCTCGGAGGTTCGATTCTCGCACCTGGACCTTTCTTGACGCGAACTACGCCACGAGCGACTGCACTCAGAGAGCGCGTCGTGAGTGCTCCGTGGGCGTCGAAGGTCATCGAAGAGAATCGAACCCTGCAAGGCGCGCGCAACGAAGTGAGCACGTCTTGCTCCGGTTCGATTCTCGCACCTGGACCTTTCTGTCTCCGAGTAAAACGAGGAGACGAAGGTCCGTTGTAAGAGAGCGAACCACGAGAGTCGCAGCGCGAACGGGGTGAGCGACCGTCTCTCGGAGGTTCGATTCTCGCACCTGGACCTTTCTGACGCGAACTACGCCACGAGCGACTGCGCTCGGAGAGCGCGTCGTGAGTGCTCCGTGAGCGTGTGCTCGCGTCGGCGAGAACTCAGTACCCGCCCGCGTCGTCGAAGCAGCGTCCGCACCGGGACGCACCGCCGTCGTCGACGGCGTCGGCCAAGTCGACGACTGACGTGGCCTTCTCGGAGACGTGGAACAGCGCCCCGCAAGCGGTGAGTCGGTGAGCGTGGTCGGTGGGCTTGTGAACGGTCTCGGTCTGCTCGTTGAGGACTCCCCGCATTGTTTCTACGGAGGACTCGAGTACAGTAAAACGTGGTACCCGTTAACTACGGGAAACGGCAGTCATCGGACGCGTCTCGGATGGACGAGGCCTGTCGATACGGCCTCATTCGCCGCCACCGCGTGGAACGGGCCAGTCCTGGGAGGTCGTGAGAGGTACCGTACCGACACCGTGAGGGTGACGGCGTCGGCCGAGTCATCTCCACCGGAAGCGAAGGGGTTCGTCGAGGATTCGAGCGAAGAGGTCGCCCGGAGTCTTCGGCTAACTCGCCGCGGTTCGGTCCGTGGCCGAGGCGAGGTGTAAACCGAGCGTCGTCGCCGGTGCCGAGTGTCGGGCGCTCGACCGGCGAGAACGGCGTCGCCGCATCCACGGGTTGCGGCGTCGGACGCTCTCAGAGCGACCCCGGCGGATTCGAGGAGCGAATCGAGCGGATGGCGTCCGGAGAACCGCTCGTCTGGATGATGTCGAACGCGGTCATCAGGTCTGTCCGCGAGACGATACCGACGATGTCCCCGTTGGCGTCGATGACGGGGAGGCGGCCGACACCGTTCTCCTGCATCAACTGCAGTGCCTCCATCGCGTCGAGGTCGGGGGTGACACTCGCGATATCGCGCGACATCACGTCCTCGACGCGATATGCGTCGCGTTCGACCTCGTCGACCGACCGGGCGTCGTTGAGTGTCACCATCCCGGTGAGGCGGCCGCCGCGCATCACCGGATAGCCGGTGTGTCGCTCCGTGAACATCCGGTTCATCAGTTCGGCGATGCTCGTGTTCTCCTCGACGGTGTGGAGGTCCTCCTTCCCCGTCATGATGTCGCGGACGGTCACGTCCTGGAACGCCGCCTTCATCACGGTCTGCTGGGCCTCGCTCGACGCGCCGATGTAGATGAAGAAGGCGAGCGCGACGAGCCACAGGTTCGCGAACAGTCCGAAGATACCGAGCAGGAACGCGAACGCTTTGCCGACTTCGGCCGCAATCTGGGTCGCTCGGGCGTACGACCGGTCACGGGCCAGCAGCGCGCGGAGCACGCGTCCGCCGTCCATCGGGAACCCCGGGAGCATGTTGAACACCGCGAGGAGCACGTTCGTCAGCGCGAGGTAGCCGAGCACGAACCTGGCGGCGTCGAGACTCGCCGGAAGCGCGAGAAACGCGACGTAGGAGAGAACGCCGAGGGCGATACTGACGGCCGGTCCGGCGAGCGCGACGTTGAGTTCCTGCTTCCAGTTCTCGGGCATCTCGGTGAACCGGGCGACGCCGCCGAACAGCCACAGCGTGATGGATTCGATCTCGAAACCGTAGCGGAGCGCGACCAGCGAGTGGCCGAACTCGTGGAGGAGGACGCAGGCGAACAGTCCGACGGCGGCGGCGGCGCCGAGAATCCAGGGCATCGCTCCCGCCGTGAGTGGCCCGGCGTCCAGCGACGACCCGAACAGGTCGTTGACGGTGCCTGCGAGCGATCCGACGTCGAGCCCGATGAGATACGCAAAGAGTGGAAGTACCAACAGGAACGTGAAGTCTAACCGGATGGGGATACCGAAGGCGCTCCCGATTCGAATGCCTCGCATACGAGAGGTTAGGGTCCGGGCCTTCTTAAACTCGGGCGTGGCTCCGGCGGTGGCGGGAAACGCTTACACCCCGTGGGCCGTAGACGCGAATATGGAATCCAACGACGGTGACGACGGCGGGGCGGTCGTCAAGCGCGAGTCCGAAGTCGAGTACGAATCGGTCGGCGCGGCCGAGGGGATGAAGAAAGGTGTGCTCCTCAGCGACGCCGACGGTGCACCGCACTTTGCGATTCGACGGTTCAGCCTCGACCCCGGAGCTTCGGTCCCGAAACACACCAACGAGGTCGAACACGAGCAGTACGTTCTCGACGGCGAGTACACGGTGGGCGTCGGCGGCGAGGAGTACGAGGTGTCGGCGGGTGACTCGCTTCTCATCCCCGCGGGCGTCGTCCACTGGTATCGAAACGAGAGCGACGAACCGGGCGCGTTCCTCTGTGCGGTGCCGAACGGCGACGACAGCATCGAGTTGGTCGAGGAGTAGGGAGGCGGAACCCGGGGGAGCCTCCGCGGAGTCGAATCCCTGAAATACCCCGTTCTCGTACCACTCGACGTGTCTCAGCAGGTCGCGCAGGTCGACACGCTGTTCCTCCACGAGAGCGGCGGCCGCGACGATTACACCGTCGTCGCCACCCGCGACGGCGAGCGGCTCTTCCGCGGCCGACTCGGTCTCAAGGAGACGAACGCCGGTCCCCGACCCGGGAAGTTCCGCATCGTCGACGGTTCGGACGAGGTGCCGCGAAGTCCCGACCAGTTCGTCGAACTGGCCCGCCGAGCGTCGCGTATCCGCATCTCCCAACAGACCTCCCAGCACGGTCGAAGCGAGCTACGGGAGATGCTCGACGGCTACCAGCTCGACGCGCTCGTCGTCCGGACCTGCCGGTTCTGCGCCGACGGCGGCCGTTACTCGCCCATCACCGAGGAGACGGCCATCAAGACGGAGCGGGAGTACATCTGTCCGGACTGCGCGATTCGCGAACTGGAGCGAGAGCTCTCGTTCAAAGGGAACCTGACCGCGGCGGCGCAGGACCGCCTCGAAGAGCTCCTCCTGGACGTACAGGACCTCGACCGCATCACGAACCTGCTGCAAGGAAATCTCGACCCCGACCTGACGAAGTTCGACGAAATCAGCGCGACCGTCGAAGACGTCGACCCCGTGCCGACGAGCAGTCTGAATCTGCATCCCGAGCTACAGAAGATGACCGAAGAGCGGTTCGAGAACCTCCTGCCGGTACAGAGTCTCTCGGTCCGAAACGGCCTCTTCGACGGACAGGACCAACTCGTCGTCAGCGCGACGGCGACGGGGAAGACGCTCGTCGGCGAGCTTGCCGGGGTGAACCGTGCGTTGGAGGGGAAGGGGAAACTACTGTTTCTCGTTCCGCTCGTTGCGCTCGCCAACCAGAAGTACGACGACTTCAGAGAGCGCTACGGCCACCTCGCAAACGTCACGATTCGGGTCGGGGCCTCGCGAATCAACGACGACGGCAACCGCTTCGACCCGAACGCCGACATCATCGTCGGCACGTACGAGGGAATCGACCACGCGCTCCGAACCGGAAAGGACCTCGGCGACATCGGCAGCGTCGTCATCGACGAGGTGCACACGCTGAAGGAGGACGAGCGGGGCCACCGCCTCGACGGCCTCATCTCGCGGCTGAAGTACTACTGCGAGGACCGCGCGGAACGCCGCGAGAACTACGGCGGGGCGCAGTGGATCTACCTCTCCGCGACCGTCGGTAACCCCGAGTGGCTGGCGCGGCGACTGGAGGCGACGCTCATCGAGTTCGAGGAGCGACCCGTCCCCATCGAGCGCCACCTCACCTTCGCCGACGGACAGGAGAAAGTACGAATCGAGAACAAACTCGTCCGCCGCGAGTTCGACACCGAGTCCTCGAAAGGCTACCGCGGCCAGACCATCATCTTCACCAACTCGCGGCGGCGCTGTCACGAGATTTCGCGTAAATTGGAGTACGACGCCGCGCCGTACCACGCCGGGTTGGATTATCGGAGAAGAAAGAAAGTCGAGCGGATGTTCGCCAACCAGGACCTGGCGGCCGTCGTCACGACGGCGGCGCTGGCGGCGGGCGTCGACTTCCCCGCCTCGCAGGTCGTCTTCGACTCGCTGGCGATGGGCATCGAGTGGCTCTCCGTCCAGGAGTTCAGCCAGATGCTCGGCCGTGCTGGACGGCCGGACTACCACGACAAGGGGAAGGTGTACATGCTGGTCGAACCCGACGCCGCCTACCACGGGTCGATGGAGATGAGCGAGGACGAAGTCGCGTTCATGCTCCTGAAGGGCGAGATGGAGGACGTGGCGACGATGTACGACGAGTCCGCCGCCGTCGAGGAGACGCTGGCGAACATCACCGTCGCCGGCAAGCGCGCCAAGCGACTGAACGACCGGATGCTCGGCGAGATACCGACGAAACACGCCGTCGGGAAACTGCTGGAGTGGAAGTTCATCGACGGCTTCGAACCCACCCCCCTGGGGCGGGCCATCACGCGACACTTCCTCGCGCCCGACGACGCGTTCCGGATTCTGGACGGGATACGGAACGGACTGGACCCCTACGCCATCGTCGCCGAGATGGAACTGGCCGACGACGACTACTGAGGTCGAGAACGAGTCCAGAATCGGGGTCGACTGCACGGCCGACCGCCGCACCGCATTGCGAACACCTCACTCTTTTGCCAGCGCGGACCCTCTGGCCGCGCGTGGCAGCGATAACACCGGGCATCGTCTTCGTCTCTCTCGTCATCCTCGCTGCGCTCGTACTCTTCGCGACGGAGCCCGTCCCGGTCGATATCACCGCGCTCGGGGTGATGGTGACGCTGATGCTCGTGCAACCGGTGACGGAGGCGCTCGCGTCGGTCGGACTGCTGGCCGCACCACTGGTGATGATTTCGGTCGAACAGGGGCTGTCGGGCTTCGCGAGTCAGGCGACGCTCACCGTACTGGCGATGTTCATCCTCAGCGACGGCGTCCAACGGACCGGCGTCGTCCAGATACTCGGCGCGAAAATCGCGGCGGTCACCCGCGAGAGCGAGAGTCGCCAGCTAGGTGCCGTCATCGGCGTCGTCGCCCCCATCTCGGGCTTCATCAACAACACGGCGGCCGTGGCGATTCTCCTCCCGATGGTGACCGACCTCGCCGAGCGCGGTCGGAACTCGCCGTCGAAACTGCTGTTGCCGTTGTCGTACGCGTCGATGTTCGGCGGGACGCTCACGCTCATCGGCACGTCGACGAACATCCTCGCCAGCGATATCTTCGACCGTCTCGGCTACGAGCCGTTCTCGATGTTCGAGTTCACGGGGTTGGGAGTCGTCGTGACGCTCGTCGGAACCGCGTACCTGCTCACGGTCGGTCGGTATCTCACACCCGCGCGCATCAGACCGCAGTCCGACCTCACCGAGGAGTTCGAGATGGCCGAGTACCTGACCGAGGTGCTCGTCCGGGAGGACTCCCCGCTCGTCGGCCAGCGAGTACAGGACGCACTGGTCGAAACCGCACTCGACGTCGACCTGCTCCAGTTGATTCGCGACGGCGACGTGTTCCTCGAACCGCTCGGCCCGAAGGAGATACAGGCGGGCGACGTGTTCGCCGTTCGGACCGACCGCGACACCTTGATCGAGCTGTTGGACGTGGAGGGGCTGGACCTCGTGCCGGTCCGCGTCGACGAGGAGACGCTGGAGGCCGGCGAGGGCGGACAGAACCTCGTCGAAGTCGTCGTCGCCCCGCAGTCTGCGCTCGTCGGCGAGTCGCTCTCCTCTATCGGCTTTCGTCAGCGCTACGACGCCACCGTGTTGGCGCTGCGGCGCGGCGGCGAACTCATCCGCCGACGGATGGACGACGTGGCGCTACAGGTCGGCGACACGCTGCTCGTGCAGGCGTCGACCGAGAGCGTCGAACGCCTCGACCGCAACCGCGACTTCATCGTCGCCCAGGAGGTAGAGCGCCGCGACTTCCGCGAGTCGAAGATTCCGGTCGCCGTCGGTATCGTCGCGCTCGTCGTCGCCGTCGCGGCGCTCGCGCCGATTCCCATCGTCGTCTCGGCGCTGGCGGGAGCGCTGGCGATGGTCGCGACGCGCTGTCTGAAGCCGACCGAGATATACGAGGCCGTCCAGTGGGACGTCATCTTCCTCCTGGCGGGCGTCATCCCGCTCGGCGTCGCCATGCAGGAGACGGGGGCGGACCAGTTGCTCGCCGACTTCGTCGTCGCCAGCGCCGCCGCGTTGCCCATGTTGGGCGTCCTCGCGCTGTTCTACGTCGTCACGGCGCTCTTGACGAACGTTATCTCGAACAACGCGAGCGTGGTGCTGATGGTCCCCGTGGCGGTGGAGGCGGCGACCCAGATCGGGGCGAATCCGCTCTCGTTCGTCATCGCGGTGACGTTCGCGGCGTCGACGGCGTTCATGACGCCCGTCGGCTACCAGACGAACCTCTTCGTCTACGGCCCCGGCGGCTACAAGTTCACGGACTACCTCCGGGTGGGCGCGCCGCTGCAGTTGCTGTTCGCCGTCGTCACGACGCTCGGTATCACGGTGTTCTTCCCCGTCACGGGGTGAGCGACGGGAAGCGTGGAACGAAACGCTTTACATTGGATGTCGATTTAGTACTGACGCGGGACCATGGGTTAGCCTGGTATACTTCGGGCCTTGGGTGCCCGTGACCCCGGTTCGAATCCGGGTGGTCCCACTTCTGACGCGAGTCACACACCGAGCGCCGCCGAGCGTCAGCGAGGCGTGTGCGAGGGACTCCGACTCGCGTCGAATGGGGCACCGGATTCGAACCCTGCGAGTCGCGCACAGCGAACACAGTGAGCGAGCACGTCTCGCTCTGGTTCGAATCCGGGTGGTCCCACTCCACCTTTTTACTTCGTCGGGTGCGCCTCCGGCGCACCACTCCTCGCAAAAATCTGTCTTCGCGAACGGAGTAAGCGAAGGCTCGTCAGAGCAAAGCTCTGACGGTGGACCAAAAAGGCCGCGACTCGCTTCACTCGTCGCGGTACGACGTGTTGAATCGTCGACGCGAATCCGTCGCTCCGCTCCGCCCCGGAATTGCGAGCGCTGCGCGAGGCAATCGACTGTCTCGGGTGAGCGGGCGTCCCAAGAGCCGCCGAAGGGAAATGGCCAACGACCGAATTCGGGCGTCTACGCCGCGCAGTCGGTAGCGCCCGTCGTTCGTCCCAGTCACGTGACCCGGGAGGCGACGGTGTCGTAGTTTTACGTACCCTATCGAATTCGGCCGTCGGTCGGGCGAGCATCACTTCCACCCCGAGGCGATACTTCTTACACGGAGAGGAACTAAGCGTGTGTCAATGGCGCAGGCATCGAATCAGGAGTTGACCGAGCGGTTCATGCAGTTCTACCGCAACTACTACCGGGACCGCATCGGGCAGCTCGCCCAGAACTACCCCAACGAGCAGCGCTCGCTCTTCATCGACTACGACGACCTCTATCGCTTCGACCCGGACCTCGCCGACGACTACCAGTCGCACCCCGAGCAGATGCGGGAGTACGCCGAGGAGGCCCTCCGCCTCTACGACCTCCCCGCGGACGTCAGTCTCGGACAGGCGCACGTCCGCCTCGACAACCTCCCCGAGAGCATCGCGATTCGCGGCATCCGCGTCCACGACGACCACGTCGGGAAGATGGTGAGCATCCAGGGCATCGTTCGTAAAGCGACCGACGTCCGGCCGAAAGTGACGCAGGCGGCGTTCGAGTGCCAGCGCTGCGGAACGATGGCGTACATCCCGCAGTCCGACGGCAGTTTCCAGGAACCGCACGAGTGCCAGGGCTGCGAACGACAGGGGCCGTTCATGGTCAGCTTCGACCAGTCGGAGTTCATCGACTCCCAGAAACTCCGCGTCCAGGAGAGCCCCGAGGGCCTCCGCGGCGGCGAGACGCCCCAGAGCATCGACATCAACGTCGAAGACGACATCACGGGGAGAGTGACCGCCGGCGACCACGTCACGGTAGTCGGGGTGCTCCACATCGAGCAGATGAAGAACGGCCAGGAGAAGTCGCCCATCTTCGACCTCTACATGGACGGCGTCTCGGTGACCATCGAGGACGAGGAGTTCGAGGACATGGACATCACCGACGAGGACAAGGAGGAGATCGTCGAGCTCTCGACGCACCCGGACATCTACGACGAGATGGTCGCCTCCGTCGCGCCCGCCATCTACGGCTACGAGAAGGAGAAACTCGCGATGATCCTCCAGCTCTTTTCGGGCGTCACGAAGCACCTACCCGACGGCTCTCGTATCCGCGGCGACCTCCACATGCTCCTGATAGGCGACCCCGGTACCGGCAAATCGCAGATGCTCTCGTACATCCAAAACATCGCGCCGAGGTCTGTCTACACCTCCGGTAAAGGTTCGTCCTCGGCGGGTCTGACCGCCGCCGCCGTCCGCGACGACTTCGGCGACGGCCAGCAGTGGTCGCTCGAAGCCGGTGCGCTCGTGCTCGCCGACAAAGGCATCGCGGCCGTGGACGAACTGGACAAGATGCGGCCGGAGGACCGCTCTGCGATGCACGAGGCGCTCGAACAGCAGAAGATTTCGGTGTCGAAGGCGGGCATCAACGCGACGCTCAAATCCAGATGTTCGCTGCTCGGCGCGGCGAACCCCAAATACGGTCGGTTCGACCAGTACGAACCCATCGGCGAGCAGATAAACCTCGAACCGGCGCTCATCTCCCGGTTCGACCTCATCTTCACCGTCACCGACCAGCCCGACCCCGACCACGACGGTAAACTCGCCGACCACATCCTGCAGACGAACTACGCGGGCGAGTTGAACACCCAGCGGACGAACCTCACGACGTCGAACTTCACCCAGAAGGAGGTCGACGCGGTCACCGAGGAGGTGGCGCCGGCCATCGAGGCGGACCTGCTGCGGAAGTACATCGCGTACGCCAAACGCAACTGCTTCCCGACGATGACCGACGAGGCGATGGCGACGATCCGGGAGTTCTACGTCGACCTGCGCGCGAAGGGGGCCGACGAGGACGCCCCCGTCCCGGTCACCGCCCGGAAACTGGAGGCGCTCGTCCGCCTCGCCGAGGCGAGTGCGCGAATCCGACTGTCCGATACGGTCGACGCGGAGGACGCCGAACGCGCGGTCGACCTCGCGCGGTCGACGCTGCAGGACATCGGCGTCGACCCCGAGACGGGACAGTTCGACGCCGACGTCGTCGAGACGGGTCAGTCGAAAACCCAGCGCGACCGGAAGATGAACCTCCGGAAACTCATCGGCGACATCGAGGGCGAGTACGACGGCGGCGCACCGGTCGAGGTCATCCTCGAAGAGGCAGAGGAGAAACTCGGTATCAGCGAGCAGAAGGCCGAACAGGAGATAGAGGGACTCAAACGGAAAGGCGAACTGTACGAACCGACGCAGGGCCACCTCCGAACGACGTAAGATGGACCGAATCTCCGCACTCCGGAACGTCGAGGAGGCGCTTCGGGCGTTCGAGGAGGGTGAGGCGGACCTCGAGAGCGCCGAGCGCCGCGTCGTCGCCGTCTTGCGGACGTACGCGACCGAGTTCGAGGTCGACGGCCTCTCGGCGTATCGCGCACGGGGCGACGACCGCGCCGACGGTCTCGTCGTCGTCGCCGACTCCGAACGTGAAGCCGAAGAACGGATTCGGTCGCTGCTCGACGACGAGGGCGGTCTCACGTTCGAGGTCGTCGAGACGAACTGACCGTCGAGGGCGGTTCGGACGTTCTCCGGGGGATGCGACGAACGAGAAGGGAGACGTGGGACCGATGTGCAAACACTTTAGTCTGTTGCAGCGATACATCAAAAGGACAACGTGAGGGAGACACTCAGTCGTGACAAGTGAGGAGACAGCCGTGGAGAGCGTGTTCGACGGAGCGTCGAGCGTGCTCCTCCTGTCCCCGTCGCTCGACGAAGGCGAGAGCGACGCGTGTATCGAGTTGCTGCACCCCGACGACGCCGACAAGAACGCGCTGTGGGTGTCGTACACCAAGTCTCCGGACGCGCAACTGCGCCGGTGGCGAACCCACAGCGAGCATCCGCCGGCGAACGTCGGCGTCGTCAGCGTCGGCGATTCGACGCGCTCCGTTGGCGCGCCTGCCACGGCGGGAGCGGACGAAAAGCAACTCGACACGGGTGTCAAAACCGTCGCCAACCCCAACGACCTCACGGGGCTCGGCATTAGTATCACCGAACAGCTGAGTCGCTGGCGGGACAACGGCAACCGGACCGTCGTCTGCGTCGACTCGCTGACGGCGATGCTACAGTACGTCGAACTCCAGACGGCCTACGAGTTCCTCCACGTCCTCACCGGCCGGCTGTACGCCGTCGACGCCGTCGCACACTTCCACATGGACCCCGGCGCGCACGACGAACAGACCGTCGAGACCATCGCCTCGCTCTGTGACGCCGTCGTCGAACTCCGCGACGACGGGCGACGCGTCAGGTGTCGATAACTCCGAAGATTTTAATTTTAGAACGGTTACAGCTGTATTCGTGCTGCTGGTCGTCACGTACTCACAGGCCGCGCGAGCGACGCTCCGGAACGTCTGCCAAAGCCACGAGGCGACCGTCGTCAGGCGGTTCGGCCGCGCGGCGCTGTTCGAAGCGACCGAGTTGGGCGCGTTTCTCGCCCTCCGGTTGCGAGCGAAACACGGCGGTGACGTGCAACTGTCGCGGACCGAGCCGTTCAACGAGTTCGCCGAAGTGGAAGCGGATATACGCGAGGCCGCGACGGCGTACGAAGCCCGCGACTCGCCGAGCACGCCGTACACGAAGTTCGCGGCGGGAACCGACTATCCGAACCCCGAACGGATGCGCGGCCGAGAGCTGTGAGCGTCGTGACGGTCCGCGTCGGCGCGAGGACGTACAGCGGTCGAGCCATCGACCTCAGAACGGAGAACGTCGCGCCCACGGCCGTCTACGAAGCCGCTACGGGGGATACGAACGGCCGCGTCGTCGTAGAGAGCCCGGAACCGGGCGAGGGGTACGAGACGCTGTGGTGCATCCGCGAAGAGCCGACGAGTTCGGTCGTACGCTCGCTGGAGGCGGCGGCGCGGTCGCGCGGACAGACCGCACCCGAAGACGACGAACGGGCGAGTGTCGAAGCGACGCTCGCGGAACTCGACGTACCGACGGTCGAGACGACTGCGGCTCGTCGCCGCGTCGCCAGCGTGGGTGCGGACGAGGAGCGGCTTCGAGAACGCGTCGCGGAACTGCGGGGCAGACTGCAGGCCCGTCGTGAGGCGGGCGAGAGCGTCGACGGCGTCCGGCAGACGCTCTCGGAGGCGGCCGGGCGACTCGCCGAAGTCGAGACGGAGCGAATCGCCGCCGAACAGGCGCTCGAACGCGCCGAGCGCGAGGCCGCCGCCGCGCGAGACGCCCGCGAACGGCGACTCCGACTCGAAGACCGCGCCGCAAACCTCGCACGTGCGGCCCGTCGCCGCCTCGCCGGAGGAGTGTACGACGAGTTCGCGTCGGCGTTGCGGTCGCTGCCCGGCGAAGCCGACCCGGGCGCGACACCGGCGGAGTTCCGCGGCGACCCCGTAATCGCCCGACTCGCCGCCGTTCGCGTCGCCGACCTCGGCGCGCCCGTCGTCCTGTGTGCCGACCGGTTCGACGACGCTGACGCGGCCGCAGAGGCCCTCGACACCTCCGTCGTCCGAGTTTAAATACGGTCACGCGGCAGACCGGGGTATGGAGCTCTCTTGGAGCGTCGACCACGCCGATGGCATCTCGTTCGTGACCGTCCGAGTGACCAACGACGCGCGTGTCGACCAGCGTATCCGCGTCGAGAACCGACTCGCCGGACCGGTGTTGCCGCCGCGACGTGCCGGCGTGCCGGAGGCCGGATGGGACGACAGCGGGTACGAGACGGTCGTCCCCGCCACGGAGTCCGCTTCCGTCGGCTACGCCTGCCCGGCAGACGCCGACGAACCGCCGGTCGAACTCGTCGAAGCGGGTCGTGTAGACGGACCCGAGCGTCGAGACGCGACGCCGACGGCCGAAGAGGCTCTGCGACGGTGTGGCGTCGCACGTCCGCCGCGCGAAGCAGTCACGGTTCCCGAACCGAACGACGGGAGCGGCGACGAGCACCGGGTCGACGGGCATCGGGTCGACGAGCGCCGAGTCGACGAGCACGGAACCGACGGACGTGAACGGAGAGGTCCGGAACGGGACGCTGGCCGCGACGGAGCGGAGCGTCGGGCGACTCCGGCCGAAGTTCCCGAACCGGTCGACGTGTGGTTCGACGGAGTTCGGGCGCGCATCGGACGGGCCGAGACGCTCACCGGCGCGTCCGTGGCGGAAGCGACGACGACGCTCGAAACGCTCGGCGGCCTCGGGGCCGCGGAGCGACTGCCCGCGCGACTCGAACGCGACGCCGCGGCGTTGCGCGCGATTGCGACGAACGCCGAGCGACTTGCCGACAGGGTCGAGTCGACGGACGTTCCGGTCGAAGCGCTCGGGAGGTTGGCGTGATTCTCGCCGTCGTCGGCGGAAAGGGCGGCGTCGGCAAGTCGACGGTCGCGTACAACCTGACCGCAGCCCTCGACGAAGGTGGCGAGCGGAGACGGAGTCTCGTCGTCGACGCCGACCTCGGGATGGCCGACCTCCCGTCGAAGCGGGGCCCCGACCTCCACGACGTGCTGGCGGGACGCGCCGACCCGCTCGAAGCGGTTCGAGGTGGACCGGTCGACGTACTCGCGTGCGGGCGGTCGCTGGCCGGCGCGCGGGCGGCGGACCTCGCGTCGCTGTCGGCGGCGCTGGAACCGGTCGAACGCGAGTACGGAACCGTCGTTCTGGACTGTCCGGCGGGGATGCGCGCCGACGTGGGAGTGCCGCTGGCGCTGGCGGACGCGTGCGTCGTCGTCGCCTCGCCGAAACCGTTCGCGCTCGCCGACGCGGTTCGGAGCAGAGCGCTCGCCCGCGAACTCGGTTCGGGCCTCGCCGGCGTCGTGTTGAACCGCGTCGTCGACGCCGCGCCCGAACGGGCCGTCGGCCGAGCGTTGGGCGCGCCCGTCGCAACCGTCCGCGCGGACCCGCGAGTCGGCGAATCCGTCGAGAGCGAGCGCCCCGTCGTCGCCGCCGCACCGGAGAGCGAGGCGGCGGGGGCGTTCCGGCAGGTCGCGGGCGCGGTTCGCGCCTGTAACCGGTCCTGTAGGCGGTGAGGTCGAGAGAAAAAGGCTCGGTCAGTCGCGCAGGTCGTAGTAGGTGCTCCGGAGCGTGACGGGCGTGACGCCCGCGACGTCGGCCGCCTCCTGTTGTGTCACCTGCGCGTCGAATTTCCGGGCGGCCGTGTAGAGACAGGCGGCGGCGACGCCGCCGGGATTTCGACCCGCCGCGAGACCGCTATCGTGGCTCTCGGCGGCGAGTTCGCGGGCGCGGCGCTCCACCGCCGAGTCGAGGTCGAGCTCGCTCGCGAACCGGGGGACGTACTCCGCGGGCGAGATGGGGCCGACCGGAAGCCCGAGGTCGCGGTTGAGGGCGTCGTACGCCGCGCCGTGTTCGTTCTCCGTCGCGCGGGCGACGTCGAGCACTTCGTCGACGGTCCGCGAGACGCCGGCGACGCGGCAGGCGGCGTAGACGCACGCCGAGGAGAACCCCTCCAGCGAGCGTCCGCGAAGCAGGTTCTCGTTCTGCGCGGAGCGAAACAGCGAACAGGCGTGGTCGCGGACGCGGTCCGGTAGCGACAGCGCGCCGGTCACTCGCCGGATTTCGGTGAACGCGTACACCTGATTGCGCTCGCGCTTCGAGGAGATGCGCGCGCGGTTGTGCTGTCGACGCATCCGCGTCAGACGGCGACGCTTACGGCCTTTGACTCGGGTCGACCGGCCGATTTCGGTAGTGAGGCCGCGGTCGTGTCGCGAACGCGTCAGCGGCGCGCCGGTCCGCTCGGGGTTCGTCTCGTCGTCGGCGAACGACCGCCACTCGGGGCCGTGGTCGATGTGGTCGGCGGCGACGACGAGGCCGCAGTTCGCGCACACGGTCTCGCTGCTATCCTTCCGCAGTCGGCCGTCGCATTCGGGGCAACCGGTCGCTTGTGTCTTGCTCATACTCGAAACTCGGTCCCGATGGAGTATTTAAACACGGGAGAAATCGGCGGGAATCGGAGTGTGACGGCTCGAAGAGCGTATCGGTCACCGATACGCTCTCGTTCTGTTTTATTGAATACTCTCCTACGTCGATAACTTTTAGTGTGGAGGGGAAGCACCTGCCGCCAGAATGGGACTGGCTGACATCGCCGCGGGCATCGAGGTGACCGCCGAGCAGGACGCGCGGGGCGTCCCCACCGTCGACGACACCGGCGTCGACCTCCGAGAGCGGTTCGACGCGCACGCCGAGGCGCTCCCGTGCGACCCCGACGCGGCCGCAACGGTGTTCGACGCGTACGCGGGCGGCGCGAGCGTTGGCGAGAGCGCACACGAGGCGGGCGTCGCGCCGATGACCGCCGCGAAGACGCTACACCGCTGCGGCGTGTCAGGCGTGACGCCGCTGAGTCCGACGGCACGGGAGATTCTCCGGGACTGGCTCGACGGCGAACTCCCCCGGACGGAGGCGCGGACGCTCACCGGAGCGTCGAAGACGGAGTTCGCGCTCGCGGCGTACGTCGAGACGCACGACCCGGTCGAGGAGTTGGCCGACGCGACGGCGGGCGAACTGACGCCCGGCACGAACGCGACGGTGGCGAAGCGGGACGCGCTGGCGGAGACGATGAGCGACGCGAGCGAGTTCTTCTGAGTCGTTACTTCGTCAACCGCCGCAGCGACGACGGGAGATAGCCGTCGACGCCGGCGAGAACGCTCTGCTCTTCGAATTCGAGGTCGAGTTCGGTCGCGACGACCACCTCCGCGGCGTGAGCGACCGTCGGCGCGAACTCCCCGGAGGCGTCGAGCGACGCCGGGAACGACGCGTCGGTGGCGGGGACGAACGCGTCGGCCGCCTCGAACCGCCCGCGAGTGGCGATGGTCGCGTGGCTCTCGATACCGAGGTCGGCGAGTCTGTCGCGGATGCGACGGTTCGCCTCCGCGCCGCGGTCGGTCGCGGGTGTAACGGTGACGACCCGTTGGGCAGCGTCAGCGGCCGCGATAGACTGGTTGGCGGCGACCGGCGGCACGTCGAGGAGGACGTGGTCGAAGGCGTCGGCGGCCTCGGTGACGCGCGTCTCGAATCGACGAGCGGCCTCGGCAGTCTTCGCGCGGGCGAAGCGCTCGAACGGCGCGCTGGCGGGGACGCAGGCGACGCGTCCGGCGACGGCGTCGGGGAGCGGCACGTCGACGAGTCCGGCCTCTAACGGCGTCTCCGGTTCGACCAAGAGCGTCGTCATGTCGGTGTCGAGTCGGCCGTCGAGGTAGTCAGCGAGTCCCTGCGTCGCGAACGCGGCGTCGAGTATGGTGACGTCGCGGCCGTCGTTTGCGAGCGTCGCCGCCAGTTCGAGCGTCGTCCGCGTCGTCCCCGCGCCGCCGGTCGCCCCGACGAGCGCAGCGGAGACCGTGTCAGACATACGCCGAGTTGGTGCCGCCATCCGGCTAAAAATCTACGGTTCTCTGGACAGTTCGACTCGGAAGCGAGTTTCGCCGCGAGACGGCGCGACCGACTCACCCGGCGATGTCGTCGGCGATGGCGTCGAGTTCCTCGTCCGAGAGCTCGGGTCGCTCGCCCGCGACGGCGTGAATCGGGCCGCCGCCGTCGCCCTCGAAGCGCGGCACGAGGTGGACGTGAACGTGCGGTACCTCCTGTCCGGCGGCGCTGCCGTCGTTGACGCCGACGGTGACCGCGTCGGCGTCGACGGCCGACTCGACGCGCGGGGTGAGTTCGTGGACCGCCGCGAACAGGTCGGCGGCTTCGTCGTCGGAGAGGTCGTCGAGTCGCTCGGCGTGGTCCTTGGGGACGACGAGCGTGTGCCCCGCTGCGAGGGGGTTGGCGTCGAGGAACGCCAGTACCGTGTCTGTCTCGTAGACGGTGCGTCCGGGAATCTCGCCCGCGACGATTTTGCAGAAGATACAGTCGTCGGCCATAGTGTGAGCGTCTCTCGCCGTCGGCAAGAAAGTTCGGACGGAGGCGAGACGGGTCGCCTCGGCGGCGGCTCAGGGCAGGTGCTCGGCGACTGCGTCGCGGTACGCCTCCGCCGTGTAGCCCAACCGCGAGAGCCACACCTCCTGATACGACGGGTGCAGGAGCGGCAGCACCCTGACGTCCAGCGCCTCCGAGTCGAACGGCTCCAACACCCGGTCGAGGAAGCCGTCGAGACGTTCGTCGTCGAACGCGAGAAGAGTCGCCGTCGCGTGTCTCCCGGTCGTGACCACGAGGTCGGGCGACACCGCTTCGAGTTCGGTTTCGAGGTGGACGCGGCAGTTGCGGCGCTCCTCGGGCGTCGGTTCGCGGTTCGACCCGTCTTCGCCCTCGGGGAAGCAGTTCACGGCGTTCGTGTAGTACGTCCGGTCGGCGTAGCCGAGCGACTCGAACAGCGACCGAACGCGACGGCCGGAGTGTTTGGAGGTGTAGGCGAACCCGGTGTGGTTGCCGCCCTTCCAGGTGTCGGCGTCGGGGTCGCCCGCCCCGGGCGCTTCGCCGACCACGACCACGTCGGCGTCGGCGGGTCCGTTCCCCCACGAGATGCAGGTGCGCGACTCGACGAGGGCGGGACAGCGCGCGCAACCAGGTTCGAGTACGTTCTTCTCTGATTCGTCCGGATGGGTCGGCATGACGCTAACGTGGAGTTGTCTGCGGGTCGGCCGAACGGCGAATCCGGCGTGGTCGCCGTCGTCCCGTTCAGCGGCCTCGGTGGCGGTCTTCTATCTCTCGCGCCTGTTCGTCGATTTTCGAGAGTTCGCGTACGACCTCGTCGTCGCGTCCTCCGTGGGCGGTCCGAACCGACAGGTCCAGCGGCGACGGGACGAACCGGGGGTCCTCGTCTTCGCCGGAGTCGTCGTCTCCGCGTCCGACGAGAGCGAGAAACACCTCCCAGAGACTGCGAGCCATACCACCAGTTCACGGTCGGCAGTTGATAAGCGTTCGCGCCGGACCGACCGGCCGAAACCCGCTTCGCTCCCACCCCTCGGGAGCGAAAGAGTGAGGTGGAAGAGGGGCGGAGAGGAGGGAGATGCTCGAATCACTCCTCGAACTGCTGCCGGAGTTCTTCTCGGTGTTGTTCTTCGCCAGCGGCGCTGCCGCCCTCTCGACGCTCGGCGTCTACATCGAGCGGCTCGCGCTCGAAACGATGGCCACCGGCGACACCGTACTGGCGCTGTGGCTCGCCGTTATCGGACTGATGGCGTTCTACTTCGGTCCGTATCTGATGGGACTCACCGAAGCGCTTCCGCGCGGGAGACGGCTGCTCGCTCGTCTGACCGAGTAGCTCCCGAGCTCAGAGCGCGTCGGCGACGACTGGCGCCACGCTGACGGCGCTCACGTCTCGTTCGACCGTGTCGGTTCCGTACACTGCTTCGATTCCCGCGGCGGCGAGCTTCGTCCGCGCGTTCCCCGTGAGCACCGGGTGGACGCAGGTAGCGAAGACGTCGTTCGCCCCCCGGTCGGCGAGCGCGCCGACCGCTTCGCTCATCGTCGACCCGGTGGCGATGATGTCGTCGACGACCACTACGTCCCGGTTTTCGACGGAGGCGTCGCTCGGTCGGACGCTCACCTCGCCGGTGTCGTAGTCGCGCGTCTTCTCGAAGTAGTCGGTGTCGCCCGCGCCGTAGACGTCGCGGACGCGTTCGGCGAGTTCCTGAGCGCTCTCGTCCGGACCGAGAAACAGCGGCTCGTCGAGGTCGTCGGGGAGGGGGTCGGCGAGCAGCGACGAGGCGTCGACCGACTCGCACGGAACCTCGAAGAAGTCGGCGACGCTCTCCTCGTGCGGGGTCACGAGCACGACCCGGTCGGTGCCGGAGCTGATGGCGCGAGCGACGGCGCGAGCGGAGACCGGCTGTCCGGGTTTGAACGCGCTGTCCTGACGGCTGTACCCCATGTACGGGACGACCGTAACGATCTCCGCCGCGCCGGCCTCCCGCGCGGCGTCCTGCAGCTGCAGCAGTTCGAGGTGCGCGTCCGACGAGGTGGTCGCGCAGACGACGACGGCGCGGTTGTCGTCGAACGTCGGAACCGAGGCGAGCAGTTCGCCGTCGGGGAAGCGGTCGTACTCCGCGACGGCCAACGACTCGCCCGTCTCGGCGGCGAGTGCGGCCGACAGCGCCTGCGAGGTGGAACCGGACAGTATCATAGGTGCGTCTCCTCGTCCCGGCCTAAACCCGTTTTCGTTACCGCCGCGCGGTGGGACGGTCTCTCGGTGATCCGCTCACTCCTCGACGAACCGGTGGGCGACGCCCGCGATGCCGTCGAGGCCGAGCGCCTGCGAGCGCCAGCCGTCGCCCGCGTCCAGCAGTAGCGTTCCCGACTCGGTGACGGCGTACGTCGCCGGGCCGTGGGTCACGCCGACGATCCGTTCGTCGACCGGCGCGTCGACGGCCTCCCACTCGTTCTCCTCCGTGCGCGAGAAGACGCGACCGTCGCCGACGGCGTGAGCGCGCCGACCGTCGCTGGCGACGACGCGGAACGACCCCGAGAGCGCGTCCATCCAGCCGTTTCCGAGCGCGTAGAGGCCGGACCCGGTCGCCGCCAGCGGGACGCCCGCCGCCGACACGTCGCGCGCGTCGTCGAGTCCGACGTGCGAGAGGCCTCCGTCGTCGGCGCGGTGGACGCCGTCGGCGGCCGCGACGAGCGCGCCGTCTATCGCTCGCGGGTTGTCGACCTCTCCCGCGGCGGTCCACGAGTCCGGGTCGGTCGCCGCGGCGACGGAGCAGCGCGCGACGCGGCCGGATCCGTCGGCGGCGAGCAGCGTATCGCCGTCGAATCCGACGGCGACGGCCGAACCGAACCCTACCTCCTCGAACCCCTCGCCGCGGCCGTCGTCGAGGAGTGTCGCCTCGTCGGTGGCGACGGCGATTCGCCCGCCCTCGCCGGCGACGTCGAGCGCCGTACATCGGCGTTCGACGCCGAACCCACCGATTCTGTCGTCGGAGACGTCGACGGCGACGACGCCGAGCGCCGCGGCGACGAACAGCTCCGTCTTGCCGCTCTTGTCGGCGTAGACCCGCTTCTCGTCGATGGTTGACATACGTCCGTAGTCGACGCCGGTGTGCGAAAACGTTCCGTCTTCGAACTCCCCACGCGGACAAAGTGTAAACCGTATGATTGAAGCGACGAGAGAACGTCAGCAGTCTGAGAGTAGATAGAGAGGAATCGAATCCGCGCGAGGCCGCATCGCGCCGACACCCCCCGACAACACACATACCAGCCGTGTCACAGAAAGTACTGCTCATCTGTCAACACTGCGACCGGGCGCTGCCCGGCGAGAAACGCGACGACGGGACGCTCCGACCGTACGGAGTGAGAGACTGTCCCGACTGCCAGCGAGCCGACTTCGAGGTCAGAGGGTTCGAGAACTCCTGACCGGGAGGTCGCTCAGAGGAACTCGCGGACGTCGGAGTACCACATGTCGTGGTGGTCGACGAGTTCCAGCGCGTCGGCGATGTCGACGGCGAGCGCGTGCCAACACCGCTGGTCGGGGTCGTCCGGGTCGAGGTTGTACGAACTGTCCTTGCAGGTGCAGCTTCCCTCCTCGACGACGTACTCCTCGGCGTAGCCGACGACGACGGTGAAGTCCCGGTAGCGCTTGACGCGGCGCTCGGAGACGGCTTCGATGGCCTGTGTCGCGCGCGTCCCGTGCGCGGAGACGAGCGTCTCGACTACCGGCCCGGTGAGCTTTCCGGCCTCGGTAAGTGCGGCCTGCCAGTCGTCGTCGCCGTCGCCGTCGTTCACGACGCCGGATTCTCGGGGGCCCCACAAAACGCGTTCGGTGCGGGCGGCGGCAGGGTAGGGCAGCGGCGGGGCAGGGCGGCGGCGGGACGGGGCGGGGCAGGGCGGCGGCAGGGCGGCGGCGGGACGGGGCGGGGCAGCGACCGAACCCGAGCGAAGCGAAACCGGACCGCGCCACTTTTCGCCGCCGCCGGGCGACTCCGAGTATGCAGATACGCGAAGGCGGCGTCGACATCGAGGTCGCCGACTCCCGCGACGGAGCCAGCGAGGGCGCGGGCGACGGGGTGTTCTTCAACCCGACACAGGAACTGAACCGCGACGTGACGATAGCGGCGCTACGCGCGTACGAGGAGCGAGAGCCGCGCGCGGAGACGTACCTCGACGCGATGACGGCCAGCGGGATTCGGGCGGTCCGCGCCGCCGCCGACGGCTGGCGCGTCACCGGCGCGGACATCGATTCCGAGGCGGTCGAACTCGCGCGGTCGAACCTCGAACGCAACGGATTGGAGGGAGAGATACTCGAACAGAACGTCAACGCGCTGCTGTACGGGGACCGAGAGGTGTACGACGTGGTCGACGTCGACCCGTTCGGGACGCCCATCCCCTTCGCCGACGCGGCGCTGTCGAACGCGCGGAACATGGTCTGCGTCACCGCCACCGACACCGCGCCGCTGTGCGGAGCGCACCAGAACAGCGGGATTCGGAAGTACTCGACGCTCCCGCAGAACACCGACTTCCACGCCGAGATGGGCCTTCGCGTCCTCCTGTCGGCGCTGATTCGGACCGCCGCTCGCTACGACGTCGCCGCGAAGCCGATTCTCTCGCACGTGTCGAGACACTACGCGCGGACGTACCTCGAACTTGACCACCGCGCGACCAGCGCCGACGCGCTCGTCGAGCAGTTGGGCTACGTCCACAGCTGCGAGGACTGTCTCAGCCGAACCCACGAGTTCGGCCTGTTGTCGCATCCGCCGGAGGAGTGCCCCGCTTGCGGGAGCAACCGTCTGCTCTCTGCGGGACCGATATGGCTCGGTCAGACCGCAGAGAGCGACTTCGCCCGCTCGGTTCGCTCGCATCTCGACGACGGGATGGGAACGAAGAAGCGCGCGTCGCGGATGCTGTCGACCATCGCCGAGGAGATAGACCGGCCGACCCACTACGACCAGCACCGCCTCTGCAAGCAGTGGAACCGCTCGGCGAACGCGATGGACGAGTTCCTCTCGGACCTCCGCGAGGCGGGCTTCGAGGCGTCGAAGGCGCACTACAGCGGCACCGCGTTCAAGACGGACGCGAGCGTCGCCGAGATGCGCGAGGCGACGCGGCCGGAGTGAACCGACTCGGGGTGTCGGAGCGGGCGACGACGCCGACTCCGATACGCTGACGCTCCGGTGCGCTGACGCTCCGGTGCGCTGACGCTCCGGTGCGCTGGCGCGCTACCGTAACAACGCTCCGGTGCGCTCGCTGTGGCTGATAGTGTCCATCGATTACTTGTAGATTGTTACCGAACGTTGCCACGTGTCATCGGCATCTCTCAACACGTCTTCCGGTTACCTCGGTACCGTGCGGGCCGTCGTAACGGAGGTGCAGGAGCGCGAAGTGACGTTTCTGGCGGCGAGCATCTCCTACTACGCGTTCGTCTCGCTGATACCGCTGTTGGTGCTCGCGGTCGTCCTCGCGGGGCTCGTCGGCGGCGAAGCGCTGCGAGGCGAAGTCATGACGCTGGCCGAGCAGTATCTCGTCCCGTCGGCGCAGGACGCGGTTCTCAGCGCGATGACCGACCAGGCGGCTCAAGGCGGCCTCGGCGTCGTGAGTCTCCTCCTCACGACGTGGGGGGCGCTCAAGCTGTTTCGCGGCGTCGACACCGCGTTCTCGCGGGTGTACGGCTCCGAGACCGGCGGCATCGCCGACCAGGTGAAGGACGGCCTCATCGTCCTCGGTGCCATCGGCGCGGGCGTCGTCGGCGTCATCGCCGTCAGCGCGGTTATCGCCCTGCTGCCGATTCCGTACATCGGCCTCATCGGGCCGGTCATGCTGCTCTTGACGCTCTGTGCGGCGTTCTTCCCGCTGTACTACGTCTTTCCGGACGTGGGCGTCACCCCCCGAGAGGTGCTCCCGGGAACGGTGTTCGCCGCCGTCGGGTGGTCGGTTCTCGGCGCGGTGTTCGGCATCTACGCCGCCGCCTCCAGCGGCGTCGGCGGACTGCTCGGCGGTATCTTGCTGCTTCTCACGTGGTTCTACTTCGGCGGCACCATCATCCTCGTCGGCGCGGTGGTGAATGCCGTTCTCTCGAACCGTCTCACGGACCGGCAGGTACAACAGGAAGGGGCCCGACAGGAGAAACCAAGCGACATGTCCGAGGAGGAGGCACGACGAGAGACGGAAGCGCGACGAGACGAGGACGTAGAACCGAGCGGCGCGCCCGACATCGCCGAACTGTCGCGCCAAGTCGAGGAGCTACAGGCGGAACTCGACGCCTTCGAGTCGGACGTGAACGAGCGGACAGTCGACAAGCCGAAACTCGAAGCGGAACTGAAACGCTACGTTCGCGGACGGATGCGACGCGGGAAAGCCCGCGGATGGGGGCCGTACCTCGTGCTCCTCTACGGGACGGTGCTGACGCTCGGCGCGTTCTACTACCTCGGCGAAGCGCCGCTCGTCGCCGTGCTGGCGATGCTCATCATCTTCCTGTCGACGCTCGGCCTCTACGTCGTCTTCGTCGTCGTCGGCGTCGGCCTCAACGCCCTCGGCGTCCCGAGTCGAGCAGCCGACTGGGTCCGCAAGCGACGCTCCTAAGCGAATCGAACCGCAACAACGACCGATGCGTGGACTGGGATTCACTGAGACGCTCTCGAACCTCCCGGAGCCGTTCGTCGCCGCGTTCGCGCTCGTCACCCAACTCGGCGACGTGTGGTTTCTCTTTGCGACGCTCGGGCTTCTGTACTTGCTCGCCGGCGAGCGTATCGCCCGCCACCCGCGTCGGACCGGGGCGCTCCTGGTCGCGCTCTCGGTCGGTGCGCTGGCGACGACGCTCGCGCTCAAGGCGGCGTTCGGGTTTTCGAGGCCCCCCGACGCCGGGACGGCGTCGATTCCGCCGTGGTTACCGCCGATGCTGGAGACGGTGTATCTCAACGCCGCGACCGGTGACGGGCTCGGCTTTCCGAGCGGCCACGCCATCGGGACGACCGTGGCCTACGGCGGCGCAGCGGCGGTGCTCGACGTGTGGAACCGACGGAAGCGGACGCTCGTCGCGGGGACGCTGGTCGGCCTCGTCTGCCTCGCGAGGCTCGTCCTCGGAGTCCACTATCTCGTGGACGTCGTCGCCGGCGTCGCCGTCGGTCTCGCCTATCTCGCAGTGGCGCTCCGAGTCGCCGACGGCGACCCCGCCCGCGCGTTCGGCGTCGCCGCAGTCGCGGCCGCGGCGGGACTCGCCGTAGTGGTGTTCCGCGGAGTCCCTTCCGAACTCGGTCCGATGGCGACGGCGCTGGGTGCGGGCATCGCCGGCGGGGTCGTGTGGCAGCGCCTCGACGCCTCGCAGCTGTCGAACCCCGTCTCGGTGCCCGTCGCCGTCGTGGGTATCGCGCTGTCGGGTCTGCCGTGGGTGAGCGCGTATCTCGTCGAACCGGGGCCGGTCGTCTCGCTCGTCGCAGGGGCGACGGGGCTCTCGATTCTCGTCGCGCTGCCGGCGCTGTCGGGGCGTCTCGGCGGCGAAAAGAGCGGCGGGGAAACGTCTCGGGCGGCCTGAGCCGGCCGTTCAGAACGTCTCGAGGTAGCGCTCGACTTCCCAGTCGGAGACGTCGACGCGGTACTCGTCGTACTCCTGCGTCTTCGCTTCGATGAACTTCTCGCAAATATGTTCGCCGAGCGCTTCCTGAACGTCTTCGTCCGCTTCGAGCGCGGCCACGGCTTCGCCGAGGTTGCCCGGAAGCGTCTCGATACCGTACTCCTCGCGCTTCTGCTCGTCGAACTCGTAGATGTTGTCTCTCACCGGGTCGGGCGCTTCGAGTTCCTGCTCGATGCCGTCGAGACCCGCGTGAATCATCACGGCGAGCGCAAGGTAGGGGTTGCACGACGGGTCGGGCGAGCGGAGTTCGATGCGGGAGGCGGCCGGGACGCGCGCGGCCGGTTTGCGGATGAGCGCCGAGCGGTTGCGGTCGGACCAGGCGACGTAGACGGGGGCCTCGTAGCCGGGGACGAGACGCTTGTAGCTGTTGACCGTCGGGTTGCAGATGGCGGTGATGGCGGGCGCGTGTTCGAGGATACCCTGGAGGAACTGCTTCGCGGTCTCCGAGAGGTCGAACTCGTCGTCGTCGTCGTGGAAGGCGTTCTCGCCGTCTTCGAACAGCGAGATGTGGGTGTGCATCCCCGAGCCGTTGATCTTCGCGATGGGCTTGGGCATGAACGTCGCGTGCAGGTCGTGTTCGGCCGCGATGGCGCGAACGACCGTGCGGAACGTCCCGACGTTGTCGGCCGTGGTCAGCGCGTCGTCGTAGGTGAAGTTGATCTCGTGCTGGCCCTCGGCGACCTCGTGGTGGCTGGCTTCGATCTCGAAGCCCATCGATTCGAGGCCGTAGATGATGTCGCGGCGGACGTCTGAGGCGAGGTCTTTCGGCGCGAGGTCGAAGTAACCGCCGGCGTCGTTGGTCTTTCTCGTCGCGCGGCCCTCCTCGTCCTCCTCGAAGAGGAAGAACTCGGGTTCGGGCGCGGCGTTGATGTCGTATCCCATCTCCTCGGCGCGGGCGATCGCCTGCTTGAGGACGTAACGGGGGTCACCCTCGAACGGTTCGCCCGTCGAGGTGTCGATGACGTCGCAGATGAGGCGGGCCGACGCGCCGCCCTCCGTCTTCCTCCACGGGAGAATCGCAAAGGTTTCGGGGTCCGGCTTGAGGCGCATGTCGGACTCCTGGATGCGGACGAACCCTTCGATGCTCGAACCGTCGAAGTAGATGCCTTCGGTGAACGCCTTCTCGGCCTGCGTGGCCGGAACGGCGACGTTTTTGACCGTACCGAGAATATCGGTGAACTGGAGGCGGAGGAAGTCGACGTTTTCCGACTCGATCTCGTCGATGACTGCCTGCGCTTCAGTGCTCAACCCCCCGTCTGGAGATGCGTTTTCGTCCGTCATGTTTCTGGACAGTCTATGCGTGCACACCCAGTATAAAGACGTTGTCGCTTACCGCAAAACACCCGCCAACGTTCTAGAATTGGATATTCGTTAAATTCTAATGCCCCCAGTGTGTGCGTGGGTGTAATGACGTACGAAAACCTCGATGCAAAACTCATCAATGCACTGCTTGGCGACGGACGCGCGAGCCTTCGTAGTCTCGCCGAAGAACTCGACGTGTCGGTCACGACCATCTCGAACCACCTCCGCGACCTGGAGGCGGAAGGCGTCGTCGAAGGCTACACGCCCATCGTCAACTACGACGCGCTCGGCTACGACGTGACGGCCGTCATCCAGTTGAAAGTCGAAGGCAGTGCGCTCCCCGACATCACCGAGCGACTGCAGGAGCAGAAGCAGATGATATCGGTGTACGAGGTGACGGGCGACTACGACGTCATCGCCATCGGCAAGTTCACGGACACCGACGGCATGAACCGGCAGATCAAGGAGTTGCTCACCGACGCGGACATCCGCGAGTCGAACACGAGCGTCGTGCTCAACGCCGTCGTCGAGAACCAGCAGTTCGAACTCGACGTCGAAGAGTAGGCGGAGTTCGACTCGTTCTCGGCGTTCATCCGGCCGCGAGCGACGGCTTTGCGGCATTCCGGCTCTACGACGCTTCGGCTCTGGCCGGCAGGACTTCCCAGAGAAAGCTTATCGTGCATTGACCAGTCTGGTACGCTATGCGTCTGGATAGACTCTCGATAGCTCTCGCGGCCGTGAGCGGGTTGATGTCTCTCATCGCTCTCGTTTACGGTCTCTACACTCTCTCGACTATTCCTGCCGACCCGCCGGGCGACGGCTTCGCACACGGACTCGCAGAAGGGTTCGCAATTGGTGCGACGTTCGTCGGTGTTCTCACTGCACTCTCCGTCACAAATCTGCTTCGTGAACGACGTCAGACGATGGACCGCCGTCGGCGAGTTCTTCTGTGGGTCGGCTGTGTGTTCTGTACCGTCGGTACGGTCGCGTTCGTCGGGTCGCTTCTCGTCCCGGCGGTCGGCAGTTTCACTGTCGTTCTCTCTAGTGCTGGAGTCGTTTTTGTCGGATGGGCAGTCTCGATGCTCACCGAGTACACACTGTGGGCAGAGCGTCACGACCCGGACGTAGTGTAGCGACGACCGTCCGAACACCGAAGAGAAAAGGAGGTGCGAGCGCGCAGGCTGTTTACTCGAAGTCTTCCTCGAATACGAACGTCACAGTTCCACCTTTTGCTCGCTCACTCGCGTTCGCTCGCAAAAGCTGGACCAAAAGCCGCCAACTCCTCTACTCGAAGTCCTCTTCGAATACGAACGTCCCAGTTCCACCTTTTGCTCGCTCACTCGCGTTCGCCCGCAAAAGCTGGACCAAAAGCCGCTAACTCCTCTACTCGAAGTCCTCTTCGAATACGAACGTGCCGTTGCGCTGCACGACTTCGCCGTCGAGTTCGATGGTCGAGTTCTCGCTCATGTCGACGATCATGTCGACGTGTTCGGCGGACTCGTTGACCTCGTTCTCCTCGCCGACGCACTCGGCGTAGGCGCTGCCGACGGCCATGTGGACGGTGTCGCCCATCTTCTCGTCGAACAGCATGTTGTAGGTGAACTGGTCGATGGCGCGGTTCATCCCGATGCCGAGTTCGCCGAGGTAGCGAGAGCCCTCGTCGGTGTCGAGGATGCTCGTGAGTAGCTCTTCGTTGCGTTCGGCGCTGTGAGAGACGACCTTTCCGTTCTCGAACGTCAGGCGCGCGCCCTCGATTTCGCGGCCGTAGCGGTACAGCGGCAGGTCGAAGTAGACGTCGCCCTCGACGCTGTCCTTGACCGGCGCGGTGAACACCTCGCCGCCGGGGAGGTTCGCCTCGCCGTAGTCGTTGATGGTCTCGTTGCCCGCGAGGCTCATCGTCACGTCCGTCTCCTCGCCCGAGGTGATGCGCACCTCGTCGGCGTCGTTCATCAGGTCGACCATCTGCTGTTGGAACTCGCGCTGGGCGTCCCAGTCGAGCGTGACGGCGTCCCAGACGAAGTTCTCGTAGCCCTCGGTGCTCATCCCCGCGAGCTGGGCGTGACCCGTCGTCGGGTACTGGGTGAGACACCACGTCTTCGAGAGGCGCTCGTGGAGGATTTCTTGCTCTGCGCGGCGGAACGCGGCGTTCGTCTCGGGGGCCACGTCGGCTTTCTCGGAGACGTTACCGCCGCTTCGGGCGACGATGTACACGTCCATCTCCTCGTAGAGCGCGAGCTTGTGCGCCGGGGTGTCGAACTCGTCCTCGCGCGCGCGGAGGAACGCCCGCTCGGCGCGGTCGGAGTTGTTCAGGAAGATGGGGTTCGCGCCGCGGTCGCCGATGAGTTCGTGCAGCGCGACGGCGAGGTCCTCGGCCTCGCTCGGCACGTGGACGACGACGTTGTCGCCCGCTTCGATATCCGTCGAGTGGTCGACGATGGTCTGTGCGTGTTCGCGGATACGCGGGTCCATGACACGGGGTTCTTGCGGTGAGTGGATACGGTTTTCGAAGTTGTCGTCTGGATTTCGTGATTTCGCGGCGTGGGCGGCGAGTCGGTGAGTGACCGCTGACCCGAGAACTGGGACAGAGAGCGGAGCTGCCGGTGAAGAGGAGGTGTGTTTCTGCTGCCGGGCGCGCCGAGAGACCGCACCACAGCCTCCCCATCCGATTCGCTCACTTCGTTCGCTCATCCCTCGCGCGCGACCCGTCGCCACGGAGGGCGACTGAGCCGCGCGCCATCGTATTCGCTTCACGGCCGTCTGCCCCTCCGTTTCCGCCACCACCGACTATTTCTCGCTGCGCCGGTATCGCCGTTGTATGATAGACCTCCGGAGCGACACCGTCACGATGCCGAGCGACGAGATGCGCGAGGCCGCCCGCGACGCCGACGTCGGCGACGACGTCTACCGCGACGACCCGACCGTCAACGAGCTCGAACGCCGCGCGGCCGACCTCGTCGGCAAAGAGGCCGCGCTGTACGTCCCCTCGGGGACGATGGGCAACCAGATCGCCATCAGAGTCCACACCGACCGCGGTCAAGAGATCCTCTGCGACGAAGAGGCCCACGTCGTCAAGTGGGAACTCGGCGGCATCGCCCAGCTCTCGCAGCTCCAAGTTCGAACCATCGACTGCGGCGACCGGTGCGTCCCGACGCCCGAACAGGTCCGAGAGCGCTACGTCGAGGAGGACCTCCACCGACCCGGCACGGGTCTCCTGTCGCTCGAAAACACGCACAACAGTCGCGGCGGCGTCGCCGTCCCCAAAGAACACGTCGACGCCGCGGCGAGGGCGGCTCACGACCTCGGCGTCCCGGTCCACCTCGACGGCGCGCGCGTGTTCAACGCCGCCGTCGCCCTCGACGAAGACCCCGAATCCCTGGTCGAGAACGTCGACAGCGTGATGTTCTGTCTCTCGAAGGGGCTCGGCGCGCCCGTCGGCTCGATTCTCGCCGGCGACGAGGAGTTCGTCGACCGCGCCCGACGGACCAGAAAACTGCTCGGCGGCGGGATGCGTCAGGCGGGTATCATCGCCGCGCCCGGCCTCCTCGCGCTCAACAACGTCGACCGACTCGCCGAGGACCACGAGAACGCCCGGACGCTCGCGGCCGGACTGGACGCCATCGACGGCCTCCGCGCGCCGACGCCCGACTCGAACATCGTCGTCGTCGACGTCGCCGGCGCGGGGCTGACCGCCGACGAGTTCGTCGACGCCTGCGTCGACGAGGGCGTCGCCTGCGGGGCGTTCGGCGAGACGACCGTCCGACTCTGTACGAACTGGGACGTCTCCGCGGCCGACGTCGAGGAGGCGCTCGACCGCATTCCCGTGGCCGTCGAGTCGGCGTAGACGGGGTGCGGACGCCGGACGAGCGCGGTGCTCCGAACGAATCAGTACCGCCTACTCGCCGCGCGGACCGCTGTTCGTTCCGAGCGTCGGAAACGCCTCCTCCGAGAGGTCCGCGCCGGATTCGCCGGACTGGTCGTCCGCTTCGTGGGTGACGAAGTGGAAACAGGCACCGCCCTCGGGGCTGTCGCAGACGGTCACCGACCAGTCGTGCGCCTCCGCGATAGTGCGGACGATGTGGAGACCGACGCCGATGCCGTCGCCGCCGGTCGAGAAACCCCGGTCGAAGACGCGTTCGCGGTCCGCCTCGTCGACGCCGGGTCCGTCGTCGGCGACGAAGAAGCCGTCGTCGACCGGACCGACCGAGACGGAGACCGCGTCGCCGCCGTGTTCGACGGCGTTGCGAAAGAGGTTTTCGAACAGTTCGCGCAGTCGGCTCTCGTCGGCGTCGACGGCTATCGGCCCATCGGAGTGAAGCGTCGCGTTCGAGGTGTCGACGCCGCCCCACGCCCGCATCGCGATATCGGCGGCGTCCAGCGGCGTCCGCTCTTCGACGGTTCGGCCCGCCCGCGCCAGCGACAGCAGGTCGTCGATGAGGTCGTCCATCCGGCCGAGCGAGCGTTCGACGGCGTCGAGCGACTCCTCGGCGCCGGTCTCGCGCGCGATAGAGAGGTGGCCGACGGCGACCGACAGGGGGTTTCGGAGGTCGTGCGAGACGATGTGTGCGAACTCCTCTAACTGTTCGTTCTGCCTGGCGAGGCGCTTCTCGCGGCGGGTTCGCTCGGTGATGTCGGTGTAGATAGCGAAGCCCGCGACGTTCGTCTCGCCGATGGCCAGCGGGACCACGTGGAGGAGGAACTCCCGCGGACCGTCGGCGGTGAGTCGTCGGCACTCGCGGCGGAGGCTCTCGCCGTCCTGTAGCTGCCGGTTGAGCCGCGAGGCGGAACTCGGGTCGGTCCCGTCGACGCCCTCCCCGACGATGTACTCGTCGACGTTCTCGCCGACGATACTGTCGGCGTCGTAGCCGAATATCTCCTCGAACGCCGAGTTGACGCGCCGGACGATGGGTTCGCCGTCGACGAACTCGTAGGCGACGGCGGCGTCGGGGACGTTCTCGAACAGCGCGCTGAGTCGGTCGCGCTCGGCGGTGAGTTCGCGTTCGCGCGCGCGGAGCGTCCGCTCGGAGCGAATCCGGGAACGGGTCGTCCGGACGTACGAGACCAGAATCTCGGCGAACTCCAGGTCGCGCTCGTCGAAGGCGGCGGGTGTCGCCGAGAACGCCTGAAACACGCCCGCGTCGCCGATGGGGGTGCTGAGCACCGCGTGGTAGTTGTTGCTCACCGGTTGGGATTTGGCGTCGGTCTGGGCGTCGTCCACCAGGTACGAGCGGCTCTCGCGAAGCGTCCACCCGGAGAGGCCGTGGTCGACCGGAATCGTCTGTATCTCCCACTCGTGGTCGGTGTCGGACTCCGCGCGTATGCGGAACTCCCCGTCTTCGACCATCCGGATGTAGCAGGAGTCGAACGAGAGGACGTTCTCGGCCGTCTCGATGGCCCGTCGGTACAGTTCGTCTTCGTCCGTGCAGCCGACGAGGTCCGTCGTCGCCTCGTGGAGACGGGCGATTTCCTCGCGGCGCCGTCGCAGTGCCTCCTCCGAGCGGATACGCGACAGCGTCTCCGTCGCGTACGTCACCAGCAACTCGGCGAGGTGGAGGTCCGTCTCGTCGAACGCGTCGGGCTGCGTCGAGATCGCCTGGAAGACGGCGTCGTCGCCGAGCGCGACGCTGAGACCCGACTGGTAGGCGACGTCCGAGGGTTCGGCCACCGGATGCGCGTGCAAATCGTCGATGACGAGCGACTCGCCGGTTCGGTACGTCCGTCCGGCGACGCCGCGCGACACCGGCAGTTCGTCGACGTGCGCCGAGGAGGGACAGATCGCCTCCGGAACGACCCACTCGTCGCCGTCTGCGACGTCCTGGCGGTCGGCCGTCGGGTCGTCGGTGACGACGCCGACGTAACAGGTGTCGAACGCGAGCACCCGAGAGGCGATGTCGATCGTCGACTCGTACAGTTCGGCGGCGCTTCGAGCGCCGATGAGCGTCGCCGCGCCCCCGTGCAGTTTGGCGATTCGACGGCGGTTCGCGCTGTCGTTTCGACGCGTCGCCCACCGAATCTGCGCCGGCAGCACCGACGGGGTCTCGGCGGGCGCGAACGCGTCGTACCGCTGCGGACTGTCCACCGCGGTCGGCGAACCGTGCGTACAGAGAACCGTCGGAATCTCGCGCGCGGCACCCGAGAGCGAGAACGTGTCGGTGAGAACGAGGCAGTCGACGCCCGCGAGGTTCTCGTCCACGGCGTCGAAGCCGCACCGCCGGACCGAAACCGTCTCCTCGGCGTCGAGAACGGCGTCGACGTTCTCGGCGGGGGCGTCCGCGACGAGAAGCACCTTGACCGACGATTTGGTTGGCATGAGAGAGAGTATTACTCAGATTAGTGTTTCAGCCCCAACATAACGATTCCGGAGCCAATCGGACGGCGAGAAAATCCAGATTCACGGAGCCTCTGCCCCGGAAGGTGAGTGTTCGGTCGGTCGGGGAGTCGATGACGAATCGCCGGGGACCGTTACAGCATCGGGGCGAGCGAGGTATTCAGCCGCCAAATTTCGAAGTTGAGAACGGCGGCGAACGACGCCCAGAGCAGATAGGGGACGAGAAGCGCCGCCGCGCGGCGGTCGACGCGGGCGAACAGCGCGATGGTGACCACGACGGCGACCCAGAGTGCGACGATGATACCGAAGGCGACGAGCGGCAGCTGGAGCGCGAAGAACGCGGGTGTCCACGCGAGGTTCAGGACGAACTGCGCGGCGAAGGCGGCGTACGCGGCTCGAACCGCCGACGAGGGGCGGCGCTCCCACAGCAACCAGAGGGCGATTCCCTGCAGCGTGAACAGCGCCGTCCAGACGACGCCGAAGGTGATGGGCGGCGGGTAGAACCACGGTTTCTCGAGCGAGGCGAACCACGCCGTGTCCGGGCCGGCGAGCAGTGCGGGCGCCGCACCGACCGCGTTGACGAGGACGACGAACCCCAGTGCAGTCGCGAGCGAGCGTCCGTCCGGGAGCGTTCGGCTTTGCGTGCGTTCCATACTCACCGTGAGGGACGCCGGGAGCCTAACGCTTCTCCCGACAAACCGATGGCGAAACGCCGCCCGGCGTTCCCGAATCCTTTTAGCCGGTCATCGGCCAAACAGAACCAATGAGCAGCCTCGAATCGGAGTATCGTCTCGACTATTTCGAAGAGAACGACTTCGAACGCAAGGAGTGCGTCTCCTGCGGTGCCCACTTCTGGACGCGCGACCACGACCGCGAGACGTGCGGCGAACCGCCGTGCGACGAGTACAGCTTCATCGGCGACCCCGGGTTCGCCGAATCGCACACGATGGAGGAGATGCGCGAGGAGTTCCTCTCGTTCTTCGAGGAGAACGGCCACACGCGTATCGAACCGTATCCGGTCGCGGCGAACCGCTGGCGCGACGACGTGCTGCTGACGCAGGCGTCCATCTACGACTTCCAGCCGCTCGTCACCTCGGGCGAGACGCCGCCGCCGGCGAACCCGCTCTGCATCAGTCAGCCGTGCATCCGAATGCAGGACATCGACAACGTCGGCAAGACGGGCCGCCACACGATGGCGTTCGAGATGATGGCCCACCACGCGTTCAACGCCCGCGAGGAGGTCGGCGACCGGTACGCCTACGAGGGCGAGGTGTACTGGAAGGACGAGACGGTGCAGTACTGCGACGAGTTCTTCGAGAGCCTCGGCGCGAACGTCGAGGAGATAACGTACATCGAGGACCCGTGGGTCGGCGGCGGCAACGCCGGTCCCGCCATCGAGGTCATCTACAAGGGCGCGGAGCTGGCGACGCTCGTCTTCATGTCGATGGAGCAGGACCCCGACGGCGAGTACGAACTGAAGGACGGCAACCGGTACTCGCCGATGGACACGTACATCGTCGACACCGGCTACGGTCTCGAACGCTGGACGTGGATGAGCCAGGGGACCCCTACGGTGTACGAGGCGGTCTACCCCGATATGATCGCGTTCCTCAAGGAGAACGCCGGCATCGACCACACCGACGAGGAGGAGGAACTCGTCCACCGCGCCGCGAAACTCGCCGGGGCGATGGACATCGACGAGGCCGAGGACATGAAGACGGCTCGCTCCGAAATCGCCGGGCGACTCGACGCCGACGCCGACGAGTTGACCGAACTGATGCGGCCGCTCGAAGACATCTACGCCATCGCCGACCACTGTCGGACGCTCGCGTACATGTTCGGCGACGGCATCGTCCCCTCGAACGTCGGGACGGGCTACCTCTCGCGGATGGTGCTTCGACGAACGAAGCGACTGGTCGACAACGTCGGCGTCGACGCGCCGCTGGACGAACTCGTCGACATGCAGGCCAAGCGCCTCGGCTACGAGAACCGCGACACGGTTCGCGACATCGTCCGCACCGAGGAGCGCAAGTACCGCGAGACGCTCGAACGCGGCGGTCGGCGCGTCCGCCAGTTGGCCGAGGAGTTCGCCGAGAAGGGCGAGCCGATTCCGACGCAGGAGCTCATCGAGCTGTACGACAGCCACGGCATCCAGCCCGACATGGTGCAGGAGATAGCCGACGAGCGCGACGTCGACGTGGAAATTCCCGACGACTTCTACTCGCTCGTCGCCGCGCGCCACGAGACGCCCCAGCAGACCGAGGCGGCCACGGAGCGCGACGAACGGCTCTCGGACCTCCCGGAGACCGAGCGACTCTACTACGACGACCAGGAGCGCACGGAGTTCGAGGCCGTCGTCCTCGACGTGTTCGAGCGCGAGGACGGCTACGACGTCGTGTTGGACCAGACGATGTTCTACCCAGAAGGCGGCGGTCAACCCGCCGACCACGGCCATCTCGTCTCCGACGACGGCTCCGTCGAAGTGAGCGACGTGCAGCGTCGCGACGGCGTCATCCTCCACCGGACCGACGCCGACCCCGGCAAGGGCGAGTTCGTCCGCGGGCAGGTCGACATCGAACGTCGCCGCAGCCTGATGCAACACCACACCGCGACGCACATCGTCGGCTACGCGGCCCGAGAGGTCGTCGGCGACCACGTCCGACAGGCGGGCGCGCAGAAAGGCGTCGAGCGCTCGCGTTTCGACGTCACCCACTACGAGCGGCTCACGCGCGAGCAGGTCGAGGAGATAGAGCGCGTCGCCAACCGACTCGTCCGCGACAACGTCCCGGTGAAACAGGAGTGGCCCGACCGCAACGACGCACAGGAGAAGTACGGCTTCGACCTCTATCAGGGCGGCATCCCGCCGGGCGAGCAGATTCGACTCATCCAGGTCGCCGACGACATCCAGGCCTGCGGTGGCACGCACGTCAAGCGGACCGGCGACATCGGCACGATCAAAATCCTCACCACCGAGCCCGTGCAGGACGGCGTCGAGCGCATCATTTTCGCGGCGGGCGACGCCGCGATTCGCGCGACTCAGGAGACGGAGAACTACCTGCGCGACGCGGCCGAGGTGCTCGACGTCAACCCCGAGGACGTGCCGGACACCGCCGAGCGGTTCTTTACCGAGTGGAAGGAGCGCGGTAAGCAGATAGACCGCCTGAAGCAGGAACTCGCCGAGGCTCGCGCCGCGGCCGAAGCCGAGGAGATAGACGTGGGCGGGACGCCCGCCGTCGTCCAGCGACTCGACACCGACACCGACGAACTCCGCGCGACGGCCACCGCGCTCTCAGAGGACGGGAAGGTCGCCGTCCTCGGCAGCGGCGCGGGCGGCAGCGCCCAGTTCGTCGTGAGCGTCCCCGACGGCGTCGCCATCAACGCCGGCGAAGTCGTCGGCGAACTCGCCGGGAGGGTCGGCGGCGGCGGCGGCGGTCCCGCGGACTTCGCGCAGGGCGGCGGCCCGGACGTCGACAGCCTCGACGAGGCGCTCGACAGCGCGCCCGACGTGCTTCGGAACGTTCTGAACGCGTAGGCTCGCGGACGGTCGGTCCCTCTGTCTCTTTCTCCGCGACTCGCAGACGTAACGCTGACAGTGTCGAGAGACGAGCATCCGTCAATGACTACCGCAACGAACGGCGGCGTCTCGCTTCACTACCAGACCGACGGTGACGGCGAAACCGTCGCGTTCGTCGGCGACGCGGGCTACGGCGCGTGGCAGTGGGGCTGGCAGCACGCCGCCGTCGCCGGGCCGTTCGAGAGTCTCGTCTACGACCAGCGCGGCGTCGGTCGCTCGGACGCCCCGGAAGGATCGTACACGGTCGGCGAGCTCGCACAGGACCTCGAAGTCGTCCTCGCCGACCACGGGGTCCGGAAAGCGCACCTCGTCGGCGCGGGTCTCGGCGGGATGGTCGCTCTCCAGACGGCGCTCTCGTCGAACCGCGTGGCGAGTTTGACACTGGTGGCGACGGCGGCGACGGGCGCCGAACTGGGGGTAGACTCGCTGCGCGCGGACCCGAGGAACCCCGAGGAACTCCGCCGGGCGACCGAAGCGGCCCTCTCGGCGGCGTTCGTCGAGCGACACCCCGACGTCGTCGACCGAATCGTCACGTGGCGGGCCGACGAGGACGCGTCGCCGCGGGTGTGGGACGCACAGACGACCGCCGTAGAGCGGTTCGACGCGAGCGACCGACTGTACGAGATTACGGCTCCGAGCCTCGTCCTCCACGGGACCGCCGACTCGGCGTGGCCCGTCGAACGAGGGCGGAGACTCGCAGACGACCTCCCGCGCGGGACGTTCGAGGCGGTCGACGGCGCGGGTCACCTCGTCGGCGTCGAAACGTCGAAGGACGTCAACGACCGCCTCTTGGCGTTTCTGGAAGAGCACTCCGACGTGGAGTATCTCTGAGACCCACCCCATAGACGTCGGCAGGATTCGCCCGGACGCAACGCCTTTGACCCCCGAGAGACTCAGTCTCCAGCATGAGCAGACTTCGCTTCGCGCTTCTCGACGCCTCTCACGGCAGCGGAAGCACCAGACGGAACTTCAGACGCGAACTCGACGCCGACCTCGTGGAGTTCGCCGCCAGCGAGGGAGAGCTTCCCGACGGCTACGAGTACGACGGCGTCGTCGTCACCGGCTCTCGGGCCTCCGTGTACTGGGACGAAGAGTGGATACCGCCGCTCGTCGACTACGTCGCCGAAGCCGCCGGGCGTGGGATTCCCGTGCTCGGCGTCTGCTACGGCCACCAGGTGCTCGCCGAGGCGCTCGGCGGGCGCGTCGGCGGCATGGACGACTTCGAAATCGGTTACAACGAGGTCGAGCATCTCGACAACGACCCGCTGTTCGAGGGCATCGACGACCGGTTTACCGTGTTCACGACCCACGGCGACGCGGTCCTCGAACTGCCGCCGGGCGCGGAGCTACTGGCGAAAAACGAGTTCGGCGTCCACGCCTTCCGTACGGGCGACAGCTACGGCGTGCAGTTCCACCCCGAGTACGACGTTGAGACGGCGCGCGAGGTGACCGAGGGCAAGCGCGAGCGACTCGGCGACGAGCGGGTCGACGAGGTGCTCTCCGGTATCACGAGCGAGAAGTTCGACGCCGCCTGCGAGGCCAAGCAGTTGTTCGACAACTTCGTCGCGCACGCGAAGCGCGTTCGCGAGGGGCAGGCGGCGGAAGTCTGAGCCATCTCGGCGGCGGGTGCGTCAACAGGCAACAGGCAACACTTACGAACACTTTTTCACACGACGCCGCGCAGAGTCCTACATGCTCGATTACGTAGATTTGGAGGCCGACCTCGACGAGGAGGAGCGGATGATTCGCGACACCGCCCGCAGGTTCGTCGACGAGAAGGTCAAACCGGAGATCGGCGACCACTACGAGGCGGGGACGTTCCCCGAGGAGCTCATCCCCGAGATGGGCGAACTCGGCTTCTACGCGCCGAACCTCGACGGCTACGGCCTCCCGAACGTAGGCGAGCGCGCCTACGGACTGCTGATGCAGGAACTGGAGGCCGGCGACGCGGGCATCCGGTCGATGGCGAGCGTGCAGGGCGCGCTCGTGATGTACCCCATCCACGCCTTCGGCAGCGACGAGCAGAAAGAGCGCTGGCTCCCGGAGCTCGGGACGGGCGAGGCCGTCGGCTGTTTCGGTCTCACGGAGCCGAACCACGGGTCGAACCCCTCGGGGATGGAGACGCGTGCGGAGCGCGACTCCGCCGAGGAAACCTCGGCTGACCCCCGAGAAGCGACGAACGCTTCTCGGGACGGCGACGAGTACGTCCTCAACGGCTCGAAGACGTGGATCACGAACTCGCCCATCGCGGACGTGGCCGTCGTCTGGGCGCGCGACACCTCCGCCGACGGGTCGCCGATTCGCGGGTTCCTCGTCGAGACCGACCGAGACGGCGTGACGACGAACAAGATAGACGAGAAGCTCTCGATGCGCGCGTCCATCACGGGCGAGATCGGCCTCAACGACGTCCGCATCCCCGAGGAGAACGTCCTCCCGGGCGTCGAGGGGCTGAAAGGCCCGCTCTCGTGTCTCACGCAGGCGCGGTTCGGTATCGCGTGGGGCGCGGTCGGGTCGGCGCGCGACTGCTTCGAGACGGCGCGGCAGTACGCGACCGACCGCGAACAGTTCGGCGGCCCAATCGCACGCTTCCAGATTCAGCAGGAGAAACTCGCGGAGATGGCGACGCAGATCACGACGAGTCAGTTGCTCGCGTACCGCCTCGCCGACCTGAAAGAGCGCGGCGACCTCCGACCCGAGCAGGTGTCCATGGCCAAGCGCAACAACGTGCGGATGGCGCGCGACCAGGCGCGAATCGCCCGCGAGATGCTCGGAGGCAACGGTATCACGACCGACTACTCGCCGATGCGGCACCTCTCGAACCTGGAGACGGTGTACACCTACGAGGGAACCCACGATATCCATACGCTGGTCCTCGGGAAGGATCTCACCGGGATTGCGGCGTTCGAGTAGTCTTCGAGAAATATCGCAATCGCGGTGAGAAACCGGGATTGCGGCGTTCGAGTAGCTTTTCGAGAAATATCGCAATCGCGGTGAGAAACCGGGATTGCGGCGTTCGAGTAGTCTTCGAGAAATATCGCAATCGCGGAGAGAATAACCAGTTCGACTATCTTACAGTCAATTTCTGAATCAGTTTTCGCAGAGACGCCGCAGACGTTGGAAATCGAGCACCTATACCGGTTAGGGATGTACGTTTCGGTTGTGACACGGACGGGGAGGCTTTACCTGTCGACGACGTAGCGTCGGGCGAGCCATGACCACTCCAGCGTACAACGGCTCAGCCGAACTCGACCTCACGCACGCCGAGTCGTGGGTCGTCCACGCCGCCGTTCTCGCGGCCATCGAGCGCACGCTCGACACCGGGCAGAAGCCGATGCAGGAACACGCCCTCCGCGAGAAGGTCGAAGAGGACGAAACGTTCACCGACAGCGAACTCCGGAGGCTCCGACAGATGCTCGCGACGTATCTGGAGTCCGCACCCGAACGCGACGTCGAACCCGGCGAAGCCGTACTCGGCTACATCCGCCGAACCATCGAATAACTGGCCCTCGGTCCCCGAACCGGGCGAACGCGCCGCCGTCTCGCCGCCCCGTCAGACCGACGACCGACTGACGAACCGTCCCCAGACCGCCCGTCGGTCGGCGGCCCACCGATAGAGTCGCTCGCGGAGCGACGGGTACGCCGGCACTCGACGGAGTACCGAAAACACACCGTCGAAGACGGGATGCAACGCCGCGAGCACTCGCTCCGCGGCCGCTCCGCAGGAGTAGACAGTCTCGTCCGTGAGCAGATGCGCACAGTTCTCGTAGTCCGCCGGGAGGCGCGCGAGCTGGTCGTCGGCGAGTTCCGCGAAGCCGATCAACTCGAACTCGCCGTAGCGGTCGGCGACGACGGCACACCACGTGCAGAAGCCGCAGTCGTCGTCGTAGACGAGACGTGGCGCGGACATACGCTCCCGTTCGACGGCCGCCCCCTTAGTGTTCCCCGTTTTTCACCCCTCCCAGTAGCCGACGGTGTCGTCGCGGCGGTAGTAGCCCTCGACGACTCGCGGGGCGTCGCTGCCGGGAGCCGACCCGGCGAAGATGCCGACCTTCCCCGAATCCGGGTAGACGCTCACGTCCGGGTCGTCCATCGTCGACAGCATCAGATAACGGAGCGTCCCGCCGCCGTCGCTGCCGACTCGGTGGGCGCTCTCCTCGCCGGCCGGCAGTGCGACGTAGTCGCCTTCTCGCAGGTCGTACTCGTCGCCGTCGAGACGGAGCGTGCCGCGACCGGAGAGTACGTAGATTGCCTCCTCGTTGCCCGTGTGGAAGTGATAGGGCCACGAGTTTCCGCCGGGCGGGAGTTCGTAGAGACTGCAGCCGAGGCGGTCGCCGCCGGCGGCGCTGGCGAGTTTCTTCCGTCGGAAGTGGGTGTCGTCGCGCTCGGTCTCGGTCCAGTCGATGTCGGCTTCGTTGACGGGTTCCATACGCCGGCTTCGCGGGCGGTGGCTATCAAACCGGGTCGAAACGAATCGGACGCCAAAGGCAGTAATGGGGTGACGACGCCACGAGCCGTTCGCTCGCGGAGACGCCATCAGACTCGTCCGACTCGGCTGACGAGCCATCTGCTCACGCCGTTCGCAGAGACGTGCCCTTAAGTAGCTGACTCTCTCACCGTTCGGTAATGGGAATCGACCCGAACTTCGACGCAAACCTGGAGAAAGTCGGCGAGGAGAACGGCGTCGACGTGTGGGGACCCGTCGACCCGCCGGAGAAACTCGGCATCCACGGCACGCACGTCGCTGTCGACTACGACATCTGCTTCGCCGACGGCGCGTGTCTCGAAAACTGTCCCGTCGACGTGTTCACGTGGGTGGACACCCCCGACCACCCCGAGAGCGAGAAGAAAGTCGAACCGACCTACGAGGACCAGTGTATCGACTGCATGCTCTGCGTCGATATCTGCCCCGTCGACGCCATCGACGTGGACGCGAGTCGAGACTGAGCCGCCGTCCGTCGCCGCGGACCTCCTCTCGAAGACGAGAGTCCCCGAGAGCGACCGGTACCCAGTTAGATAACGTCGGATGTGGCACTCACTAGTGTAATGACCTCGCAAGAAGTCACGGACACGCTAAAGCAGGCGTACATGGACGAGATAGAGACGGTGATGAACTATCTGACGAACTCTATCGTGCTCGACGGCGTCAGCGCCGAGGAGGTCAAGGAGTCGCTCCGCGAGGACATCCAGGAGGAGCTCGGCCACGCGGAGATGCTCGGCGAGCGGCTCAAACAGCTCGACGAGCAGCCGCCGGGCTCCGCCGAGTTCGAACCCCGACAGGAGACGCTCCAGCCGCCGGAGGACACGACGGACGTGTACTCGGTCATCGACGGCGTGCTCGACGCCGAGGAGGACGCTATCGAGACGTACCGCTCGCTCATCGAGCAGGCCGAGGAGGCCGGCGACCCCGTCACCGAGGACATCGGCGTGACCATTCTCGCCGACGAGGAGGCCCACCGCACCGAGTTCCGCGGCTTCAGAAAAGAGTACAAGGGCGACTGAGAGCGGCGTCGTAGACGACGCAGACGGCGTGGGGCGACTCAGTCGGCCGTCGCCGGACGTGCGTCGTCGGCTGCGGTCGCCGTCTCCGCCTTCGCGTCGAGCGCTTCGATGAGCAGTTCGGCGACGTCGACGATTTCGATGTCGTCCTCGAAGTCGCCCGTTTTCCGCCCGTCCTCGTACATCGTCATGCACATCGGACAGGCGACGACGAACTTCTCGACCGCCGAACCCGCGTCGGTGTCTTCGAGCGCCTCGCGGAGTCGCTTTTCGCTGGGTTTCGGCTCTTCGTCGAACTCCATCCAGAGCCCGCCGCCGCCGCCGCCGCAGCAGAAGGAGTCCGCGCGATTGCGCGGCATCTCGTGGAGGTCGCAGCCGGTCGCTTCGATGATGTCTCGGGGTGCTTCGTACACGTCGTTGTAGCGGCCGAGGTGACACGGGTCGTGGTAGGTGACGGTGTAGTCGAGTTCCGTCCCGTCGAGGCCGAGGCGGCCGTCGGAGACGAGTTGTTCGACGACCTGCGACCAGTGGTACACCGGAATCTCGCCCTCTTCGTTCCAGTACTCGTCGTACTCGAACGGCATCACGGGGTCGTCGGCGAACTCGCCGAAGTCGATCTCCGGGTACTCGTTCTTCATCGTGTTGTACGAGTGCGGGTCCGTGCAGACGATTTTCTCGAACTCGCACTCCTCGAACGTCTCGACGTGGTGGCCGGCGAGTTCGAGGTAGAGGAACTCCTCGCCGACGCGTCGGATGTCGTTGCCGTCGAACTTCTCGTCGTCGAAGAGGATGCCGAAGGAGACGCCCGCGCGCTCGAACAGCGTGGCGAGCGAGCGCGCGACCTTCTTGTTTCGGTCGTCGTAGCTCGGGTAGTCGCCGACGTACCAGAGGAACTCGACTTCCTCCTCGCGGGCGTCGGTGAGGTCGAAGTCGAGGGTATCGGCCCAGTCGGCGCGCTTGCGCGGCGGGTCGCCAAACGTGTTGCCCTTCTGCATCAGGTTGCCGAAGACGTCCTGCATGTTCGACTGGACCGCGCCCTCGTCGGTGAGCTGGCGGTTCATCCGTGTGAAGGAGTTGAGGTGCTCGATTTCGACCGGGCAGGCGTCCATACACGCCATACACGCCATGCAGGACTCCATCGTCGAAGCGTCGATGACGGCGTTACCGCCGTCGGCGATTATCGGCTTCGACTCCGTCTCGCCGGCGTCGAGCGACTCTCTGTAGGATTTGAGGTCGAGAATCACGTCGCGCGGGTCGAGCGGCCGGCCGGACGCTTTCGCCGGGCAGACCGACGAACAGCGGCCGCACTTCGTGCAGGCGTCCTGGTCGAGAATCTCCTTCCAGGAGAAGTCGTCGATGGACTCGGCGTTGACGTGGTCCAGGTCGGCGGGGACGCCCGGAAGCCGACTCCCGGCTCTCTCGTCGCGGGTGACGACGTTGGCGAACGACGAGAGCATGTGAAACGGTTTGGCGTAGGGAATCCACGCGATGAACCCCAGCGCGAGAAGCGAGTGGCTCCACCAGCCGAACCAGTACAGCGACTCGGCCTGTCCGGCGGACATCCCCGCGGCGTCGAACACCAGCGCGAGGAAGTACCCGACGAAGCTCACCGTCTCGAACTCGGGAAAACCGGTGCCGGCGATGCGGAGCCCCTCGATGAGGTAGCCGCCGACACCGAGCAGAAACAGCGTCCAGACGAACGCGTCGTCCTCCGTCGAGGTGTGTTTCCCCCAGAGTCGGTCGTGGCGGACGGCGTAGCGTCGGTACAGCGCCATGGAGACGCCGACGACGAACAGAAAGCCCATCGCGTCCATCACGAGCGAGTACGAGAGGTAGAAGTCCCCTCGGAAGAACGACCCCTGTCCGAGCAGTTTCGTCCAGATGTCCATGTCGAACGCGAGGATGGAGGTCCCGATGAACAGCGTCAGAAAACCCCAGAGGATGAACGCGTGCATCACACCCGCGTAGAGGTCGCGGTCGAACTGCTTCTCGTTCGAGAGGGCGATTCGGGCGGCGGTCCCGACTCGCTCGGGGAGTTCCGCGAGGCGGTCGACGGGTTCGTCGCTCCCGCGGGTGTAGCGGGCGAACCGCTCGTACACGCCGTAGGCGAAGACGAGAATGACCAACGCCGCCAGCCAGTAGAAGACGACCTCGCCGACGTGGCTGATAGTCCAGAACGTCGGACGCGTCGGCGCCTCCGCCTGCAGGAGCGCCGCTGGAACGCCCGGAGACGGCGCGAACGCGCCGCCCACCTGCAAATCTGTCATACTCAATCACCGGGGTACGGACCGGTTAAATCTTGCCACCCGCTTCGCCGCGCGAGAGAGCACGAACGGGGCGGAGCGGTAGACGGCGCGAGGGTCAGACGACCGCCCACGCCGCAAGAACTGCCGCGACGGTAAACCCGAGCCAGTCCAGACGGGCGAACCGGAGCATCGGCAACGTCGGGTTCCAAGCGAAGCAGCGAGCGCGGAGTGCGAGCGACAGTCGGTCTGCGCGCCCGAACGCGCGACCGAGGCCCGCTATCGCCGTGAGTTCGATGCGCTCGACGACTGGTCGCTCGTCGCCGAGTCGGGCGGCCATCGCCTCGCGGGTGCGCCGCAAATCCGAGAGCAAGAGCGGGAAGAATCGGAACACGAGCGCGATTCCCGTACCGAGGAACTGTCCGAATTTCCCGGGCACGGTGCGCTGGACGGCCGCTCGCGTCTCGCGGACGGGCGTCGACCGGACGTAGGCGGCGGTGACGAACAGTACGAGGAGGGCGCGATAACTGGCGAGCGCGGGGTCGATGGCGTCCGCGAAAACGACCCACGGCGGGCCGAGCGTCAGCGCCGAGACGAGCGGCCCGGCGGCGAGAAACGGGAGCACGAAGCGGTACCCCCGCAGCGCGGAGAGGGGCGAGAGACCCGAGGACGACAGAAGTGCGGCGGTCACACCCGAGAGCACGAGCAGGCCTCGGGGCGTCTCGTGGGCGAACGCGGCACCGACGAAAGCGAACTGCACGAGGAGTTTCGTCCGCGGGTCGAGGCGGTGGGCGAGCGAGTCGCCCGGCGAGTACGTCAGCACGGGTCAACCGGTGGGACGCGCACGTCGAGGTCCGCGAGCGACTCGCGGGTCGACGCCGATTCGGGGTCGCCGTCGACGACGACTCGACCGTCGGCCATCGCCACCACGCGGTCCGAAAGCGAGAGGAGGTCCCGCAGGTCGTGGGTGACGACGACGACGCTCGTCCCGTCGGCGCGGAGCGCCCGGAGACGGTCGAGCACCGAGCGCCGCGCGGGTTCGTCGAGACCGGTGAACGGTTCGTCCAGCACGAGATGCGTCGGTTCCATCGCCAGCGCGCCCGCGATGGCGACGCGTTCGCGCTCGCCGCCCGAGAGGTCGGCGACGCGTTCGTCTTCCCGTCCTACGAGGTTCACCGCCGAGAGCGCGGCGTCGACGCGGCGGTCGATTTCGGCGTGAGAGAGGCCGAGGTTCTCCGGGCCGAACGCCACGTCGGCGCCGACGGTGGCGGCGACGAGCTGGTCCCGCGGGTCCTGAAACACCATGCCGACGGCGACACGCGCGGCGACGAGGTCCTCGTGGACCGCTCTGCCGTCGACGGACACCTCGCCCGAATCCGGTTCGAGCAGACCGTTGAACTGGCGGACGAGCGTCGACTTGCCGGAGCCGTTCGCGCCGACGAGCACGAGGAACTCGCCGTCTTCGACGGTGAGCGACACGTCGTCGACGGCGACGGTGTCGCCGTAGCGGTGCGTGAGGTTGCGGACCGTTATCATCCTATGCGGCGGCGACGGCGTCCGAACGGACGATACCGACGGCGGCGGCGATCTTCAGCGCCTCGGCGGGCAGAAAGGCGGCCGCGCCGACGGCGAACGCCTCGCCGACGCCGACACCGAGTGTCAGCATCAGCCCGACCATCCCGAAGGCGTAGACGACGACGGTGCCGGCGACCATCGCGCCGACGAGCAGCGGCGTGCTCGCCTCGCGGTACTCTCGGAGCGAGAGGCCTCGGTGGACGACGACGCCGACGAGCGCGGCGGCGACGGGGTACGACCAGAGGTAGCCGAGCGTCGGGTCGGCCAGCAGTGAGCCGAAGCCGGCTCCACCGCCCGTGAAGACGGGGACGCCCGCCGCGCCGGCGGCGAGATACAGCACCATCGCCGCGCCGCCCCAGACGGGGCCGAGCATGATTCCTGCGAGGAAGACGCCGAGGACCTGCAAGGTGACCGGCGCGGGCGACACTGGGTTCGGAAACGAGACGTACGCGAACGCGCCCACCAGCGCCGCGAACAGTGCGGCGCGGGCGACGTTCTTCGCCGTCTCGTCGCCGACGAGTTCGACGTTGTCTGTCGATGTGGCCATGGTTCGATTGTTTCGTAAACCCACTTTAACACCACGGTTTACGACATTCCGTACCCCGTGTGAGTTGGCAGTAGGCTTTTGTACGGCAGGGATGTCTAATAGCCACCATGGACGAGAAGACGGCGGAACTCCGGGACATCTTCATCGATGCCACCGGCTCGGATACCGTCACGGAGAGTCAGGAGGAGGGGCGGGGGTCCCTGACCGAGGACGAGGAGAACATCGAGCGACGACTCGACGAACTCGTCACGACGATGCGGAACCGGTACGAGTTCGCGAACGACCTCGAAACCGCGACGCTCGTGCAGGTCGTCCGCGGATTCTACGACGAGCAGTCGGACGAGGAACTGGCCGCGGAGCTGAATCTCGACGAGTCGGAACTGTTCGACGCGCGAATGGACCTCCACCTCGTGAGCGAGTCGGACCGCGACGCGCCGTTCGCACTCGACGAACTACGGACGCTCGTCGTCGACGACGTGCCGATGAGCGACCGGGCCGCCGAACTCGACAGCGACGAGTCGACCGTCCGCCGGTACTCGGCGGTCGTCGAGGCCGACCAACGCTCGACGCGGGCGAACGACCGGTTCCGCGACGAGTTCGCCGAACTGCTCACCGATTCGGACCTCTCGGCGCGCCTCGTCGAGACCGCCCGCGAGGACGGCCTGAAAGAGGCAACCGAAGATATCGAGACGAACGTCTCCTTCTGACGCACCTTTTTACGCCTCGGGTTCGCGCAGAGCGCGAACCGCTCGGCGCAAAAATCTGCACCAAAAAGGCCGCTCGCTCGGCCTCGCGGCCTCACTCGCGGTCGAACGGCTCGGCGAACCGCTCCGCACAGCACGATACTGCACAGCACCGAACCGGGCCGTAGATTCAAATACCGGAACGGGACCAACCCGCCGCGTGCCGACGTTCACCGACCTCTCGCGGGCGACGTACTGTCCGCGACAACTGTACTACGCTCGCCGCGACGAAGACCGCGGACCGCCGTCGGAGGTCGCCGACGTTCGCGAGTTGGCGTTTCGCTACGAGGAACTGGTCGACGCCGACGACGAGGCGATTCGAGGGCTTCCCGTCGCAGTCGAACCCGACGAGTATCGGCGTGCGCTCGACCGACTCCGCGAACGCGACGAGTGGACGAGTCTCTGTAACCCCGCAGAGCGCGACCGCCTGCTTCGCGGGAGGGACGCGCGGGGAATCGCGCACAAGATTCTCCCGGACGAGTCCGAAGACGACCCGCCGATACCGACGCTCGTCTCGCCCGGCCACCCGCCGGAGCAGGGGGTCTGGAAGCCGCAGAAAGTGCGTGCCGTCGCGGCGGCGAAGGCGCTCTCGTGGGAAGAAGAGCGCGAGGTACCCCGAGCCCTCGTCGAGTATCCGGCAGTCGGCGCCGTGCGGACGGTCCGGCTGACGACCCGCGCGAAGGCGGCGTACCGAACCGCGGTTCGGACAGTGCGGTCGATGGACGGCCCGCCGCCGCGACTCCGCGGCAGCGACAAGTGTTCGTCGTGCGAGTACCGGAGTCGATGCGGGGTCAAGACGCGGTCGCTCCGGTCGTTACTCGGACTGTGAGCGCCGATTCCGGAGGAGTCACTCCCGCTTCAGCCACGCCTCGATGTCGTCGGCGCGCGCGCCGCGGCGGTGAACGACGTTCTCGCCGACGTCGACCACCGTGCTCTCCGCGCCGGGTGCCTCGCCGTCGTCGAGCACCGCGCCCACCGCGTCGCGGATTCGGGAGTCGAGTTCGTCGATACGGCGGACGCTTCCGGCCCCGCTCCGGTTCGCACTGGTCGCCGTCAGCGGCGTCGGCGCGAGTTCCGAGAGGAGTTCGAGCGCCAAGTCGTGGTCGGGGACCCGGATACCGACGCGCTCGCGTCCGGCGGTGAGCGCGTCGGGAACCACCTCTCGGCGGGCGGTGACGACGGTCACGGGTCCGGGGAGGAACTCGCGCATGAACCGAATCTCCCGGTCGGTCGGGTCGATGTACGAGAGCGCCGCGTCGACGCTCGGAGCGCCGAGCGACAGCGGCTTGTCGCGAGCGCGGCCCTTCAACTCGAACACGCGTTCGACAGCGTCGGCGTCAAGCGCGTCCGCGCCGAGTCCGTACACCGTCTCCGTCGGATAGACGACCGCCTCGCCGCGTTCGACCGCGGCGACGGCGTCTGCGACTGTGTCCATAGCCGTGGGTAGGCGCTCGGATAAAAAAGCGTGCTGCGTTCGGTCGTCGCTCGGCTCAGACGAGGTCGTCGATAGCCGCCTCGACCTCGTCGTAGTCGGGGAAGTCGGGCCACTCGCTGGCGACCCACGCGTACTCGACGGTGCGCTCGTCGTCGAGCAGGAACACCGCCGGGCGCGCCTCGGCCACGCCCGCCATCCCGTCGAGGTCGTTCTCGACACCGTACTCGGCGGCGACGCCGTTCTGCGGGTCCGAGAACAGCGAGTACGACATCTCGCGTTCCTCGATGAACGTCTTGTGTTCGTATGGCGAGGAGATGGAGAGGCCGACGACGGTGAGCGTGTCACCCCAGTTACGGTCGCGGATCTCGTTCCACACGTACGTCGCCGGGAACGCGCCGTCCATCGTGTAGAACACGAGGAGGACGGGCCCGTCGGCGGTGAGTTCGGACAGCGACGCGTCCTCCCAGTACTCGGCGTCGACGAGCGGTCGGGTGAAGTCGGGCGCCGTGTCGCCGACGTCGACGTGGTCGGTCTCGGGGAGTTCGACGACCTCGAAGTCGACCACTACGCCGCACCTCCGTTGTCGGCGTCCACACCGCCGTCGGTCGCCGCCTCGCCGTACGTCTTGTCGAGATACTCGACGATGTTCGCCGACTCCGACATCGTCAACCCCGTGTTCTCGTCGACGATGGCCGGAACGGTCCGCTTGCCGGAGATTCGCCTGACGACGTTGCGCTCGGAGTGCATCGGTTCGACGAACCGCGACCGGTAATCGAGGTCGTACTCCCGGAGTTTACGGACGACGCGCTCGCAGTACGGACACGCCTGTAATCGGTACAGGGTGATAGCTGGGTCGTCGGACATGCGTTCCAGTACGAGCGTTCGCGGCCTAAGCGCTTCGCTCGCGGCACCTCCCTGACGGGGAGGACAACTCTTAATTCAGGGCCAAGATAAGAATACGTGTCACATGGGTTTGCCGCTGCTACACACGGCCTATTTTCCGCCTCATCAACCCGCGCAGGCGATTGGTCCTATCCCGATCAACTCGACGACTGTCGCCGTCGCCGGTGTCGTCACCATCGGGATTCTCGTCACGCTCTCGGCGTTCTTCTCCTCGTCGGAGATAGCGATGTTCTCGCTGGCGAAACACCGCGTCGATTCGCTCGTCGAGGACAACGTCCCGAACGCGGAGACGGTGCAGGCGCTAAAGGAGAACCCACACCGGCTCTTGGTGACGATTCTCGTCGGCAACAACATCGTCAACATCGCGATGTCCTCGATCACCACCGGGTTGCTGTCGTACTACAACTTCAGCGGCCTCGAGTCCGTGCTCATCTCGACGCTCGGCATCACGACGCTCGTGTTGCTGTTCGGCGAGAGCGCGCCGAAGTCCTACGCGGTCGAGAACACCGAGTCGTGGGCGCTGCGTATCGCTCGCCCGCTGAAGTACTCCGAGTACGTCCTCTACCCGCTGGTGGTGTTCTTCGACTATCTCACGCGGACTATCAACAAATTCACCGGCGGGCAGTCCTCCATCGAGTCGTCGTACATCACCCGCGACGAGATTCAGGACATGATCGAGACGGGCGAGCGCGAGGGCGTCATCGAGGAGGAGGAGCGCGAGATGCTCGACCGCATCTTCCGCTTCACCAGTACTATCGCCAAGGAGGTGATGACGCCGCGTCTCGACGTGACCGCCGTCCCGAAGGACGCGACCATCGAGGAGGCCATCGAGACGTGCGTGCAGGCCGACCACGAGCGTATCCCCGTCTACGACGGCAACCTCGACAACATCATCGGTATCGTCAACGTCCGCGACCTCGTCCGCGAGCAGCACTACGGCGAGGGCGGTAACGGCCTGAGCGACGTGGTCAACCCGACGCTGCACGTCCCCGAGTCGAAGAACGTCGACGAACTGCTGGCGGAGATGCAGGACAACCGCCTCCAGATGGTCGTCGTCATCGACGAGTTCGGCACCACCGAGGGCATCATCACGCTCGAAGATGTCGCCGAGGAGATCGTCGGCGACATCCTCGAAGGCGACGAGGAGGAGGCGTTCGACCCCGTCGACGAGCGGACGACGCTCGTCCGCGGCGAGGTCAACATAGACGAGGTGAACGAAGTGTTGGAACTCGAACTCCCGGAGGGCGAGGAGTTCGAGACGCTCGCGGGCTTCATCTTCAACCGCGCGGGTCGCCTCGTCGAAGAGGGCGAGAAGATCGAGTACGACGGCGTCGTCATCCACATCGAAGAGGTCGACAACACCCGCATCATGCGCGCGCGCATCACGAAACCGGAGTCGCCGACGACCGAGAACGAGGAAGAGGCCGAGCAAGAGGGAGACCACGAACAGCCCTCCGAAACCGACCAACCGAGTCGAACGTAGTACGTGTCGGGCGACGACGGGGACGGTACCCGGACCGACCGCGACGGCTCATCGGCCGCCACCCGACGAACGTCGACGACACTCCCAACCGTCGTAATCCAGTCCGGGGCCGCAGACGTCGGAGTCGCGCTGGCGCCGCCGAGTCTACCGCCGTCGTCTCGGCGGACGCCGAGGACGGTATCGGGGGCGACAGCGACGGAGAGACGGTCTCAGGGCGACAAGAGCAGGTCGACGCCGGTGAAGATTCCGTACCCTAACGCGAGTGCCAGCGCCAGCGACCCGACCCACGCCAGCACCGTGTACAGCATCTTCTGCCGACTCACGCCGCTCCCGCCGGCGGCGTAGCCGCTGCCGATGATGGCGCTGACGATGATCTCGTTGAACGAGACGGGGATGCCGAAGGCGACGGCCGCCTGCGCGATGGCGAACGAGGGGATGAGCGCCGCGATGGAGCGCCGCGGCCCGAGCGAGGAGTAGTCCTGTGCGATGGCTTTTATCATCCGCGGCGCGCCCGTCCACGACCCGGCCAGGAGCCCGAGACCCCCGCCGACCAGGACGACGACCAGCGGAATCGGCGTCGCCGGGCCCAGGAGCGGCACGAGCGGTCCGATGGCGAGGCCGACCTGACTGCCGCCGGCCGAGAAGGCGACGAGGCCGCCGAGCGCCAGGAGGAACCGTCGCTGGCCGGCGGCGGCGTCGCGTCGCATCTCCCGGTACAGCGCGGCGGTGACGAGCGCCGCGAGGGCGAGTGTCACGACGAGACGGCCGACGGGAACGCCGGACACCGACGGGATGCCGAGTCGGGTCGCCGCGGCGGTTGCGATGCTCGCCCCGGCGCTCCCCGGACCAAGCACCGAGAACTGGACGTTGGCGACGAGCGCGCCGACGAGGCCCGCGAGGAACGGTACGGCGGTCCGTTCGGCGACACGTTCGGACCGGAGGGTCTTGGCCGTCGCGTAGGCGATGCCGCCGCCGACGAACGGCGTGAGAACCCACAGCGCCACGATTTCCTGGTACTTCGCCCACGCGGGAGCGCCGCCGAGAGCGAGCCCCACGCCGACGACGGCGCCGGTGACGGTGAACGCCGTGGCGATGGGGTAGCCGGTGAAGACGCCGACGGCGACGAGCGCCGCGGCGGTCAGCAGTCCGACTATCGCCGCGATGGCCGACAGTTGGACGCCGACGATGAGCTCCGTGCCGACCGCCTCGGTGACGCTCGCGCCCTGCAATACGGCCCCGGCGAACCCCAGGATGCCGACGATGAAGCCCGCCCGCATCACGGAGATGGCGTTGGCTCCGACGGCGGGGGCGAACGGCGTCGACCCCGACGACCCGGCACCGATGGCCCACGCCATGAACAGGCTGGCGATGGCCGCTACGACGAACGTCGCGAGGGTTTCGACGGCTACCATTCTGGTCTCTCCTGCGCGCGCAGTTTACAAGTGCCTACCGGGAACCGGCGAGTTTCGGCACGAACTCGTCTCGTCGGTGACACGGGTCGGATCAGCGTCGGCGTCCTTCCTGGTACCCCTGCTGGAGACCGGTGACCGTCCGCCGGACGAAGAGATACGCGAAGAAGACGAAGAGCAACATGGCGACGACGAGACCGACGAACACCGGGTCGTTACCGAGCGCGTCGACGACGGTGTCGACGAGGGAGCCCTGGACGACGACGGACGACGAATCGGACATAGCGACCACTCGCCGCGGCGGCCCTATAGCCGTTTCGCCCGGGAGGGACGAGGAGACGCCGAGGTGAGGGGGAACGCTCTTGTGTACCGCCTCGGAATCGGGGGTAGATGGCCGGTCTGTTGCCCTCCAGCCCCGACACCTCCGACGCGGACCCCGGCGACCCGCGTGTCATCGGCCTCGACAGCGACGCCGCCGACGAACTGCTCTCGGCGCTGTCGTCGCGGACTGCCCGACGCGTCCTCGCGGCGCTGCACGAGGAACCGACGACGCCCGCCGCCCTCGCCGAGCGCGTGGACACCTCGTTGCAGAACGCCCAGTACCACCTCGGCAGTCTCGAAGAGGCGGGTATCGTCGAAGTCGTCGGTACCGCCTACTCCGAGAAAGGCCGCGAGATGAAGGTGTACGGTCCCTCCGACAGGGCCCTGGTCGTCGTCGCCGGCCGCGAGGAGGAGACGAACGGGCTCCGGGCGCTCCTCTCTCGACTCGTCGGCGGTGTCGGTGTGCTCGGGGTCGCCAGCCTCGTCGTCGACCGACTGCTCGGCGGCCCGACCGCCGAGTTCTCGCCGTTCGCCATGGGGTCCGACGGCGGGGCGGAGGGACAGAGCGGCGAGTACACCGCGGAGGCGGGTGATGGCGGCAGTGCGACCGGCGGAGGTGGTGCAGACGGCGACGCAGGAGACGACGCGGACAGCAGCGACACAGGAGACGACGCGGGCGACGACGCCGGAGAGTACGACGCGAGCGCCGACGGTAACGAGAGTGTGACGGTCTCGGAACCGACCGAGACCGCGGACGGGACGACCGCCGGGGTACAGACGGAGGCGACTGTCGAGGAGGGTGCGGCGACGCAGACGCCGACGGAGACGGCCCGGTCCGACGCGGCGACGGAGACGTACGCCGAGACGGCGACGGCGGCCGACGACGGGGGAACGACGACGCAGACGGCCGCCGACGCCGCGACCGAGGTTTCGGGCGGCGTCTTCGACGCCGGCGGGCAGTCGCTCGTCGACGTCCTCGTCGCCTCGCCGGGGTTTCTGTTCTTTCTCGGCGGCGTCGCGGTGCTTCTGGTCGCGCTGTACGTCCGCTCGCGGCGATAGGTGAAACGGGCGTTTGACCTTACGGTGCGTATTTGACACTTGGACCGGTAGACGAGAGTGCAACCGCCTCGCTTCGGCCCACCGTGACCGTCGTCTTCCCTCGACGTCGCGCCGGTCCGCGTGCTGACCGAACGGACCGACGAGGCGGTTCGCGGCCCTCCAACCCTCCGACCCTCCGTTCGCCCTCCTCCCTCTCACCCTCAACGCCCGAAAGCCGCGGTTACGTCGGTTACCTCGGGTCGATACGGAACGTCTCGAACACGTCGCCGTCCGGCGTGCAGAGACGACCACGGAGGCCGTCGCCTTCGGGTGTCAACTCGGCGTGCGCCGCTCGGTAGCCGCGCGGTTCGGCGTGACTGCCCGGGTTCAGAAGCGCCAGCGGCCCCGTCGCGTCGAACCCGGGCCGGTGGCTGTGGCCGAAGATGACCGCGTCGGCGTCGCGTTCGCGTCCGAACAGCGTGAGCGCCGTGTCGCCGCCGCGACGCGTGTGCGTGACCGCGAATCGGACTCCGGCGTACTCGACGGTCCGGGCGGCGGGGAGTCGCTGGCGAATCCCGGCGTCGTCGTTGTTGCCGCAGACGCCGCGGAACGTCGCGGCCTCGTCGACGAACGCGTCGAGCACCGTCTCGGTCACGAAGTCGCCGGCGTGGACGACCATCTCGGCGTCGCGGACGGCCCGCAACGTTCTGCCTCGCAGTCGATGCGATTCGGTCGCGTGTGTGTCAGAGACGACGGTGAGCACAGCGGGTGTAAGTGCCGGTGGATACTGAAACCACCCGCTGGCTTGCCGGTGCGGGCAAAACGGCTATTAGTTAGCGCCGTGACCGGTTGGCTATGGCAGGAAGCAAGTCGGTCGTCATCGCCGCGCTGATAGCCAACGGGGCGATCGCGGTGATGAAGTTTCTCGGCTATCTGCTGACCGGCAGTCCCTCGATGCTCTCCGAGACGTATCACTCCATCTCCGACACCGGTAATCAGGTGTTCCTGCTGGTCGGTATCCGCTACAGCGGGAGAGACCCGAGCAGACAGCACCCGTTCGGCTACGGCAAATCGCAGTTTTTCTACAGTTTCCTCGTCGCGGTGATGCTGTTCGGTATCGCCGGATGGGAGAGCCTCAAACACGGTTACGGCGCTATCATGCATCCCGGACACGGAGCCGAGTATCAGGTAATCGACTTTCTCGGATTTAGCTTCAACTCCGTCTGGGTGAACGTCGTCGTCCTCGTCGGCGCGATCGGCTTCGAGACGTATGCGTTCGTGAAAGCAAACGGGGAACTCCAGCGACAGATAGACGAGTACGGCTGGAGCGGCGTCCCCGAGGCGTTCCGCAGGACCAGCGACGTGACGACGCTGACGGCGTACACCGAAGACGCCATCGCGCTCGGCGGTGCGGCCATCGCGCTCGTCGGTGTGCTGCTGTCGTACTTCCTCGACGCACCCATCTACGACGCCGTCGCGTCGCTCGTCATCGGGTTCCTGCTGATGGGCTTCGCCGTCGCGCTGGCGTGGGAGAACAAGCGTCTGCTCATCGGCGAGAGTCTGCCGTCGGACGTCGAAGAGAAGCTCGAAGCGGTCATCGCCGAGCATCCGGGCGTGACGGGAATTGACAGTTTCCGCTCGGTGTTCGTCGGGGCGCAGAAGGCGCTCGTCACCGCGGAGGTGCAGTTCGACAAGGACTTCGACACCGGCGACCTCGACGCGGACATCGCGGAGATAAAGTCGAAACTCGAAGCGGCGGACAACCGCGTCTCGTACATCAACATCGAACCCGAGACGTGAGCGGTTCGGAGAGACCCGAGACGAACGAGCCGCTGGCTCGTCTCGGTGAACGCGAGAAAAACGCACTTGGTACGACAACTGTCGCACCGAGGCGTCGGTGTCCGACTATCGACACCACCCCGTTTCCGGATACCACGGGTCGATATATAAATTCTGCTGACGTTCTCAGTGGCAGAAACGTGTCGTCGCGCGGAGGACGCGAGACGGAGGCGAGACGAGCGGTCAGTCGTCGAGCGCCAGCGACGCCAGAAGCGCCTCCAACTGCACCTGTTCGTTCGCGCCCTCGGTGATGCGGTAGTCGGCCTCGCCGATGCGTTCCATGAGGCGGACCGCCGCGCGGTCGTCGAGACCGAACTCCCACACCGAACGGTGCAGTTGGTCGATGATGTCGCCGCCGGCCATCCCCACGTCGGTGAGCAGGTGGTCGAGTTTCGACCGCGCGGCCGCGAAATCGCCGTCGAGCGCCCGCGTCACCATCTCCTCGATATCCTCGGGGCGGGCGGTGGAGGTGATAGCGTAAACCGCCTCCTCGTCCACCGTCTCGCCGGTCGTCGCCGCCGCCTGCAGCGAGTTGATGCCGCGGCGCATGTCGCCGTTGGCCGCGTAGACGAGCGCGTCGACGCCGTCGTCGGTCACCTCGATGCCCTCCGTCTCGGCGATGTGGCGGACCGTCTCCTCGACGGCGTCGTCGCCCAGCGGCGAGAACCGGAAGACGGCGCACCGCGACTGGATGGGGTCGATAATCTTCGAGGAGTAGTTGCACGAGAGGACGAAGCGGGTGTTGTCGGCGAACTGCTCCATCGTCCGGCGCAGCGCCGACTGGGCGTCGTTGGTCAGCGAGTCGGCCTCGTCGAGGAAGATGATTCGGTAGTCGTGGCCGCCGAAGGAGGCGCGCGCGAAGTTCTTGATGCGGTCGCGCACCACGTCGATACCGCGTTCGTCGGAGGCGTTGAGTTCCAGGAAGTTGCCGCGCCAGTCGTCGCCGTACACCTCGCGGGCGATGGCGGTGGCGCAGGTCGTCTTCCCGACGCCCGCCGGCCCCGCGAACAGCAGGTGCGGCAGGTCGCGCTGTTCGATGTAGCTCTGGAGGCGCTCGACGATTCGGTCCTGTCCGACGACCTCGTCGAGCGTCTGCGGGCGGTACTTCTCTATCCAGATTTCGCGACCCGGCGTTCCCTCGGCCTCGCTCATACCATAGCAAGGAGTCGGTCGCCCCATAAACTCCCCGAGACGACCGCGAGGTGAGAGGAAAGCGCCGGACGGAAACGCTGAAACCGCCCCGGAACCCACCGCGCGTATGGACGTGAGCGTGGAGATAGTCGGGGAGGAGAGCCGCGAGGTGGCCGTCGACGACGACGCGACGTACGCCGACCTCGTCTCGGCCGTCGGCCTCAGCCCCCACGAGGTGTCGGTGCTCGTCGACGGCCGGCCGGTGCCCGAGGACCAACCCGTCGAGGCCGACCGGGTGAAGGTGCTTCGACTCATCAAGGGCGGATGAGAGACGCCGAGGGCCAGCCGTGACCGACCGAGAGCGAGCGGCGACTGTCAGAGTCGCCGACGGCGACGAACTCGTCGACGTGATGCGCGTCCTCGACGGCGCGGTGCTCGAACTCGACGCCGAGACGGTCGAAGCCGGACTCGGCACCGACTCGGTACTCGTCGCCGAACGGGGCGGCCACGTCGTCGGCGCGCTCGTCCGCGACGACGACCACGTCGAAGCGGTCGCGGTTCGACGACAACACCGAGCCGAAGGGATAGGCGGTGCGCTCGTCCGCGACGCGCTCTCTCGAACCGGCCACCTCACGGCGGAGTTCGACCCGCGGGTGCGCGAGTTCTACGAGTCGCTGGGGTTCGAGATACGCGAGCGGAACGGGCGACTGTGGGGAGAGAAGCGAAATCGCGCGCGCGACTAATCGGTCCGACCGCCGTCGCGGGCGGCTTCGAGGACCGCCGCGGTCTGAGCGCGCATGCAGACGGCCGATTCGGGACAGAGGTCGGCGAACTGTGTCGTCTCCCGTATCGGCGCGGGGGCGTCGTCTCGTTCGCACCGTCGGAAACCGAGCGACTCGAAGTAACCGGCCGCGGTCTCGGTGAGGAGATACAGCGTCTCGACGTCCCGCTCCGCGGCGTGGTCGGCGGCCGCAGCGGCGAGGACGCGTCCGTATCCCCTCCCGCGGGCGTCCGCTTCGACGGTCACCGAACGGAGAAGGGCGGCGTCCCCGTGCAGTTCGACCCCGCTGACGCCGACGGTCTCGCCGTCGACGGCGGCGACGAAGAACTGCGCGGGCGCGGTCCGCACGTCGTCCGCCGGGAGGCCGGCCCGTCGGAGCATCGACGCGACGGAGTCGAGCGCCGACTTCGAGGCCGGTCGGACAGAGAGGTTGCGAGACATCGGTCGCCCTCAGACGAAGGACGCGACGAGTTTCCGCCCCTCGACGAGCAGGTCGGTGACGCTGTCGGCGCTCTCCGACTCGGCGTAGACGCGCATCTTCGGCTCCGTCCCGCTCGGGCGGACGAGCAGCCACGACCCGTCTTCGAGCAGCAGTTTGAACCCGTCGAGCGTGACGACTTTCGACACCTCGCGGCCCGCGACCTCGTCCGGAATCTCGTCGGAGAGGTCGTCGAGGACGCGGGCTTTCTCGGAGTCGGGACAGTCGACGCTCACCTTGTCGGCGTGAATCTCGCCGTGTTCGGCTTCGAGGCGGTCGACCCGCGAGTCGAACGGCTCCTCGGCGGCGATGGCGGCCGCGAGAAGCGAGACGAGGACGCCGTCTTTCTCGCGGATGTGGCCGCGGACGCTGAAGCCGCCCGACTCCTCGCCGCCGACGAGCGCGTCGTGTTCGCCCATCGCCTGCGCGACCCACTTGAAGCCGACCGCCGTCTCGAACACTTCCTCGCCGTGGGCCTCGGCGATGCGGTCGATGAGGAACGTCGTCGACACCGTCCGAATCGCGGGGCCCGAGTCCGCTTCGAGCAGCGCGTCGTACAGCGCGGCGAAGAAGAGGTTCTCGTCGAGGAAGCCGCGTTCGGGCGTGACGACGGCGAGCCGGTCGGCGTCGCCGTCGTTGGCGATGCCGAGGGCCGCGTCGCGTTCGGAGACGGCGTCGACGAGGTCACCGAGTAGTTCCTCGCTCGGCTCGGGCGACTCGCCGCCGAACGTCGGGTCGTCGTCGCAGCGGAGGCGGATCACCTCGGCCCCGGCGGATTCGAGCAGGGCGTCGGTGACGCCGCGGCCGCTGCCGTGCATCGCGTCGTAGACGACGGTCGTCCCCGAGAGGTCGGCTTCGACGAGGTCGCGGGCGTGCTCGGCGTGCTCGGTGACGAAGTCGACGCGCCGCACCTCGCCGCGGTCGTCGACGGGGTCGCGCGGCTCGGCGAGGCGCTCCTCGACGGCCGTCGTCACCTCGGGGAGCGCGGGCGCGCCGTCCTCGGGGATGAACTTCACGCCGTTGTACTCCGGCGGGTTGTGCGACGCCGTCACCATCAGCGCGCCCGAGAGGCCGCGCGAGACGATGTTCCACGCGAGAACGGGCGTCGGGCAGTCGCGCTCCGGCAGCAGTACGTCGAAGCCGTTGTCCGCGAGCACCTCGGCGAGGCTCTCGGCGAAACCGGGCGAGGACTCGCGGGCGTCGTAGCCCACGGCGACGGGGTCGTCGTACCCCTCGTCGCGGAGGTAGTCGGCGACTGCCTGTCCGACGATGCGGACTCGGTCGTCGGTGAACGTGTCGAGCGTCGCTCGCCATCCGTCGGTGCCGAAAGAGATCGCGTCCATACGGCTACGTCCCGGGCAGCGGCAAAAAAACCACCTGCAGGCTTCGAGTCGAAACGGTGGGCGACGGGGGGAAACGCCGCGGCGTCGACGGCCCCCCGAATGTCAGCGTAGTTACCCATTCTGCGGGCGTTCAACGTCCTTTTGAGCGTCCGCATCCAAACGAAATCAATGACACGCGTCGTCGCAGTGTCCGGGAGCCGTCGTGACGGCAGCTACACCCGCGAGGCACTGAAGTACGCCCTGAACGCCGCCGCCGACGTCGGCGTCGAGACCGACTTCATCGACCTCGGTGCGGTCGACCTCCCGCTGTACCACCCCGACGAGGACGAGCAAGGCGAGTCCGCCGACCTGATGCGTCGGATGCGCGAGGCCGACGGCGTCCTCCTGGGGTCGCCCGTCTACCACGGCTCGTACTCGTCGGCGTTCCGCAGTTTCCACGACTACTGCTCGTTCGACGAGTACGAGGATACGGTCGTCGGCCTGCTGGCGACGGCCGGCGGCGGCTCCTACGGCAGCACGCTCGAACACATGCGCAGCACGGTCCGCGGCGTCCACGGCTACGTCGTCCCACACCAGGTCGGCATCCGAAAGGCCTACGAGAAGTTCGAAGACCGCGCGGAGCCGGCGGCGAACGGCCAACCGGCGTACGAACTCGTCGACGAGGCTATCGAAGAGCGAATCGAGAAACTCGGCCGGACGGTGGCCGAGCACGCAAAACAGGTGAGCGCCGGAAACAGTCCGTTCGCGAACGAGTAGGTTCCCGAGCGCAGTGAGCGGCTCGGGCCGTCGGTCGGCGTCAGTACGTCCGTTCGGTGGCGACGACGTCGGAGAGCGTGGCGGTCAACTGGGCGACGCTCGCTTCGACGGCCTCCTCGTGGAGTCCGCGTACCTCACGCGCCCCGGCTCGGTAGTCGAGCAGCCCCGCGTCGTCGAGTTTCGGAAGGTGCGTGTGGTGAAGTGCGAGCTCGAGCCGTTCTGCGGCTTCGGGGTCCGCGTCCTCGGGATCCGCGTCCTCAGCGTCGGCGCACCGTTCGGCGAGTTCGGCCGTCGAGACGGCGGGCCGAGACACGGAGTACAGATACGAGAGGGTCCGTCGGCGGACCGGGTCCGCGAAGGCGTCGAGCAGTTCCTCGTCCGTACGGGAGACTGTTCGGCTTCGGATTACCCTCGACAGAGGGTCGGTAGGAACCGCGTCATCCGACATGGATGCAGTGACGGTATCGAGCCCGTTAATCCGGCGGGTAGTTGCAACAAGGCCCTCTTGTGAGACGGCGGCGACCGGTCGTCGACGGCGGTCGGCGGTACTCCGAAGACGGAGCCTCGCCCGAACAAGCGCGTCTGTCCCTGTCCACTTCCGTCGACGCCGCCGGCGTCACGCGTACAGTTCGTCGGCGAACAGGTGTTCGAGCAGTTGTTCGTTGCCGCGGCGGATGCGCTGTGAGAGCGCCTGCTGGGTGATTTCGAGTTCGTCGGCGAGTTCCGTCAACGTCACGCGACTCGGCGAGTCGAAGTAGCCGCGCTCGAACGCCAGAAACAGCGCTTCGCGCTGTTCGTTCGTCAAGTCGATGCGTTCGTCGCGGAGGTTCGCCTCGCTCAGCGTCTGTAAGCGACCGAGCGTGAACGGAACGTCGTGAGCCAGGAAGTAGTCGTGAAACGACGAGAGCCGCTCGTGGGAGTGAAACAACAGACGGAAGTTCCAGCTCTGGTCGTCGTAGCCGCGCGCGTGGAGAATCACGCCGTTGGCCTCCGCCAACCCGTCGACGAAGCCGTACACGTCGGAGTTCCAGACGACGGAGTAGAGCGTCCGCCCCTGGACGCGCTCGACGACAGTCAGGTCGTCGACGAACCGACTCGAACGGACGCGGGACTCGAACGAGTCGAACTCGCCGCCCCACGCCCAGAAGATGGGGAGCACCTGTCCGCCCGCCGGGACGAGGCGCTCGAACTCGACGTGGAACTCGTCGTTCGCGGTGAGCAGCGTCCCCAGCGGGAACGAATCCGACGCGACGTGGAGTTCGGTGACGACGGCCATCGGTCGCGTCGAGCTACAGCGCGAGGTTAGAAGAAAGACGGGACACGACGCTCGAAGCGAACGTTCGGTTCCGCGAACGGAGCGCAGATAGCCGAACTGCCGTCGGGTCGAACCGACACCGCCCACCTCAGCCGTCGACGAGTCGTTCCTTCTGTCGCCGCGAGAGCTGTTTGATCTCGTACTCGCGGCTCATCGCCGTCGACTTCGACGCGTACGTCTCCGAGTGGACGAGTTCGACGGGGGTCCGTCCGCGGGTGTACTTCGCGCCGTCGCCGGCGTTGTGCTGTTCGACGCGGCGCTGCACGTCGGTCGTGTACCCGGTGTAGTAACTGCCGTCGGCGCACTCGACGACGTAGACGTAGTGCACGAGTCGACGCAGGCAGCGGCGACGCTAAACGGCGTCGGTTCCGCGCAGAAGGCTTCGCGTGGTGGTTATCGATTCGTTACCCGACAGTGGTTACGCGTTGCGGGCGCGATGTCGCGCGACGTCCGCGATACCGGCGTTCGCCGAGCAAGCTGGACAGGCCATTAGACGCCCGTACTCGTCGGCAAACACCCGCGCGAAACGTTCGGAGACGTGCGACCCGCAGTGGTCGCAGGTTGGCATTGTTCGGGTCCGGCATCCACCAGTCAGCCGGTGTCTCGCCGTACGTGACCGAGGCACATGAAAGTGTTGCGCACGTGCGCGCGGCGGACGAGCGGGGTCGAACGCTACGCCCCGCGCGCGGCGGAGACGGCACGCGCGACGAGACCGGCCTGCGCGCCCGCGACGAAGCCGGCGTCGACGTTGACGACAGAGAGCACCGAACACGACTGGAGCATCCCCGCGAGCGCCGCGTCCCCATCGCCGCCGAAGCCGTAGCCGACGGCGACGGGCAGCGCGATGACGGGGGCGTCGACCATCCCGGCGACGACGGTGGGCAGCGCTCCCTCCCGCCCGGCGGCGACGACGAGCACGTCGGCCGCGCGGAGCGCCTCGCGCTGGTCGAGCACGCGGTCGATGTTGGCGACGCCCACGTCGTCGATGCAGTCGACCGTCGCGCCCATCTCGCGGAGCACCGTCGTCGCCTCGCCCGCCGCTGCCGCGTCGGAGGTCCCGGCGGTGACGACCGCGACGGTGGCATCGAGCGACGGACGCTCGTGGTCCGGCGCGCGCGCCACGAGTGTCCGCGCGCGCTCGTCGGTCTCGACTGTCGCGTCGGGGGCCTCCGCGTCGACGCGCGCGCGGACGGCCGCGACGTCGGCCTCGTCGGTGCGGGTGACGAGCGCTCGGCCGGTCGTTTCGAGCGCCGTGAGCACGAGCGACGCCGTCTCCTCGGGCGTTTTGCCGTCTGCGAGAATCGCCTCCGGCACGCCGCGTCGGTGCTCGCGGGCGGCGTCGAAGCGCCCCGCGTCGGTACTCGCGTAGCCCGACAGTCGGGCCTCGGCCGTCGCCGGCGAGAGTTCGCCGGCCGCGACTGATTCCAAAATGTCTCGCATAGCCGACGCTCCGCCCGCAGGGCACTCGTAACTGTCGTTTCCGGCCCATCGACCCGGGAGTACTTAAATCCAACGGGGGATTTGGTCGCGAACGACCGCGTGGGGGGCTGACAGCGCGATTTGGGAAATCTTATTAATAAGGCCCCGGTAGCCACGCTTGCATGGCAGACCTTATCGTCAAGGCAGCTGTTAAGGAAGCGCTCGATGACAAAAACGTCGCGTCGGACTTCTACGACGCGCTCGACGAGGAAGTCAAAGAGCTCCTCGACGACGCCGCCCGTCGCGCCGAGGCTAACGACCGAAAGACGGTCCAGCCGCGCGACCTCTAAGTCCGGCGAGCAACCACCATTTTTTCGCGCCCGCGACCGAGAGCGACGGCGTTCGGGTCGGAGTCGCGTCGTATCCGCGAGCGGTAGCGGTAGCGCGTCGCACGCGGCGGCGTTAGCGCGTCTCGACGCGCACGCCGTCGTCGCTACCGACGTGAATCTCGTCTGCGAGGCCGACGAACAGGCCGTGTTCGACGACGCCGGGGACCGCCGAGAGCGTCCGCGACAGCGCCGCAACGTCGGTTATCTCGCCGAACTCGCAGTCGAGCACGACGTTGCCGTTGTCGGTGACGACCGGCCCGTCCTTCCGCTCGGCCTCCCGGAGCGCCGGGTCGCCCCCGGCGTCGGAGACGGCGGCGGCGACGGTCGAGCGCGCGTCCGGCAGCACCTCCACGGGAACCGGGTGCGAGAGCGTCTCCGCGAGTTTGGAGGGGTCGGCGACGACGACGAACCGGTCGGCGAACGTGTCGACGACTTTCTCGCGGGCGTGGGCCGCGCCGCCGCCCTTGACGAGGTCGAACCCCGCCACCTGGTCCGCACCGTCGATAGCGAGGTCGACGCCGTCGACGTCGTCGAGCGTGACGAGCGGGACGCCCACTTCGCGGGCGAGTTCCCGCGACGCGAACGAGGTGGGGACGCCGCGCACGTCGAGTCCGGCGTCGACCGCTCGTCCGAGCGCGCGAATCGCGTGCGCCGCCGTACTGCCCGTCCCGAGTCCGACGACCATCCCGTCGGCCACGAGGTCGGCCGCACTCTCGCCCGCGCGTCGTTTCGCCTCGTCGCTGCCGCCCGTCGTCTTCATGAACGAGGCTTCGGCGACGACGGCAAAAACGCTCCGGGGTTCGGCGACGACGGGCGTCCGGCGTTCGAGTCGGTACGCCGCCGGAGACAGTCCGCTCGCGGAGTCACTCAGTGCGACCGACGAGTAGTCAACCGCCTGACCTATATGGCCGCACACGAAATCAGGGCTGAACAGGCAATGACCGACATCAGATGCGGATTCGTCACGCAGACGCACTCGGGCGACGTGACAGCGTCCGAGGCTGTCGAGCAGGCCGACTCGTTCGGCTTCGACTTTCTCGAACTGTACATGGACGGCGCGACGGAGCGAACTCGACTGGACCGCGAGTCGTTCGCCGCCGCCGTCTCCGACGCCGCTCTCGACCTGCTCGTCCACCTCCCGTTCGTCGACCTCGACCTCGGGACGCCGCGCGACGGAGTCCGGGACGCCGCGCTGGACGAACACCGCGCGTGTCTCGACGCCGCCGCGGAGATGGGCGCGGAGAAGGCCGTCCTCCACGCGAGCACGCGCGCGACGTACCCCGAGTGGGACGCCGAGACGACCCACCCGCGGATGCTCGACGCGGTACGACAGTTGGACGAACACGGCCGAGACGTCGGCGTCGAGGTGTGTGTCGAGAACCTCCCCGGCGTCTCGTTCACCGTCCACGAGTTCGACCGCGTGTTCGAGGAGACCGACGCCTCGATGACGTTCGACACGGGGCACGCCCGCGTCGACGGGATGGACGCCGAGGCGTCGGCGGCGTTCTTAGACACGCACCGCGACCGCGTCTCGCACGTCCACGTCAACGACGCCCGCGGCCCGAGAGACGAGCACGTCCCGACCGGCTCCGGAACCACGGATTTCGAGACGATTCTCGCGCCGCTTCTCGACGACTGGACGGGAACCGTCTCCGCGGAAGTGTACACGTTCGACGCCGACTATCTCGAACTCAGCAAGCGAAAACTGGACGAGGTACTCGCCTGAGGATGCGAGACGAGGAGCTGCCGCCCGGCGAGGTCACGGGTGGACGCGACGAACCGGAGGCGAACGGCTCGAAGACGGACGAGCGGAACCGATCCGAGCGGCCGGACCAGTCGGACCACGTACGCGAGGGGAACGGCACGGAGGGGCGAACCCGCGGCCAACGGTGGCTCTACTACGTCTCGCTGTTCCTCGAGACCGTCGCCGTCGCCGTCGTCGGCGCGGTCACCCGACGGGTCGGCCGCGACGACTCGCTGTGGGTGTTCGGCGCGCGCGGCGGCGCCGACTTCTGCGAGAACAGCAAGTATCTCTACCTCTCGGTCGCCGCCGACAAACCCGACGTTCGGCCCGTCTGGGTGACGAAGAACCGAGCGATCGTCCGCGAACTCCAGCGACACGGCTACGAGGCGTACCACGCCTTCTCCCCGCGCGGCGTTTGGCTCCAACTCCGCGCGGGAACCGTCTTTCTGACGCACAACCTCAAGGACGTGAACCGCTTCGTCGTCGGCGGGTCGACGCTCGTGATGCTCTGGCACGGCGTCCCGCTGAAACGCATCTCGTGGGACGCCGAACTGGCCGAGCGCCCCCGACCGGTGCGAGCGCTCTCGCGCTACCTCTACGACCAGTACGACCTCGTCTCGCTCACCGGGTCGGGCGCGCGCGAGTCGTTCCGGACGGGGTTCGGCCTCCCGGACGACCGACTCGTCGTGACGGGCTATCCGCGGACCGACGTGTTCTTCGAGTCGGTGCCGGGGGCGACGCTCTGCACCGACGAGACGGAGCTGCAGCGGGTGCAGCGTCTCGCGGAGGAACACCGGGTGTGGCTCTACATGCCGACGTTCCGCGAGAACCCCTCGGCGCGGGCGTCCGAGCACGTCGACTTCGCGGCGCTCGAACGGGTGTTGGCCGAACGCGACGCCTATCTCGTCGTCAAACTCCACCCGAAGGAACGGCTGGACGCCGACCTCTCGACGTTCGACCACCTGCTCGAACTCCCCGCGGGCGTCGACGTCTACCCGCTGTTACCGGCGACGGACGGCCTGATCACGGACTACTCGTCGGTGTTGTTCGACTATCTGCTCCTCGACAGACCGGTGATACGCTACGCGTACGACCTGGAGGCGTACCGGGCCGGGCGGGGGTTCTACTACGACTACGAGGAGCTGGCGGCCGGGCCGACCGTCCGGACGTTCGACGACCTGCTCGACGCGCTGGAACGGAGCCTCGACGGTGACGACGACTACGCGGCCGAGCGCCGCGCCGTCCGCGACCGGTTCTTCGACGACGCCAGCGGTGGCTACGCCGACGCCGTGTACCGGGTGGTGAGCGAGCGACGTGGCTGACAGTCGACCGAAAAGTAAAGAACGGGGTACGAACGAACTCGGTTGTGAACCGCTACGACGGGCCGTGACGGGTGGCACACTCCGGAGAGATATAGTCAAGTATGAGAGGTATGTACACGAACAGAGATAGTTTGATGTACGTGACGGTACACAGTTCAAACACGAACGCATGGCACAGCTAGCAGGGCAGGAAACGACGACCGGGAGGGAGGCGGACGTATCGCTCATCGCCCACCGCGGGTTCGCCGGCGTCTACCCGGAGAACACGCGGGCGGCGTTCGGTCGCGCCGTCGGCGTCGGCGGAACGACGGTGTCGCCGCAGGCCGACGTCGTCGAACTCGACGTGATGCCGACGGCGACGGGGGAAGTCGTCGTCTTCCACGACACCGACCTCGGGCGGCTGACGAACGCGCCGGCCGCGCTGGCTGACCAGAAAGTGTGGGAGACGCCGTACGAGACGCTTCGGAAACTCGACGTGCTCGGCACCGGCGAGTCGGTGCCGCTGCTCGCCGAGATACTCGAACTGATTCCCGAGTCCGTCGGCGTCAACGTCGAGTTCAAGAACCCCGGCGTCGACGACGTTCGGTACGGCTCGCTCGACGCCGACGAACTCGTGGAGCGGCGCGCGGTGTGGAAACCGTTCGTCGAACGCACGCTCTCGGAGTTGACCGCCCACTCCCACGACGTGCTGCTGTCGTCGTTCCACGAGGGGGCGCTCGCCGCCGTCCGGGAACTGGACGACTCGGTTCCTATCGCGGCGGTGTTCTGGGACGACATCGAAGCGGGCTTTCGGACCGCCAGACGACACGACTGCGAGGTGCTGCACGTCCCGTGGAACATGGTACACGGCACCGACCTGTTCAACGCCGACTACCACGCCGGCCCGTTCGACCCCATCGACCTCGTCGAACTCGCCCACGAGGAGGGGAGACGCGTCAACGCGTGGACCGTCGAGAGCTGGTATCAGGCCGACCAGCTCCGTCGGGCGGGCGTCGACGGCATCATCGCCGACTACCCGAACCTCCTCCAGTACGGGTCGTCCGGCGGCGTGACGGCCGACTCGAACGCGGTGAACCCGTCGCTTCGGTCCCCGGACGCGCCGCCGCAGTGAGTGTTCGAAATCGACGTACGTCACGTCTCCACGACTTACTCCCCGCGGCTTAATTCCGTTACTCGTTAACCCTCACTTATTGTCCCTCGCGTGGTACACACCGAGAATGACATATCCGAACACTGCAGTCATTCTCGCCGCGGGCATCGGATCTCGACTTCGGCCAATAACGCTCCGCAAACCGAAGTGCAGCGTCAGCGTCGACGGCACGCCGATTCTGGAGTATCAGCTCCGCGCGTACGCCGAGGTGGGTCTCGACGAAACCGTCGTCGTCGCCGGCTATCTGAGCGAGAAGACGCGGGCGTTGGCCGAACGCGTCGCCGCCGACTACGAGGGGTTCTCCGTCACCGTCATCGAGAACGAGGTGTACGCCAACACGGACAACATGTACTCGCTGTCGCTCGTCGAACCGCTCCTCGACGGCGAGCCGTTCTTCCTGAGCAACGGCGACGTGGCGTTCGAACGGGAGGTCGTCGAGCAGCTGGCCGACGCCGACGCCGACAGCGCCATCGCCTGCGACACGTCGCTGTTCTCCGAGGAGGCGATGAAGGTGACCGCCGACGAACGCGACTGCATTTCCAGCATCTCGAAGGAGTACACGGACTCGGAGGCACACGCCGTCTCCATCGACGTCTACCGGTTCTCGGGGGCGTTCTCGGCGGCGCTGTTCGACGAGATCGAACGGAGCGTCGAACAGCACGGCGAGTACGGCGGGTGGACCGAACTCGCCATCGACCGGCTGCTCAAAAGCGGCCGTTTCGACGTCGACCCGGTCGACATCGCCGGCGCGCGCTGGGTCGAGATAGACAACCTCGACGACCTCGCGGAGGCAGACCGGCGGTTCGCCTCGCTGAGCCCGCTCGGCGAGAAGCGGGCGGCGTTCTTCGACCTCGACGGCACCGTCTACCTCGGCGACGAACTCATCGCCGGCGCGGCCGAGGTGGTCGCCGAACTCCGGGAGGCGGGCGTCGACGTGTTCTTTCTCTCGAACAACTCCTCGCGGTGGAAACCCGGCTACGTCGAGAAACTCCGGAGTCTGGGCATCTCGGCGACGCAGGAGTCGGTCATCCTCTCGACCGACGGCGTCATCGCGTACCTCGAATCGGTCGGCACCGACGAGACGTACGTCGTCGGTACCGAGGCGATGCGCGACGCGCTCCGCGAACGCGGGTTCGCCGTCGAGTCCGACGACCCGACGCACGTCGTCGTCGGTTTCGACACCGAACTCACCTACGAGAAGGTCCGCCGCGCGACGCTCGCCATCCACGACGGGGCCGAGTTCCTGCTCGCGCATCCCGACGCGGTCTGTCCGACCGACGAGGGGCCGATTCCCGACTGCGGGTCCATCGGCGCGCTCGTGGAGACGGCCGTCGGTCGTCCACCGGCGCACGTCTTCGGGAAACCCAACGCGGAGATGCTCCTGCCCACGATGGAGGAGTACGGCTACGAACCCGACGATGTGGTCGTCGTCGGCGACCGGTTGGAAACCGAACTCCGGATGGCCGAGCGAATCGGCTGTGAGTCCGTCTGCGTGCTCACCGGCGACGCCGACCGCGCCGACGTCGAGGCCAGCGACATCGTCCCGTCGCTGGTCGCGCCGTCGATAGCGACGCTCTCGGAGTTTCTCTGAGGGCGGAGACGGCGAACCGCCGAACACGCGGTGAGAATCGGCGGGGGTAATTAGACGGTCGACGACCGAACGAAGAACGAGTACCATGTTCAGTTGGACGAGGACTGAAACCGAGATAGCCGTCTCGTGGCTGCTGGTCGCCTGTCTGGTCGCGGCGGGCGCCGTCGGACTCCGGAGCGGTGCGTATCCGATGGCGGTGTTCGCGCTCCTCTCGGCGGGGCTGGCCGCCGCGCCAGCGGTTTTCACGCGGGAGCGCCGCGCGACGCTCCCGTGGCCCGTCGTCGGACTGGCCGCCGTTGCGGCGCTCGGGCAGCGGTTCACCCAGTTCGACGGCGTGGCGACGTACGTCTGGGTCGTCGCGGTGACGCTCATCCTCGTCGTCGATCTGCAGGCGTTCACCGACGTCGAGATGTCGTCGCGCTTCTCGGCGGCGTTCGTGACGACGACGACGATGGCGGTCGGCGCGGTCTGGACGGTGCTGCGGTGGGTCTCCGACGCGTTCTTCGGTACGTCGTACCTCGGCGGCGTCGACCCGGTGATGTGGGAACTCGTCGGCGCGACGGTCGTGGGGGTGGTCGTCGGCGTCGCGTTCGAGTACGGTTTTCACGGTGTCATCGACGCAGGCGTCGAGCGCCGTCTCGACCGGGGTGAGCGCCGATGACGGTGTTGGAAGAGCGCTTCGGGATTCCCGCCGCGTACCAGCGTATCGCGGCGCGACTGATGCAGCTCGTCTTGGCCGGAATCGCCGGTTACGGGCTCGTCAGCGGCCAGTTCGGGCTCGTCGTCAACGGGACGCTCCCGCTCCTCATCACCTTCCTTCCGGCGGTGTTGCGCCGCGACTACGGGTTGCCGATGAACGCCGGGTTGACGCTGTGGGTGACGGCGGCGGTGTTCCTCCACACGCTCGGGATGGTCGGCCTCTACGACGCCTTCGGCTGGTACGACCAGCTGACTCACGTGCTCTCCGGCAGCGTCGTCGCCGGCTGCGGCTACGCGGTCACGCGGGCACTGGAACTGCACTCCGACGACGTGGAGTTTCCCGAGGAGTTCGTCTACGTCTACATGTTCGTCTTCGTGCTCGCGTTCGGCGTCCTCTGGGAGATAATGGAGTTCTCGACGGAGGTGGGGGCGCGGGTGTTCGGCGGGCGGGCGTACCTGGCGATTCACGGCGTCCGCGACATCGCGCTCGATTTCGCCTCGAACGGCGTCGGGGCGGTCGTCGTCGCGTTGGTCGTCCGCGAGGTCAGAACGCGGTTCCCGGCGGCGCTGGCCCGCGAGATGGACGAGTGAGCATCAGTCGAGGCGGTCCAGCACCGCGTCGGGGTCGTACGACAGCGTCAGCGTCCGCGAGCGACCGCGACCCTCGATGCTGGCGTAGTCGGCCTCGATGACGCCGAGTTGGTCGAGTTTGTTGATGATCTCGGAGTAGCGCGTGTAGCCGAGGCCGGTGTCGGCGTGGAACGCCTCGAACACCTCGCCGGCCTGTCCGCCGTTGTGTTCGGCGAGCACCTCGACGAGCGCGCGTTCGGAGTCCGACAGTCCGCGGAGGCTGCGGGAGAGGTGAACGTACTTCGACTTGTCGTAGGCGCGTTCGACGTCCTCGAGCGTCACCGTCCGCGAGGCGCGCATCTCGGCGTTGAGTCCCGCTCTGCGGAGCAGATCGATGCCGACGCGCAGGTCGCCGCTCTCGGCGGTGAGTTCGGCGACGCGGTCGAGTTCCGGCGCGCCGATGACGCCGTCGTGGAACCCGATTCGGGCGCGCTCGCGGAGGATGTCGACGATCTCGTCGATGTCGTAAACGGGAAAGTACACCTCCTCGGGACGGAAGACGCTCTGGACGCGCGTGTCCAGTTCGTCCATGATGTCGAGCGAGAGGTCCGAGGAGATGATGATGACGCCGATGCGCGCGCCGCTGTGCGCCTCGTGAGCGCGGAGCAGCGAGTACAGCGTGTCAGAGGCCTCGTTCTCGTAGAACAGGTAGTTCACGTCGTCGAGCGTGACGACGAGCACGTCGTCCTCCTCGACGAGTCGGTCGGTGATCTGACCGAACAGCTTCTTGAACGAGATTCCCGACGACGGGGGTTCGTACTCGAAGATGCTCTCGAAGAGCCGGGAGAAGACGGCGTAGCGCGTCGAGTCGACCTGACAGTTGACCCGGACCGTGCGCACGTCCGTCTGCCCGCGAAGCTCGCCGAACAGTTTCTGGACGGCGGTCGTCTTGCCGGTTCCCGGCGGGCCGCGGACCATCGTGTTGAGCGGGCGTGCACCGCGAACGGCCGGACGGAGCGCGTACTGCAGGCTCTGCAGCTGGCTCTCACGGTGTTGGAACGTCTCTGGGACGTAGTCGATCTCGAAGACGTGTTCGTCTCTGAACACCGTCTCGTCCCACGAGAGCATCCCCCCGTCGGGGTCGTCAGCCATCACTTTCACCACGCTTCGGTGGCTACTTAACCGTTTGCCAACCCCGAAGTGAAAGTGAAACTGGTCGCCAGCGGCTCTCTCGCGGACGCCAAGCACTGTTAAAACGACGAGAATGTTCGACGAGCGTTCAGAACTTCTCCAACAACCGCGCGTAGAACCCGCGGCGCGAGACCGCCCCGTCGCCGCTCCCGTTTGCTCGCTCGGCGTCGTCTCGGGCCTCGCCGGCCAACTTCTCGACGATGAGTTCGGGCGTCGAGCGCGCGAGGTGGCCTTTGACGGGCGAGCGGTTCACCCGGAGTTCGCCGTCGACGAGGCCGACGGCTTCGATACCGTCGACGGCGACGTCGAAGTCGGCGGCTTCGCGTATCTCGTCGGCGAGGTGCGAGACGAACACGCCGGTGGTCCCCTGTTCGTGGAGCGCTTCCAGGATGCCAGCGATGATGCGGGCGCTCGCACCGGGTTCGGTGATGCTCTCCAGTTCGTCGACGAGGACGAGGCGGCCGGACGCTCCGTGGGCGAGCGTCGCGAAGTCGCGGAGCGTGCTCTCGAACGCGCCCGCGTCGAGGGTCCCCTGACTCTTCGCGTAGTAGTGCAGTTCCGAAACGCGTTCGAGGCGGGCGCGCTCGGCCGGGACGGGGAGCCCCATCTGTCCGAGGATGACGACGACGGCGACCAGGTCGAGCGTCGACGTCTTTCCGCCGCTGTTGACGCCCGACAGGAGCGTCACGCCGGAGACGCCGTAGTCGACGGGGTCGACCGCGTCGAACGAGACGTCCAGGAGCGGTGACCGACCGGCCTCGAACTCGAATCCGGTTCCCGAGAACTCGGGGAGCACGCAGTCGAAGTCGGCGGCGAACCGGGCGACGGCGAGCTCCACGTCGAGTTCCAACGCGTCGGCGACGAGCGTCTCGACAGGCTCTCTGAGCGCCGCCAAATCGTCGGCGAGGTCGGCTTTCAGCGTCGCCGCGCGGCGGTCGCGGCCGGCTTTCAGTTCGGTTCGCAGGCGCGAGACGGCCTCCTCGTTGTGGCCGACCGGGAACGTGGGGTCGCCGCCGAAGACGCGTTCGGCGAGGTCGTACTCGCCCTCCTCCAGCGAGAGCGCGTCCGCGAGGTGTTCGCGGGCCGTCTCGACGGCGGTGTCGTACTCGTCGGCGAGTTCGCGCGAGAGGAGGCTGTCGACGCGCGCGCCCTGTTCGACCAGCGAGAGGAAGTCCTGGCCCTGGATGGTCACGTCCTGCTCGCTGATAGCCCTCCTGAGGTGGTCGTTGGCGGCCGATTCGGCGGTCGAGACGGCCGCGTCGAGGTCGTCGACGGCGGCGGTGAGCCGGTCGAGTTCGTCGTCACCGACGAGTTCGCCGCTCTCGTCGACGCGCGTCAGTGCGTCTCGGAGGTCGGCCGGCGAGCACGCCGGGTCGAGGTCGGCCGTTTCGTGGACCGAGACGGCCGCGAGCAGTCGTTCGCGGTTTGCGGCGAAGAAGGCGAGGAGGCGCTCGGGGACGATCTCCTCGGGGTGTTCGGCGGCGTCGGGGCGGACGCGCACGTCGCCGTCGACGTCGACGCCCGCGAACGCCTCGTCGAGGGCGACGACCGTCGAGTACGACCGCGCGAGTTCGGCGAGTCCGTGAGTATCTTCGACGATTTCGACCGACAGTTCCGGGAACGCGGCTTTCGCCTCGGCGTAGCGCTCGGCGTCGACCGTCGCGAGACAGCGCTCGCGGACGCGGAGGTTCGGCGGCGCGCGCAGCGCCTCTACGTCGACGAGGGCGTCGAGGACCGCCGGGTCGGGGTCGCGTTCGAGCGCCGACTCGACGAACGTTCTGACTTCCTCGACTCTGGACTCGGAGGCGGTCGGAAACAGCGTCTCCAGGCGTTTCTCGGCGTACTCGGTGACCGCGCGCTCCTGCAGCAACCCGAGGACGTCGCGGTAGAGTTCGCGGGCGCGGTCGGTCGCCAGAAAGTCGCCGTCGTCGCCGTGGTCGGCTCGAATCGCCGCGCGGGCGATGGCCGCCGCTCGACCCTCGGTGATACCGGGAGCGCGCGAGAGCGTCGCCACGTCGCCGTCTCTGAGCGCCGACTCGGCGTCGTCGAGTTCGGCGAGCGAGGCGGCGGTCTTCTCGCCGACTCCCGGGATGGCCTCGAACTCCATTCGGCCGCGATTACCGCGCCGGGTGATAAAAACGTTCGCGGAGCGACGCGACGAGAGCAGGAAGTGGTCGGCGATCTCCGAGAGGTCGTCCGTCTCGAAGTCGTTCTCCTGCCGCGCGTCCCACTCTCCCTCCGTCGTCCCCGAGAACGCGGGTTCGTGTAGCTCGTCGTCGGTCGTGGCACGCGCGAAACCGGCCCACGTCGAGCGTCTTCAGCGCTGGGTCCGCAGAGGAGATTCGAGATTCGTCGCCGACGTGCCGGGGACAACGCGCTTTTGACGCGGCGCGGCCAACGACGGTGCATGGACCTCGAAGGGAAGATAGACGCCGTCGTCGACGACCTCAGAGAGCGCGACGGCGTCGTCGTCGCGTTCTCCGGCGGCGTCGATTCGAGCGTCGTCGCCGCGCTCGCCCGGGACGCGCTCGGTGACGACGCGGTCGCCTGCACAGCCAAGAGCGAGACGCTACCGGCCGAGGAACTCGACGATGCGAAGCGCGTCGCCGAGGAGATCGGCATCCGGCACGAGCTCGTCTCCTTTTCGGAACTCGACAACCCCGACTTCGTCGCCAACGACGGCGAGCGGTGTTACCACTGCCGGACGATGCGCCTCGGCAAGATGTACGAGACGGCCCGCGACCTCGGAATCGGCACCGTCTGCGACGGAACGAACGCCTCCGACCCCGGCGAGGGACACCGACCCGGCCTCCGCGCGGTGAAGGAGTTGGAGGTGTTCTCGCCGCTTCTGGCCCACGACATCACGAAGGCGGAGGTCAGAGAGATCGCCGACCGCTACGGGCTTTCGGTCGCGGACAAACCGTCGATGGCCTGCCTCTCCTCGCGGATTCCGACCGGTCTCGAAGTGACCGAAGAACGGCTGACTCGCGTCGAGAAGGCCGAGCAACTGCTGCGAACGTGGGGGTTCTCGCAGTTCCGCGTCCGCGACCACGACGGCCTCGCGCGCATCGAAGTCGCCGAAGAAGAGTTGGAGCGGGCGCTCGACGCCGACTTCGTCCGCGCGGCCCGCGACCACCTCTCCGAGGTCGGCTTCGACCACGTGACGCTCGACCTCCACGGCTACGCCACCGGGAGCGTCAGTCCGGCGAACGACACGTACGGTAAGAACGACGCGAGAGACGGGGAGGAGAGCGAGCCGGTCGTCGCCGACGTGTTCGCGCAGGAGTACCCCGTCGGCGAGGACGACTGACCACAAACGTCGATAGTCGAAGACGGGCGAGCGAGACGCTACGGAGAGAAAATAGCGAGCAGGCGGCCCTCGGTCAGTGTCAATCGGTCTCGGAGCGGTCGGCCGCGCAGCCGCCTCGACTCGCCCCGAGTCAGTCGTCAGCGCATGGGGGCGACTGGTCCCGTCATCGCTGATAAACGCTCGGAGCGGTCGCTGCCGATGAGGAGTGAGAGACGGCACAGAGACGGAACGAAGCTGACGCTAGTTCCCGGTCCAGCGGAGCAGCGCGAGCGTCCCCTCGAACAGGAATATCATCGTCACGGCGACGATGATGGGTGCCATCCCCGTCGGGTCCGGCGTCGCGATGAAGGAGATGCCGGCGAACGCCCCCCAGAAGAGGAGACGCTTGTCCTCCATCCAGAGGCGGGTGACGAGGTTCATCATCACCGCGAGCATGATGAACAGCGGAATCTGGAACACGACGGACATGTACGCCGTCAGCAGGACGATGAGGTTGAACGTGTCCTTCAGCGCGAAGGCGACCTCGACGGCTCTCGTCGTGTACACCGTGAAGTAGTCGAAGACGAACGGGAGGACGAGGAAGTGCGAGAACGCCGCGCCGACAACTGCGAGAACGAGGCTCGTCGGGATGGCGGCGAGGTAGTAGCGGCGTTCGCGAGGGTAGAGTCCGGGCCGCATGAACCGATACGTCTCGTAGACGAAGATGGGGAGGCCGACGATGACGCCGGCGAGACCGGCGACCTTCAGTTCCGTGAGGATGAGTTCGAGCGGACCGTAGACGTGCGGGCGGTTCGACGCGGGGTCGGGGATGTACGACGCCCACAGGTAGTTGATGAGGTCGGCGCCGAGCGGGTAGGCGAGGAGCGTCGCGATGCCGCCGAAGAGGAAGACGACGCCGAGGCGGCGCATCATCTCCTCGATGTGCTCCGTGAGCGGCATCTCCTGGTCCGACGCCGGACCGTCGCCGAACAGGCCGCCGTCGTCGGCCGTTTCGTCGGGCGCGGGGGCGACGACGTCGTCGGATTCGGGTGTCGCGACGTCGGCGTCAGCCGTCTCTGCCGACTCGACAGTCGAATCCGTGGACACCTCGGAGAAACCGGGCGTCGAGTTCGCTTCCTCGCCCATTCACCTCCACTACGGCGCGGTGGCGTTATAGGCCTTTTTCATCTGCGCGTCCGCGCGACGGTGAGAAAAGATTGATAACCGCAAGAGGGTTTCCTACACCTATGTCCAGCGCGCTCGACGAGGATACCCGCCAGACGCTCGACGCGGGGCGGGAGACGGCCGGCGCGATGTTGCGCTCGGCCCAGAAAGACCTCCAGAAGGTCTTCATCGTCTTTCTTATCGGGTTTCTCGGGACGTTCTACGCGCTCCAGCTGTGGGTCTGGGAGTTTCTGAAGAACGTCACCGAAGCGCAGATGAACGCGGCGACGGCCGAGAACGTCCGTTTCATCGCGCAGACGCCGTTCGACGTCATCCTCCTCCAGGGAAAGATAAGCATCGTCGCCGGCATCATCGTCGCGTTACCCATCTTCATCTACTTCTCCCGCGACGCGCTCAGAGAGCGCGATATGTGGCCGCAGTCGCCGGTGAAGCCGTGGAAAATCGTCGTCATCGGTCTCATGGCGGCGGTACTGTTCTTCGCCGGCTTGGTGTACGGCTACTCGCTGTTCTTCCCGCTGATGTTCAAGTTCCTGGCGAACAACGCCATCTCCGTCGGCTTCTCGCCGCGGTACTCCATCGTGAAGTGGGCGCAGTTCATCTTCCTGCTCACGCTCTCGTTCGGCTTCGCCGCGCAGATGCCGCTGGCCATCACGGGACTCTCGTACAGCGGTATCGTCAAGTACGAGACGTTCCGCGACAAGTGGCGCCACGCCGTCGTCCTCATCTTCGTCTTCGGCGCGTTCTTCTCGCCGCCGGACCCCTTCACCCAGATCATGTGGGCGGTGCCGCTCCTGGTGCTCTACGGGGCGAGCCTCTACCTCGCGAAGGTCGTCGTCACCGCCAAGCGGGGCAGCCAGCAGATAAACCTCGGGCGGACCGTCCGCACCCAGTGGAACGTCGTCCTCGGGTTCATCGCGCTGTTCGCCGGGTCGGTGTACGCCTTCTACGCCTACGGCGGCGTCGGACAGGTGAACCGGGGCCTCGCGTGGCTCGGCAGCAGTTATCGAGTGGTGCCGGTCGCGAATCAACTCCCGTACGGAGCGGAGACGACCGTTCTCGTCTACTCGGCCGCCGCGGGCGTCGTCGGCCTGCTGCTCGGCCTGTTCTACGGCATCTACCGCGACATCGAAGCGACCGCCGGTTCGCAGGTCGGCGGGCAGACGGGCGACCCCGCGGCCATCGACCTCACCGAACTCGACGCGGCGGGCGTCCGCGCCGCACCGCCGGAAGCGTTCGCCGGCCTCACCGAAGAAGAGGCGATGGGCTACGCCGGCGCCGCCATCGACGACGGCGACAACGCGAAGGCGCAGGCCATCCTCGACCGCTTCGACGAGGCCGAGGAGAGCCGCGACGACGAGTCGGAGTCCGAGGGTCAAACGAGCGTCCCCGGCGTCGACGACGACGTCGGCGACAGGGCCTCCAGGGCCAGCGGGACGCTGCTGGAGGGGCTCACCGACGGCGAACGCGACGAGGACGACATCGGCGGCTACTACAAGGACCTCGCGTTCATCGTCGACAGCCTCCGCTCGCGGTCGTTCGTCCTCATCGGCTGGTTCATGCTCGTCCTCGCCGGAACGTTCGCGTGGCTGTACAGCGGCGGTATCGGCGACATCTACGAGGGTTTCCTCTCGCAGATGCCCGCCGCGTTCGACATCGAACAGGTGAACGTCATCACGCTGCACCCCGTCGAGGCGCTCATCTTCGAGGTGAAGTTCTCGACGCTCGTCGCCGTCATCGCCACGCTGCCGCTCCTAGCGTACTTCGCGTGGCCCGCCCTCCGCGAACGGAACTTCGTCCGCGGCCACCGCGGCGTCATCTTCGGGTGGGCCGGCGTGCTGCTCGTGGGCCTGCTCGGCGGCCTCTACCTCGGCTACATCTACGTCGCCCCGGCGGTCATCTCGTATCTGGCCGCCGACGCGCTGGCGGCGAACGTCGTCATCAGCTACCAGATCACGGACTTCTTCTGGCTCATCTTCTTCACCACCGCCGGCATCGGCATCCTCGCCGACATCCCCGTACTGATGGTGCTTCTCAACACCATCGGCATCTCCTACCGCCGGATGCGCGGGCGCTGGCGGGAGGTCACGGTGGCGATTCTCACCATCGCGGCGCTGTTCACCCCCGCGGACGTCATCACGATGTTCATGGTGACGATTCCGCTGATGGTCGCCTACGGCGTCGGCATCGGCGTCCTGTTCGTGCTGACGCTCGGCGGGCGGCGCGACCTCGCACCCGCGCCCGGGACGACCGACGCCTGAACGACCGACGAACTGAGTCGCCGGGGGTGTCAGGCAAAGATCGCCGCTGCAGCCCGATTTTGTCGTGAATTTCGGCGGGAAACTGTAACACGTAAGTGGCCGCCTTCGATATGGCGGGTATGGCCAAGATAAGCGTCGAAGTCCCCGACGAGTTGCTCGCGGACCTCGACGAACACGTCGGCGACGACAGGAAGTTCGTCAACCGGAGCGACGCCATCCGGGCGTCGATTCGCAAGACGCTGGACCTCCTCGACGAGATAGACGACCGACACGGGCGGTTGGACGACGAAGTCCGCGGAGGCGGCGACGGAAACGACGACACCGACGGCGGCCGCGGCGACAGCGACGGCGACAGCGAGGACGACCGTGCGTGAGTCGCGCTTGGCGACGGGCGAGGTGGCGCTCGTCGGCCTCTTCGTCACGGCGCTCGTCACCGCGCAACTGACCGCGGCGAAGCTACTCGCGTTCGACCTGCCGCTGTCGCTGCCGGTCGTCGGCGACGGCCTCGCGCTCCCCGGTGCGGCGCTGGCGTACGCGCTGACGTTCTTCGCCTCCGACTGCTACTCGGAACTCTACGGCAGAGAGGCGGCCCAGCGGATGGTGAACGTCGGTTTCGGGATGAACCTCGTCGTGCTCGCGTTGGTCGCCGGGACCATCGCCGCGCCCGCGCTCGACCCGACGTTCAGCGAGCAGTTCGCGGCCGTGCTCGCCCCGAGCGCGAACATCGTCCTCGGCAGCCTTGTCGCCTACCTCGTCAGCCAGAACTGGGACGTACTCGTCTTCCACCGCATCCGTGAGGCGACTGGTGGCGACCACCTGTGGCTCCGCAACGTCGCGTCGACGGCGACGAGCCAAGCGCTCGACACGGTGTTGTTCGTCACCGTCGGCTTCCTCGTCGCGCCGGCGGTGTTCGGCATCGGGGAGGCGACGCCGGTCCCCGTCGTCGTCTCGCTCGTCGTCGGTCAGTACCTCCTGAAACTGCTCATCGCCGTCGCGGACACGCCGTTCGTCTACGCCGTCGTCGGACTGCTCCGGCGGTCGGGCGACGACGAGAACCGGCGACCCGCCGCGTAGACGGCGCCGAACGACGGGAGCGAGAGTGTCCGACTACCGAGACACTCCGGCTGCCGTGAATTGGACTTATCGCTCCCAGTAGCTAACGTGAGTCATGAGTTCCGCGCGTCGTATCCGTCTCACCGAGAGCGACTGGATGGAGGGTGGCATCAACTGTCCGAACTGCGACCGGTACCTCCCGTTCGGCGATATCGTCGCCGTCGGTCGATGCGGCGGACGCGTCCGGCCCGACGAGGCGTGTCGGACCGAGTTGGCGCTCGACGTCGTCGTTCGGTGAGTCGCGTCTACGCGACCGCCGAAGAGAACGAGACGACGCGCCGCTTCAAGCGGCGTCGACGCGCTCGGCGAAGCCGAACTTCGGTTTGACGTCGGTGACGCGCACGCGGACCGTCTCGCCTTCCTCCGCACCGGAGACGAAGAGCGTAAAGCCCTCGACGCGGCCGATGCCGTCGCCTTCGTTTCCGGTGTCCGTGATTTCGAGGTCGAGTTCGTCGCCGACGGCGACGGGCGCGGTGATGCGACCCTTGGCGACGAGGTAGAGTTCGGAGGACTGCTTGCGAGAGGCCTCGGGGCGAACCTCGCGGACGTACTGGAACTCGGGTTCGATGTCGTCTTTGAGGTCCTGGAGGTCCTGGCCGTCGAACACCTTCACGACGAGGTCGCCGCCGGCGTCGAGGACGTCCATCGCCACCTCGAACGCCTGCCGGGCGAGGTAGACCGAGCGGGCGTGGTCCAGCGAGTACTCGCCGGTCATGTTCGGGGCCATGTCGGAGATGACGACGTCCGCACCGTCCTCGCCGACGAGGTCGAGGAGCGTCTCCTTCGTCTCCTCGTCGGTCATGTCGCCGCGAATCGTCTCGACGTTGTCCGCCTCTAACGACTTGATTCGCTGGAGGTCGACGCCGACGACGGTGCCCTCGGGGCCGACTTCCTCGGCGGCGACTTGGAGCCACCCGCCGGGAGCGGCGCCCAAGTCGACGACCGACGCGCCTCGGTGGAGGAGGTTCGCCGTCTCGTCGAGCTGCTGGAGTTTGTACGCCGAGCGGGCGCGGTAGCCCTCCTGCTTGGCCCGGTTGTAGTATTCGTCTTTGCGCGCCATTTCCCGGAGATTGCGCGCGAAGCCGAAAAACGCCTTCGTTCGGGGGCGAAGGCGTTTCTCACCGGTCACTCGACGCGGAGTTCGCCGTCCTCGGGGACGTCGTCGGCGTCCCACGCGATGGAGAAGTCGACGCGTTCGCGGGGCTCCCGTCGTCTCGGCGGTCCAGTTCGTCCGCGAACTCGCGGAGGTACGCAGCGACTTCCGCACGCGACAACTGCCGCGACGTTTCGAGCTCTACCACAGTTCACAGAACGCACAGCAGAGGGACTGGCAGTTCGACTGTTTGCGTACGCAGGCGTGACGCGGAGGTTCCGGCGGACGCGAGCGGCGTTTCGGAGAGCCGCGTGAACGGTGAAAACCACCCGACTCGTCGGGGCCTCATGCGCGCACGCGCACGCACTAAACCACGGGTATTTTTAATACCCCTCTCGTAGGTCGCCACATATGTTCCAGGCCATCGTGAGCGCGTCGACGCTCCGGGACGCGCTCGATTCGGTGAGCGTGTTGGTCGACGAGTGTAAGATTCGACTCAACGAGGACGAACTCGCAATTCGAGCCGTCGACCCCGCGAACGTGGGGATGGTCGACCTCTCGCTCGACGCCGCGGCGTTCGAGTCCTACGAAGCAGACGGCGGCGTCATCGGCGTCAACCTCTCGCGACTGGAGGATATCGCGGGGATGGCGAACACCGGCGACCTCGTCCACCTCGAACTCGACGAGGAGACGCGAAAGCTTCACATCCAGATAGAGGGCCTCTCCTACACGCTCGCGCTCATCGACCCCGACTCCATCCGGCAGGAGCCGGACATCCCGGACCTCGACCTCCCGGCGACCATCGTCGTCGAAGGCACCCACCTCGACCGCGGTATCAAAGCCGCCGACATGGTGTCTGACCACATCGGTCTCCGCGTCGACGAGGACGCCGAGACGTTCCACATCGAAGCCGAGGGCGACACCGACGACGTCGACCTCGAACTCGGCCGCGACGACCTCATCGACCTCGTCGCCGGTCCCGCCGACTCGCTGTTCAGCCTCGACTACCTCAAGGACATGAACAAGGCGATTCCCTCCGACGCCGAGGTCACCGTCGAACTCGGCGAGGAGTTCCCCGTCAAACTTCACTACGAGTTCGGCGAGGGAATGGGCCACGTGACGTACATGCTGGCCCCGCGCATCCAGAGCGACTGAGTCGCTGCCGCCGTTCTCTCCTTTCGTCTGCGGTTCTCGTAGGTATCTCACCGGTCACGGTCGGCTGCCCTCGTCACCGCCGTCGGTCTCGCCCAGCGCCCCGTCCCTCTCGTCGATGTCGACCGGTGCGCGGAGATTCGCCCGAGCGATGCCGACGAGGATGACCAGAATCGGCAGCAAGAGCAGCGCGCCCGCGACGAACGGCGACCAGTAGGTGAACACGTACAGCGCCGCCATCGCGGGCGGGCCGACGGTTCGGCCCAAACTACCGGCACCTTGCGTGACGCCGAAGGCGCTACCTTGTGTCTCGGCGCTCGTCGCCTTCGAGACGAGTGTCGTCAGCGCGACGTTCAACAGGCTGTTGCCGAGCGACAGCAGCGCGAGGACGACGAGCAGCGCCAGGAGCGCGGGCGTGAGATACGCCGGGGCGTCGACGGTCGGAACCGAAAACAGCGCCCCGAGCTGCGGCGAGAACGGAATCGCCGCGAGCGCGACGAGCAGAACCACCGCCCCGGCGACGGCGAGGGACGAGTCGCGGTAGCGCCGCGAGAGACGCCCGACGAGGAGCCCCTGATTGAACACGCCCAACACGCCGATGTAGGTGAGAAGCAGCGCCGTCTGCGTCTCACGGTAGCCGTAGACGTCGGCCGCGAAGGGGATGAACATCACCTGGACCCCCGAGAACGCGACGGAGACGAGAAAGAAGGAGACGACGAGGCCCCCGAGGTCGGGGTCGTCGAGCGCGTCGGCGAACTGCGAGACGAGCGTCGTCCGCGGAGCGGTGCCGCGCGTCCGCGCCGGTTCTTCGAGGAACAGCGCCGCGAATCCGAGACTGAGGAGGCTGAGTCCGGCGGCGGCGAAACTCGGCAGCGAGAACGGCGTCGCGGGGACGAACGCCGGAAACACGTCGCGGGCGACGGCGACGACGGCGTCGCTGGCGAACAGCCCCCCGATGGCGGGGCCGAAGACGAACCCGAGCGCGAACGACGCGCCGACGAGCCCCAGCGCCTCGGCGCGTCTGTCGGCGGGCGTGATGTCGGCGACGTACGCCTGCGCGGCGGCGATGTTGCCGCCCATCGCCCCGGCGAGCATCCGCGAGACGAACAGCACGGCGACGCCGGCCGTGAGGCCGAAGGCGGCCGAGAACTCCGCGGCGAGACCGAAGATGGTCCACGCGACGGCGCTTCCGGCGAGCGAGAGCATGATGACCGGACGCCGGCCCCGTCGGTCGGAGAGACGACCGAGAAACGGCGCGAAGCCGAACTGCAGCAGCGAGTAGGAGGCGGCGAGCAGGCCGATGAACACGTCGCTGACGCCGAAGCTCCGGACGTAGAAGGGGAGGATGGGGATGACGACCCCGAAGCCGAGGAGGTCGACGAAGACGACGGCGACGACGATGGCGAGCGCCCGTCGCGGGTTCCGCACGGCGTCTGTCGCCGTCGCTGCGCGAGGCGTACTCATTTGGAGAGAGGAGGCGGTCTGCGGGCCTAACTCTATCGCGGCCGCGTGGTCGTGAGGAGGAGAAGGCGAGGGAGTGGCGGCGGGTATGACTCAGTTGTGCCGGTCGATGACGCGCTTTGCGGCTTGGGCCTTCTCCTTCCAGCCGTAGCCCGCCTCGTAGACGTGGCGCTTGCTCTCGACGAGCTGTTCGGGCGAGGCCTCCTCGAAGCCGCCGCGGGCCCACGTGCCGCTGTCGCGGAGCCACGCGACGACGTTCTCCTTCGTCTCGGCCCACGAGAGCCCGACCATCTCGTACCAGGCGACCATGGCGAAGACGGCGTTGTCGTGGCAGCCGGGGTAGCTCCCTCTTCTGTAGAGGGTTCTCATCGGCTCCCGGGTCGGCTCGGAGACCATCTCCTTGTACTCGGCGGCGGTGAGCAGTTCGAGGCGGCCGTCGTCCTCCTGCAGCCGCTCGTCGTACTTCAGACGGTCGAGCGCGGCGACGTGCAGCGGTCCCCACTCGCCGTGGACGGCGTCGGGGAGGCTCTCCTCGTGTTTCGGGCCGGCCGAGAGCAGCGAGACGATGTCGGTGTACGCTTTCTCCACCTCGGGCCACGCGGTGCCCTCGAAGCGGCAGTCGGCGTCGTGCAGGCTGTTGGTGGTGAGACAGCCCGGACAGGGGTAGTCGAAGCGTGGCACGGTCTGGAGGTGGTTTTCGTCGAGTCGTCTTAGGTTTCGCGGTTGTGGGTTTTGGCGGAGGGACTGCGAGGCGGGGCGGAGTCGAATCTCGTGGGGTCGAACGAAATCGGTGGGTCGAGCGAAATCAGAGAACCGGGCGAAATTCGAGAATCAAGCGAAAACCCGGGAGTCGGGCGAAATCCGGGAACCGAGCGAAATCCGAGAGCCGAGCGAAATCCGAGAGCCGAGCGAAATCTGAGAGCCGAGCGAAATCCGGGAGTCGAATCCGACTGCCGGGCACACCGAGACACCTCACCCTCCCCAACCGACTCGCTCACTCCGTTCGCTCGCCCCTCGCACGAGGAGGCGCGTTCACGCAGGAACGCCCCGGCGCGCGCCGGAGCGCCGTCTCGTCGGCGCGAGAGATGCGCGAGGGAGCCGCCCGCGTTCGTGCGGGCGGCGAGGGTGGGGAGGGCCGAGGCGAGTGGTGGCGGTGCGGTCTCTCGGTGTGTCGGCAGCAGAAGCCATCCATCGGTCGTCTGACCCGAACCGTGCACTCGGCCTTCTGAACCGGACCTCGCTCTCGACCTTTTTGTGGGGCGTCCCGAAATCGCCCCTCACGGCCTGGAGTCCGTAACAATCGACTCCGAACTACCGCAATCGTTGATGCGGAATTATCAGTAACGTGATGTTTTTCCGTGTCGACGCTTCAGAGACAGTCGCTATGAGAGGTCAGCACACCGGCCGAAACTACCTGGGCATGGAACTCGACGGATGGCCGGCGACCGAACTGCTGGACGACGAACTGCTCGAACGCGGATATCTCGCCGACGGCGGCCGACGGTCCGACGCTGGTCTCTCGGAGTAACTTCCGACTGGTTTTCGCCGGAGCCGACGTTTCGGCCGCGAATCACCGCCCTGCCGAACCGAACTTACGAACCGCCACCAACCGCCGTATTTATCCATACCCACCGGAAACCGTACGCTCCATGAACGCGCGCCACGCCCGCTACCCGTTCTTCGCGGCCGCGAGAGAGGCCGTCGGCCAGTCGGACGTGGCGCTCGGCGAACTCGTCACGACCGACGACCCCGCCGTTTCTCGTGCGCTGGAACGCGTCGAGCGCGCGCTGATGGCCGGCACCGTCGAGAGCGAGACCCCCGGCGAGTGGTCCGCCCGCGACGAACTGCTCTCCTACCCCGTCGCGCGCATCCTCGTCTCGCTCATCGACGCGCCCGCCGCGGTTCGCAAGTACGCCCAGGCCGAGGCGGCGACGGCGTACGACCGGTTCACCGACGACTTCGAGACGAGCGACGACGGCCTCAAAAGCACGGGAGCGAGAACTGTCGAACTCGACGACTTCCTCACGGAGTTCGAGTTGACCGACGCCGTGCGACCCGAAGGCGACGCGCAGGCGACCGGACCGACTCGCAAGGACGACGGTTACCGCGTCGCGCTCGGCACATATCTCACCCTCTCCGAGCCCGGTTGGGGCGAGAGCTGGCGACTGGTCAACCGCGAGGTCGCGGACGGCGAGGTGCGGATCACCCGCGAGGAGCTGTACGAACTGCTCCGCGAGGCGGTCCGCCGACGAGTGGCCGAGGGGCTCCCGTTCGTCGTCGGCGACGACGCCGTCGCCGAGGCGCTGGACGCCGAAGTCGACTCGCTCCGCGGCCTGTTGGCCGACCGGAAACCCGTCGGGCGCATCGACACCGTCGTCCCCGAACTGTTCCCGCCCTGCATGAAACACCTCCTCGAACGAACCCGCCGTGGAGCCGAGTTAGCCCCCCACTCGCGGTTCGCGCTCACCGCCTTCCTCACGGGCATCGGGATGGACACCGACGAAATCGTCGCCGTCTACCGCGAGTCGGCGCTCGACGAGGAGGAGATACGGTACCAGACCGAGTACCTGCGCGACGAGGCGGGCACGCAGTACGCTCCGCCGTCGTGTGCGACCATGGTCGCCTACGGCGACTGCGTGAACAAGGACGAGCGCTGCGAGACCATCACGCACCCGCTGGCGTACTACGCCAGAGCGCTCGACGACGAGGGCGAACGCGGCGCGAACGCCGCCGACTGAACCCTCTCGGTCGAGAGGGGGAACGGGAGCGGGAGCCGGCGCTCACCGCGAGAGAAAGACGCCGACGATAGCCATCAGCACGACGAACAGCGCGATGCTGGCGACGAGCGCGAGCCCACCGGTTGGGCCGAGGTTCGACCCGCCGTACGACGTCCCAATGTAGACGGTGGCGGCGATGAAGAGGCTGACAGCGACAACGGAGACGACGATTTCACGCAGCGTCTCCCCATCGAGTTCCATAGCACCGGCTTCCCGCGAACGGAGTAAAACATCTTCGATGCCGCGTTGTCGGAGCGGACGGACGTCGCCGGATTCTCGCTCGGCTCACCGGTCGTCGGCAGCCCCGAGACACGTCCAAATACCGATACATATCTTGTCCTTAGGTTGCGGAATTTAAGAACCCCATTTTGCCGAATTTGCGCGTTTCGAACACCCGAGCCGAAGGTTTAGGTGTCTTCGGACCCTCTCTATTGATACGGGGAGTGCCGCCCACGCCCCGGTGAAATTATGACGCACTCACGAAACGCATCCGCGTCATCCGCGACCCGGAAGACCACGCTGCCGGCCGACGGTTACGAGGGCCGATCGCTTCGCGCCCGCGCAGACCCAATGGCCGTCCGACCGCTCAGAGACCGCCGCTACGTCGTCGAGACCGACAGCGGGACGTACGTCGTCGACCTCGAAGACCGCTCGTGTACCTGCCCCGACTACGCCATCCGCGGCGCGCGCTGCAAGCACCTGCGCCGCGTCGCCATCGAGGTGAACGAGCGACGCCAACCCGCGCCGACCGAGCGACGCTCCGTCTGCGCGGTCTGCGGCCGCGTCGTGTTCGTCCCGTTCGAGGCGACCGGTCCGCAGCTCTGCACCGACCACGACTTCGAGAGCGGCGAGTTCGTCCGCGACCGCGAGAGCGGGTCGGCGCTCGTCGTCACCAACGTCGTCCACCGCCGCGCCGACGACGTCGTCGTCGAGGACGGCACCGGCCGCACCGTCGCCGACTACGAGACCAACGCGGAGTACGGCGACCACGAACCGGTCGTCGAGGCGGTCTACCTCGGCTCGGTCCGCGCCGTCGACGGCGAACTGACGTTCGACCGCGCACGGCGCTACAGTTTCCCGGCGTCGCGCCTCCGCCACGTCGACCGTGAACGCGGCGAGCGACCGCGACCCGACGGGTTCCAGTCGCAGTTGCCGCTGGCGGAAGCGTAGCTGCGTTTACAGCGCGACTTCCGTATTCAGTCGTCCCTGACCGAACAGAACCACGGGTGTTCCCCCACTCGTCGAAATAGTCGAGTCCAGCGAGACACTGGCGGTACCTGCTCCGTCAGCGGTCGCACGAGTTGCGATCGAGCGCCGTCGGGCAGCCACTCGCCTCGTAGAACGACACCGGTCCGTATCCCAGACCGACCCCGTCGATTCCGATTTTCTTGCAAACCCGTCCGTTCTCGTCCCACGTGATGGTGTGCCACGTCTCGTCCTCCGGAAGACGGACGGCCATCCGATAGGACCGCGCCGACCGTGGCCAGTCGCACGGCAGATGAATCTGTTCGCCCGGTCGTAAGTTGACCGTCGAGCGAAAAACCGTCTCGCCGTTCGCATCCAGCCGAAGGTCTACGCTGACCGACTCCGACCGTCGATTGCTGACTCGGACGTCGTAGAGACGAGTGCGGAGGAGCAGCGAGCCCAAACCGAGTAGTCCGGCGCTACCGATGACGCCGCCCGCTTTGAGAACGGTTCGTCGCTTGGGCATACGGAGATAATACAGTAATCTACCGCTGAATCAGATAACGATTGTGACTTGTCGAAACGGTTTCGTTTCGCCGACGGTTGAGAGAAAGGTGCGCCGAGAGAACTCGTCGTGCTGTCGAGCCGAAAGCGACAGCGACGAGGGAGAGAGAACGAGAAGAGAACCCCGATTGCGTCGAGCAACCCCGAATCAGGACTCCACGTCGCCGAGCGTCGTCTTCGCCGACTCGCCGACGAACTCCGCAAAGTCCTCGCCGTCGGCCAGCGCCGTCTCCTTCTTCACCCGGTAGTTGCCGCCGTCGGTGACGTAGAGGTCGCCGGGGTGAAAGAAGTACCAGTCCTCGCGGTCGAAGCGGACGGCGATGCGGGCTTTCGCGCCGAAGTTCCGCGCGAAGAAGATGAGCGCCTCGACCTCTTCGCCGGTGAGATAGATGGGGTCGCTCGCGCTCGACTTCGCCTCGATAGCGTAGAACCGGTCGCCGTTACCGGCGAGCACGTCGGGGAGTTCGCGGGTCGTCGCACCGCCGCTGGCGGGCGCGCGCATCACCGCGAACCCCGCCTCGTCGAGTTTGTTGACGAGTTCGCGTTCGCGACGGTCACCTTTCGCGTTGGACATACTGTGTTCTGTGTGTAATCCACCTAAAAAGGCTACGTCCGTCGCGTCAGGTCGGCGACGGGGTCGGCGTCGTCGCCGAGGACCGCGCCGACGACGGCGAAGGCGACGCCGAGGGCGAACCAGGCGATGGCGAGAACCGAGACGCCGAGGGCGACGTTCGCGAGACTGGCGAGCATGAAGAGTGCGATCGGTAAGGTGAACTCCTCGTCGACGTTCATGTCCGGGCGTTCCCGAGTACTCCTATAGGCCTTCTGTCTGGAGACCGTGTTCCGAACTGAAGGGTCAGAGTGATGGTGGCAGCGTCACAGCGGTACGATATGTCCGAGGGTACGAACGGGGCCGGCCGGACGGAGGCGTGGCAGTTCGAGGCGATGTTCGACGACCCGACCTCGTTCATCGGCGTGTTGACGCCGGACGGGCGACTCCGTCGGGTCAACGAGACGGCGCTGTCGTTCGGCGGAGTCGACACGGCGGCCGTAACCGACGTGCCGTTCTGGGAGACGCCGTGGTGGGCGCACGACGAGGAGCAGGCGTCGGAGCTGAAGACGTCCGTCGAGCGGGCCGCGGACGGCGAGTTCGTTCGGTTCGAGGCGACGAACGTCGGCGACGACGGCGAGCGGGTACACCTCGACGTCTCGCTGCAACCGGTTCGAGACGACGCCGACGAGGTGGTCTCGGTGGTCGTACAGGGCAGAGATATCACCGACCGCGTCCACGCTCAACGGGCGCTGGAAGAGCGACAGGCGACGATAGAGACGCTTCACGACGTGGCGAGCGACCTCGAAGCCAGCGACACCCAGGCGGCGGTGTACGAGCGGACGGTGACCGCCGCCGAGGAGGTACTGGAGTTCGAGCGGTGCTCCGTCGGCGTCCTCGAGGACGGCCTCATCGTCCCGCAGGTACAGTCGTCCGAGTCGATGGGCGACGACACGCGCCCGCGGCGTCCCGGCGAGGGACTGGTCGGGAAGACGCTCCGAACGGGCGAGTCGTATCTGGTCCGCGACGTCGCGTCCCACGCGGACGCCGACCCGACGAAGGAGTCGTTTCGCTCGGGCATGAGCATCCCCTTCGGCGACGGCGCGGTGTTCCAAGCCGTCGCGACTGAACCGGACTCGTTCGACGAGTCGGACCTCGAACTGGCGGAGTTGCTGCTCTCGCACGCCTCCGAGGCGCTCGCGCGTATCGAGACGGAGGCGACGCTCCGCCGGCAGAACGAGCGCCTCGACGAGTTCGCCTCCGTCGTCGCACACGACCTCAGAAACCCGCTGAACGTCGTCGCCGGCAACGTCGAACTCGTCCGGAAGACGGGCGACGTGGACCGGTTGGACGCCGCTACGCGGGCCATCCAGCGGATGGAGAGCCTGCTCTCGGGGCTGTTGGAGCTCGCGCGAGCCGGGAAAGTCGTCGGCGAGACCAGGCCGGTGTCGCTGTCGGAGGTCGCCGAGGCGGCGTGGTTCGGCGTCGACGCGCCCGAGACGACGCTGTCGATAGAGACGGACCTCACCGTCGCAGCCGACGAGTCGCGCCTCAGACAGGTGCTGGAGAATCTGTTTCGGAACGCTGTAGAACACGGTTCTACGGGCAGTCAGGCGGAGCCTGACGACGCTGTCGAACACGGGAACTCCGCGGTGACGATAACGGTCGGCCGACTCGACGACCGACCGGGGTTTTTCGTCGCCGACGACGGCCCCGGAATCCCCCCGGAGAGTCGCGATTCGGTCCTCGAACGCGGCTTCTCGACGACCGATGGGGGCACCGGCTTCGGCCTCTCCATCGTCTCGACCATCGCCGAAGCCCACGGCTGGACGGTCACCGTGACGGAGAGCGAAACCGGCGGCGCGCGGTTCGAGTTTTCGGGCGTCCTCGCGGCGTGAAAAGCGACGTTCGGCGGTGTTACGTCCCGTGCTGCCAGCTGCCCATGTACTCGCGCTGCTCGTCGGTGAGCGCGTCGTGGTCGACGCCTTCAGCGTCGAGCTTTATCTCGGCGACGCGGCGGTCCAGTTCGTCGGGCACGTCGTGGACGCCCGCTTCGTACTGGTCGCCGTTGTCGACGAGTTCGCGGACGCAGACGGCCTGCACGCCGAAGCTCTGGTCCATCACCTCGACGGGGTGACCGAGCGCGATGGGCGCGGCGAGGTTGACGAGGCGGCCCTCGGCGATGACGTTGAGCCGGCGGCCGTCTTCCATCTCGAACGCCTCGACGCCGTCGCGGGCTTCGTAGCGGTCGACCGCGAGGTCGTCGAGGTCGTCTAAGTTCACTTCGATGTCGAAGTGACCGGCGTTGGCCAGCAACACGCCGTCTTTCATCTCCTCGAAGTGCTCGCGCGTCACGACGTCGCGGTTGCCCGTCGTCGTGAGGACGACGTCGGCTTTTTTCGCTGCTTCGGCCATCGGCAGCACCTCGTACCCCTCCATGTGCGCTTCGAGCGCGCGACGGGGTTCGACTTCGGTGACGATGACGTTCGCGTTCTGGCCGGCGGCCTTCTTGGCGACGCCCTTCCCGCAGTAGCCGTAGCCGGCGACGACGACGTTCTTGCTCGCCCACGAGAGGTTCGTCGTCATGGCGATGGTGGCCAGAGAGGACTCGCCGGTGCCGTGGACGTTGTCGAAGAGGCGCTTCATCGGCGTGTCGTTGACCGCGAAGATGGGGTAGTCGAGCGCGCCGTCTTCGTCCATCGCGCGCAGGCGGTGGACACCCGTCGTCGTCTCCTCGCAGCCGCCGATAATCGTCTCCACGAGTTCGGGGTACTCCTCGTGGACGACTTTCACCATGTCCATCCCGTCGTCGACGGTGACGGTTGGTTCGTGGGAGACGACCGAGTGGATGGCCGCGTAGTAGTCCTCGTCGCCGACGCCGCGGACGGCGTAGGAGGTGATGTTCTCGTGGGCGTCGAGCGCCGCGCTCACGTCGTCGTGCGTCGAAAGCGGGTTGCAGCCGGTGATGGCGACTTCCGCGCCGCCGTCGGCCAGCAGTTCGACGAGGTTCGCCGTCTTCGCCTCGACGTGCATCGCCATCCCGATGGTCTGGCCCGCGAAGGGTCTCTCGGCCTCGTACTCCTCGCGCAGGGCGGTGAGAATCGGCATGTGCTGCAGCGCCCAGTCCATCTTGCGGCGGCCCTCCGCGCGGGCGGCCTCGACGTCGTCGAGGTGCTCGCTCACGGGAGCGTAGCTCGTGCTCATGGCCGGGACTTTGCTCACCGCGCCCAAAACGATACCGAAGGCGGCGGCCGTCCGAACCGACCGCCGACCGGTCGACGGCTGGCTGCTCGAAGGAGGTTCGAAGAGGAGAGCCGGTTCGACGCGTCGGAAGGGGTTAGGCGGCCGCGGTTTCGTCGTCGGAGACGGTCGGTCCCGTCACCGCGGGGCCGTTGTCGATGGCGGGCGAGTCGCCGCCGTTTCCGTTTCCGTTGCCGTTCCCGTTTCCGCGAGCGCCGTCGGTTCCGTTACCGGACGCCTCGTCGGTTTCCGTAGCGTCGCCGTCGGTTCCGTCGTCGGAAGCGTTCTTGCCGTCGGCGTTACCCGGACGGTCGTCGCCTTCGCCCGCGCCGTGACCGCTGCCGTTACCGGGGTTCGACTGGTTCCCGCGGTCGGCGTTCGGTCCCTTGTCGGACGGCGGGCCGGCGTGGTCGGGCCGGTTCTCCTCACCCTGGCCGGGGTTGTTCCCGCGGACGAACTCGGAGACGATCTGTCCGATACCGCCTTCGCGGTCCTCGTTACCGAGGACGCTCTGGACGAACGAGGAGACGCGCTGACCGAACGCCGTCGGTTCCTCGTCGGCGACGGTGAGCGTCGTCGTCGTGTTCACCGACTCGTTGTCGGCCGTCGCGGTGACGGTCACCGAGACGTTCTCCTCGGGTTCGGGCAGCGAGACGCTGCCGTTCTCGCCGGTCGTGTAGTTGCCGACGCCCGAGTAGTTGGAGTCGTTGCCGTTTTCGGCCACCTCGACCGTCGCGTTCGGTACGGCGGTGCCGTTTTCGGTCACGTCGACCGTCGCCTCACCGTCGTCTCCCTGCGAGACCGACACCGAGAGTCCCTCTCCGGTCGAGGGCGTGAGTTCGACAGACTCGGTCGCGTTGAACGAATCGCTGGTGACGTTCAGCGTCACGTTCACGGCCGACTCGGGTGCCGGGAGGACGGTGGTTCCGTTCTCGTCGGTCGTGTAGTTGCCGATGCCCGTGTAGTTGCCGTCGGCGGTCACGTTGACCGTCGCGTTCTGTACCTCGGAGGCGTTCTGCGTCACGGTGACTGTCGCTTCGCCGGTGTCGTCGCTCTGGTCGACGTCCACGTCGAGCGGCGCGTCCGCTGCGAGCGCGCCCGCGACACCCGGTGCGAGCGCCGTGCAGAGGAGTACTAACACGAACGTGAGAGTAACTTTTCTTGAACTCATCAACTTTCCCGACATCCAGGGAGTAGATAAAGGGGGGCTGCCGTTCATCCGGTTCGGTTCGTTGAAAACGGACGAGAACCGTTTATAACCGTTCAAACTACTTTCTAAATCGTTTATCTTTCCTCTCTAATTGACTATCACGAACGATTACGTGGCGCGGGCGAGCGCCTCTCGGGCGTGGTCGGTCGCCCGCCGCATCACCGATTCGGCGTCGAGCGTCAGCAGTTCGCGGTCCCGCATCAGTACCTCGCCGTCGCAGACGGTGTGTCGGACGTCCGACCCGCGAACCGCGTACGCGAGGTGGCTCACGTGGTCGTGCGCGGGCGTGAGGTGCGGCGCGTCGAAGTCGACGACGACGACGTCGGCGTTCGCGCCCGCTTCGAGGCGACCGGAGTCGAATCCCAGGGCGTCCGCCCCGCCGCGCGTCGCCAGTTCGACGACCGTCTCGGCGGCGACGGCGCTCGCGTCCTCGGCGGCGAGTTTGCCGACCATCGCCGCGTCGCGCATCTCGTCGAACAGGTCGAGGTCGTTGTTCGACGCCGCGCCGTCGGTGCCGAGGCCGACGGAGACGCCCGCGTCGAGCATCCGCTGGACGGGTGCGATGCCCGAGGCGAGTTTCATGTTCGAGGCCGGGCAGTGAACCACGCTCGTTCCGCGCTCCGCGAGCAGTGCTATCTCCGTGTCGTCGACGTGGACGCCGTGTGCCACGAAGTCCGAGTCGCCGAGCATCCCGAGACCGGCGGCGTACTCCAGGGGACGTTCACCGCGTTCGTCGACGATGGGGTCGACTTCTTCGGTCGTTTCGTTCCCGTGATAGTGGACGGGAACGCCGAGCTCGCGGGCGCGGGAGACCGACTCGCGGAGTTCGCCTTCGCTCACCGTCGTGAGGCTGTGCGGCATGTACGCCGTCGAGATTCGCCCGTCGGCCGCGCCGTCGAACTCGGCGGCCACGTCGAGACTTTCGTCGATGTCGGCCCGCGCCGCCTCGTCGTCCTTGCCGACGGTGACGACGCCGTGACCGAGGCGGGCGCGGAGCCCCGCCTCTTCGACGACGTCGGCGATTTCGGGGACGTGGAAGTACATGTCCGCGAAGCCGGTCGTCCCCGAGCGAATCATCTCGACCATCGCCAGTTCCGCGCCGACGCGGACGTCCTCGGGGGTGAGCGCGCCCTCGACCGGCCAGATATCCTCCCGAAGCCACGTCTCGAGCGGTTTGTCGTCGGCGACGCCGCGGAGCAGCGTCATCGGGACGTGCGTGTGCGCGTTGACGAGACCGGGCATCACGAGCCCGCCCTCGGCGTCGAGCGTCTCGTCTCCCGTCTCTGTGTCGCCGACGGCGAGAATCTCGCCCGAATCGGCGTCGACCAGCACGTCGCCGTCGTCGACCGACAGGTCCGGCAAGAGAATCTCGCCGCCGGTGATCTGGAGCGTCGTCATGACGCACCGTACAGACGAGACGACCAAAGGCGGTCCGGTTCCGAGGGAAGAATCGCTCGTGTCGATGCCGAAAGAAAATGTCTGCGGGATACACTTATCATACGAGATGATTGATATCCCGGTATGGCTGTCACAGCCTCCCCGCTCCGACAACTCGTCGTCGGCGACGAGGACGCCGTCGAGTGGCTCGCCCTCATCCCCCTCCTCTTCACCGTCGAGTGTATGGGCGTCGTCGTCTGTCGGATGCTCGGCCTGTTCCCGCTGGTGGTCGTTCCCGGTGCGCTGGTCACGCTCGCGTTGATGGTCGTCCCCTCGGCTTTGAGCGCGACCAACGGCGGCGGCCTCTTCGGGAGCGTCGTACTCGGCCTCGCGCCCGTCTCCGGCCTGCAACTGGCGCTGAGCGGCGAAGCACCGCTCGGCGTCGACGTGGCGACGATGGCGAGCGTCGGCGTCGTCGCCGGCGTCGGCCTCGGCGCGGCCGGATTCGCCGTCGGTCTGGCGATGCGGTAGAGAAGCGACCGGGCCGAAGCGCAGAGAGGGAAAGACAGTTCTCCCGCGCCCGCGAGCATCACGGTATGCGAATCGCCGTGCCCAACAAGGGCCGCCTGCACGACCCGTCGATGGAACTTCTCGAACGCGCCGGACTCCACGTCGAGAACGGCGCGGCCCGGAAACTGTACGCCGAGACGGTCGACCCCGACGTCACCGTCCTGTTCGTCCGCGCCGCCGACATCCCCGGCTACGTCCGCGACGGCGCGGCCGACATGGGAATCACCGGCCTCGACCAGGTCCGGGAGTCGGGTCACGAACTGACCGAACTGCTCGACCTGGGCTTCGGGAAGTGCCGCCTCGTGCTCGCCGCCCCCGAGGACGGCGAGATTCACACTGTCAGCGACATCGAGGGCAGGACCGTCGCCACCGAGTTCCCGCACATCACGCGCACGTTCTTCGAGGAGCGCGGCGTCGACGCCGACGTGGTCGAGGTGACGGGCGCGACGGAACTCACCCCGCACGTCGAGATGGCCGACGCCATCGTCGACATCACGAGCACGGGGACGACGCTCCGGGTCAACCGTCTCGCCGTCGTCGAGGAGGTGCTGTCGAGTTCGGTTCGGCTGTTCGCCCGACCCGACGCGGCCGACGACGAGAAGGTCCAGCAGGTGACGACGGCGTTCGAGTCGGTGCTGGCCGCCGACGGCAAGCGTTACCTGATGATGAACGCGCCGAAGTCGAAACTCGACGACGTGCGCGAGGTCATCCCCGGGATGGGCGGACCGACGGTGATGGACATCGCCGGCGGGCCGCAGAGCGACTCGGACGCGAACGGTGGAACCGCGAGCGGAACGGAGGACGACGACGCCACCGTCGCGGTCCACGTCGTCGTCGACGAGCGCGAGGTGTTCGAGACCATCGGCAACCTCCGCGAAGTCGGCGCGTCAGACATCCTCGTCACCGAAATCGAACGGCTGGTCGAGTAGCACGGCGTCGAAAGTCGCTCGACGCCGCCGAGACGGCGTTCATCGCCGCCGCAGGTCCGGTTCGGTGAGGCCGTGGTAGAGCACCACTCGCCCGTAGCGTTTCTTCGCCCACGCCGCGACGAGCAGACAGCCGACAGAGAGCGCGGAGACGCCGAGCAACCCCGCGTCGGGACCGAACGCGCCGCCGGTGTACAGTTCGGGACCGTGCCGATTCAACACCAGAAGCGACGCCGAGGGGTCGACGCCGCCGACGGGGAGGCCGAACACCGGTCCCTGAAACAGGTTCCAGGAGGCGTGAAAGCCGACCGGGAGCGCGATTTCGCCGGTGAGCACGTACGCGAACGCGAGGAGGACGCCCGCGAACGCGACGCCGAGCGTGCTGACGACCGTCGCGTTGGGGTTTGTGACGTGTAGCAGCGCGAAGACGGCCGCCGAGACCACGATCGCGCCGCCGACGGCCCGGTCGGCGTCGAAGTCGGCGTGACCGAACAACCCCTCGGCGAGGTTCGTGACGACGTAGCCGCGAAACAGCAGTTCCTCGTGGAAGCCGACGAAGACGACGAACCCGACGGACAGCAGCAGTTGCGGGAGCAGCGACGGGAGCGGCGCGCTGAACACCGCCTCGACGCTCACCCACCCGGCGCCGTACTCGACGAGAAAGACGAGCGTCATCAGCGCCGTCCCGAGGCCGAAACCGACGCCGAGGTCGATCCACCAGTCTCGGTCGACGTGGAGGCCGAAGTCCGCGAAGTAGCGTCGGTCGAGAAACGTCCCGCTGAACGAGACGGCCGCGATAGTCGCCGTTCCGAGGAGCACGAGCGGCGCGAACTCAGAGAGCAGCGCGACGCTCCCACCGACGACCGCCTCGCCCTCCCCGTTCGGTGCGGTGAACGCGACCAGGACGAACCACCCGGTGAGCGTCAGCGCCGCGATGAGCAGGGTCGTCGCCGCGATGCGCCACGGCGCGCGCAGACGGCGTTCGTCGAGGTTCCACAGCATCTCCGGGACGAGACTGTTCACCGGACGCTCACCCGCCCGGAACCGAGCGACGACCCGAACAGACCCGCCGCGCGCGACCCGAGTCGCCCGAACGGGCACGGTGTCGGATGACGAAAGACGTCCATGTCGTTCTTGTACTCACGAACGTCCTACTTGTATCTATCCGTCGTCAGAGAGGCGGGGGGTAGACGGCGACGAATCCGCCGGAGGTCCAGCGAACGTCGCGCGACGGACGGCGGTTAGCCGGGCGCGCTCTGCCAGAGCGCGAGCAGGCTAAAGACGAGCGCGCCGAGGATGATGCTGACGACGACGTGGATGACGACGATGTACGCGGTCAACCGCCACGACCGGCCGTAGAGGTACTTCACCGCCGCGGCGTCGAGCGCGAGCGCCACCGGCAGCGCCAGCGCCGCCGAGACGTCGAACGCCGTCGAGAGAACCGCGACACCGGCCGGGAGCGGACCGACGCCGAACGCGTTTCGAACGGCGACGTCGCCGAGGACGTTGCGGGCGGCGATGTGGGCCGTCGCGGAGAGAAACAGTGCGAAGAGGCCGGCGGTGCCGGCGATGGCGACCGGGCTCCCGAGCGTCGTCTGCAGCGGAACGACCATGGTCGGGTTTCGAGGGCCGACCGTATGGTGTTTTCCGAACGCGACGGACGACGTGCGCGACGGTGGCGGGGCGAAACGACCGCCCCGACTTTGTTACCCGGTGCCGAACGCTCTGTATGCCGACCGAGAGCGATCCGAACGTCGAAACGGACGGTGGCGACGCAGACGGTGAACCGAGCGACGGCGACGTCGACGGGAAATCAGACGACGGCGACGACGATAACGAATCAGACGACGGCGACGTGAGGAGTAATCGACGCGACAGAGAGGGCGGTTACGAACCGAGGTCGGATCCGTCGGCAGCCGAACCGACGGAGCCGAGCCCGTCCGAGCCGAACCCGCCGGAGAACCTCCCGACGGCGGTCGTGGAGATGCTCCGACGGCTCTCGGCGCACGACCTTCGAGAGGCCGTGCTGTACGGTCAAGAGCTGCTACAACTCCGGCAGCGGACGGGCCCGCGCATCGAGCCACGGGTCGGCGAGGAGTTCGTCCGCGTCGAGGACCGCGACGGTTACACGCTCGTCGTCAAGCGCGAACCGTGCGGCGAGGGTTGCGAAAACTGTCCGCACGGGCCGTACGGCTATCACGTCACCGAAGAGAAACTACCGAGCGGCGAGCGCCGAACGCGGTGGACGCTCATCGGTCGCGTCGAAGGATAATCAGTCGAGGAGACCGAGTTCGGAGAGTCGGCTGACGATCTTGTCGACGGCGTGTTCGGCGTCGACGGGCTGTTTTCCGCCCGTGATGACGAGTTTGCCGGAACCGAAGAGGAGCGCGACGACTTTCGGTTCGTCGAGACGGTAGACGAGGCCGGGGAACTGCTCGGGTTCGTACTCGATGTTCTCGAGACCGAGGCCGATGGCGATAGCGTTGAGATTGAGATTGCGGCCGAGGTCCGCGCTCGTGACGATGTTCTGGACGGTGATTTCGGGGTCCTCGTCGACCGGAATCTGGAGGTCGCGGAGCTTGTCGAAGACGATTCCGAGACTCTCGTGAACGTCGTCGGTCGACTTCGCGCCCGTGCAGACGATTTTCCCGGACCGGAAGATGAGCGCGGCCGACTTCGGGTTCTGCGTGCGGTAGACGAGACCGGGGAACTGCTCGGGGTCGTAATCGGCACCTTCGAGGTCCATCGCGACGCTCTGAAGGTCGAGTTCCTGTCCGATTCCGGTGGAGGCGACCACGTTCTCTATGTTTATCGTGTCCTTGGGGTCACTCATGGAACGGTTTAAGTATCGTATTTAAGGTTTAAAAAGGTTGGTGCAGGGGTTGATAGGTTCGATTCTAGTGAACGCGACCGATTTTGCGGCGCTCGGTGGGTCGCACCCGAGAAGTCGCCCGTTCGAACCGTTCGACACGCTCATACGTCGCCCCCGACAGATTCGACCGTGTACTGTCTGGAACTCGCCGGCGAGGACGACGCGTTCGCGGCCTACGAGGCCCGCGCGGCCGCCGGAGAACCGGAACTGGCCGCCCCCGGCGTCGCTCTCGCGCGGACGCTCGACGTTGCGCGCGCGAGAACGCTCGCGTACACCCACCGCGCCAGCGACCTGGTCGGCCATACCGACGCCAGCGTCGAGAGCGCTCGCGTCCTCCTCGAAGCGGCGTCGCTGTCGCGGGAGGGAACCGTCGCCGTCCGCGCCCGAGACGTTCGCGGCGAGAGCGGCGTCTCGACCGGCGACGCCGAGCGCGAACTCGGCGGCGTCCTCGTCGACCGCGGCTACTCGGTCGATTTGGACGACCCCGACAACGTCCTCCGCGTGGTTTTCGCGGACGAGCGCTGCTTCGTCGGTTGGCAGGTCGTCGAGAGCGTCCGCGACTACGGGAGCAGAAAGCCGACCGACCGACCGTTCTTCCAACCGGGGAGCATGGCGCCGCTCGACGCCCGCGCGTTCGCCAACATCGCCGGAGCGAAGCCGGGTGCCCGGATGTTGGACCCGATGTGCGGCACCGGCGGCACGCTCATCGAAGCGGGACTCGTCGGCGCGACGCCCGTCGGCGTCGACGCGCAGGCGAAGATGGCCGCCGGTGCGCGAAAAAATCTCGACGCCTACGTCGACGGCGACGCCCACGTCGTCCGCGGCGACGCCACCGCCCTCCCTTTCTGCGACGACGCCGTCGACGGCGTCGTCTTCGACGCGCCGTACGGCCGTCAGTCGAAAATCGCGCGGCACTCGCTCCGAGACCTCGTTTCGGGGGCGCTCGACGAAGCGTACCGCGTCGCGCCGCGGGGCGTCCTCGTCGCCGACCGCTCGTGGCGCGAGGAAGCGGAGAGCGCCGGGTGGACGGTCGACGAGACGTTCGAACGGCGGGTGCACCGCTCGCTCGTCAGGCACGTTCACGTGTTGCGGAGCGACGATTGAGGCGGAACGACGATTAGGGCGGAGCGACCGACTTCGGCGACGAACGATGTTCTGAGTAGAGGAACACGTCTCTCCGTTCGCAGAACGCGGGTGCGGGATTTCGTCAGGACTGTCGCGCTACGACCGTCTCGCCCGCACGGACGCGCTGGCCCTTCTCGACGCAGAGGTCCGTCGCGTCGAACCGCTCGGGGAGCAACACGTCGGCGCGACTGCCGAAGGCGATGTGACCGACTCGTTGCCCGCGTTCGAGCGTCGTTCCCTCTTCGACGTAGGGGTGGATGCGCCGGGCGAACGCGCCGGCGATGAGCGATATCTCGAACTCGCCGCAGTCGACGTCGACGCGTTCGTTTCGCTCCGAATCCTTCGAGAACGCCGGTCTGTGCGCGCCGGGTCGGTGCGTCACCGACTCGACGTCGGCGTCGGCGGGCGCGCGGTTGACGTGGACGTCGGTGACGTTCATGAACACGCCGACGCGGACGCGGTCGCCCTCGCGTCGGACGACCGAGACGCGGCCGTCGGCCGGCGAGACGAACCCCGACTCGGGGGCGGTGCGGTCGGGGTCGCGGAAGAACCAGAGGACGAACAGCGCGACCGCGACGCAGAGAAGCCCCACCGGGGGGACGAGCACCGAGAGCGGGACGGCCAGAAGCGCCGGCGGGAGCGCGTAGCGCCGCGCCGACGGGGCGAACTGCCGCGGGACCGCCGCCGCGACGCGGCGGGGTGAGAGCGGGGCCATCTACGCGGCCCCACCCGCGGGCGACCACTCGGTCAGCAGGTGACAGACGTGGATTCGGTCGTCCGTTCCCGTCGCCAGGTCGAGGTCGACCTGCCCCGCGAGTCGGTGGAGGCGCGCGAGGTCGTCGCCGCTGTAGTCGGTCCGAGCGACGCGGAGCAGTTCGCCGAGCAGCTCTTGGCCGCTGTATCCCTCGTCGAGGAGGTCGTCGACGGCTTTGCGGGCGGCTTTGAACTCCCCCGCCCTCGCCTCGGCGAGGACGTCGCGGAGCGCCTCGTCGTCGCCGACGTCGCCGAGCGTCTCGAACGCCGCGTTCATCGTCAGTCCGTCGGCGGCGGCGGCGGTCGCCTGCGCGCTGAGAATCGCCTTTCGGAGGTTGCCGCCGGCGAATCCGGCGACGTACTCCAGACCGTCTTCGTCGTAGTCGACCTCCTCGGCGTCGACGATGCCTCGGAGGACTTCGACGGTCTCGTCGGTCGTCGGTGCGCGAACCGGCACCGGGAAACAGCGCGAGCGAATCGGCGGGATGAGTTTCGTCGGCTGCCGCGTCGTGATAACGAACTGCGTCGTCCGGTGGTGCTGCTCCATCACGCGGCGCAACGCCTGCTGGAAGTCCTCGCGGATGGCCTCGGCGTTGTCGAGGACGATGGTCTTGTACTCGCCGGAGACGGGCGCGTAGCTCGCCGACTCCTTGAGCACGCGGTTTATCATGTCGCGTTTGGCCATCCGGCTGCGACCGGCGAGAAACGACTCGAAGCGAGGGTCTTCCCGGAGTTCCTTCTTCGTCCGGCCGAAGAAGTCGGCGACGTTAATCTCGACGAGGTCGTTGTCGACGTCCTCGTGCGTCTCGCGGGCGAGCGCTCGGACCGCCGCCGTCTTTCCCACACCCGGCGGCCCCTGAACGACGAGGTTCATCGGTTCGTCGACGGTGCGAGCGAGTCGCTCTCGCACAGCCGCCTGCGGGAGGTCGGCGAGGTCCGGTGCGTGCGCATCGGTCCACAGGGGGGCGTCCATTGGCTCGGTATTGTCGGCAACGACGTAAGAATCGGTCGGTTCGACGCACCTCTCGCGGTCGTTCGACTCGTTCGACCTACCCGCCGACCGACGACCAGCTATCCGAACTCGACGCGATGAGAGCCGCCTCGGTCGTCGTCTCGTTCGTCCGACCGGTCTCGTTCGTACTCGAGCCGTTCTCGCCCGTATCGGACTTTCCGGACGCATCGGAACCGCGGTCCGTCGGCTCGTCGTCCTCGGCGTCGACGTCGACGATTTCGACTTCTTCGCCCGTCCCGGACTGATCGATGACGGGTTTGAGGATGTACTTCCCGCTCTTTCCCGCCTCGAAGACGGAAACGTCGAAGACGAAGTCGACCGCTTCGCCGTTTCCGAGCGTGAACCCCTTGTGAAGTTGCAGTTTGTCACTCGGCAGTTTTACGCGCACTTCCTCTCCGTTTTCGAGGGTGCCGTTCACCGACGAGACGTAGATGAAGACACTCCCGTAACTTCCGCCGGAGACGTTCAGTTCCCCGAGCGACGTCGAGTTAGCGCCCTGAAGTCGCGTGAGGTCGACAGTTCGTTCGTCGACGTCGAACTCGCGCCACCCTTCCTCGGGTGCCGAGTCGTCGGCTTCGGTCGCCGTCCCGTTCGCCGTTCCGTTCGCCGTCTCGGTGGCGTTCGTCTCGTCGCGGGTCGTCGGCTTCAGTCCGACTTTCGTGATCGTGACGTTGAGGTGTGCGAAGTCGCCGATAGCGTTGCGCTCGTCGCTCACGTAGAAGCGGACGGTTCCATCGCTCCCGTCGACGTGGTCGGTCTGCGTATCGACCGACGCGTCGGTCGAGGGGCCGTCCTCTGAAATCCCGCCAGTGCATCCGGCCAGCACCACCAAGAGCGCCGTCAGCACGCTGACGGCTGTCGTCTGGTTCATGTACTCTGTCCAATTCGAACGTTCCCTAAAGTAATACAGTGTTCGTTCGGATAGTTTTCTGTGCGTGAACAGTTTGGAGCGTCGACCTCGGAGTCGCCACAGTCGGCGCAGTCGGTGCAGTCGGGGGGTTTTGACCTCGTTTCTGCAGTTCGAACGCGTCTGTGAGAGACGGACCGTCGTACCCGGCACCGACTCGACGGCGTATCCGACACGGGTTTAGCCCGTGCCCGTCTCACAGCGTGTATGTCGATGCGCGTGACCTTCTTAGGAACCAGCGGGGCCGTTCCGACGACGCAGCGGGCCCCCAGCGCCGTCCTCCTCAACCGGGAGGGCGAGCGCCTGCTTTTCGACTGCGGCGAGGGAACTCAGCGGCAGATGATGCGCTTCGGAACCGGCTTCGGCGTCTCCCACCTGTTCGTCACACACCTGCACGGCGACCACATCCTCGGCATCCCCGGCCTGATACAGTCGTGGGACTTCAACGGCCGCGAGGAGGCGCTGGCCATCCACGCACCCCGCGGGTCGAGAGAACACATCGAGCACCTCGTCCACGCGGGCGGCTACCGGCCGAGTTACCCCGTTCGAGTCCACCAGGTGAGCGCCGGGGCGACGGCGCTGGAAGCGGAGGAGTACGAGGTTCGGACGTTCGAGACCAACCATCGGACGCGCTCGCAGGGTTACGCGCTCGTCGAGGACGACCGACCCGGGCGGTTCGACCGCGAGCGGGCCGAGTCGCTGGGCGTCCCCGTCGGGCCGAAGTTCGGCAGGCTCCACGAGGGCGAGTCGGTCGAACTCGACGACGGCCGGGTCGTCGACCCCGAGGAAGTGGTCGGCGAACCGCGACCGGGGCGAACGTTCGTCTACACGGGTGACACCCGCCCGGTACAGGCGACCGTCGACGTCGCCGAGAACGCGGACCTGCTGATTCACGACGCGACGTTCGCCTCCGACAACGCCGGACGCGCCCGCCAGACGGCGCACTCGACGGCGAGGGAGGCGGCCGACGTCGCGCAGCGCGCGGGCGCGAAGCGTCTCGCGCTGACGCACATCTCCTCGCGCTACGCGGGCGACGCCTCGCAGTTGGCCGAGGAAGCCGCGGAAGCGTTCGACGGCGAGTCGTTCGTCGCCGAGGACGGCCAACGGGTCGAGATTCCGTACCCGGACGCCGAGTAGAATCCGCCGGTCCCCGAAAGCCGCCCGTCGGTTCCGGCGTGGGGTATTTACTCACTGACCACTTATTCCGTCAGCGTGAACGCTCGGACGCGTGCGCTCGACTCCGTCGTCTTCGGCGTCGACATCCAGAGCGGTGACGTTCGCGGAGACGCGCCCTCCTACGCGCTCGTCGCCCTCGACGGCGACGAGGTGGAACGCGACGTGGTCTCGCTTCGGAAGCTGAGACGACTGGTCGAAGCGCGAGAACCGGCGATGATAGCGACCGACAACATGTACGAACTCGCCGCCGACAAGGACGCGCTCGTCCACTTTCTGCGGTGGCTCCCCGAGGGGACGAAACTCGTCCAGGTGACCGGCGCGGAGCGCCCCGAACCGCTGTCGCGGGTCGCCTCCCGCCACGGCGTCCCCTACGGCAAGAAGCCGATGAAGGAGGCGGAGGCCGCCGCGCGCCTCGCGCTCGGCAACGTCGGCTACGAGGTGAGCGCCTTCACCAACACGACGACGGTGAAGGTTTCGCGCGGTCGCTCGACCGGTAAAGGCGGATGGAGCCAGGACCGGTACACGCGGCGCATCCACGGCAACGTCAGGCGTCGCGCCCGCGAGATAGAGTCCGAACTCGACGAAGCCGGACTGGAGTACGAACGAGACGCGACCGAGAAGTACGGCGGCTTCTCGAACGCCGTCTTCACGGTCGAAGCGCGTCCCAAGGACATCCCCGTCTCGGCGAACCGCTCCGGCGACGTACGGGTCGAAATCGAGCGCGAGCGACGCGACGGCGTCGAGTTCGAACCGCTCGTGAAACGGCGCGACCGCGTCATCGTCGGCATCGACCCCGGCACGACCACCGCCGTCGCCGTCGCGGACCTCGACGGCAACGTCCTCGACGTCTACTCGTCGCGAACCGACGACACCGCGGACGTCGTCGAGTGGCTCATCGAGCGCGGGCGGCCGACCATCGTCGCCGCCGACGTGCAGCCGATGCCCGAGACCGTCGAGAAGTTCCGCCGGAGTTTCGAGGCCGTCGGCTGGGCCCCGCCGAGAGACCTCCCGGTCGACGAGAAACTGCACCGGACTCGGAACGTCGACTACGACAACGACCACGAGCGCGACGCGCTGGCGGCGGCGCTGTTCGCGTACGACGACCACGAGGACCAGTTCGCGCGCATCACGCGGAAGGTGCCGCCGAACGTCGACCGCAGCGAGGTCATCGCGCGCGTTCTCGCCGAGGAGGAGCCCGTCGAAGCCGTGCTTCGGGAGCTCGACCCCAACGTCGAGGACGACGACGAGGACCAGTCGACGCACGAACCGCGCGAACTCACCGAGGAGGAAAAACGCATCAAGCGACTCGAACGGCGGGTCGAGCGCCTCGAAGAACACGCGGACGACCTGAAGGCCCGTCTGGAGACGAAAGACGAGACTATCGCGGAGTACGAGCGCGAACTCTCCGACGCCCGACGGAAGGAACGCCGCGAGGCTCGCGAGCGGCGCGAGGTCAACCGCTTGGAGCGCGAGAACGAGCGACTGGAGCGCGAACGCGACCAGGCCGAGGAGAGCGCCGAGGAGCTACAGCGCAAACTCGACCGCCTGAAGACGCTGTGGAAGCTCGACCACTCGAACTTCTCGGACGTGGCGGGCGACCGCGACCTCGTCGCGGTGAAGGTCGTCGAGCAGTTCACGCACGACGCCATCGAAGCGGCTCAAGAACAGTTCGGTCTGGCGTCAGGGGACGTGGTGTACCTCCGCGACGCCAGCGGTGCGGGTCGACGCACCGCCGAACTGCTCGCGGAGACCGAACCGCGGGTGGTCCTCCGCGACGGCGGCCTCTCGGACGTCGCCGACGAGCTGCTGTTCGAGGCCGAGATTCCAGTCGGTCCCGCCGACGACGTGTCGATGCAGGAGGTCGACGAACTCGCCGTCGCCCGCGAGAGCGACGTAGAGGAGGTCATCGACGACTGGAGAGAGCGCGCCGAGGAGCGTCGCCGCGACCAGAACTCGGCGATGGTCGACCAGATCATCTCCGAGCACCGCGCCGAGAACCGCGGTCGATAGACGGGCGGACGGCCCCGGTCCGGCCGTCCGTTCGGCTCCGGAGACCCGGCCCAAGACCCATTCGTCCTCGCGTTGAGAGACACGGTATGTCTTCGCGCGAGGTCAGCGGTGCCAGCGTTCGTCTCGTTTTCGCGGGCGTGTTAGTGACCGCGCTGGGTATCGTCGCTGCGCTTATCCTCCTGCCGTTTCTCACGTATCTGCTCGCCGCGGCGCTGCTCGCGTTCGTGCTCTACCCGCTTCAGCAGCGGCTCGCAGCCCGGGTCGGGACGCGGCTCTCTGCCGCCGCGCTGGTGGCGCTGTCGGTTCTCTGCGTGGTCCTCCCGCTCGGACTGCTGGTGTACCGACTCGCCAGCGGCGGCAGCGTCGTTCCGGGAGAGCTCGAAGAGCTCCCCCGGCTGCCGGTGATCGAGTCGCTCATAGAGCGGTCGGTGGGCGTCGAGATGTCGATTCGTTCGCAGCTGAACACCGCTCTCGGACAGGTTTCGTCGATGCTCGCCGAACAGAGCTCCGGCATCGTCGGCGCGGGAGTGCACGCGACGTTCGGCGTGCTCCTGTTCGTGTTCGTGCTCTACTATCTGCTGAAGGACGGTCACCGACTGGTCGCGTGGCTCCTGTACGTCACGCCGCTCCCCGAGGCGGTGCAGGACGAACTCGTCGCGCAGACGAACGCGATGACGTGGGCCGTGCTCGAGGGACACGTCCTCGTCGCCGTCGTCCAGGGTATCGTCGCGGGTGCCGGTCTCTTCGTCGCCGGCATCCCGAACGCGGGGTTCTGGACGTTGGTGATGATGGTGGTCGCGCTCATCCCGGTTCTCGGCGTCGGCGTCGTCGTCGGTCCGGCGGTGCTGTATCTCGTCGTCGTCGATAGACTCCTCGCCGCCGTGCTGCTGGCTGCGTACGGCGTGACCATCGTCGCGCTCATCGACGACTACCTGCGGGCGTACCTCATAAATCGAGGGTCGGCACTCAACTCGGCGGTCATCCTCGTCGGCGTTCTGGGTGGCGTGTACCTCCTCGGTCCGATGGGGCTGTTCTACGGACCGATTCTGCTCGGTCTGTTCAAGGCGACCATCGAGGTGTTCGACGACTACTACGAGGTGCTGGAGCGTCCCTGACGCCCCCGATGCGTCGCTCCGAGGGCACCGTCACCGGTGGGCTGACAGCCGGAACTCGCAGTCGCGGAGCGGCGTTCCGGACACCCGCCTCGACTCGCTCCGCGGCGATGCTCAGCGCACGCCGGGGAGTGGTCCCGTCATCCGGTTTGAACCCTCGGACGCCCTGACACACTTCCAGAAGTCATATCCCACACCCCACGCTCGGTACGAGTATGGACGCCTACGAGCGAATCACCCGGAACGCCTCCGAGGTGGTCACCGAGGACGAGGTACGCACGCTAGCTGAATCACCCGAGGGCAAGCGGGCGTACGTCGGCTACGAGCCGTCGGGCGTCCTCCACATCGGTCACATGCTGACGGCGACGAAGCTCATCGACCTGCAGGAGGCGGGCTTCGAGGTCACCGTGCTTCTGGCCGACGTCCACGCCTACCTCAACGACAAGGGGACGTTCGAGGAGATACGCGAGACCGCAGAGCGGATGAGAGAGCAGTTCGTCGCCTACGGCCTCGACGAGTCGAAGACGGAGTTCGTGCTCGGCTCCGAGTTCCAGTTCGACCGCGAGTACATCCTCGACCTCCACGCGCTCGAACTGAACACCTCGATGTCGCGCGCCGAGCGGGCGATGGCCGAGATCAAGAGCGGCGAGGCGGTGAAAGTCTCGCAGGCGGTGTACCCGCTGATGCAGGCGCTCGACATCGTCTACCTCGACGTCGACCTCGCCATCGGCGGGATGGAACAGCGGAAGGTCCACATGCTCGCCCGCGACACGCTGCCGAGCATCGGTGAGGAGTCACCGACCTGCCTGCACACGCCGCTCATCGCCGACCTCGGCTCCGGCGTCGGGAAGATGTCCTCCTCGAAAGGCGTCACCATCTCGATGGAGGACTCGACCGAGGAGATCGAAGAGAAGGTCAACGGCGCGTACTGCCCGCCGACGGCCGACCCCGACCCCGACGAGGAGGGCAACGACCGCGAGAACCCCGTCCTCCAGATCTTCGAGTACCACGTCTTCCCGCGCTTCGAGACGGTGGTCGTCGAACGCCCCGAGAAGTACGGCGGTAACCTCGAATACGACGACTACGAGTCGCTGGCGGCGGACCTCGAATCCGGCGAGTTGCATCCGGCGGACGCCAAAGGCGCGCTGGCGGCGTACCTCGACGAACTCGTCGCGCCGGGTCGCGAGAAGATTCGGCAGGCGAAGCAGTAGCGGTCGCCCGGTTCGAGAGTGGAGCGCCCGCTCAGGCGAAGCCGAACGCCTGCATCGTACTTTTGACGATTCCCTGCGCGACGAGACCGACGCCCGCCAGCACGAGCGCGAGGCCGGCGGCGACGATGGGTGCCTGATAGGCGACGATACCGATTCCCGCGAGCAGCAGAACGACGCCGAGAACGCCGGACGTACCGAGCTTGTCGAGCATACCCGATACTCCTCGCGTCTGTCCGGTAAAACCACCGGTCGCGTCGCGGGAGAGGTCGTTCTGTCGCCCGTTCGGCTTTCAACGGCGGTTTTAACAATTACGACGACGAACGGCCCTTATGAGCGAGAACGAAGGGCGCAACAACCTTCGAATGCCGAACGACGACGAGGAGTTCGCGGTCGTGACGAACATGCTCGGCGCAAACCGCGTGAAGGTTCGCTGCGCGGACGGCACGGAACGGACCGCTCGCATTCCCGGCCGGATGCAGAAACGCATCTGGATACGCGAAGACGACGTCGTCCTCGTCGAACCGTGGGACTGGCAGGACGAGAAAGCCGACGTGACCTGGCGCTACAAGAAGCAGGAGGCCGAGCAGTTGCGCGAAGAAGGGCACATCCAGTAGCCAGTCGTAGTTCGATGCGGTTCGGGGTCTACGGACCGAAGCGACGACGTGGAACGACCGCTGGTCCGCACCTGTGAGTCTTTTAACGCCGGCGCTCGTAGCCCTTCACGAATGACTGACGAGTTCGGCCTGATAGCGCCCGACGCCGCCGACGGCTTCGGAGACGAGTGGGAGGAGATAGACGTCTCCGACACGGAGGCCGACCGTATCGCACGCCGCCGGGACCGCGAGTTCAGCCAGTTCAGAAAGCGCATCAAGGACGCCGACCAGTTCAAAGTCGAGCAGTCGGTGTTCGACGACGCCACGTTCGCGGCCATCTACAAACTGGTTCAGGACGGCTACATCGAAGCGTTCGGCGGCCCCATCTCGACCGGCAAGGAAGCGAACGTCTACGAGGCGCTCGGAGCCGACGACACCGACGTCGCGGTGAAGATATACCGGATAAGCGCCTCGAACTTCCAACAGATGCGCGAGTACCTCGAAGGCGACCCGCGCTTCGAGGGCATCGGCAACGACAAGGGAAAGATCGTGCTCGCGTGGGTCAGAAAGGAGTTCGCCAACCTCGAACGCGCCCAGAAGGCGGGCGTCCGCGTGCCGACGCCCATCGCCGTCGAGCGCAACGTGCTCGTGATGGAACTCGTCGGCCTCGTCGAGGAGCGCGCGCGCCGCCTCGCGGAGGTGAACGTCGAAAACCCGCAGACGGCGTACGAAGTCGTCCGCGAGTACATGCGACGCCTCCACGGCGCCGGGTTGGTCCACGGCGACCTCTCGGAGTACAACATGATAATCCACGAGGGCGAGCTCGTCATCATCGACCTCGGGCAGGCCGTGACGGTTCACCACCCCAACGCCGCCGAGTTCCTCGACCGCGACTGCGAGAACGTCGCGAACTTCTTCTCCCGACAGGGTCTCGACGTGACCGGCGAGGAACTGCGCGAGTACGTCACCGAGGTCGAACCGGAGCCGTAGCCGGTCGTCGGCCGCAGAGACAACTCTCACGACGATGCAACCTGCGGTATGGGCAACAGGTGTCGACACTCCGACGTATGCAATCCATCGCGGACGCCGGGACGCTGAGCATCTGAGCGTACTCGTCGACACGCTTTTTCCCTCTCCCCATCTACTCGATGACGATGAACGCCGCTCCCTGGCGCTGGTGGTCGCCCGCCTCGGGAGCGGACAGTCCCGCCGTCGTCGTCGCCGCGGCGTAACCCGGTGACCCCGACGCGGGCGCTCACTCCGTTCTTCTCGCTCGCACCGCGTTCGACTACCACGACGAACTAATCCACCAGCAGATGCCCGATTTCACCGTCACACCGTACAGCGTCGAGGGCGAGGTCGACTACGACCGCCTCCTCGACCAGTTCGGCGCAGACCGACTGACAGACGAACAGTTATCGACCTTCCCGCAGCCGCCGCACCCCCTGCTCCGCCGCGGCGTGTTCTACGCCGGCCGCGACGTAGACCGGTTCACGAGCGCCGCCAGTCGCGGCGAGACCGTCTCGGTCGTGACCGGCCGAGGACCGTCGGGGCCGATGCATCTCGGCCACGTCCTCCCCTTCTACTTCGCGAAGTGGCTGCAGGCGGAGACGGGCGCGTACGTCTACGTCCCGCTCTCCGACGACGAGAAGTACTTCTCGAAGGACCTCTCCTTCGAGGAGATTCACGACCACACGCGCGAGAATCTCCGCGACCTCGTCGCGGTCGGGTTCGACCCCGAGCGGACGCGCTTCGTCGTCGACACCGCCGACGCCGACGTACTCTACCCGCTCGCCGCCGAGTTCGCCAAGGAGATCACGCCCGCGACGGTCGACGCGACCTACGGCGACCCGCCGAACGTCGGACTGGGGTTCTATCCGGCGATGCAGGCGACGCATCTCCTGTTGCCCCAACTGCTCCGCGGCCGTCACCCGACGCTCGTCCCCATCGCCGTCGACCAGGACCCGCACATCCGCGTCTGCCGCGACATCGCCGGAAAACAGCGCTACGACGTGGGGAAGCCGGGCGCACTACTCTCGAAGTTCCTCCCCCGACTGGGCGGCGGCGGCGGTAAGATGAGCAGTTCGGGCGACGACCCGAGCATCTACCTCACCGACGACCGCGAGACCGTTCGAGAGAAGGTGTCGAAATACGCCTTTTCGGGCGGTCGGTCGGACATCGACGAACACCGAGAGAAGGGCGGCGACCCGGAGGTCGACGTGGCGTACCAACTGCTGTTCTCGTTCTTCGAGTCGGACGACGAGACCGTCGAACGACTCGCGCGCGAGTACCGCACCGGGGAGTTGCTGAGCGGGGAGATGAAGCGGTACGCCGCCGACCGAATCGCCGACTTTCTGGAGGCGCACCAGTCGCGGCGGCCCGAAGGCGGGATTCGAGAGTCCGTCGAACCGTACCGTCTGACCGAGGACGAACGAGCGAAGGTGCGGCCGGACGTGTTCGGCGGAGTGTAGGCGTCCGAATCGGGTCGCTTCCGCGAGAGAAGTCGCTCGGTCGCCGGATAGTCCGCGAAACCGCCGCAGAAGGTTAATTCGACTGACGGCGTACCGACGCTATGAACCGCGCGCGGACGGTCGGGTTGTTTCTCCTCCTGCCGCTGCTGTTCGGGGCGGCGTTCCCAGCTATCAAAGCCGGACTCGACTACGTCCCGCCGCTGCTTTTCGCCGCGGGGCGCTACCTGCTGTCGGCGCTCCTGCTTCTCGGCTTCGCCGCCGCGACGAGCGACGCGTGGCTGCCGCGGACGCGAGACGACTGGGTAGCCGTCTTCGGCGCGGGCGTCTTCTTCATCGGCGGTACCGGTCTCCTGTACCTCGGCCAGCAGTACACCACGAGCGGCGTCGCCGCCATCATCTACAGTCTCATCCCGATTCTGACGCCGCTCATCGCGTGGGGGCTGCTACCGCACGAGAGCTTCTCACGGCGGTACGTTCTGGGGCTGTTCGTTGGGTTCGTCGGCGTCGCGCTGGTGATTCAGCCCGACCCGTCGAACCTGTTCGGCGAGTCGGTCCTCGGCGAGGGACTCGTCCTGTTGGCGGCGACGAGCGTGACGCTCGGCAGCGTACTCATCCGCCGCTACCAGCCGACGATGTCCGTCGTCGCGCTCACCGGCTGGGCGATGGTTCCCGGCGCGTTGCTACAGCTGGCGTTCAGCGCCGCCATCGGCGAGTCGCTCGCGGCGGTTCGCCCGACGGCGACGGCCATCTTGCTCCTGCTCTACCTCGCGGTGGTCGCCAGCGGCGTCGGCTTCGCCGTCTACTTCTACCTCCTGGAGACCATCGGGCCGCTGGAAGTGAACCTCATCTCGTATCTCATCCCCGTCGTCGCCGTCACCATCGGGTGGTTCTTCCTCGACGAAGCCATCACGACGCTCACGCTCGTCGGGTTCGGCGTCATCGTCGTCGGGTTCGCGCTCCTGCGCGGCGAGGACCTCGCGCCGATACTGCGTCGGCGACTCCGGAACCGGAGACGTCCGGCCGCGTGAGTGACGGTATCGAGAACCGAGGGGGCGGCGCTGAGGGAAATCTTAAACGGCTCCGACGGGTAGCACGCATCATGCAACACGTGAAGGTACCGCAGGACCGCATCGGTGTTCTCATCGGTGACGGCGGCGAGACCATGCGCGAGATCGAGAGTCAGGCGGAGGTCCGCCTCGACATCGATTCCGAGTCCGGGTCGGTCGCCATCGACTCGGTCGGCGACCCCGTCACGGGTCTCGTTGCGCCGGATATCGTCCAGGCCATCGGTCGCGGATTCTCCCCCGAGGCCGCGCTGTCGCTTCTGAACGACGAGATGCGGATGTTCGACCTCATCGACCTCGACGAGCAGACGCGAAACAAGAACGACCTCCAGCGCCAGAAAGGTCGACTCATCGGCGAGAACGGCCGAACGCGCGAACTGATGGAGGAACTCAGCGGCGCGGACGTCGTCATCTACGGCTCGACGCTCGGCATCATCGGCCAACCCGAGGAGGTCGAGGCGGTCCGCCGCGCGGCCGGGATGCTGCTCGACGGCGCACCCCACGGCGCGGTGTACTCGTTCCTCGAACGCAAACACAACGAACTCACCCGCGGATTCGACGTCTCCTCGGACTGAGCGCGACGCCTCCGAACCGTTGTCGACTACTTATACCCACAGCGAGCGGACGTTCGATTTCGCTGTCAAAGCCACACCGTGTGCCGTTTTGGCATAGCATCGTTCGATAGGTTTTTATAGAATCACAAACAATCCCGGAGTGATTATGTCTCAGCGACGCCGGATGGGCAATCAGCCCATGATCGTACTCTCGGAGGACAGTCAGCGAACGTCCGGAAAGGACGCGCAGTCGATGAACATCACCGCGGGCAAAGCCGTCGCGGAGTCGGTCCGCACGACACTCGGCCCGAAGGGGATGGACAAGATGCTCGTCGACTCCTCGGGCGGCGTCGTCGTCACGAACGACGGCGTGACCATCCTCAAGGAGATGGACATCGACCACCCCGCGGCGAACATGATCGTCGAAGTCTCCGAGACGCAGGAGGACGAGGTCGGCGACGGTACCACGTCCGCCGTCGTCGTCGCCGGTGAACTCCTCGACCAGGCCGAGGAGCTTCTCGACTCCGACGTCCACGCGACCACCGTCGCGCAGGGCTACCGGCAGGCCGCCGAGAAGGCGAAGGAGATCCTGAACGAGCAGGCAATCGACGTCTCCGAGGACGACCGCGAGACGCTCGTCAAAATCGCCGCGACGGCGATGACGGGTAAGGGCGCAGAGAGCGCCAAAGACCAGCTCGCCGAACTCGTCGTCGACGCCGTGCTCGCCGTCGCCGACGAGGACGACATCGACACCGAGAACGTCAGCGTCGAGAAGGTCGTCGGCGGCGCAATCGACAACTCCGAGCTCGTCGAGGGCGTCATCGTCGACAAGGAACGCGTCAACGACAACATGCCGTACGCGGTCGAAGACGCCAACGTGGCGCTGTTCGACGGCGCGCTCGAAGTGAAGGAGACCGAGATCGACGCCGAGGTCAACGTCACCGACCCCGACCAGCTCCAGCAGTTCCTCGACCAGGAAGAGAAACAGCTGCGCGAGATGGTCGACAAGCTCGTCGACGTCGGCGCCGACGTCGTGTTCGTCGGCGACGGCATCGACGACATGGCCCAGCATTACCTCGCCAAAGAGGGCATTCTGGCGGTGCGCCGCGCCAAGAGCGGCGACCTCAAGCGCCTCGCCCGCGCGACGGGCGGCCGCGTCGTCTCCAACGTCGACGACATCGAGGAGGACGACCTCGGCTTCGCCGGCTCCGTCGCCCAGAAGGACGTCGGCGGCGACGAGCGCATCTTCGTCGAGGACGTCGAAGAGGCCAAGTCCGTGACGCTCATCCTCCGCGGCGGCACCGAACACGTCGTCGACGAGGTCGAGCGCGCTATCGACGACTCCCTCGGCGTCGTCCGCACGACGCTCGAAGACGGGAAAGTGCTGCCCGGCGGCGGCGCTCCCGAGACGGAGCTCGCGCTCCAGCTCCGCGACTTCGCCGACTCCGTCGGCGGCCGCGAGCAGCTCGCCATCGAGGCGTTCGCCGACGCGCTGGAGGTCATCCCGCGCACGCTCGCCGAGAACGCGGGTCTCGACTCCATCGACTCGCTGGTCGACCTGCGCTCCCGGCACGACGGCGGCGAGTTCGGTGCGGGTCTCGACGCCTACACCGGCGACGTCATCGACATGAACGAGGAGGGCGTCGTCGAACCCCTCCGCGTCAAGACGCAGGCCATCGAGTCCGCCACCGAGGCGGCCGTGATGATCCTCCGCATCGACGACGTCATCGCGGCGGGCGACCTCCGCGCCTCGACCGACGACGGCGGCGACGACGAGATGCCGCCGGGCGGCGGTGGCATGGGCGGCATGGGCGGTATGGGCGGCATGGGCGGCGCGATGTGAAGATCGGGCAACGCCCGATTTTCAGTGGCAGTCGAACGTAGTTCGACTCAGTCGATGTGAAGCTCGGCTAATTCACAGCCGCGACCCACCGCAACCGCTTCGAACCGTCTCTCGACCGTCGGCCCGTTCGCCGATTCCGCATTTTTCGCGTCGACCGCGCTTCCGAGTGGCGACGCCGTTTCTCGACCGACCGCGTCGCCCTCGGCGTCTCGGCGGCACCGGCGTCCGAGTCGACAGCCGCCGCTCCCGCCGGTGCGACCGTCGCTTCCAAATACAAGCCCAACCGACAACTCGCTCATCTCCCAACACGCAGACAGGTGAGAGCCATGTCGGAGAATCGTCGGACGTTCGTTCGAGGTATCGCGACGACAGTTCTCGCAGCGGGAGTCGCAGGCTGTGCCGATATGGGCGGAGAGGCCGGCGGCGACGGAGGCGACGAAGCCCAGGAGGGAGAGAACGGAACCGATGGTGCCGCGGACGCCGGCAACGAGACGGAGGCAGCCGAGACGGAGGAGACCGGCGAAACAGAAGGGACCGCCGGCAACGAGACTGCCGACGACGAGACCGCCGGGAACGAAACGGTCGACAACGAGACGACCGGCAACGAGAGCGACGTGGAGGGGACGGTCGGCGAGCAGTCACAGCAGGACCTCGAAATCGACCGACACAGCTACTTCCAGCGCGACGGGGAGAGCGGCGTGGAGGGAGTGATACGGAACACCGGCGACACGACGTACGAACTCGTTACCGTCCACGTCGCCCCTCGCGCGGACGAGAGCGACGACAGCGCCAGAGAGTACCCCGAACAGCAGGAGGAGTACCGCGATACGCTCGCCCCGGACGCGACGTGGGAGTTCGAGGTCGTCTTCGATGCGCCCGAGGGACGGAGTCCCGACAGCTACGTCGTCTGGGTGACCGGTCGAGAGGACGCCTAACCGGGCTTTCGATGGACCGCGTCGCCGACTCTGATCGCCGGAGGCGACTCTCGCTCCGCGGTGAGAGACAGCCACGAACGACAAAAGTCACATCCCGACCGTCGTGGTACGGTGTCGCGCATGACCGCAATCAAAATAGTGAAAGTGCTCGGCACCTCGGAGGAATCGTGGCAAGACGCCGCCGAGGAGGCGTTCCGAGAGGCGAACAAGACCATCGACGACATCAGCGGCATCGAGGTCGAAGACTGGACCGCAAAAGTCGAGAACGACGAAATCGTCGAGTACCACACGACGGTGGAGGTCGCGTTCCCGGTACACGGCCAAGAGTAGTAACGGGTAGCCGAGAAGAGATGAGAGTCTCGTGAGCAGGGTGAGGCGGAGAAGCCGTCTCGCTTGCCTGTAGGCGACCCACGAGTCGCCCGCAGACGAAGCGAGCGAGCACGATGGGAGTCACGCGAGCGAAGCGAGCGAGCACGATGGGAGTCACGCGAGCGTAGCGAACGAGACTACATCGTGCGAGCGAGGGTGAACGAAGTGAACCCGAGCGAGCACGATGGGATTTGAACCACCGGAACTTCGCTTCGCTCGTTCCGTAATTCAAATCCCCCGTGAGTCTGTTCCGACACGTCTCGCTGCGCTCGGCGGTCTCTACGAGTACGATGGGAGTCACGCGAGCGTAGCGAGTGTGACTACATCGTGCGAGCGAGGACGAACGAAGTGAGTCCGAGCGAGCACGATGGGATTTGAACCCACGACCGTCGGATTAGAAGTCCGACGCTCTATCCAGACTGAGCTACGTGCCCTCGACTACGACGATTCGGTCCGACCAAAAAGCGATTGTGGTTCATCGCACCGCGCGAACAGCCGTGAGAGCGTGTGTCACCCGTCGAAGCGGTACAGCGACGTGACGTACGGAAGCCGATTGAACATCCAGTACGCGACCGGCAGACCGACGATGGTGACGGCCAAGAAGGCGGCGACGTTCGCCCAGAACCAACTCAGCCACCAGCCGACGACCACGAAGTACACCGCGCGGACGAGAAGCGAGCGCTGGCCGCGCGCCGCCTCCGGTTGGGTGCGCGAGCGGGGTTCTTTCAGGCTCAACACGGTGGGGACGAGGTTCGTGAGTTTGATGCCCAGCGGCAGGAGGACGACCGTCGCCGTCAGAAACCACGCGAGGTTGACCACGAGCGGCGTCGCCCACCAGCCGACGAGCACGAACCACAGCGCACGGACGAGAAGCGAACGGTCACTCATACGTGAACGAAGGCGCTGCCCGAGGAAAAGCGTGCTGGCGTCCGCGAGAACAGCAAGCCTAAGTCCGCCCTGCAAGTATCGAGAGACGAATGAGAGTCATCGGTACCGTCGGCCTGCCCGGCAGCGGGAAAGGCGAGGCCGCGAACGTCGCACGCGAGACTGGAATTCCAGTCGTCACGATGGGCGACGTCATCCGCACCGAGTGCCGCGCCCGCGGCCTCGACCCCGCCGAGCACCACGGCGAGATCGCCAAAGCGCTCCGCGAGGAGAACGGCCCCGACGCCGTCGCCGCGCGGTCGCTGCCGCTCGTCCGAGACCGACTGGAGAACCACGACGCCGTCCTCGTCGACGGCATCCGCTCGGGCGTCGAAGTCGACCGGTTCGAGGAGGCGTTCGGCGACGACTTCTACCTCGTGAGCATCGAAGCGCCGTTCGAGGTGCGCGCCGAGCGTCTCTCCGAGCGCGGCCGCGACCTCGGGGAGGACGACGGCGGCGAAGGGCTTCGCACCCGCGACGAACGCGAACTCGGCTTCGGGATGGGCGAGGCGATGGAACGCGCCGACGTGCGCATCGAGAACACCGACACGCTGGAGGCGTTCCGCGAGCGGATACAGGCGGTCGTCCGCGGTGAGACCTCGGAAGCGAGCGCCGAAGGAGAACGAACGCGATGATATACAGTATCGACGTCCGCATCGAAGCGCCCGTTCGGCCGACCGAGGTGACGGACCGCGTCGCCGACGCCATCACGAACCTCTTTCCGAACGCGGAGCTCGAACACGAGTCCGGCCGGCTCGTCGCCGAGACGCACTCGCTCGACGAGTTCTCGGACCTCCTGCACGAACAGGAGATTCTCGACACCGCCCGCCGCGAGTTCGCGAAGCGGGGCGACGAGTCGGGCTTCTCGTTCGCGCTGAAGAAACAGGCGGCGCTGAAAGGCGTCGTCAACTTCGCCGTCGGTAACCCCGACGAACTCGGCGACATCGAGGTCCACGTCACCGTTCGCGACCCGAGCGTCGACGAGTTCGTCGACCACGTCGCACCGCCGACGAGAGACGGTCGCCCCCTCACCGACTGATGGCTTGGCGGCGGGACAAACCTGGACCGGCGAGCGTCCACGCGGCGGCGCTGATGACCGTTCTCGGGCTGACCGCGCTCGTCACCGGACGGGCGTTTCTCTTCCCGAGTCTCGGACCCTCGGCGTACGTGCTGGCAACCGGCATCGGTGACGAGGACAGCGCCCCGACGCGGGTCGTCGGCGGTCACTTCATCGGCGTCGTCGCCGGGATGCTCACGTATCACCTGTTGGCCGACGGCCTCGTCGCCACCCAACCGCTCGACCCGTTCTCGATGGCCGGCGTCCGGTTGATGGCCAGCGCCACCGTCGCGGTGGGGTTGACGACGGCGGTGATGCTCGCTACCGACCTCCGACATCCGCCGGCGTGCGCGACGACGCTCATCGTCGGCCTCGGGCTGTTGACGAGCGTCGAGGAGGCGGTTATCATCATGGTCGCCATCGTGCTGCTGATGGTCGTCCAGCGGGGGTTGCTGGCCATCCGCCGTGCGACGGGACCGTTGACCGTCCCGTCGGACGAACACACGCCGGAAGCGTCGAAATCGAAGGGCGACCGCAACGTCGCCGACGAGAGTCGCGCCGGCGGAGAGAACGACTGAACCGGTGGTCGGTCGACCGTTCGGCGCGTGATTCGCTGGCAAACAGTTATTACTCGAACCGCGTATCGTCTTCGAAGAGTCGTATTCTGTCGGCTCTGAAAGAACTATGGATTTGGACAACTTCCTCGAAACGCACGGACCGAAGGAGGGCGGCGACGTCTTCCAGCGCGAGAACTCGAAGATGCTCGACGTCTCGCTGGACGGGAGCGTCATGGCGAAGGCGGGAGCGATGGTCGGCTACACCGGCGATATCTCCTTCGAGCGGAAGTCCGGCGGCGGACTGACGGGCATGCTGAAAAAGAAGGCGACCGGCGAGGGGACCGTGCTGATGCAGGCGACGGGGTCGGGTCACCTCTACCTCGCCGACCAGGGAAAGGAGGTCCAGATTCTCGAACTGGACGCCGACGACGAGATAAGCGTCAACGGCAACGACGTGCTGGCGTTCGAGGAGAGCGTCACGTGGGACATCAAGATGATGAACAGCATCGCCGGTACGTCGACGGGCGGCCTGTTCAACGTCTACCTGAAGGGGCCGGGTCACGTCGCCATCACGACCCACGGCGAACCGCTCGTGCTGCCGACGCCCGTCAGCACCGACCCCAACGCCACCGTCGCCTGGAGCAGCAACGTCTCGCCGAGCACGAAGCGGGACCTGAACATCAAGAGCTTCCTCGGGCGCTCCTCGGGGGAGACGTTCCAACTGCAGTTCGCCGGCGAGGGCGGCTTCGTCGTCGTTCAACCGTACGAGGAGCAGTCGCCACAGGAGTGAGTCGGACGCTATCGGTCGCCATCGGTCGCGGCCCAAATCCCGGCCCCAACCCCGACCCCGACCTCGTTCAGGGGACGAGCAACACCGCGACGGCAACGCCGATGAAGACGACTTTCAGCGCGGTGTTGACGGCGACGACTTTCGAGCCGAAACTCGCCCCCCAGATGCCGTACTGGAAGGGAATCGAGCGCTTGAACGTCGAGACGGCGAAGGAGACGATGCCGCCGAGAAGCATCGTTGCCACCGCCTGTCGCGGCGTGAACACGCCCCCGATCTGCGGCGCGATGGTTACCGCGCCCGTCGTCGTGTCGAACGCGAAGACGGCGATGACGGGCACCGCCGCGCCCGGAAGACCGACGAGCGTCGCCAGAGGGTCGGCCACGCTCGTCAACGCCTGTAGCGAGTTCGTCTCTACGAGCAGCGTAACGAGCGCGTAGACGACGGCGAGACGCGGGACGATGCGGCGGAGTTTCTTCCACGTGCTCGTCGCCGCTCCGCGGAGTTTCTCGGGCGTCGACCGCGCCTCGCGGTCCGGCGCGTCGATTTCGTCGGGCAGCGCCTCGGAGTTCACGTTTCGTCCCGACAGCAGCAGCGCGCCCGCCAGAATCCCGACGAGCGTGATGCCGAGCGCGATGGCCGCTCGCGCGCCGACGTACATGAGTCCGACGCGAAGCCCGAGGATGGGAATCAGCACCGGCGCGTAGAACGTGAAGATGTGCTGGACGAAGCCGAAGAACGTGTTGATGGTGACGGCGACGAGCGTCGCGCGGTCGTCCAACATCCCCGAGTCGCGGAACTCAGCGAGCATCCCGTACCCCGCCGTCGTCGACGCGGTGGTCGTCAGAATCGCCGTGCCGACTTCCCGCGGGAGGTTCGCGGGCCTCGTCAGCGGATACGCCAAGACGGTGATGTAGCGCACCGCGCCGAAGGCGACGGCGACGTTGGCGAGGAAGACGCCGACGCCGATGGCGACGGCGATGGTCGCGACGCGGGAGGCGACCTCGGCGAGAAACGACGGGTCGAGCGCCTGTACGACGGACTGCACGGTCTTCGGTCGGTACCGGGCGGCCAAATGGGCGTCGGTCGGCGACGGAGGGGAGTCGCGCTCAGCAGGGAACGACGTCGTCACCGTCGTCGCGTCGAACGTCGTCGTTCGCGACGACGTAGCGCGCGTTCGTCGCCCCGTCGGCCTCCTCGACGACTGTCTCGTTGCCGCTCTCTCGCTCTGCGGAGTACCAGTACGGATGCGTCACTTCGACGTGAACGCCGTCGGCGGTTCGGTCGGTCACGGTCGCCTCCTCGTCGGTGACCGTCGGCGTCGCCCCCCACCCCGTCAGGCAGGACGCCCCTTCGAGTCGCTCCGTGATGTACGCCTCCTCGGCTTCGAGCGCGCGTTCTTTCGCCTCCTCGTCGGGAACGGCGGACGAGGGTATCGCGGTCGGTTCGGGCGTCGGTGAATCGGTGGACGCCGAGTCGTTTCCGGTCGAGTCGGCGGGGTCGGCGGGGTCGGCGGGGTCGGCCGGTCCGGACTGGACACAGCCAGCGATTCCGACGCCGAGCGCGACGCCGCAGAGTCTGAGGGCCTCCCGTCGACTGGAGGGCAGAGACATGACCGCCAAGTTGTAGGTGGCGGCTAAATGCTTTGTGCGGGAGTGACTCAGCCCCGGTACGCGTGCAGGGCGACCAAGAAAACCAAGAGCAGTGGTACGAGTGGAACCGCGACTTCGAACGGGACCAGAAGCAACGTCAGCGAGGCCATCACGACGAATTCGAGGACGACGAGAACGCTGATGACTTCGGAGGGGTTCGCCATCGCCGTGCGATTTCTGTCTCGACGTGATAACTCCCGGGGTGAGTCGGGGTCGGACAGCACACCCGCACACTCGCACATCCACCGGCACATACCGACGACCGGCTTACACTAACGACCGACGCGTACTGACGACTGATGCACGCTACGACAGAAACGCGCTAAGGACCGATTCACACCAACACGAGAACGACGCCGAACAGCACGAGCACCCCGAGCACGTCGCAGGTGTTCGTCACCACCGGGATGACCACGTCGTCGGGGTCGAGTTCGAGGCGGTAAGCGGCGTACGTCGCGACCAGCGTGACCACGATGGCGAGCACCGCGAGCACGGCCCCGCTGGCGGTGGCGACGAGAACGACGGTCGAGAAATCCAGTGCCGCACCGCCGACGAGCGTCTGAATCGCCCACGCGCCCGCGCCGACGAGCGGAAACAGCGTCAGCGAGAGCCCGATGGTAGCGACGGCGTTGCCCAACAGCAGTTCGTCGTCCGGGGCGAAGTCGAGCAGACCGAGGTGGAACGCCGTCGAGAGACGCGCGGCGAGGATGCTCCCCAGATTACCCGCCATCCCGATGGTGACGGGCACGAGCACGAGAAGCGACGGGTACCGCAGCAGCGTCGACTCGAACGTGTCCAGCACGAGGCCGCTGGCGAGTTCGACCGCCGTCAACACGAGGAGGACGGGGAGCATCGTCCGCATGATTCGGCGGACGGTCCACTGCGTGTCGGGCACTCAGCCACCCCCCAGCGCGAGCACGACGCGGGCGGCGAACAGCATCGTCGCGATGCCGACCACGTCGCCGGTAGTGGTGACGACGGGGCCGGCGAGCGTGTCGGGGTTCATCCCCCGTCGATAGCCGTAGAAGACGACGCTCAGTACCGCGACGGTCAGCAACAGTCCGGAGATGACGCCCGCGATAGCGGCGATGCCGACGAGCGTCCAGAGCGTCGCCACGGGTCGGCCGAGAGAGACCAACACGGCGTAGGCGAGGACGGCCGCGAAGACGCTGACGAGAATCCCGTTGGCGAGTGCGGCGACGATAGCGTTGCGGATACGCCGGTCCGAGAACGTGAAGTACGGTTCGACGAGACCCTGGTGGAGGCCGGAGGCGAGGCGAGCGCCGAGCGACCCGTAGACGTTCCCGCGGGTCGCCAGAAGCGCCGGGACGAGGACGATGAGTCCGGCGACCCGTTCGAGTTCCGCCTCCATCCCGCCGAGGACGACGCCCGCGAAGAGACCGCCGACGGCGCTCAACAGCAGCACCGGTAGCGCCTCGCGGTACGCTTCGACGGCGACGTCGCGGACGGACATACGACCACAGACGCGCGGCGGCGGTAAAAATCGGGTGCGAGAGTGTACGGAACAACTGTGTGTCACGGTGACACTGAAAAAGGCGCCGGGGTGTCACGGCTCGCAACGGTGCGCGTCGACCGATATCACGCCGCGGCTCGGCTATCGGCGTCGTCGCCGACGAAGACGAGCGCACCCGTCAGCGCCGCCGCGGCGGCCATCGAGACGGCGAGCACCGAGAAGGCCACGCGGAAGTCGGCGACGTCCGAGAGTATCCCGACGGCCGCCGGCGCGAGCGCTCCCGCCACCATCAGTAAGGTCCGAACCGCGCCGAGGCCGCCGCCGGCGACGCTGTCGGGGATGACCGAGACGAGGTACGCCCCCCGAACGGGGCGAAAGCCGTGCGAACCGAGGCCGAGCGCGACGACGATGATACCCAGGACGGGAACGGTCGCCTCGCCGACGGCGACGAGCGAGACGAGCGCGAGCGACGCGAGGCCGAGGGTGAAACCGACGATGGGGAGTTTACCGACCCGGTCGCTGGCCTCGCCGGTGACGAGCTGAACGAGGCTGACGACGAACAGCACGCTGTAGATACTGTTGGCCGTGACCGTCGAGAGTCCGGCGCTCTGTTCGAGATACAGCGGAAGAAACGAGACGACGCCGTTGTACGCGAAGGAGAAACAGACCGTGACGAGCACGAAGACGAAGAACCGGGGACGGCGAAACAGCGCGGCGTACTCGCGGACGCCCGCGCCCCGGTCGGCGGCGACGTTGCGACTGTCGGGGACGCGCTTCGGAACGCGGAGCGCGAACGCGCCGGCGAGGGCGACGCCGACGCCGCCGCCGAGCAGGAACACCGCGTGCCAGTCGGTGTACGCGCCGGTGCTCAGCGCCACGACGGCGGCGGGAGCGGCGACGCCGCCGAACGCGCCGAGCGTGTCGAGAGCGCCGAGCGCTCGTCCCGTCTGCGCGGGGTACACCTGCGAGAGCAGGCGGACCGCGACGGTCTTGTGCACCCCCGTACCGAGGCCGACGAGCAGCATCGCGACGACGACGAGCGCGAACGGAACCGACGGGACGAGCGCGAGCGCCCCGACGGCGGTGACGACGGCGCCGGCGGTGATGACGGTCACCGCGCCGACGCGGTCGGCGAGCGCACCCGAGGGGAACTGCATCACCGCGTAGACGAGCATCAACGCCGTGTACGCGGTGCCGACGACGGCGTTGGAGACGCCGTACTCCGCCTGGAACGTGCCGAAAAGCGGCGGGAACGCGTACCGAACGAACTTGGCGAGAAACCAGAGAAGCGCCGTCAGGACGAGCGCGTCGAAGCGGGCGAGCGAACGCAGACGGCGATACATTCAGGTGGGGGTTGTCGGCGAGCGGCAAAAGGAAACTGAAACCGGCGGTTCGCGAAGCGAACGCCCGAGACGAGGGAAAAATGATTATATAGCTACTAGTTATCGACACAGATATGGACAGAGCATCGGTCGCACTCGGCGGCGCGCTCAGCGCCGTCACCTCCGTCGTCGCCGTCGTCCTGTACGGGCCGCAGGCCGCCGCTCCGTGGGGAGTCCTCGCTGGGGCGGTCGTCGCGCTCCGCGCCCGCGACGCCACCGACGGCCTCTTCGACGGGGCGCTCGCCGGCCTCGTCGGCGCGGTCGGCGGCGTGCTCGCGGTGGTCGGCTTCTACGCGCTCGACGTGTACTTCCACGTCGGAGACGCCGAAGTCGCCGGCAGCGTCGGCGCGTACTTCTCGGTCCCGAGCGTGGTGATGTTGGTGCCGTCGTTCGCCCTCGGCGGGATGCTCGCCGGCGCGCTCGGCGTCGTTCTCAGAGACCGAGTCGAGACGAGGGTCGGCGCGTGAAAACCGTTCGCCGACTGACGCTCAGAACGGGCCGAAACCGCCCATGCCGCCACCGCCGCCGCCCTGTTTCTCCATCTTCTTCATCATCCGCTGCATGTCGCCGTCTCCCATCCCCTGGAACTGCTTGAGCGTCTGCTCCATCATCTTGTGCTGTTCGAGCAGTTCGCGCACGGTCTCTTCGTCTCTTCCGCTGCCGCGAGAGATGCGGCGAACCTGACTCGCACCGACGCTTCGGGGGTTCTCCATCTCGGCCTCGGTCATCGAGTCCATGATTATCTCGAAGCTCCGCATCCGGTTCTGCGTGACGTCCATCGCGTCGTCGGGCAGTTGGTCCATGAGTCCGCCGCCGAGCCCCGGAATCATGTCCATTATCTGGTCGAGCGGTCCCATCTTGTTCATCGCCTCCATCTGCTTCTGCATGTCCTTGAGCGTGAACGACCCCTTCATGATGTCCTCGGGGTCCCAGTCCTCGTCCTCGGCCTGGGTTTCGGACATCGCGCGCTCGACGCGCTCTGAGAGCTGTTTGAGGTCGCCCATCCCCAGCAGCCGCGAGATGAAGCCGTTCGGCTCGAAGCGCTCGATGTCCTGCACCGTCTCGCCCGTCCCGAGGAAGGCGATGGAGGAGTCCGTCTCGTTGACGGCGGTCAGCGCGCCCCCGCCTTTCGCCGTCCCGTCGAGCTTCGTGATGACGACGCCGTCGATGCCGATGGCCTCCTCGAACTGCCGGGCCTGCTCCTTCGCGCCCTGACCGATGGCCGCGTCGAACACGAGGAGACTGAGGTCGGGGGCGACGAGGTCCTCTATCTCCTCGATTTCGGCGATGAGTTCGTTTTCGAGGCCGTGGCGACCCGCGGTGTCGACGATGTGGACGTCGGCGTCCTCGGTCGCCTCCAGGCCCTCGCGGGCGATGGCGACGGGGTCGGACTCGTCGGGGTCGCCGTAGAACTCGACCTCCGCGCGCTCGCACATCTGCTTGGCCTGGTCGTACGCGCCGGGGCGGAACGTGTCAGTCTGGATGACCGCCGGGCGCAGCCCCTTCTTCGAGAACCACCACGCCATCTTCGCGGCGGAGGTGGTCTTCCCCGACCCCTGGAGGCCGGCGAGGAGGATGGTCTGCGGTTCGAGCGGAATCTCGGTGGACTCGCCGACGATGGCGACCATCTCCTCGTAGACGATCTTGAGGACGTGGTCGCGCGCGGACGTTCCTCCGGGCGGTTCCTCCTCCAGCGCGCGGGTCTTGATGCTGTCCGACAGCTCCATCACGAGCGAGACGTCGACGTCGGCCTGGAGGAGCGAACGCTGAATCTCCTTGACGACCGCCTCCACGTCCTCCTCGCTGAGGCGGGTCTTCCCTTGCAGCGTCTCCAACGTGCCGCGAAGGGAGCTACCGAGGTTGTCGAGTACCATTTGCCAAGAGTACGCCACCGAACCGGTAAAGGCTTTATTCGTCGCGCCGCGGCGACCCGTCGGTGTCAGGTCTGGCGAACTCGACGGAACGTTCACCAGAACCGACTCGAACCGAGATTTATCCCCGCGGGCGACGCCCTCTCCCCTATGACGAACGACGCAGGCGACGACCAGTCGCCCGGCGGCGACAGCACGACCGGGTGGGAAGAGGCCGGCCGAATGGAACTGAACCCGGACGCGTTCCTCGAAGACGACGAGGGCTACGCCATCGAGTGCCCGGAGTGCGGGTCGCAGACGCCGCTCATGCGAGTCGTCGAGACGGGTCGATGCGACGGCTATCGAGGAGACACCGTTCAGTGTAGCGCGTTGCTGCGCGTCGAACTCGCCTGGAAGTCGGAGGGCGAACCGGAGTAGCCGTCGCTCACCGTAGGAGTCGAAAGCGCGGATAGAGGCGGGAAGCGAGCTATTCCTCGTCTTCGAGGAGGCTCGCGACGAGTTCCTCGGGGACGAACCGCTCGATGTCGTCGTACTCCTGGCCCGTGCCGAGGAAGAGAATCGGCTTGCCGGTGACGTAGGCGATGGAGATGGCCGCGCCGCCCGAGGAGTCGGCGTCGGCCTTCGTCAGAATCGCGCCGTCTATCTCGGCGGTCTCGTCGAACTTCTTCGCCCGCTGGACGGCGTCCTGACCGGCGACCGCCTCGTCGACGAACAGCGTCATGTCCGGGCCGACGACGCGGTCTATCTTCTCCAACTGCGCCATCAGGTCGTTGGAGGTGTGGAGCCGACCGGCGGTGTCGCCGAGGACGACGTCAATGTCGTGGGCCTCGGCGTACTCGACGGCGTCGTAGATGACCGCCGCCGGGTCGCCGCCCTGCTCGTGGGAGATGAGCTTCCGGTCGAGGTTCTCGGCGTGCTTGCGAATCTGTTCGTTCGCGCCCGCGCGGTAGGTGTCGCCGTTGGCGAGCACCGTCGAGTAGCCCTGCTTCTCGAAGTACTCCGAGAGTTTGGCGATGCTCGTCGTCTTCCCGACGCCGTTGACGCCGGTGAAGATGATGGTGACGGGCTTGTCGGCGTCGGCGATGCGCTGGTCGAAGTCGAACTGACCGACACTGATGACGTCGAGCAGCGCGTCGTGCAGCGCCTCCTCGACGAGTTGCGCGGTCGTCTGCACCTGCTTGCGCGTGGTGCCGAGCATCTTCTCGCGGATAGTGTCGAGCATCTGCTCGGCGACGCCCATCTCCACGTCGCTCTGCAGCAACGCCATCTCCAACTCCCACAGCGGCTGTTCGAGGTCCTCCTCCTCGATGATGATACGGCCGGTGGCGAACGCCGCGGCTCGTTTCAGTCGACCGGGCCCCGACTGCTCTTCCTCGCCGTCGTCGACGGACTCGTCGGGGACCGGTTCGGGAGGCGTCTCCGCGGGAGACTCGGCGACCGCTTCGGCGGCGTCCGTCCCGGTGGTGTCGGCGTCTTCGGCGACGGCCTGTGCCGACGGTGCGCTCTCGTCCGGTTCGGCCGTCCCGGTCGCTTCGGCGACGGTGTCGGCGTCGGCTCCGTGGGCCGACGTCCGCGCCGGCTCCGTCGTCTCCGTTGCGCCGTTCTCGACTGCGCCGCTCGTCTCGGTGCCGTCGACGGACTCCACGCTCGCGTCGACCGATTCAGCCGTCTCCGCGGCGGCCGCGCCGGTCGCGTCCGTCTCCGCTGCGTCGGCCTCCGCTACGCTTTCGGCCTCCTCCACGCCTTCGGCTTCCTCTACGTCTTCGGCCTCGGCTTTCTCCTCGGCGGTCTCCTCAACGTCTTTGCGGAAGCTGTCGAGCTTCTTCTTGAGTCCGTCGAACATGAGGGGTCTCGTGAGTTACTCGTCGTCGCCTTCCTCCTGCTGCATCTGCTGCATCTGCTGCATCTGCTGCTGCTGGAGGCGCTGCTGGAGTTCCTGTGCTTGCTGTTCGATCTCCTCGCTCTCGTCTTCGAGGTCGCGGATTTCGCCTTCGACGCCCGCGATACGCTCGTCGACGGCGTCCTGCTTGCTGCGGAGCGCCTCGATGGCGCCGTCTCGTTCCTGCTCGGCCGCGTAGTTGCCGCCGAGACTGACGACGACTTCGTCGATGTCCTGGACTTCCGCGCGGACGTACGCGCCGCCGCCGAGCGGTACCTGGACCGTCGAACCGGTTTCGAGCGTCTCCAGCGCCTCGATGGCCTCGTCCATCTCGGTTTTCTCCTGTTCGAGGTCGGAGACGTCGGCTTCCAGTTCCTCTATCTCCTCGTCGATGGCCTGCAGTTCCTGCGAGAGCTGCTGAAGTTGCTGCTGTCCGCCACCGCCCATCATTGTGCGGTCACCTCGTCGAGTTCGACCTGCATGCGCTTGAGACCGTGTTCGCTGCCGAACCGCGAGAGCGTGTACTCGCGGGCGACGTTCTCGTTCTCGGCTTCGATTTCCTTGGTAAACGTCCGATAGCCGTCGCGGCTTCGGAATCGGCCGCGTACAGTAAACTGGCTCATGGGAAAGCGTGGGGTAGCGAGCGGGAAGTATCTTCCTACTCGGGGAGTCGAGCGGAGCGCTCGAAGCGGCAGACGCGGCCCCGAAAAGTCGACGAGTTCAGTCGATGTAGCCGAGCGTCTCCTCGATGCGTCCGAGTTCCGGGCCGGTCGTCTCCTCGCCGACGACGTAGCTCTCGTCGTTGGCGACGAGTCCGGAGCCGACCAACGGCGCGCCGTAGTTGACGGTGCCGATGTCGGCGTAAACGTCGAGGTGCTCTTCGAGCGCCTCCAGTTCCGGTTCCCGGGATTTCGGGTGACAGAGGACGCCGGTGTTGTTGGCGACCGCCGCGGTGCCGACGGTCCGGACGTCGCCGAGGTCGCCGCGTTCGACCGGCACGTCGAGCGCTTCCTCGACGGCCGCGACGGCCTCGTCGTCGAGGTCGGGGTGGACCCACGCGCCGTAGTCGTTGGCGAGGACGACGTTACCGGCGGCGTTGATACGTCCCGGCAGCGGAACGACCGGGAGACCGACCGCGTCGGCGATTCGCTCGCGTTCGCGGTCGGTCGCGCGACCGGAGACGAGAACGCCGTTCTCGTTGCCCATCGCCAGCGCGCCGACGGTGCCCGACCCGCCGACCGTGGTCGGCACTGCGGGGACGCCGAACTCGTCGGCCAGAGACGAGACGAGTTCGTCGTCCGCGTCCGGACGGACGAGCAGGCAGTCGTTCGTCGCACGCGCGAAGACGCCGACGTACGGCGACCCGGCGAAGGAGGCGCGAAGCACCGTTTACTCGGCTGGTTCGGCCTCGACGATGGCCTCGCCGTCCTCGTCGAACCGCGCGGCGCGGACGCGAATCTTGCGCGGCGGGTTCTGGCGACCCTCCGCCCAGACGGCCTCGTTCAGCGACGGTTCGAGGCGGACGGCGTCCTCGTCGACGTTGAAGTTCTTCGCGAGGTGCTGGCGGATGAGGCTCATCGCGCGGTCGGCACGCTTCTGAACGGCGACTTTCTTCACGCCGCGGAGCGGAACGGTGACGACACGTTCTTCGAAGTCACTTGCGCTCATTATTCGTCAGTGTCGCTTCGCCGCCAGTTGCGGCGCTTGGGGTTTCGCGTGACTTGCATGTCCGTCTTCAGCATGACCCACGTGGGGACGCGGCTGTTCTGGCGCTCCAGTTTCGCCAGCCGCTTCTTCTTGGCCTTCGATTTTTTACTCATAGTAGCAGTGGGTTCCGTTGCGCGGCATAAAATCTTGTTCCTTCGCGTCGCGTCCGCGTCACTGAATCGCACGTGTCCGCTCGTGACAGCCGGTGACGACGTTCCGCCCGCGATTGTCCGTCTCGGTATCCGGCTTTCGAGACGGCACCTCCCGAGTGCGCTCGAACCAACCGGACGATAGAACGTCGGTCGGTTCGGGCGACGACCCGCAGCGTACACGGTGTTCAGCGGCCGGTTGGTCTGCTCTACCACCTTATATTCTTGTCATTAAATTCTAATTATTTAATTGCTCGACAGTTATAAGTTAATAGAGCTAATACATCTATCCTATGGTTCCGCCGACACACTACTACCGCCGGTCCGACGAGACGAGTCTCTGCGTGGACATCGCCCGAGCCGTCGGAAAGCTGTTCGACGTAGATCCGGGGGAACTACCGCCGCTGGCGGACTCGTTCGACGTCGAAGCCGCCGAGGCCGTTCTCGAGAGCGAAAGCGAGACTGTCGTCGTCTTCACGTATCTGGGTCAGTGCATCACGATCACCAGCGATAGGATGATAACCATCGAATCGCCCGGCGGCGGAGTCGGGTACGGGCGCGTGACGAACGGGCACGACGCCTGAGTCGCGGTCGCTGACGCGGTCGAAGGGAGGTGGCTGTCGACACCAGCTACATGTGACTCGCGGCCGTACCCGCCGTATGTCGCGAAACTTCCGCGGCGAGGACAGAGGAAAACGCGTCGTCGACCACGAAGGCAACGAGGTCGGCACTATCGAACTCGTCGACGACAACGACGAGTACGCGAACGTCGAGCGCGGGGGCAGCATCACCGAGGGAATCATGGAGATGCTCGGGTGGGAGTCCGACGGCGACAGCAGACTCCACCGCGAGCACGTCATGGAGATGAACGACGAGGAGGTGCGCCTGAAAGAGCCGCAGGAACGACGCGAGTAGGAGCGGGGCCGATACGACGCCGCACTCAGAGCGCGAACTGCCTCACCGTCGAGTACTCCGGGCCGTCGGGGCCGAGAACGCTCTGCTTCAGTCGAAGCTGCTCGACCCGGAACGTCCCGACGGTGGGTTCCGTCCCGCGAACGACTCGTCGAACCACGTCTTTTCCCCGGGAGTCGTCCATCCGCGCCAGCGTCACGTGCGGCGTGAACTCGCGGGACTCCGGCTCGAACCCGATGGCGGTCGTCTCCCGTTCGACGGCTTCGGCGAGTCGCGTCGTCCGCTCGCCGCCCGCTTCGAGGCCGAGCCAGACGACGGTAATGTAGTCGAGCGACGGGAAGACGCCCAACCCCCCGACCGTCGCCTCGAACGGGTCGACATCCGCGGCGTCGACGGCCGATTCGAGCGCTTCCCCGACTTCCTCGACCCGGTTCTCGTCGGTTTCGCCGAGAAACTTCAGCGTGAGATGCGCCCGCGTCGGGTCGACGAAACGCAACCCCTCGGCGTCACGGAGGTCGTCTTGGACGGCGGCGACGGCGTCGGCGAGCGAACGCGGCAGGTCGATGCTGACGAACAGTCGCATGTGCGAGTGTCCGACGAGGAGCGCGTTAAGCGTCGGGGGCGGGCGCAGACGGTGAGCGGCGTCTCGGCCGTCGGTAACCGGGGGTGAAAGTGAACGAGCCTGTCGATGGACGGACGCTACGGCGTCTGAACCGCCCGTAGTTAGCGCCGCTGTTCACTCCCGATTCGGGGCGACAGTGGATTTACCCGGATGCGACCCCAAGCGAGCGTGTAGCGGTTCTCCGACCGCACCCATCGCGATGACCAGATACGGCTACGCGGCGATGAACACGACTCTCCGCGAGGAGGGCATCAGAGCGAATCGCGGGATGCGACAGGCGACGTTCGAGGAGCGCGGCCTCCAGTACGCCGGGGAGTTGGCGGAACGGAACTGTCGAGACCTACGTCGAATCGTCGAGTGGAATCTCGACCGCGACATCCGGTTCTACCGAATCACCTCGGACCTCCTGCCGTGGTACAGTCGGTACGAAATCGACGACCTGCCGAATGCGGCGGCCGTACTCGGAGAGCTCGAAGCGGTCGGCGCGCTCGCCGCCGATAACGACCTCCGCCTGTCGTTTCACCCGAGTCACTTCGTCAAGCTGGCGAGTCCCGACGAATCGGTCGTCGAAAACGCCGTCGTCGACCTCGAAAACCACGGTTCGCTCATGGACGCGATGGGGCTGTCGCGGACGACGTACAACGCCATCAACGTCCACATCGGGGCGCACTACGGCGACAAGGAGGCGACCGGTCGTCGGTTCTGCGAGAACGTCGACCGCCTCTCGGAGTCGGTCCGGACCAGACTGACCGTCGAAAACGACGACAGAGAGTCGCTCTGGGGCGTCTCCGAGCTGGTCGACGCCGTCGCCGACGAGGCCGGAATTCCGGTGACGTACGACGAACTCCACCACCAGTTCACAGACCGCGGACTGACGCGACGGGAGGCGGCGCGGTTAGCCGCCGGCACGTGGGAGACGACGCCCATCGCGCACTACAGCGAGTCGAGGCGGCTGTACGAGACCGATTCGACGAGTCGCCCGCAGAACCACAGCGACTACGTCCGAGGTCCGATTCGGACGTACGGGACGGGTGCAGACGTGATGATAGAGGCGAAGATGAAGGAGCGAGCGGTTCTGAACTACCGACGACGGGTCGCCGAGGAGGCCCGAAGTCGAGCGAGAGACGACGGCCGCGGGACGTAGCGCTTATCCAGCGCCGTCGCCAAAGCCGGGTTATGACCGACGACGGCGACCGAGAGCATCGCTACTCCGAGGGCCAGGGGTTCGACGATGCTTACGACGACTTCACGCTCGACCCACCGGAGCTGAAAGTCGACCCCTCGAAGGTCGACCCCGTCGACTCCCGCGTGTTGGCCGACATCCTCGACCGACGGAACGTCGACCGCGACGACGTCGACGTGACGAGTCTGATGGAAGTGGGCCTCTCGTACATGCAGATCAACCGCTTCGAGGAGGCGACCGAGACGTTCGCCCGCGCGGCGCAGTTCGCCGAGGAGGAGAGCCTCGAAGCCCAGGAGGCGTGGGTGAACAAAGGCGTCGCCCACGCGGAGCTCGAGGAGTTCGACGAAGCCATCGGCGCGTATCGGGAGGCGCTTCGCGCCAACGAACGCTCGGAACACGCCGCCACCGCCGAGACGAATCTGGCGTACGCGCTCTGGGAGTTCGGCGAAGTCGAGGAGGCGCTCGAACACGCCGAGCGCGCCGTCGAAATCGACCCGCGCTTCCCGCAGGCGTGGTACAACCGCGGTTTCTTCCTCTCGGAGCGCGGCCTCCACGAGGAGGCCGTCAACGCCTACGACAACGCGCTCCGACTCGGCATGCGCAACGCCGACATCTTAGAGGAGAAAGCGAGGGCGCTCGAAGAACTCGGCGAGTTAGAGGAAGCCGAAGAGGTGCAGGCGGAGGCGGACGAACTCCGCGAGCAGGCCGAGCAGGAGATGGTCGAGGAGTTCTGAATGCTGGTTCGTGAACGCCAGACGCCGGAAGGACTGCTCGTCTCCGTCTGCGACCCCGACTGTATCGGCGAGACGTACGAGAACGGCACGGTTTCGCTGACCGTCACCGAGGAGTTCTACGGCGGCGACGACGCCGAGGAGACCGACGCCGAGGGCGTCGTCGACAGTCTCACCCGCGCGACGGTGGCGAACATCGTCGGCGAGGAAGCCGTCGGCGTCGCCGTCGACGCCGGGCTCATCGACGAGGAGACTGTGTTAGACGTCGGCGAGACGCGACACGCGCAGTTGCTCTGGATGCGGTAGCTGGGGACGGTCGCCGACCGCGCGGCTCGGTTACGTCGGGCTCGGCGTCCGAACCTGCGAGAGGTACGCCGCGAGGTCCGTCGTCGTCACGATACCGATGAGGTCGTCGCCGTCGACGACCGGCAGGTGGTGAAAGCCGTGTTCGATCATACTGTCGGCGACGTCGCGGATGGGCGTCTGTGCGCTCGTCGTGATGGGGTCGGGCGACATGTACGCCGACACCGGCGTCTCGTCTTTCGGTCGTCGCTCGGCGACGATCTGGACGAAGTCGGTGGAGGTGAGGATGCCTTCGAGGCGGTTCTCCTCGTCGACGACGAGCACCGAGCCGATGTCGTTGTCCATCATCGTCTTGGCCGCCTCCTCGACGAGCGTGTCGGGCGCGACCGTGTGCAGCGACGTGGACATCAGCTGAGCGACGAAGATATCGTCCATGATTTTTCATCGAGTGTGCCGGTGATAAGAGTTGTCGTGGCGGAAGCGCCCGACCGCCAGCACGTCGACCGAGTCGCCGCGGCGGGGCCGCGGTACCGGGTCCGAACGTAACGTCGAACGGTTACGCCTCCCCGTCAGACCGAAGGGATGTTAGTGCTCGGTCCCCTGCAGTTCGACAATGAGCACGCAGGAGTCGTACCCCATCGACGTCGACGCCATCCGCGAGGAGTTCCCTATCCTCCAGCGGAACGTCGGCGGCGACGTGACCGTACCCGGCCCGGACGAGGGTGACGACACGCCGTTAGTCTACCTCGACAACGGCGCGACGAGTCAGAAACCCGACCGGGTCGTCGACGCCATCGCCGACTACTACCGCACCTACAACTCGAACGTCCACCGCGGCATCCACCACCTCAGCCAGGAAGCGTCGGTGGCGTACGAGGAGGCGCACGACCGCGTCGCGGAGTTCGTCGGTGCGGAGGGCCGCGAGGAGATCGTCTTCACGAAGAACACCACCGAAGCCGAGAACCTCGTCGCCTACGCGTGGGGACTGAACGAACTCGGCCCGGAGGACAGCGTCGTCCTCACGCAGATGGAACACCACGCCTCGCTCGTCACGTGGCAGCAGATCGGTAAGAAGACCGGCGCCGACGTCCGCTTCATCCGCGTCGACGACGAGGGCCGCCTCGACATGGACCACGCGCGCGAACTCGTCGACGACTCGACGGAGATGGTGAGCGTCGTCCACGTCTCGAACACCCTCGGGACCGTCAACCCGGTCTCTGAACTCGCCGACCTGGCCCACGACCACGGCGCGTACGTCTTCGTCGACGGCGCGCAGTCGGTGCCGAACCGCCCGGTCGACGTGCAGGCTATCGACGCCGACTTCTTCGCCTTCTCGGGGCACAAGATGTGCGGCCCGACCGGCATCGGCGTCCTCTACGGCAAGGAGGAGATTCTCGAGGAGATGGAGCCGTACCTGTACGGCGGCGACATGATTCGACGCGTCAGCTACGACGACGCGACGTGGGAGGACCTCCCGTGGAAGTTCGAGGCGGGGACGCCGCCCATCGCCCAGGGAGTCGGCCTGCACGCCGCCATCGACTACCTCGACGACATCGGGATGGAGAACATCCGGGCCCACGAGGAGCAGCTCGTCGAGTACGCCTACGACGAACTGACCGCGTTCGACGACGTCGAAATCTACGGCCCGCCGGGCGACGACCGCGGCGGCCTCGTCGCGTTCAACCTCGACGGCGTCCACGCCCACGACCTCTCCAGCATCGTCAACGACTACGGCGTCGCCATCCGCGCGGGCGACCACTGTACGCAACCGCTGCACCAGACGCTCGGCATCGCGGCCTCGGCGCGCGCGTCGTTCTACCTGTACAACACGCGCGACGAAATCGACGTGCTCGTCGACGCGGTGGACGAAGCGCGGCAGCTGTTCGGATAACTCGTCCTCCTTTTCCGCCGACGCGTCGTTTATCCCACCTCGCCCGACACCCACAACTCATGACCGAGCGCACCTGCTACGCCTGCGGCGCGACGGCCGCCGCCCCCGCGACGCGCTGCGACTGCGGCGAACCGCTGTGGCTCGACACCGGCCCTCTCGACTTCGACTGGAGCGCCGTCGCCGACGAACCGGGGATGTGGCGCTACGCCGAGTTGCTCCCCTTCGAATCGCCCGGCGGCGTCGCCGACGCGGCCGGTGGGACACCACTACTTCGACTCCCCCGACTCGACGAGTTCGCCGGCGTGCGCCTCCACCTGAAAGACGAGGGGTCGAACCCGACGGGGAGTTTCAAAGACCGAGGAAGCGCGTTGGGCGTCGCCGCCGCGCTCGAATCGGGTGCCGATACCGTCGGAACCGTCTCGCACGGCAACATGGCGATGAGCACCGCCGCCAACGCCGCGAGCGCGGGCCTCGACTGCGTCGTGCTCGTCCCCGACGACATCCCCGAGTCGCGCATCGACCTCATCTCGCAGTACGGGCCGACGCTCCTCCGCGTGGTAGGCGACTACGCCGACCTCTACGACCGGTCGCTCGAACTCGGTGCGGAACTCGGGATTCCGTTTCTGAACTCCGACGTGCCGCTGCGCGTCGAGGGACAGAAGACGACGGCGCTGGAGATTTGCGAGGCGTTCGCGCCCGAGGTGCCGGACGCCATCGTCCTCCCGGTGAGCAGCGGCGGCCACGCCAGCGGCGTCTGGAAAGCGCTTCGAGAACTGGAGGCGGCGGGTGTCGTCAACCGCGTTCCTCGCTTGTACTTCGCACAAGCCGCCGCGTGCGCACCTATCGCCGACGCGTTCGCCGCGGGTGACGAGTCGGTTTCGCCCGTCGAGGGCGGCGATACCGTCGCCTACTCCATCGCCAACCGCGACCCCCCGAGCGGGACGCGCGCGCTCACGGCAGCGAGAGAAACCGACGGGGCCGTCGTCGCGGTTTCGGACGACGAGATACGCGCCGCGCGAGGGGCGATAGCCGAATCCGGGGGGCTGAGCGTCGAATCCGCGTCGGCGACGTCGCTCGCGGCGATTCGGCGACTCGCGGCCGACGGCGAACTCGACGCCAAGGACGACGTCGTCGCGGTGGCGACGGGGAGAGGCATCTCGGAGTCGCCGCCCGCCTCGGAGGAGGCGAGCGTCGGTCGGGTCGGCATCGGCGAACTCGGCGAGAGACTCGCGTCCCGCTGAGTCGCCGGAGACGCCCTGCGAGCGCCCCGGAACCCTTTTGCGTCGCACTGGCCTATCCAGAGGTAACTATGGGTATGGGCTCGGACATGTACCGGCAGCAGATTCTCGACCACTACAAGAACCCGCGCAACTACGGCGAGATGGAGAATCCGACGTTCTCGCACGTGGGCGAGAACCCCTCCTGCGGCGACACCATCAAGGTCGACGTGCGCCTCGAAGACGACGGCGAGACCATCGAGTACGTCTCCTTCACCGGCGACGGCTGCGCCATCTCGCAGGCCAGCGCGAGTCTGCTCTCGGAGAAGTTGCAGGGAACGACGCTCGACGAACTCGAAGCGATGGACACCGACGACGTGACCGAGATGCTCGGCGTCGACATCAGTCCGATGCGGATCAAATGCGCAGTGCTCGCGCGACAGGTCGCTCAGGACGGCGCGAAGCTCCACGAAGGCGAACTCGACGACCTCGACCGAACCGTCACCGAGGAGTGAGTCGAGAGGCGGTAGCGAACTCGGTTCCCGCAGATCGCCGTCAGAGCGGTTCTTCTTCCGTTTCCGTCCCTCGGGCTGAGACGACGATGCAAAGGGCTACGCTATCGCATCGCGTATCAGTATCATGTCACAGCACCCCACACAGACGTACGAGTGCGACAACTGCGGCCACCGCGCGCGAACGAACGCGCCGCCGGGACACTGCTCGGTCTGCGGCGGCGAGATGATAAATATCAGCGTCGCCCGAAACAGTTAGAAGAGATTTCCCGGAGTTATTCGGGCTTCAGCCCTTCGTTCTTGACGCGCATGACGGCTTCGCCGTCGGGGAGGTTCGGCGCGTCGACGAGGCGGACGATACGCTTGTCACCCTTCGATTTGCGGAGGTACATCCGGAACGTCGACTTGTGGCCGAGGATGTTTCCACCGATAGGCTGCGTCGGGTCGCCGAAGAACGCGTCGGGGTTCGCGGACACCTGGTTCGTGACGATGATGACGCAGTTGTGGAGGTTGCCGACGCGGTCGATGTCGTGGAGGTGACGGTTGAGCTTCTGCTGGCGGTCGGCGAGGTTGCCGCGGCCGACGTACTCGGCGCGGAAGTGCGCCGTCAGCGAGTCCACGCAGAGGAGACGGACCGGCCACTCGGTGTCGGTGTGCTCGCTGGCGAGTTCCTCGGCCTTCTCGGCCAGGAGCATCTGGTGGTTGGAGTTGAACGCTTTGGCGACGTGAATCTTGTCGAGGAAGTCGTCGATGAGCTCGTCCATCGCGTCGTCGTCGCCGGGAGTGCCTTCGATCTCGCGGTCGTCCATCGTCGCCTGAATCACCTCGTCGTCGAGGCCGCGGACCATGTCGTCGATACGCTCGGGGCGGAACGTGTCCTCGGAGTCGACGAAGATGCAGGAACCGCGGAGACCGCCCACTTCTTTCGGGAGCTGGACGTTGACCGCCATCTGGTGGGTGATCTGGGACTTACCCGCGCCGAACTCGCCGTACACTTCGGTGATGGACTGGGTTTCGAGGCCGCCGCCGAGCAGGTCGTCGGCCTCGGGGATCTGCCAGCTGAGCTTGCCGATCGTTTCGCGGCGTTCGAGCACCGTCGAACCGGTCTCGAAGCCGCCGATGTCGGCGGCGTCGCGGGCGGCGAGAACTACGTCGTTGGCCGTGCTCTCGCCGATGTCCGCCTTCGAGCCGAGGTCGCTCGGACTCGCGACGGCGATGCTCTCGTACGTTCGGTAACCGGCTTCCATGAGTTTGTCCGCGGTCGCGGGACCGACGCCCGGGAGGTTTTCGAGGTCGTCATCTGCCATTGTACATCCGGCTTGCGCCCCACCGGACATAAAGCCTCGTTAACAGGGGAGTGAAAGTGAAACTGGACGCCTACACGGGGGTAGGAAGTTCGAAGTCGCGAACGTTCAAAACAGAAGAGCGAACGACGAGAGCCGACTCAGTCCCAGGGGTGGCCGCCGCGCTGGTCGGGCCACAGCGGATACCAGTACCGCTCGTCGTCTTCGATGCCGAGTTCGCCGTCGAGGACGGACTGGAGTTTGAACTCGACGCGCTGGTTTCGCTCGTGGCCCGTCCGGGGAGCGAACGGGTAGTACGCGCCGCGGCGGAACGAGTACACCCAGTACGCGCGGACGTTCTCGTCGGATTTCTCGAAGCCGAAGACGGCGGCCAAGAGCCGGGAGCCGTAGCCGCGTTCGATGAACTCGTCGGCGGCGAAGTGGATGCTCGTCACGAGGTCCTCGGGGTCGCTGTCCTCCAGCACCACCCACTGGTAGCCGTGGCTGTCCTCGTGGCGGCGGAACGTCGTCCCCGTCTCCTCGCTGCCGGCGTGGAGGATGGCCTCGACTTCGTCGAGCGTCTCGGCGAAGTCGGTGCTGTCGACCGACGAGAAGCAGAGCGCCGCCGCGCCGACGTGGTCGTAGCCGAGGTCCGCCTGCATCGTGAGATACGCGGTCGACATCCCGAAGAGGTCCTCGGGGTCGGCTTTGCGAGTCGCGTCCGCCTCCGCGCGGAGACCCAGCACGGAGCGGATAGAGTCGAACAGTCCCATACCCGTCGTTGGATTCCCGGGGATTAGGTCGTTTCCACTCGGACGACCGAACGGTTCCCGTCGAAGGGAGAGCCGCTGCCACGGTTCCGAAAGCGTGAACCGGTCGAGAGAGGCGAGTCCGCCGATGTACGCCGCGAGATTCAGATTTCGCCGGGTGAGTACGACGAGTTCCACCGCTCGGACGAGAAAGTCGAACGCGCGGCGGGGTCGAAGCGTCTCAGCGCCCTTCCATCTCGCGCTCCAACTGGCGGAGACGCTCGACGCGGTTCTCGGTGGAGGGGTGGGTGCTGGCGATTTTACCGATGAAGCCGCTGCGGATGGGGATGATGAAGAACGCGTTCATCTCCGACTGCTCGCGCAGGTCCTCCTTCGGGACGTTGTCCATCCGGCCGTCGATGGTCAGCAGCGCGGAGGCGAGCGCCGAGGGGTTACCCGTGATGGTCGCCCCGCCGCGGTCGGCGGCGTACTCGCGGTAGCGCGAGAGCGCGCGGATGAGCAGGAACGAGACGACCCACACCACGAGCGAGACGAGGATGGCGACGATGACGGGCGCGCCGCCCTCGCGGCGGCTGCCGCCCCCGAACCAGAAGCCCCAGCGGACGATCATGAACGCGACCGTCGAGAGGAACGAGGCGATGGTCATCACCATCACGTCGCGGTTCTTCACGTGCGCGAGTTCGTGCGCCATCACGCCCTCTAACTCCTCCTGATCGAGTGTCTGTAAGAGGCCCGTAGTCACGGCGACGGTCGAACTCTTCTGACTCCGACCGGTCGCGAACGCGTTCGGGACGCGCGACTGCGCGACGGCGACGTCGGGTTTCGGGAGGTCAGCCTGCTGGGAGAGCCGGCCGACCATCGCGTGCAACTGCGGGTACTCGTCCTCGCTGACCTTCTTCGCGCCCATGCTGTACAGCGCGAGCTTGTCGCTGAAGAGGAACTGGGCGAGGAAGAAGATGCCCACGAATATCAGCATGTACGAGTAGCCGATTTGGGAGAGTACTCCCACGAATACGATGTAGAGGGCGAACAGGAGGAACATCGTGAGCGCCATGCGCCCGCGAAGCCCCCAGTCGGGTTTCCATTCCATGCCCAAACATACCGTCCGCGAAGCATAAACCCTGTCGGAAATCGCGGTCGGATAGTGCGATACTCGAAAATCGGGGGTCGAAATCCGACCGTTCGTCGGCCGTCGAAGCTCGGTGGCGAGAAGGGCGTCGACACGGCGAGCCCCCGAACCGACTCCGGCAACACGGACGGGACGGGCGAGGCTACTTGCGGCCGTCGTCCCTTCGAACGGTATGGACACTGTACTCGTCACCGGTGGCCTCGGCCGCTCGGGTCGTTGGATCGTCGACCGACTCGCCGACGACTACGACGTGATTTGCGCCGACCTCTCGCAACCGGGCTTCGAGGTACCGGAACGCCCGCGAATCGATTTCCGGGCCGCCGACCTCACCGACCGCGGCGAGGCGTTCGACCTCGTCTCCGAACTCGACCCTGACGCCGTCGTCCACTGGGCGGCGCTTCCGTCGCCGACGCGCCACGCCGGCGGTCGGGTGTTCGAGACGAACACGATGGCGACGTACAACGTGCTCGTCGCCGCCGCGCGCCGGAACGCGAAAGTCGTCTGGGCGTCGAGCGAGAGCGCCTACGGCTTCCCGTTCGCCCGCGAGACGCCGCTGCCGGACGAACTCCCGATCACCGAGGACCACGCGCTGCGCCCGGAGGACCCCTACGGCACCTCGAAAGTCGTCGGCGAGGAAGTCGCGAAGATGGTCGTCCGACGGTACGACGTCCCGGTCGCCTCGATTCGGCCGTCGTGGATTCAGTACCCCGGCGAGTACGGCTGCCGCGACCGAGACGACCTCCGAGAGGGTCGACCGCTCTCGGAACTCGACCTCGACGCGGGCGTCGGTAACTTCTGGTCCTACGTCGACGTGCGCGACGTGGCGTCGCTCGTCGCGGCGACGCTCGACGCCGGGTTCCGGGGCCACGAGGCGTTCCACGCCGCCGCGGCGGAGAACTACCTCGACGTTGCGACGCTCGACGCGGTCGAAGAACAGTTCGGCGCGCTCCCCGACGACTGCGACCTCGACGGCGACGCGTCGGCGCTGTCGACGGCGAAAGCCGACCGCCTGCTCGACTGGCGACCCGCTCACTCCTGGCGCGAGGCGGTGGACGAATCGGTCACGGAACCGAACCTCCTCGCGGACTGACCCGCGGTGGCTTTTTGCGAGCGAGTAGCACACCATAGCGTATGGTGTTCGACGACAGAACCGACGCGGGCGAGCGGTTAGCCGACCTGCTCGAACGGCGGGGTGTCGAAGCCGACCTCGTGCTCGCGATCCCGCGCGGCGGGCTTCCGGTCGGCCGCGCCGTCGCCGACCGACTCGGCGTCCCGCTCGACGTCGTCGTCGCGGAGAAACTCGGCGCGCCGGGGAATCCGGAACTCGCCATCGGAGCCGTCGCGGGCGACGGGAGCGTCTGGGTGAACGACGAGTTGGTCGACCACCTCGGCGTCTCCTCGGCGTACGTCGAGCGGGTCCGCGAGAGCGAAGCCGAGAACGCCCGCGAGAAGGTCGCGTCGTACCGTGGCGGGGAGGCCGTCCCGGAACTGGCGGGCAGGCGAGTCGTCCTCGTCGACGACGGCATCGCGACGGGCGCGACGGCCATCGCCTGCCTCCGACAGATACGGAGCGCCGGAGCGGCGCACCTCACGCTCGCGGTTCCGGTCGCGCCCGGAGACGCCGAGTCGCGGCTGGAGGGCGAGTTCGACGCGTTCGTCTGCGTCGAGTCGCCGAGGTGGTTCGGCGCGGTCGGCCAGTACTACCGGTCGTTCGGGCAGGTGTCGAACGAGGAGGCGCGGGCGATACTGGAGTCGTACGAACCGAACGGGTGAGAGACCGCGACGGACGGTAACGGGCGCGACGGCGCGCACAGTCGTCGGTCTTAAACATCCGAGCGGCTTACCGAAGACAATGAGTCAAACGCGCGAGTTCTGTCCGCGCTGCGGGAATCCGGTCGAGGAGCGGTCCGAGCCGCTTCCGGGTGCGCCGCGCGAGCGCGACGAGGTACTCTGCAACGCGTGCTACTTCGAGGATTTCGACCTCGTGGACGCGCCCGACCGGGTGACGGTCCGCGTCTGTGCGAACTGCGGGGCGGTCCACCGCGGCAACCGCTGGGTCGACGTGGGGGCACGCGACTACACCGACGTCGCCGTCGACGCCGTCAGCGAGTCGCTCGGCGTCCACCTCAAAGCCCGGGACGTGGCGTGGGCCGTCGAACCCGAGCAGGTCGACCAGAACACGATTCGGATGCACTGTCAGTTCTCCGGCGTCGTCCGGGGGACGTACGTCGAAGAGGAGGTCGTCGTCCCCGTCTACATCTCCCGAGAGACCTGTCAGCGCTGCGGGCGCATCGCCGGCGGTTACTACGCCAGCGAGATTCAGATTCGAGCCGAAGGTCGCGAACCGACGCCCGACGAGCAGGCGCGGGCGGTCGACATCGCCGAGGAGTTCGTCGCCGACCGCGAGGAGTCGGGCGACCGGAACGCGTTCATCACCGAGTCGAAGGAGGTCGCCGACGGCACCGACATCAAACTCTCGACGAACCAACTCGGTCAGGCGGTCGCCACCCGCATCACCCGCGAACTCGGCGGCAGCGTCGAGAGCTACCCGACGCTCGTCACCGAGGACAGCGACGGCAACGAGGTGTACCGCGTCACCTACGCGGTTCGCCTCCCGCGTTACACGCCCGGGACGGTCATCGACCCCGACGACGGCGAGGGACCGGTGCTGGTCCGCAGCGTCAAGGGGAACTTGAAGGGGACGCGCCTGACGACGGGCGACCGCTACGAGGCGCGCTTCGAGGAGGGCGAGACGCCCGAGGCCCGCGAACTCGGGTCGGTCGACGACGCCGACGAGACTACCGTCGTCGCCGTCGAGGACGACCACGCGGTGCAGGTGCTCGACCCCGAGACGTACCAGTCGAAGACTATCGCCCGGCCGTCGTACTTCGACGTCGACGCCGAGACGGTTCCGGTACTGAAGAGTCGGGCGGGACTGCACATCCTCCCCGAAGACGCCGTCGACGAGGAGTGAGAGCGAGGCGGAGAGGTGGGGCGGACGCGCCGCTACGCGGTTTTGCAGACGAATCAGCGGTGAGAGAAACTCAGTCGGCGCGCGCGGGAGTCACCGACTCGGACGACGACGGCGCGGCATCGTGGAGCGCGATACCGTGAGCGGCGAGCACCTTCCGGAACTCCGCTTGCGACTTCCCGGCGCGGGAGGCGGCCTGCGCGAGCGTCAGGGTTCCGCTGCGATACAGCGTCAGCGCCGTCGTGAGGGAGTGAGTGTGCATCTGCGTTCGAGAACTGCTACAGAATACGTTCATGTAAAGCTATCGTGAGAATACGTGCCACTACTCGCGAGTAGGACGCACTTAGATTGTCTATTGTCCAAATTCACGGAGTCAAACAGAACATAATGGTAATATTGTGAATAATCGTGTCGTACGTGTCCGGCGAACTCTGCCGGGCGACGAGGAACAGCTACAAATGGGGGTGCGCCGAAACGGGAGCCATGGACCGACAGCAGTGGATTGCGATCTTCTTCGTCGTGCTCATGATCGGGTCGTCCGTCGTCTACGCGGGCGCGAGTCTGTTCTGAGACGGCCACTCCGTTCTGAGACTTCTGAGACGGCCACTCCGTTCTGAGACTTCTGAGACGGCCACTCCTGCGTCGCCACGGGAGACCGTGACGAGCGGTGACGGCGTCCGGACAGCCGCGTTCGTCCGACCGTCGTTCGTCTCTCAACCGTCGCCCCACACGTCCGACAGCGGGTGGTTCTTTCGCTCCTCCTCGCTGGAGCGGACGCCGCTGTTGCCGCGTCGGCGACGGCGTCCGAACCCGCGGTTCTCGCTGTCGGACTGTTCGTTCTGACTGTTCGCCGACGATCCGCCGAGCGTGCCGGTGCCGCCGCCGTCGAGGCCGGAGAGCGCCGCTCGCGGGTCGAACTCGGGCAGGTTCGGCGTCGTCATTCGGTCGACCTGCTCGGCGAACCAGTCGGGCGTGTCACTCCGCGCGCGGTCGAATAGGTCCAAGAGACTGGAGTCGGCGAGATACGTCGCGCCGTGGTCGTCCGGCGCGCGGATGACGCGTCCGCACGCCTGAATCACGGTTCTGAGGGCGGCGCGGTGGTACCAACTCCACTGTCCCTCTTCGAGGCGGCGGGCGACGCGCGAGTCGCTCGTGTTGAGGTACGGGGCTTTACACAGGACTTGCCACCGACAGAGGTCACCCTTGAGGTCGAGCGCCTCCTCCATCTTCACCGAGAGAAACAGTTCGGGGTCCGAACTCGCCTTCCAGGCGTCCAACTCGGCGTCGCGGTTTTCTCTACTATGGGTCCGTACGCGCTCGCCGACGCCGAAATTCACGAGATGTTCGGCGAGTCGCTCCTGAATACTGTACGAGTGCGCGTGAATCAGCCCCTTCTCGTCGGGGTGTCTCGCCATCAGACGGACGACGAGACGAGCGATTTTCGGGATGGTCTCGTCGCGATGTTCGAAGGTCATCCGCCCCTGCGTCACGTCGTACAGCGGGCGGTTCTCGACGGGGAACGTGTGCGGCACGTCGACGAGTGCGACGTCTTTCGGGTCGAGGCCGACCTGCCGGCAGAAAGCCTCTTTGTTGAGAATCGTCGCCGACAGCAGCGCGAACTTGTTGCCGCGGTCCCAGACGGTGTGGTGCAGATACTTCTCGGGGTTGAGCGGTTTGATGACGATCTGTGTACCTTCGCCGCCGGGTTGGTCGACGACCCACGTGGTCGCGCTCGTCGGGTCGCGGTAGTCCTTGACGAACCAGTCCAGTTCCGAGCGCAGTTCCTGGAGCCTGTCTCGTCGGGCGGCTTCCTCGGGCGTGAGCTCCGGTTTCGTCAGGAGTTCGTCCTTCGCGCGTTCGCAGACGCCCGAGAGCGTCTCCGCGAAGCGGGACGCGCGTTCGACCGGGTCGTCCGCCCCCGCGACGTCGGGAACGCCCACGTCGTCCCAGACGGGGACGCTGTGCGGGCTCAGTTCGATGGTAGCGTACATCTCGGCCCACTCGGCGAGGCCGTGGGCCTCGTCGACGACGACGACGTCGCGTTTGCGGAACACGTCGCTGCCGGCCGTCTGCATGAAGTACGCCAGCGTCATCGCCGCGATGGATTTCGAGGAGGCGATGGCGCGGTCCGAGAAGTACGGACAGCGATGGCGCACCGTGCAGTCGAACCCCTTCTGTCGGACGCAGGGCGCTCGATTGACGGGCGTGTCGTGCTCGCCCGGGAGGATGCAGGTGTAGTTACGCTTGCCGCGGATGATGCTCAGGTCGTCGAGGAGCGCCTCGCTCTCGACGTCGTCGAGTTGTGAGACCTGCGGCGTCGTGTAGTAGGCGTCGGTGGCGTGTTTCGGTTCGGACTCTTCGACCGTGCGAGCGCAGCCGGCGATGGCACGCGCCAGGAGGGACTTACCGCTGCCGGTCGGCGCGCGCACGAGCACCACGTCGTTGCCGGCGGCGAACGCGTCGCGGATGTCCCGGAGCGCCTGTTCCTGATTGCCGCGGTAACTCGGCGCGGGGAAGGCGTCGAAGATGCGCTCGGGGTTCACGCGCAGAGCCACCGCGGGCAACAGCCTAAAGCCACCGACTCCGCGCGGACTCCCGAACTCGCCGCCGCGTTACAGTGCTTTCACGTCGGCCGCCGTCACGTCGCGGTCCTCGGGCAACTGCTCGATGCAGTCGAAACAGAGCAGACAGTCGGTGCCGTCGGCGAGTTCGAGCGCCATCCCCCCGGAGGGCCCGTAGTCGAAACTCCAGAAGTCGCCGATACCGCCGCTGATGCGGATTTTGAGATCACAGCCATCGCAGCGTGCCTTCGCCATGTCCGGGCACTAGCGAGGACGACACAAGACCCCTTCGGGGCGGCGAGCGCCGCTAGCGTCGGAGCAGACGGTCCGGACACGCCTCGGCGGAGACGGTGACGCCGAACGACGCCGAATCCGACTGGACGACGTTGCCGACGGTGTCCGGGAGCGCCCACTCGACGCCGAGTCGGTGAGTACCGGGGCCGACGCAGCGGCCGCCCGCGAGCGCGACGTTCTCGACGTTCGAGAACCCCGACAGGGGTCCTTCGTAGACAACCGGGTCCCGTGCGCTGCGCCCGCCTCGACCGGCGGTGTCGTGCCAGAGCGTGACGTGGAGATACTCCTGTAACTCGCCCACGGAATCGGTGTCGTCGCCGTCAGCCCGCTCGGGTTCCGTCCGGTCGTTCTCGTCGGTTTCGTACAGTTCGCCGTCGACGGTGAGCGTCGCTTCGCTCCCACGCAGTTCGACGACGAAGGAGGCGGTGCCGCTGTCGCCGGGGAGGAGGTCGCCGACCCGGACCGGCTCCGAGGAGACGCGACGGAGCGAGAGGTGCGCTCTGTCGGTGGTCTCGTCGGTGCCGCCGTCGCCGGACGACTCCTCGGTTCGGCCGTCGCGGTCCCGGGAGGACCGGTCGGAGTCTCGACCGTCGGAGGAACGGTCGCCGTCGGACGGCTCGACGGTGTCGCTGCCCGCCTCGGCGTCGCCGTCTCCGGGGTCGTCCCCGTCGCTATCGGGTCCATCAGCGCCGCTCGCTGTCGGTGTCGGCGTCCGACCGCCGTCTCGGGTCTCGACGTCCAAATCGAGTTCGGTCCCCGAGTCGTCGACGGGGTCGCCGAACAGCCGCTGTGCGCCGATACCGCCGCCGAGTCCGCCGAGGACGAGCGCGCCGACGCCCAGGAGCGTACGACGCCGCGACACCGACGACCCACTATTGTCCGTCATAAACGGCTCTCGGCGGGGTCGAACCGCCGGTCGCGCCGTCGCAGCGGGGTACGCTGCGGTCGCAGAGAGCCGACGGGTGCGACCGCGTCGCACCCGAGGCAGCCGGTCGCGGTCGTAGCCGACCGCGACGGAAGGGAGCAGAACGGAAACCGCAGACGGAGGAGCCGTCTCCGTGTGCGGTCGCGGACCCACTCAGTCGTCGTCCTCGTACTCGACGAACGCGTTGAGCCCGTAGTTGCCGTCCGCGGGCACCGAGCCGCTGCCGCCGAGGAACGTCATCGTCCCGCTGACGGCGAACTCGTCGGCGGCGAGGTTTTCGAGCAGGAGGCCCGATTTCGCGCCGTCTTCGGCGAGCGCGCTGGTCGGCCCGTCGATGCTGCGGCCGGCGACTTCGACGTCGGAGAGTTCGACGTCGAAGCTCCCGTCGCTCGACTTGCCGAGCAGTCCCACCGTTCCGGTGTGGTCGGTCGAGTCGAAGTCGTCGAAGGAGAGCGTCTCTCCGGCGACCTCGAACGTCGCACCGTCGTCGTCGTCGAAGTTGAGCGTGAACTCGTACGGCGTATCGAACCGCCAGCCGGCGGTTCCGGTGTCGCCGTCGGCGGGTTCGTTGCCGAGGAACAGGTTCCAGGTGTCGCCGCTGTTGCCGACGACCGCCTGCGCGTTCCACTTGTTGCCGTCGTAGGCGAACTCGGGGAAGTCGGTGATGGCGGAGCTGTCGACGGGACACGGGTTGGTCGTGCCGTCGCTGTGGCGCGCCTGCAGCGCGTGGAACGCCACGTCGAACTCGATAGAGTCGCTCTGAATCTCGTTGCCGACCGCTTCGAAGTCGATGTGCCACTCGAGGCAGAGACACGGGCCGGTGACGTTGCCGGCTCTGTTCTCCATCGCGTACGGACGCTGCCGGCCGGCTTTCGCGTCGCCGTCCATCCCGGCGTCGAGCGGAACACCGGTGCTGAGCGTCCGGAGCACCTCGCCGAGCGTGCCGGTCACGATGACGTTCGAACCGTCGGTATCGTCGTCGTGGTCGTGCTCGCCACCCTGCGCCTCGACCTCGCCGGGAGCCTCGCAGTAGTACAGTTTCGCGTCGATAGCGTCGGCGAGTTCGCCGTTGCCCTTCTGTCCGCCGGTGTCGTCGACGAGCGCCTCGGGGTCGTTGCGGCCGTTCTCGTCGTTGGCGAGGAGGTCACCGCAGGCCCACATGTACGCGGGGTTGTCCTCGATCTCGAAGCAGAACTCCAGGCAGCCGGAGTCGCCGGGCTTCACGTCGCCGAGCGCGTACGTCCCGACCGCGGGTGCGCCGTCGACGTGACCGCGGACGTTACCCGAGTCGTCGTTCTCCGCGCCGTCGTACTTGGTCTTGTAGTCGACCGTGAGATCGAGTTTTCCGGCGGTGAACGTGTTTCCGGTGAGCGATTCTTCATCACTGAAGTACGCCGTCGTGCCGACACCGGCGCCCGCGGACGCGAGTCCGACGGTTCCGATTCCCAGCAGTACGTTGCGGCGCGAGAGTTCGAGTTTCTCTTTCATTGGTTTCCACGTCGTCCGGCGGAGCCCGACGACCTACCGCCGCCCACGAACTGTCGGGTGATAGGTACGAGCCGCGTGCCGGTTCGCTAATCGGTGGTGAGGCCCGTCTAAGGTCACCTGAGACGAGTGTAACGACGACATCGACGCGCCTAACCGACGGTTAGCTCCGTCCGTCAGAAAGATACGGAGCTCGTACTCGGTCTGAAGGGTTCGCTGCTCGTGCTCGGTCGGAAAGGTGCGGTGCTCGTACTCGGTCGGAAAGGTGCGGTGCTCGTACTCGGTCGGGAGAGTACGGTGTCCGTACCCGGGCGGGAGGGCGACGCTCGGGACGACATCTCTGCAGCACACGACAGTTTATGCGCCGTCGAACCGACCGACGATATATGAAGGTGAACTGCGAGGGGTGCGCCGGTTGCTGTGTCGACTGGCGACCGGTGGCCCCCGAGGCGCTCGACCACGAGCGCCGGGGGCGGCGCGACCCGCTCGACGACACCTACAATCTCGTGCCGCTGACGCGCGACGAAGTGAAGGCGTTCCTCGACGAGGGGCTCGGCGACGTGACGACGCCGCGGCTGTTCCGCGCCGACGGGGGGACCAACTCGGTCACCGTCGACGGCTACGAACTCGCCGCCGTCGACGGCGGCCCCGTGTTCTACGTCGGCCTCCGCAAACCGCCGAAACCGGTCGGCCCGTTCGGTCTCGACCCGACGTGGCTCGACGCCTGCGTCTTTCTCGACCCCGAGACGCTCCGCTGTCGTATCCACGACTCGGAGCTGTACCCCGCGACCTGCGGCGACTACCCCGGACAGAATCTCAAACTGAGCCAGGAGACCGAGTGCCAGCGCGTCGAGCGCAGCTACGGGGGCGAACGACTCCTCGACGACGACCCGCCGGAGAAGCTCCGGGGGCTCGCGCTCGGCCCGCAAGCGCTGGGGGCGAAACTGTTCGTCTACCCCGACCCCGAGGAACTGACGGGCGTCGTCGACCGTCTCGCGGACGGGGAGACGACGGCGGCGGACCGCGCGCTGTTCGTCGGTGCCGCCGCCGGGTCGCGGCCGGGGACGACGGCCGTCGACGACGAGAAGGCCGCGTCGGCCCGCGGACGCGCACTGGAAGCGGACTCGTGGGCCGGCGCGGTCATCGAAACGTGGACGGCGCGAGCGGGGCGACCCGGCGACGACGCGAGCGAGGTTCCGGAGCGGTCGGCGCTCGAAGAGCGGCGCGGCGCGCCGCCGACCGCGGAGTGGTGACGGGCCGCCGCCGCACGGACAGCGAGAACAGTTAACCGACTCACGCCCGTTGGGAGACACGATGAAAGTCCTCGTGACGGGTGCGACGGGGTTCGTCGGTGGGCGACTCGTTCCGGCGCTCCGGAGCGCCGGACACGACGTGACGGCGCTGGTCCGCGACGCGCAGACGTTCGACGCGCCGGACGGCGTCGACGTCATCGAAGGCGACCTGCTCGAACCCGACGACTGCGAACTCGTCGTCGGTGAGGGACCGACCGGCGAGCAGTCGCTGTCGACGCTTCTCGACTCGCAGGGGATAACGGCGGCGTACTATCTCGTCCACTCGATGCAGGCCGGAAAAGACTTCGAAGAACGCGACCGACGCATCGCCCGACGATTCGTCCGCGTCGTGAACCGGACGAACGTCGAGCGCGTGCTCTACCTCGGCGGCCTCGGCGAGGAGCGCGACCAACTGTCGAAACATCTCCGCTCGCGGCGAGAGGTCGAGTACATCCTCTCGCAGGGCGAGTTCCAACTGACGACGCTCCGGGCGGCCATCATCATCGGCGACGGCAGCGCGAGTTTCGACCTCGTCGAGCAACTGGCGCGTCGGTTGCCGGTGATGGTGACCCCCCAGTGGGTGCAGACGAGGTGCCAACCCATCGCCATCGACGACGTCGTCGCGTACCTCGTCGGCGTGCTCGACCACCCCGAGACGGCGGGCGAGATGTACGAAATCGGCGGCCCGGACGTGTTGACGTACGACGAAATCATCCGCGAGACGGCTCGGCAGTTGGGTCGACCCCTCCACATCGTCCCCGTGCCGGTGCTGACGCCGCGGCTGTCGGCGTACTGGGTCGGGTTGGTGACCGACGTGCCGGCGAGCATCGCTCGCCCGCTCATCGACGGGCTGAAAAACCCCGTCGTCGTCGACGACAACCGGATAGAGGAGATCGTCACCTTCGAGTTGACGCCGTTCGAGGCGGCCGTCGAGGCGGCGCTCGGGACCGGCGAGGGGAGCGAGACGACGGCGGTGACGGACGCGACGAGTGCGCCGAAGACCAACTGAGCGAGGACGGGACGGAGACGAAGACGGAATGCAGCAACAGCAGTGCGACGAGGCGGCGGGACCCGACCCCGTGTACGGCGAGACGTGGGTGTACGAGAGCATCGTCGGGGCGCTCCCCGGCATCGACCTGACCGACTGGCAGGCGGTACTCCTGCAGATAGCGATTTTCGAGGTCGCGCTGCTGTTTCTGGCGTGGGCGTACGACCTCTGGAACGCCGCGCTCGCCGGGACGGCGGCGGTGTTCGTCGCCGCCGTCGGAAGCCTCGCGATGGTCCGTCTCGGCGAGGAAACGCGCTCGCTGGCGCTGCCGGAGTCGTACCTGCGACTGCTGTTCGGGTCGAGCATCGAAGTCGTCCTCGCGGTGCTGGCGTTCGTCGCGCTGGTCACCCACCTGTTCGTCTTCGACCCCGAACGGGCGGCGAACCCGCTGGTCGAGACGCTGTTCGGCGAGCAACCGGACGTGATTCCGGTGTATCTGATGCTTCTGGTCCTCTGGGACCTCTGTTACCGCATCGGCACCTCGTGGTGGGCGTCGGTCGTCGCGCTCTGGCGCTCCTACCGCTTTACGTTCGACGGGGAGACGGCCGCCGAACTGCGCCGCATCGACCTGACGAACGTGGCGTTCGGACTCGCGCAGTTGGTACTCGTCCCCTTTATCCTCGACCGGCCGGTGCTGCTGTTCGCCGTCGGCGGCCACGTCGTCGCCGTGACGGTCGTCTCGACGTTGGCGGTGCTGGCGCTCACCGTCGAGACGGGCGGCGAAAAACAGGTAGTCGACTAACGGTCGTCCTTCAGTTTGCGGAACTGGTCGAGCAGGTCCTCGGTGGAGTCACCGGAGTCGTACTCGAGACGCCCGCGGAACTCCGTGCGCGCCTCGTCGAAGTCCGCGTCGACCTGGCCCGTTTTCTGCGCACGACGCTCGTGTTCGTCTTCGTCATAGGCACCCATTGACATGCTATGTCAATACTTAACAATTCCTCCATAAATACATAACGGTTTTTCAGAGTTCCGACAGGGAAAGACCGACCACGCACGGAACACGTAAGGTGCCCCACGGGCAACTCCGCGTCGTGGCACGACCTCTGCGGTTCCGGCACGCGCCCGGTCGATGGACCGAACAGCGCGTCCGGCACGACGTATACTCTCATCTAGATTCGAATCTCGGCGCGGCGATGGAGCGACCGTGGTTCAAGCCGCCCTCCGGGTACGAGGCTCGGCGCTTCGAGATGGACAACGGCGACACGGCGCTGTTCTGCTGGAACGACGACGGCGCGTACTGGCTCGGCAACACCGAGACGCCGAGCACGCTCTGGCGCACGGACAAGTTCGGGTTCACGGAGGTTCCGTACCCGGTCCGTCGGTGGGCCGAACGCGAGCTGCTCGCGCAGCTGTACGAGGAGACGCCGTGGCTCGAACCGTTTCCGCACCTCTCGTGGTTCTTTCTCCCGGTGTTTCTCTCGAAAGACGGTCGGGAGACGACGCGACGGTTCTTCGACGAACACGCCGCCGGCTTCCCGGACGCGACGCGCGACGAAGCGCTCTCCTTCTACGAGTCGTTCCTGAAGACCGGCGTTCTCGACGAGTACCGCGAGCTGATGGCCGGCAAACTCGGCACCTCGAAACAGCTCGACCTGGTCCGGATGAGCGCCTCGATGGGCGAGTTCAACGCCGCCGCGCTGCTCACCGAAGCCGGGTACGACATCACGCCCGAGATCGAGGTGACGACCGGGCACTCGCTGGACTACCGCGCCGAACGCGACGGCGAGGGAACGCTCGTCGAGGTGACCCGTCCGCTGCCGACGGACCGCCGCAGCGCCGGGACGCCCGTCGCCGCCGTCCGCGACACGGCGGAGACCAAAACGTCGGGGCAGTTGGAGCGACACGGCGGCGGCGTCACGCTGTTCGTCGACTGCTCGTCGTTCCCCGACGACGACTGGAACGCCGTCCGCGGCGAGAAACCGGAGGTCAGACACCGTCCCGCCGTCGTCTTCCGGACGCGACCGTCCGGACGCGTCGAAGCCTACAAGAAGGGAAGCGTTCCGCTGGACCTCGACGACGCCGTCGAGTGGGTGTGAGTCGACTCGAAGAGAACGGTAGCGCGGGCGGGTCGGCGTACTGGCGGCCCGACGCGCCCGGAAGTCGGTTTACGGCGTCAGAAGGAGACCTGTCCGGAGTTCCCCTCCCCGAGCGTCGGCGCGTCCCGGTCGCTGTAGAATCGGCGTCCGATGGCTTCGTGGCCGACGCCGGTGAGCAGTGCCTCGTACACCTCTTCCGCGTCGGCGTACGTCTGCGTGCCGAGACGTTCGAGCACGGTCCCGATCGTCTCCGTGCCGTTCTGTAGGTGAATCGTCTCTGTACCGTAGGCGCTGACGAGTTCGTCGGTGGTCGCGGGGTACTCGTGGTTGGCGACGAGGTCGCCGGTTCTGTTCAGGCGCATCGATTACGACGACGCCGCGATAGTTTATAACGATTTTCCATGTACATCATTAGTCGGCATGGGACACCAATAGTTCCTTAATGGTCCTTAATGACGCTGCGAGGGAACCGCGCCGACGGGCAGCGCGGCGCTTTTGGGAACGGACGGCGAGCGATAGGCATGGACATCGCCGCCGACCTCCACGTTCACACCGTCGCCTCCGACGGGCGACTGACGCTCGACGAGTTGCCGGCGGCCGCGCGGGCGGGCGGCGTCGACGTCGTCGCCGTCACCGACCACGACACGTTCCATCCGGGGCTCGACGCGCCCGTGAGCGTCCACGACGGCCTCACGGTGATTCACGGCCTCGAACTCCGCGTCGACATCTCGGAGCCGAGTCTGGCAGACGACCGGACCGGCTCCGCCGCCGGGATGCAGGTCGACCTTCTGGGGTACGGCGTCCGCCGAACCACCGCGCTGACCGACGAACTCGACCGGCTCCAGCGGAACCGCGTCGAGCGCGGCGCGGAGCTGATCGAACGGGTCGAGTCGCACCTGGGAGTCGACCTCGATGTCGAGCCGCGACCCGGAATCGGTCGGCCGCACGTCGCCCGCGCCATCGACGACAGCGAGGCCGACTACGACTACCAGGGCGCGTTCGACCACCTCATCGGCGACGACGGACCCTGTTTCGTCGCCCGCGAGGTTCCGACGTTCGAGACGGGAGTGGAGTTGCTCTCGGAGGCGTGTTCGGTCGTCTCGCTGGCGCACCCGTTCCGGTACGGCGACCCCGAGGCGGCGCTGTCGTTGACGCGCCACCTCGACGCCGTCGAGCGCTACTACCCGTACGGGTTCGAAGTCGAGGAGGCGCTCGTCGACGAAGTCGTCGAACGTGAGGGACTGCTGACCACCGGCGGCAGCGACGCGCACGGGACGGAGCTCGGCGTCTGCGGCGTCCCCCCGAAAGCGTTTGCGGAGATTCGCAGCCGACTACCCGAAGCGGTGGCTTAAACCCGTTCGGGAACGAAGGGTCGTGTATGCAGTGCCACTACTGCGACCGCGATGCCGCCTTCGCCGCCGGGAAAGACGGCGTTCGAGTCGGCCTCTGCGAGGAGCATTTCCGCGAGCGAATGGAGGAACTCGCCGAGTCCGACGAGCTCGAAGCCCTCCGAGAGCGGATCGATGTGGACCGAGCGGAGTGAGTATTTTACGAGCGACTGACGGTTCGCATCGAGGAGTTGTGGACCGAGCGGAGTGAGTGTTTTACGAGCGACTGACGGTCCGCATCGAAGAGTTGTGGACCGAGCGGAGTGAGTTTCTGACGACCTCGAACTGTTTCTGCGGAGCGTACGCGAGCCGTCTTCGGCTCCGTCGTCGGCGACGGGTCACCGTTCGAGCTCCGACGCCAGGAGCCCGAACAGTCGCAAGTCGACGCGTCGCCCGTCCACGAACTCCTGTTCGCGGAGGACGCCCTCCTCGCGGAAGCCGAGTTTTTCGAGCACTCGGATCGACGCCTCGTTCGGTTCGCGCACGCGGGCGGTGAGTTTGACGAGGCGTCGCTCGTCGAACGCGTAGCGTGCGAGCGTTCGTGCGGCATCGGTTGCGTAGCCGTTTCCCTGTGCTTCCGCTGTAATCCAGTAACCGACCTCGGCGCTGCCGTTCGTCTCGTCGAGGTCGTAGAAGAAGCAGAGACCGACCGTCCGGTCGTCGGCGCAGATCAGAAACGTCTCGCCGTCGTCGCCGACGACGACCGACTCGAAGTAGTCGGTCGCCGCCGAGAGGTTCATCGGTCGAGCGTCGCCGAGGACGCGACGGAACGCGGGGTTGTTGCGGTGGCGAGCGATGAACTCGCGGTCCTCGCGTTCGACGGTCCGGAGCTCGACTCGGTCGCCGGTGAGGAAGACGGGGCCGGGCATACGCCTCACGTCCACGCGACGACAGAAAGTAACGTCGGCCGTCCGAGGCGAGCGGTAGCGGCGTTCTCAGAGGTAGGGCAGGACAACGAAGTACAGCAGCGCCAGAAGCGTCTCGAACGAGAGTGTGCCGACCGCCGACAGCGCGACGAACTTCCGGGCGGGCATCTCCGAGAAACCCGCCGGAACGGTGAGCATCCCGCGCGTGAACGGCAGCGTGTTGCTCACCGGGACGACGATGGGACCCCAGCGGTCGAACCAGCCGTCGAACTTGTCGAGGCGCTCCTCGCTGATTCGGAACCAGCGCTTCTGGAGCAGGTACTCGCGGCCGCCGCGCTTGGCCACCATGAACAGCGCGAGCTGACCGACAGTCGCGCCGAGCACGGCGATACCGATGATGAGGATAGCCGTCTCGACGGTCGCGCCGAAGACGAATATCGCCCCGGGGACGACGAGTTCGCTCGGCATGAAGTACATCAGCATCGCTCCTTCGAGGACGAAGATACCCAGGAGTAGGAGGAACGCGAACTCGGAGTCGAGCAGGTCGCGCAACATCGAGGGAACCTCGAAGTTGGCCTGGAGCAGCAGGCTCAGCATACAGTGAACGTCCGTCGTTACGGCATTTAGCGTTTTGGCCCTGGCAGAGAGACGCACGCAAGGAGAGAGCGACGCGACTTTGCGTCCGCCCGTCGTAGGCAGGCCATGAACCTCACCGACCGCCCGCGTCGGCTCCGACGCGACGGCGTTCGCGGCCTCGTGAGCGAGAATCGAGTCGACGCCTCGGACCTCATCGCCCCGGTGTTCGTCGACGCGACGACCGACGAACGCATCCCCATCGAGACGATGCCGGGTCACGAACGCGTCCCCGTCGACGACGCGGTCGACCGCGTCGAAGAGGTGCTCGAAACCGGCGTCGAAGCCGTGATGCTGTTCGGCATCCCCGAGTCGAAGGACGAGCGCGGCACGCGCGCGTGGGCCGAAAACGGCGTCGTCCAGCGGGCGACCCGCGATATCGTCGCCGAGACCGACGCGTACGTCATCACCGACGTCTGTCTCTGTGAGTACACCGACCACGGCCACTGCGGTGTTCTGGAGGACCACGCCGCGGACGACCCAAGCCTCACGGTGAAGAACGACGAAACGCTGGAGTTGCTCGGCAAAATCGCCGTCTCGCACGCCGAAGCGGGCGCACAGATGGTCGCTCCCTCGTCGATGACTGACGGGATGGTCGGTGCGATTCGGAGTGCGCTCGACGCCGAGGGGTACGAAGGACTGCCCATCATGAGCTACGCCGCGAAGTACCAGAGCGCGTTCTACGGTCCGTTCCGCGACGCCGCGGACGGTGCGCCCGCGTTCGGCGACAGACGACACTACCAGATGGACCCCGCAAATGGCAGAGAAGCGCTCCGGGAAGTCCGACTCGACGTCGAGCAGGGCGCGGACGTGCTGATGGTCAAACCCGGACTCCCGTACTTGGACATCGTCAGCGCGATTCGCCGCGAGTTTGACCACCCGGTCGCCGCCTACAACGTCTCCGGCGAGTACGCGATGCTGCACGCCGCCGCCGAGAAAGGGTGGTTGGACTTAGAGGAAGTCGCGATGGAGTCGCTCGTCTCGATGAAACGCGCCGGCGCGGACCTCATCCTCACGTACTTCGCAGAGCAGGTCGCCGACCGTCTGTAGCGTCGTTCGACCGCCACCGACTCGGTGCGCGCGAGGGGTTTCGACCGAAACGCTCGATTTTCGACCGCACGATCGTCCACACCTGCGGCAACATTTGTCGAATTAGTGCGGAGAATACGACCTTATACAACATATATCCGATATTAAATCGACCGCCCGACCATTTAGGACCTTGAAAATTGGATTTCTTGACGCTAACGCTTATACCATAGCGTTCCGTGACCTTCTGACGTGATTGAGAGCACTAATCGACACGTAATCGGTATAATCGTGAACGAATGTCCACTCGAACCGGTGACGACGACGGAGGCGTGTGATTGATGAGCGCGTTGCTGCAGACCGACCTCTCGGCGGTCGTCGAGGGCGTCAACATGCTGTGGGTTCTCACCGTCACGTTCCTCATCTTCTTCATGCACGCCGGGTTCGCGATGCTGGAGGCCGGGCAGGTGCGCTCGAAGAACGTCGCCAACCAGCTGACGAAGAACCTGCTGACGTGGAGCGTCGGCGTCATCGTCTTCTTCCTCGTCGGTGCCGGGGTGTCGAGCGTCGTCGGTGGAACCGGCTTCGGCGAGTCGTTCGCCTACGTCAACGGCGGGTCGGCCGCGTGGGTCGACTGGCTGTTCGGCGCGGTGTTCGCGATGACCGCCGCGACCATCGTCTCGGGCGCGGTGGCGGGTCGTGCGAAACTCCGCGCGTACGTCACCTACACCGTTCTACTGGCGGGCGTCATCTACCCCGTCGTCGTCGGCTTCACGTGGGCGGGCGGCTTCCTCGACGCGATGGGCTTTCACGACTTCGCGGGCGGCATGATCGTCCACGGGATGGGCGGCGTCGCCGGCCTCACCGCGGCGTGGGTCATCGGCCCGCGTATGGACCGGTTCAACGACGACGGCACCGCCAACGTCATCCCCGGTCACTCGTTGCCGTTCGCCGTCCTCGGCACGCTCATCCTCGCGTTCGGCTGGTACGGTTTCAACGTCGGCACCGCCGCCGCGCCGCTTGCCGAGGGTGGCACCGAACTCGCCGACTTCGCCTACGTCGGTCGCGTCGCACTCGTCACGACGCTCGGCATGGCCGCCGGTGCGATCGGCGCTGCGGGCGTCGCGCTGCTGAAGACGGGCAAAGTCGACACGCTGTACGTCGCCAACGGCCTGCTCGCCGGTCTCGTCGGCATCACCGGCGTCGCCGACGCCATCGTCTGGCCCGGCGCGCTGGCGCTCGGTCTACTCGCCGGCGCGCAACTGCCGCTCGTCTTCGAGTTCGTCGAGAAACGCCTCAGAATCGACGACGTCTGCGCGGTGTTCCCCGTTCACGGCTCCGCGGGTATCATGGGAATCGTGCTGTTCCCGTTCGTCGCCGTCGACGGCTTCTCGGTCGGCCAACTGGTGACTCAGGTCGTCGGTGCGGGCGTCATCACCGTCTGGACCGTCGCCGCGACGGTGCTGGTGTTCGGCGGGATTCGCGCGCTCGGTGAAGCGCGCGTCACACCCGAACACGAGCGCGAGGGCCTCGACACCTCCGAACACGGCGTCGATACCTACCCCGAGTTCGGAAAGCCCGACGGTGCCGTCGCCGACGGGTCGGGCGTTCGCACCGACGGCGGAGTTGCCGGTACGGGCGTCGTGAGCGACGTGGAAGGTGAGAACGAATGAGTTCTGAGCTCCCGAACGACGGCGGAATCAAGATGGTCGTCGCGATCATCCGCCCGGACAAGCTCAGCGAGGTGAAGAAAGGGCTCGCCGCCGCCGGCGCGCCCTCGCTGACGGTCACGAACGTCTCCGGTCGCGGGAGCCAACCCGCGAAGAAGGGACAGTGGCGCGGCGAGGAGTACACCGTCGACTTGCACCAGAAGGTGAAAGTCGAGTGCGTCGTCGCCGACACCCCCGCGGAGGACGTCGTCGCCGCGATTCGGGACGCGGCCAACACCGGCGAGCCCGGCGACGGGAAGATATTCGTCCTCCCGGTCGAGAACGCGGTACAGGTCCGGACCGGAAAAGAAGGTCCCGACGCGGTCTGAGCGGGCAGCGCTCGGCGTTTTCGGCCCTCCATTTCGACGCTCGACCACAGGACGCCGACGTCCGTCGTCCCGCAGCCGAGCGCTCGCCGTCGGTATCGGTTTTTGCGGGTTGTTTCGCGCAGAGAGAACTCCCGAAGGGCTCTTGCGTTCGGTACTCGTACACGCTGATATGCCTTCGAAAGTGAAGAAAGCCCTGTTCGGTCTGGTCGCACTGTTCGTCGTCGCCTCCGTCGTCCACTACGCGCTGTTCGGGTCGTTCCCGTTCGGCAAACCGCAGCTGATGGACGACGAGGAACTCGACGCCGAGGAAGACGAGAGCGAGGCGGACGCCGAAGCCGACGCCGCGCAGTAGTCGACGCGCCGACGCCGCACAGTAATCGACGCGCCGACTCCGACGACTCAGTAACTACTTTTTCGTCCGCGTCCGAACCGCGAGATATGACCACGTCGAGACGGACCAGTTCCGCTGCGTCGCCCGCCCGGCGGACGACCCGCTCTGTGTCTCGCGGAGGCGACTTCGCGTGAACCACGACCGCTCCCGCGACCTGTACGACCGAGCGTTGTCGGTGCTCTCGGGCGGCGTCAACTCCTCGGTGCGCGCCACTCGTCCCTACCCCTTCTTCGTCGAGCGCGGCGACGGCGGCCACGTCGTCGACGCCGACGGGAACCGCTACGTCGACTACGTGATGGGTTACGGCCCGCTCTTGTACGGCCACAACCCACCCGAACCGATACAGGCGGCGATTCAGAAGTACGCCAGCGCCGGGCCGATGTACGGCGCGCCCACCGAGATAGAGGTCGAACACGCCGAGTTCGTCGCCCGGCACGTCCCGTCGGTCGAGAAGATTCGGTTCGTCAATTCGGGAACCGAGGCGACCGTCTCGGCGGTCCGCCTCGCCCGCGGGGCCACTGGGCGGGACAAAATCGTCGTCATGCAGGGCGGCTACCACGGTGCCCAGGAGTCGACGCTCGTCGAAGGCGGCCCCGACAACCCACGTCCCTCGACGAGCGGCATCCCCGAGTCGTTCGCCGAGCACACGCTTCCGGTGCCGTTCAACGACCCCGAAGCCGTCACCGAGGTGTTCGAAGAGCACGGCGACGACATCGCGGCGGTACTCGTCGAGCCCATTCTGGCGAACATGGGTATCGTCGCGCCCGTCGACGGCTACCACGAAACCCTGCGAGACCTCTGCGACGAGCACGGGTCGCTGCTGATATTCGACGAGGTCATCACGGGCTTCCGCGTCGGCGGCCTCCAGTGCGCGCAGGGGAAGTTCGGCGTCACGCCCGACCTCACGACGTTCGGCAAGATCATCGGCGGCGGCTTCCCCGTCGGCGCTGTCGGCGGCCGCGCCGAGCTCGTCGAACAGTTCACCCCCGCCGGCGACGTGTTCCAGTCGGGGACGTTCTCGGGTCATCCCGTGACGATGGCCGCCGGCCACGAGTACCTGAAGTACGCCGCCGAGAACGACGTGTACGAACACGTTAACCGACTGGGCGAGAAACTCCGGCGCGGCATCACCGATATCTGCGCCGACCAGGCGCCCGAGTACACCGTCGTCGGTACCGACAGCATGTTCAAGACGGTGTTCACGCGCGACGCCCCGCAGACCCTCGACGGTCAGTGCGAGGCCGGCTGTCGGCAGCGCGTCGACTGCCCGCGGTTCGACTCCTGTCCGAAGACCGGCGCGGACGTCGCCGCCGCCGAGACCGAGCGCTGGGAGCGCATCTTCTGGCAGGAGATGAAAGACCGGGGCGTGTTCCTCACCGCCAACCAGTTCGAGTCGCAGTTCGTCTGCTACGCGCACACCGACGAGGACGTCGAAGAGACGCTGGAAGCGTACAAGGAAGCGCTGTAGCGGAACCCGCTACAGCTCGAAGTTCGAGACGAGCGACTCCCTCGCCTCGCGCCACGCGGCGACGATTCGGTCCGGCAAGGGGTCCGACTTCCACGGTTCTATCTCGTCGTTCTCGTCCAGCCAGTCGACGGTCCGCTTCGCGCCTTCTTCCCACCCGACGGTCTGCTCGTGACCCAACTCGCGTTTCGCCTTCGAGTTGTCGAACACCGTGCTGTACTGGAAGTGGTCGCGTAGCCCCTCCGTGCGCTCGGGTGCGAGTTCGAAGAGCACGTCCGACGGAACGTGGACCAACTCGGGCGCGGGTGCGTCGAGGGCGGCGGCGACACCACGATGGTACTCGTTCCACGTCAGGTGCTCTTCGGCGGTGACGTGGTACGCCTCACCGTCGACGACCGACCCCTTCGCTTCCACTGCAGCGACGAAACTCCGCGCCACGTTGTCGCGGTGACACGGTGCCCAGACGGAGGTGCCGTCGCCGTGGACGACGATGGGTTTTCCCTCGCGGATACGGTCGACGTACGTCGTTTCCGATCCGAGCGAGTGGATGAGCGTTCCGCCCTCGCCGTAGGTGTGCCACGGGCGGAGGACGACCGCGGGGAATCCGGTCTCTTCGTAGGCGTCGAAGAACACGTCCTCGGCGGCGGCTTTTTCCTCCCCGTACTCGCTCGTCGGCGGGTGTCGCGGCGTCTCCTCGGTTAGCGGCATCCGAGAGACGGGGCGGGAGTAGACGTCGATAGTCGAACAGAAGACGTAGCGGTCGACCGACCCCGTGAAGGTGCGGACCGCGCTCTCGGCGTCTTCCGGCGTGAAACAGACCATGTCGACGACGGCGTCGAACTCGCGGCCGCCGAGTCGGTCCTCGAATCGCTCGTACTCGGTTCGGTCGCCGCGAATCAGGGAGACGGAGTCGGGAATCTCGGCGTCGGTCTCGCCGCGGTTGTACAGCGTCACGTCGTGGCCGGCGGCGACGAGTTGGCGGGTGATTCCGGTGCTGATGAGCCCGGTTCCGCCGACGATGAGCACGTCCATAGACGGTCGTCTCCGCGCACGAGGAAGAGTCCGAGGGCGAAGGCAAACGGGATACGATGCACAGAGCTGTTCACCGATGTCCGGACGTGGTGGACGAGATTTATCTTCCGGGCCGCGCTATCTTCGCCTGTATGAGCCCTCCTACCGACGAACCGACGACGAACAGCGACACCCGAATCGACGGTCCGACGCCGACGAACGGTCGAACCGATTCGACCGGGTCCACCTCCGAGAGCGTCCGCCGCATCCTCGACGAGTACCTCCCGACCGCGGCGGTCGAGTCGAACTGGTGGTACTGGATCGCCGCCGTCCCGGCCCTCTTGGTCGTCTCGCTCGGCTTCGGCGTGAGCGCGTTCTTCCTCGCGCTCCTGGGCGTCGGCCTCGACATCGCGGGGTTCATGGGCCTCGCGTCAGCGGGCTTCGGCCTGTTGTTCTTCGCCGTCGCCTCGCTGTTGGCGCTCGCGAGCTTCGTCGTCGCCGTGCTGTTCCCGGTGGCGATGTACGTCGACGCCCGCGCCGTCGAGGCGGCCGATTTGGGCTGGAACCCCGACCCCGTGCTGTACTTCCTCGGCGCGGTGTTCGCCGTCGTCGCCACGAACTTCGTGTTGAGCGTGCCGCTGGCGGTGTACTACCTGTACAAGCGTCACGGGGCTATCGGGCGACCGTGAGAGAGGTAACTCCGCGAATCCGCCGCAGGCGGAACTGAAGCCCTTTTCAGGGTTCGACGCCCACCGACGCACATGAGTACTCACGGGACACTCCGCCTCGCGACGCGAGGCTCGGACCTCGCGCTTCGACAAGCCGCGAGCGTACAGGAGGCGCTCGCCGGGCGACGCCGCGACGTGGAACTGGTCGAAGTCGAGACCCGCGGCGACCAGATTCAGGACGAACTCATCCACCGCCTCGGCAAGACCGGGGCGTTCGTCCGCGCGCTCGACGAGAAGATTCTCGCCGGCGAAGTCGACGCCGCCGTCCACTCGATGAAGGACATGCCGACCGAACAGCCGAAGGAACTCCTCGTCGCCGGCATCCCCGAGCGCGCACCCGCCGGCGACGTGCTGGTGACGCCCGACGGCCGCGAACTCGACCAGTTGCCCGAGGGCGCGACGGTCGGCACCTCCTCGCTTCGCCGGCAGGCGCAGCTGCTCAACGCCCGCCCCGACCTGACGGTCGAACCGCTCCGCGGGAACGTCGACACCCGCGTCGAGAAACTGCTCGCGCCGTCGCTGCAGGAGGAACACGAAGCGCGCGTCGAGGCCGACAAAGACCGGAAAGGAAACATTGGCAGCGACGACTACGAACCCGAGTACGACGAGCGACCCGAGGAGTGGTTCGAGGGCCTGAGCGAACTCCAGCGCAACGCCCTCGGCCGCGAGGTCGACACCGAGTACGACGCCATCGTGCTCGCCGAGGCGGGTCTCAAACGCAGCGGCCTCGACCACCACGTGAACTACGTCCGCCTCCCGCGCGACCGGTTCGTCCCGTCGCCCGGCCAGGGCGCAATCGCCGTGACGAGCGTCAACGGCGACGCCGCCGACGCCATCCACAAAGCCATCGACCACCCGCGGACGCGCGTCGAGACGACCGTCGAGCGGACGATTCTCTCGGAACTCGGTGGGGGTTGCGTCGCGCCCATCGGCGTCTTCGCGCTCGTGCAGGGTCGGCACGTCCACACGCGCGTGCAGGTGCTCGGCCGCGACGGCGAGGAGACGGTCGAAGCGACGCGCGACCTGCCGGTCGAGACCCACGCCGTCGCCGCCGCGGAGTTCGCCGCCGACCTCAGAGACCGCGGCGCGGCCACCCTCATCGAGGAGGCGAAACGCGACGCCGACGAGGCGGCTGCGAGCGAGCGACGCGGTGCGCGAGAGGAACCGGAGGAAGCGAACGAATGAGCGAGACGGACGACGGCTCCGAGACGGCGTCGGAATCGGTCGTCGGCACGGTCTACCTCGTCGGTAGCGGGCCGGGCGACCCCGACCTCATGACCGTGAAAGCGAGCCGACTGCTCGACGAGGCGGACGTCGTGCTCCACGACAAACTCCCGGGGCCCGAGATTCTCGGCCGGATTCCCGAGGAGAAGCGCGAGGACGTGGGCAAGCGCGCCGGCGGCGAGTGGACGCCCCAGGAGTACACGAACAAGCGCCTCGTCGAACTCGCTCGCGAGGGCAAGAGCGTCGTGCGCCTGAAAGGTGGCGACCCGTTCGTCTTCGGCCGCGGCGGCGAGGAGGCGGAGCATCTGGCGAACGAGGAGATTCCCTTCGAGGTTGTCCCCGGCGTCACGTCGGCCATCGGCGGCCCCGGCGTCGCCGGAATTCCGGTGACCCACCGCGACCACGCGTCCTCCGTCTCGTTCGTGACGGGTCACGAAGACCCCACGAAGGAGGAGTCGGCGGTGAACTGGGAGGCGCTCGCCGAGACCGGCGGCACCGTCGTCGTCCTCATGGGCGTCGGCAAACTGCCCGACTACACGAAGGCGCTCCGCGACGCCGGAATGGACCCCGAGACGCCCGTTGCGCTCGTCGAGCGGGCGACGTGGCCCGACATGCGCGTCGCTACCGGAACGCTCGGCACCATCGTCGAGGTCCGCGACGAACACGAAATCGAACCGCCCGCGATCACCGTCGTCGGCGATGTAGCCGGGACCCGAGAACGGGTGCGGAAGTTCCTGCGGAGCGAATCGGGAGCAGGAACGGAAGCGAGAGGTGAAGCGAGCTCCGAGACGGGGGCGGGACGATGAGCCGGGAGGTCCGCGTCGCCGTCTTCCGGCCTGACGACGAGCGACTCCGAGACGCGGTCGAACTGCTCGACTCGCTCGGCGCGACGCCCGTTCCCGACCCGATGCTGGAGGTCGAACCGACCGGGAGGACTCCGAGAACGGACGCCGAGTACGCCGTCCTGACGAGCAAAACCGGCGTCGAACTCGTCGCCGACGCGGGGTGGGACCCCGGCGAGGCGACGCTCTGCGCCATCGGCGACAGCACCGCCGCGGTGATGCGCGAACACGGATACGCGGTCGACGTCGTACCCGACGAGTTCACCTCGACCGGACTGGTCGAGACGCTCCGCGGCCGGGTGCCGGGTGCGCGGGTCGAAGTCGCCCGCAGCGACCACGGTTCGCCCGTCCTGACCGACGGTCTCGAAGCCGCCGGCGGCTACGTGCACGAGACGGTTCTCTACGAACTCGTTCGGCCGCCGGGGTCCGGGGACTCCGCGGAGATGGCCGCCGCCGGGGAACTGGAGGCGGCGCTTTTCTCCTCGTCGCTGACGGTCGACCACTTCCTCGACGCGGCCGCCGAGCGCGGCCTCCGAGACGAGGCCGTCGCGGGACTCGACGACGCCGTCGTCGGCGCTATCGGCGAACCGACGCGCGAGACGGCCGAGAGCCGCGGCATCGACGTCGACGTGGTTCCCGACGCGGCCGATTTCGAGGAACTGGCGTGTGCCGCCGTCGAAGTCGCAGCGCCGACGTACCGCGAGTAGCGGGAGACGACGCGACGAAATCAGCGCCGGGCCATCGTCGAACGCGGCCGAACCGAAGGACGCTCGTCCCGCGGCGGAGGCGAGCGTTTAAACCCGAAGCCGACCCATCCTCCGTCGATGTCCGCCGGTCCCGTCCCCGAACTCCGCGCGCGCGCCGAGGCCTGTGCAGAGCGACTCCGAAGCGCCGACTCCGTGCTTCTCGCCTCCCACATCGACGCCGACGGGTTGACGAGCGCCGCCGTCGCCGCGAGCGCGCTCGAACGCGCGGAGATTCCGTTCGACACCGTCTTCTCGAAACAGCTCGACGCCGACGAGATCGCCGCCATCGCCGCGACGGACCACGAGACGGTGCTTTTCACCGACTTCGGGAGCGGCCAACTCGATATCATCACCGACCACGAGGCGGCGGGCGAGTTCACGCCCGTCGTCGCCGACCACCACCAACCCGCCGATGCCGACACCGAGTACCACCTCAATCCGCTGTTGTTCGGCATCGACGGTGCGTCGGAGCTCTCCGGCGCGGGCGCGAGTTACGTGCTCGCCCGTGCGCTCGAAGGGAGCGAGAGCGACAACCGCGATTTGGCGGCGCTCGCCGTCGTCGGTGCGGTCGGTGACATGCAGGACTCCGACGGCGCGCTTCGCGGCGCGAACGAGGGAATCGTCGAAGAGGGCGTCGAGGCGGGCGTGCTGGAAGCCAACACCGACCTCACGCTGTACGGCAAGCAGACGCGACCGCTCCCCAAACTGCTCGAGTACGCCAGCGACGTGCGAATCCCGGGCATCTCGAACGACCACGCCGGTTCTATCACCTTCCTCGACGGACTGGATCTGGACCTGAAAGCCGACGGCGAGTGGCGGCGCTGGGCCGACCTCTCGGCGGACGAGCGACAGACCGTCGCCAGTGCCCTCGTTCGCCGCGCCGTCGCCAGCGGCGTACCCGCGGACCGCATCAACTCGCTCGTCGGGACGGCGTACACGCTCGTCGACGAGGAGTCCGGGACCGAACTCCGCGACGTGAGCGAGTTCTCGACGCTCCTGAACGCGACGGCGCGCTACAACCGCGCCGACGTGGGTCTGGCGGTCTGTCTGGGCGACCGAGACGGCGCGCTCGACCGAGCGCAGAAACTGCTGCGGAACCACCGCCGGAACCTCTCGGAGGGGCTGCAGTGGGTGAAGAACGAGGGCGTGACCGTCGAAGAGCACGTCCAGTGGTTCGACGCCGGAACGCGAATCCGCGAAACCATCGTCGGCATCGTCGCCGGGATGGCCGTCGGCGCCAGCGGCATCAGCCGCAGTAAACCCATCGTCGCGTTCGCCGAGAAGAACGACGAGGAGGTGAAAGTCTCCGCACGCGGGTCGCACTTCCTCACGCGGAAGGGCCTCGACCTCTCGCTTGCGATGCGCGACGCCTCGCGCGCCGTCGGCGGCGACGGCGGCGGGCACAACGTCGCCGCGGGGGCGACGATTCCGACCGGCGAACGCGAGGCGTTCGTCGCCGAAGTCGACCGTATCGTCGGCGAACAGCTGGGGTAGACGCGTTAGGCCGAATCGAGGACGGTTCGGTGTTATCCGCTGTACTCGACTAGCTGAGAGTCTCGAACGGGGTGGTTCGTAGCTGTGAGATAGCTCACGGAGATCCGCAGTATTGGTATATCGATATAGAGTTTATCTTGGACCATTCGTAAAAACAGGGGAGGTTCGAGAAACGAGCGCTGTCGGGAAGAGACGGGCCAGTTCGGCCCATCCTCGCTGTCCTGCCGGACGTGGGCACCGGAAACAGTGTAAACAGACGCCCGTCGTTCGGGGCCGTCAACTCGACCCTTCGCTCTCGCGGGTGTCGCGTCGTCACTCGGACCCTCCGAAGGCAGTTCGAGTCGATTTGCCGGATAGAGTCGACAAGATTCGGTCGTGTCGGCCGGAGTAGCGATGCGAACGATACGAGGCGTCCGAAGTCTGGGGACAGGAAGTGGCGGGGTAGCACAGAAGCGAACCGGGGAGGTAGCGCCCGCCCGATCTCGGACGGTCGATGTCAACTCTTCGCAGAGCGAGCAGTAGTTCGCTCGTCGAGCCGCCGGATTCCACTTGTCGCGAAAACGGCTCTCGAATAGACTCGCTGGTGGCTGCGAGCGGGAGCGAAATCGACGGTACGCCGACTGATTACGCACGGTATCACAACGTCCCCAGTCGACGAAGGGTAGCGGCGGTTTCGCGCCGTTCTGTGACCCGGTTTCCGAGTATTCGGTCGTATCAGGGCAAAAAAGGCCAGAAGTCGACAGAAAACAGTCCGAGACTGGCAGGCGGGAACTCGAAGCGACGGCCGTCATAAATCAAATACCGTGATACGAAATACACGCTCGCCTCCCAAACGGCGCTTCGGTGCAGGCGACTGTTAACACAGTGGGGAACAAACGACGGGTATGTCACGACACGAGGCCACCTTCGAGATAGAGTCGAAAACGGATTCGTACGCCGCCCGGCGCATCGTAGAGCGGGCGTACGACACGATTCGAGAAGAGTCGCGGAGCGTCCGCGAGGGGACGGACGACGCGCAGACGCTCTTGAGGGAGTTCGAGACGCTTCGAGACGCGGCGAGGCGTCCGACGCCCGGGAAACTGACGATTATCTACGAACAGGACGACGACGAGTTCGAGGACTGAGAGTCCGGCGGTCGAGTCGAGAGACTGTGAGAGAGCGAGCGATGGTCGGCGTGCGGATACCAGTCCTTTTCCCTCGTAACCGTCTCGTTTCGGTATGTCCTTCTCCTCGGCCGCCCCCTTAGTCCAGGGTGTGGCTTCGTCTCCGTTGACGGTCGACATGCTCGTCGTCTTCGCGCTCATCCTCCTCGCGTTCGTGTTGTTTGCGACCGAACGGTTCCCCATCGACGTCACCGCCATCCTGCTGATGGTTCTGTTGATGGTGCTCGAACCGTGGACGCAGATAACCCCCCGGGAGGGAATCTCCGGGTTCGCTAACCCCGCCACCATCACCGTGTTGGCGATGCTCATCTTGAGCACCGGCATCAACCGAACGGGTATCGTCCAACTGTTCGGTCGGAAGATGGCAGCGTTCGCGGGCGACGACCGACGCAAACAGCTCGCCGCGACCATCGGCGTCACCGGACCAGTGTCGGGAATCATCAACAACACGCCGGTCGTCGCCATCCTGGTTCCCGTCATCGCCGACCTCGCCCACGAGGGGAAGACGTCTCCGTCGAAACTGCTCATGCCGCTGTCGTTCGCCTCGATGCTCGGCGGGACACTGACGCTCATCGGGACGTCGACGAACATCCTCGCCAGCGACATCGCGGCGCAAATCGGCGCGGAGTCGCCCGAACTCGGGCTACAGGCGTTCGGGATGTTCGAGTTCACGAAACTCGGTGTCGTCGTCTTCGCGGTCGGAGCCCTCTATCTCATGACGGTCGGCGTCAGGTTGCTCCCCGAACGCGTGCCGGTCGACGAGGACCTCGTCGAGGAGTACGCTCTCCAGGAGTATCTCGCGGACGTCGTCGTCCCGGCGAACTCCTCGCTGCTCGGTCAGACCGTCGAAGAGGCGCTCGGCGACGACGAACTCGACATCGACGTTCTCCAACTGATTCGGAACGGAGAGCGATTCTCCGAACCGCTCGCCCGCAAGGAGATTCACCGGAGCGACACGCTCCGCCTCAGGACGAACCGGGAGACGCTCGAACGCATCATGGACGCGGAAGGACTCGCGCTCGCCGGGCGTCCGCAGACCGAGGGCGAGTTGCATCCGGACGAGGAGGAGCCCGTCCTGGTCGAAGTGGTCATCCCGTCGGGGTCGTTTCTCGTCGGCGAGACGCTGTCGAGTTCGGCGTTCCGACAGCGCTACGACGCGAACGTGCTCGCCTTCCGGACCCGCGGCGACGTGGTCCGCGACCGGTTCGAGGAGATCAAGGTCCGGGTGGGGGACACGCTACTCGTCCAGGCACCGCCCGACAGTCTCACCCGGCTCGTCCAGAACGAGGATTTCATCGTCGCCCACGAGTTCGACGAGGTGACCTATCGGAGCGAGAAGATACCGTTCGCCGTCCTCATCATCGCCGGCGTCGTCGCGCTGCCCGCGCTGAACGTGTTCCCGATAGTCGTCTCGGCGCTCGCGGGAGTCGTGGCGATGGTGTTCACCGGAGTGCTCAAGCCGAACGAACTGTACTCGTCCGTCGAGTGGAACGTCATCTTCCTCCTCGCCGGGGTCATCCCGCTCGGGATCGCCCTCCAACAGACCGGAGCCGCCGGCGTGCTCGGGAACGCCGTCGCCTCGACTGCGGCGTTCTTGCCCGCAATCGGCGTCCTCTGGGTGTTCTACCTCGCGACCGGGCTGTTGACGAGCGTCATCAGCAACAACGCGAGCGTCGTGCTGATGATTCCCGTGGCGGCCAGCGCCGCGCAGTCGATCGGCGCGAACGCGTTCGCGTTCGTGCTCGCCGTGACGTTCGCGGCGTCGACGGCGTTCATGACGCCCGTCGGCTACCAGACGAACCTCTTCGTCTACGGCCCCGGCGGCTACACGTTCTCGGATTACATCCGCGTCGGCGCGCCGCTGCAGTTGCTGCTGTCGGTCGTGACCGTGCTCGGAATCGCGTTCTTCTGGGGCGTCGGCGCGTGAACCCGAGAGTCGGACGGGCGGTCTGACTCGGGCCGTGCGACGCTATCGCGGCCTCACCAACCTTGCATCGTGCTAACGTTGATTGGACCAGGCGACGTCTTCACCGTATGGCCGAGTTTCCAGACGAACGTCAACTCGTAGTGGAGGTACGCTCCCAGTTGGAGCAGTGGACGAACAGCGCTCGGAGGGAGGCGTACACCGAACTGTTCGAGGGCGACGACCCGCTTCTCACCGCCGAAGAGCTCCAGTCGCTCGACGCACTCGATTCCGCGATGGAACGGGCGGGCGGCGACGGTATCTGGGGGACCGACCAGTACGGAATCCACACGGCCGGTACCGGGAGTTCAGACGCCTCGCTCGGCGTCGTCTGCGTCTACCACCCGCAGATAACCGACGACTCCGTCCTCCGGGGGCGCGAGGGTCTCGACGACGAGACGGAGGAGCGGCTCAACGCGGCGCTCTGGACGTACAGTGAACGCGTCGCGGAACTCGTCGGCCGAGAGCTCGACGCGTACGTCGAGCGAAAGGGGAGATAGTGCCGTCGGAGACGGCGTCTGTTCGGGAGAAAGGAAAAGAGAGGCCAGACGGGATTCGGCCCGCCTACCGTCCGACTGCTCGAATACGGACCGTCCAACTGCTCGAATACGGACCGTCCAACTGCTCGAACACGGACCGTCCAACTGCTCGAACACGGACCGTCCAACTGCTCGAACACGGACCGTCCAACTGCTCGAACACGGACCGTCCGACTTTTGCGCACCCCCGACCGACTCCCGTGTATGACCGACTTCGACCCCGAGAAGTTCGAAGAGAAGTACGTCCACTACTTCCCGCAACTGCAACGCGCGTACAAGAGCGCGTTCGAGACGATGAACGAGAAGTACGACTCGACGCTCATCCACGGCATCGACCAGCAGATTCTCAACGAGTCCGAGCCGGTGTACGAGGACGGTCGCTTCCGCATCCGGTTGCCCGAGAACCCCTACGACCGCCTCACGAGCGTCGTCGTCGACGACGAGAAACTGGACGCGACGCTGGAACGGTACGTCGAGGAGTTGGAGGCCGAACACCACCGCGTGTTCGGCGTCGAGCGGCCGGAATAGGCGAGCGCCGACGCCGACGTGCACGGTTTCGACTACCGGGGGTCGTTCCGAACCAAAGGCATAAGACGCCACACCGCCAACCCGCGCACATGAGTACGGAGCCACAGGACGCCGACGACGACCTCAAAGAGCGCGTCACTAACTTCCTGCGCCGCAACTTCCCGCAGATTCAGATGCACGGCGGCAGCGCCGCCATCCAGCATCTCGACCGCGAGAACGGCGAGGTGAGCATCGCTCTCGGTGGGGCGTGTTCCGGGTGCGGTATCTCGCCGATGACCATCCAGGCCATCAAGAGCCGGATGGTCAAAGAGATCCCCGAGATCAACAAGGTCAACGCCGACACCGGTATGGGTGGCGGTGGGATGGGCGGCGACGGCGGCATGAGTCCGTCGTTCCCCGGCGAGACGACCAGCGACGACGACGGCGGTAGCGACGAAGGCCCGCAGGCCCCGTTCTAACTCCGTTTTAGGGGTCGTCTGTCCCGCAGTAGCGTCGGCTTAGCGGCCGGAACATACCCGTGTTTTATTCCCGTTACGGACGGAGAGGGAGGTATGAGCGACGAGTCTCCCGCGAACGTGTTGTTCGTGGTGATGGACACGGTTCGGAAGGACCACCTGACGCCGTACGGTTACGACAAACCCACGACGCCCGGCCTCGAATCGTTCGCCGATGAGGCGATGGTGTTCGACCAGGCGGTCGCGCCCGCGCCGTGGACGCTTCCCGTCCACGCGTCGATGTTCACCGGGATGTACCCGAGTCGTCACGGTGCCGACCAGGAGACGCCGTACCTCGACAACGCGACGACGCTCGCAGAGACGCTGTCGGCGGCGGGCTACGACACGGCCTGCTACTCCTCGAACGCGTGGATTACGCCGTACACCCACCTCACCGACGGCTTCGACGACCAGAACAACTTCTTCGAGGTGATGCCCGGCGACCTGCTGTCGGGACCGCTGGCGAAGGCCTGGAAGACGCTCAACGACAACGAACGCCTGCGCACGGTCGCCGACAAACTCGTGAGTTTGGGTAACACCGCCCACGAGTACCTCGCCGACGGCGAGGGTGCAGACTCGAAGACGCCTGCCGTCATCGACCAGACGATGGAGTTCATCGAGGGGAGCGACCGGTCGTTCGCCTTCATCAACCTGATGGACGCCCACCTGCCGTACCACCCCCCGAAGGAGTACAGAGAGCGGTTCGCCCCCGGCGTCGACTCGACGGAGGTGTGCCAGAACTCCAAGGAGTACAACTCCGGCGCGCGCGACATCACCGACGGCGAGTGGGAGGACATTCGCGGCCTGTACGACGCCGAAATCGCCCACATCGACGACCAACTCACGCGCCTGTTCGACTGGCTGAAGGAGACCGACCGCTGGGACGACACGATGGTCGTCGTCTGCGCCGACCACGGCGAGCTCCACGGCGAGCACGACCTGTACGGTCACGAGTTCTGCCTGTACGACCCGCTCATCAACGTTCCGCTGATGGTCAAACACCCGGAGCTCGGCACCGGTCGCCGCGACGACCAGGTCGAGTTGGTCGACCTCTACCACACCGTACTGGACGCCCTCGACGTCGAAGGCGGAGAGCCCGCTTCGCCCGGTGAGGACGTGGTCGCCCGCGACCGGACTCGGTCGCTGCTCTCGGCGTCGTACCGCGAGTTCGCCGACGCTGACTCCCCGGACCCCGGCCAGCGGGGGTCGCCCGATGGCGAGTACGCGTTCGTCGAGTACTCCCGCCCGATCGTCGAACTCAAACAACTGGAGGAGAAGGCGAAAGCCGGCGGCGTCACGCTCCCGAAGGACTCCCGCTTCTACTCGCGGATGCGCGCCGTTCGACGGCCCGACGCGAAGTACGTCCGCATCGACCGCATCCCCAACGAGGCGTACCGCCTCGACGAGGACCCCGGTGAGTTGACGAATCTCGCCGGCAAGGGCGACGAGAGAATCGAGGCCGCGGAGCAGGCGCTCGCCCGCTTCGAGGAGGCCGCCGGCGGCGCGTGGACCGGCGCGGACGACGTGGAAGTGACCGACGACGCGCTGGACGACATGGACGACACGACCCAAGAACGGCTCCGGGACCTCGGCTACATGGAGTAACCGCGTCTCGACCCCGAGCGTCGGAAGTTACCGCAGCCCTCGACCCGCTTCCCACGCCCGCAACAGCGCCGCGAGCGTCCGGTTCGTCGGCACGTCGAGTCGGTGCCGCTCGGCGCGGGCGACGACCTCGCCCGAGATGGCGTCGACCTCGGTTCGCCGGTCGGCGTCGACGTCTTGGAGCATCGACGACCGGTTCTCGGCGGTCGCGTCGACGACTCTGTCGAGCGCCGCTAGCGCGCGGCGGTTCGGGACCGAGACACCTTCGGTTCGGGCGAGACGCGCTGTCTCGCGGGCGGCGGCGCGTGCCACGTCGGCCGCGTCGCCGTCGGCGAGCGCTCCGTTCTCGACTCGCGCGAGCGCCGTCACCGCGTTGATGCCCGCGTTGACCGCGAGTTTCGTCCAGCGACGCCGCGGCATATCCGTCGCGACGAGCGTCTCGATATCGGCGGCGCGAAACGCCCGCCCGACTCGTTCGGCGAGCGGGTCGGGTCCGCCGTCGAGCGACCCGAGGACGAGTCGGCCGACGCCGGTACACTCGACGTGGCCGGGTTCGCGCAGTCGCGCGCCGTAGGTCGCGGTTCCCGCGAGCACGGGCGCGTCGAGTCGCTTCCGGAGCGTCTCCTCCGTGAGGCCGTTCTGCAGCGAGAGCACGGCGTCGAACTCGCCGGTCGCGAGCGCCGCTGCCGCGTCGGCGGTGTCGAACGCCTTCACGGTCACGAGCGCGAGGTCGGCGGAGAGACCCGTGCCGTCGGTCGTCGCGTGAGGTTCGGTACGTGTCTCGACGGCACCGGAGATACGAAGTCCGGACTCGCGGACGCGACTCGCGTGCGGGTCGCGGGCGACGAGCGTCACGTCGTGAGCGCGCGCGAGCAACGCGCCGACGAGACTGCCGAGGCTCCCCGCACCGAAGACGACGACGTCCATACCACCCCTCTCGAAGCGGTCGATAAAAAGGCGTTCAGTTCGGGGGACGACCGCGGTTCGGCGCAGTTCGGCGCGATTCGGGCACGATTCGGTCTTGATTCAGGCGCAGTTCGGTCGTGATTCGGCTGTTGTTCGACTGCGAGTCGTCGCCGAACTCAGTCCTCGGTCCAGTAGTAGAGGTCCTCTTTCGGCGACCCGCAGTTGGGACACTCGTCGGGGAGGCCGTCGTCGATCTCTCCCATCTCGCCGCACTCGGTGCAGCGCCACATGAGGTAGCCCTCGCCGAACTCCTGGCCGACGCGGGCGTGTTCGACGCTCAGCGCCTCCACTCCCTCGCGCATCGTCACGTAGAAGCCGCCCTCGTCGAAGCCGCGGATCGTCCCGAGTTCGTTGCCGTCGCCGTCGTAGACGGCCTCGCCCAGGTCGAGTCGTTCGAGTTCCGATTCGGACACGTCGTCGGGGGTCTCGCCACCATCTCCAACCATATTCGAACGTTCAGCGTCGACGGGGATAAAATTCTGTGACGGTACCAGCGAGAGTCCGCTCGGCGACGGGCCACCCCGCGTTCACTCCGGCGGCGCGTCCCACTCCTCGCCGTCGTCTCGTGGCTCGTAGCCGACCGTCTCGCGGGCGTGGTCGAGGTCGTCGAGCCACCGTCGTTCGTTGCCGCTCACGCCGTAGAAGTGGTCCCACTCGACGGAGTCGTCGCGGAGACAGCAGTCGACCAACTGCGCGAGGTCGCGGCGCGACTGCCACAACCCCTTGAGTCGGGCGACCTGCTCCTCGTAGGCGTCGCTGCCGCGTTCCCACCGGCCGTCCTCGACGCCGCGCTCGGCGTCGCCGTAGGGATGGTCGTACTCGGGTGCGCGGACGGAGCCGATTCGGAGCGCGTAGAACCGGATGCCGTGGGCCTCCGCGGCGAGGCGACCGAGGTCCTCGCCGTAGCTCTTGGTCAGCCCGTAGCGCGAGTCCGGGCGGTGCGGTTCGGTGTGGTCGGTCCTCACCCCTCGGTCGTGGTAAATCTCGGGCGCGTTCCGCACCTCGACCATCCCGACGGCGTGGTTCGAGGAGGCGAAGACGATGCTGTCGAGGTCGGCGTCGACGGCCGCCTCGTAGACGTTGTGGAGCGCTTCGAGGTTGTCGGCGAGCGGTTCCGACCAGCCGAGTTCGCGCGAGTCGGGACCGCCCGTCCCCGGTACGAGCGCCAGGTGAACGACCGCGTCTCGGCCCTCGAAGTGGGGTCGAATCGCGTCGTAGTCGCGCACGTCGGCGACGACGCTGTCGTGCGGGCTCTCGTCGTCGCCGGGTTCGACGTCGAGCAGCGTGAACTCGTACTCGTCGCTGTCGCCCAGGTGGTCAGTTATCGCTGTCCCGACGACGCCGTGGCCGCCGGTGATGAGCACGTCCATGCGCTATCACTGACGCGGCCGGTGATAGTCTCTCGGGCGGCGGGGAGCGGGTCCGAGAGGAGTCGAGCGGGGTACCGCGCGCTCAGTCGCCGGTGATGCCGAGTTCGGTGTCGAGGCGAGCCATCGACTCAGTGTCGAACTCCCCGACCAGGTCGGTGTAGTCGACGTGGTCGGTCCGCGACTGGTACTCCTCGGCGAGCGCCAGCACGGTCGCGTCGTCGTACGCACGGCCCACGATTTCGATGGCGGTAGGGAGGCCGCGCTCGCCGAACCCGTTCGGCACGGAGACGCCCGGCAGTCCCGCGACGTTCGAGGCCGCACCCATCGAGGTGCTGCTGTACTCGGCGAAGTAGTCGACGAACGGCGACCCGAGGGGGCTGGCGACCGTCGCTCGCGTCGGGACGACGACAGCGTCGTAGGGTGCGAGCGTCTCGTCCAACTCGCGCTGTGCGATGGTCCGAACGCGGTTCGCGGTGATGTAGTCCTCGGCGAGGACGGCTTGCTGGGCGTAGCCGCCGATTTGGGAGGCCTCGTTCGTGAGTTCGAGCGCGTCGCCGCGGGCGACGAACTCCGCGAACGCCGACGCCGATTCGGCGTCGATGACCGTCCCCGCGACGGACGCGTACGGGATATCCGGCAGCGAAATCTCCTCGACGTCGGCGAACTCCGAGAACGTCTCGACCGACCGCCGGTAGTTCTCGCGGACGGCCGGTTGCTCGTTCTCGCCCGCGCTCGACAGCACCGCGATTCTGGTTTTGCCCCGTAGTCGAGCCGGCGGCTTCGTAGGTGGGCGCTCGGTCGTAGTCGGGTCGCGGTCGTCGGCTCCGGCGATAACCCGATAGACGTGGTCACAGCCCCGCGCGGAGCGACACATCGGACCGAGTTTGTCCATCGTGTACGACAGCGCCATCGCTCCGTACCGACTCACTCGCCCGTAGGTCGGTCGAAAGCCCGCGATGCCGCTGAACGCCGCCGGCGTGGTGATAGAGCCGAACGTCTCGCTGCCGACGGCGAAGCCGACGAGACCGGCCGCGACGGCCGCGCCGGGTCCGCTAGAGGAACCGCCGGCCCACGCGTCGGTGTTCCAGGGGCTGCTCGTCGGCCCGGTGAAGGTGGCGTCGGCCGAGTCGTAGAGGAACCCGCCGGCGAGTTCTATCATCGCCAGTTTGGCGACGAGAACCGCGCCGGCCTCGTCGAGGCGTTCGACGACCGTCGCATCGTAGTCGAACTGCTGGTCGCGCAGCGGTGCGGCCCCCCACGTCGTCGGATACCCCTCCGCCGCCAGGAGGTCTTTCGCGCCGTACGGGATGCCGAGCAACGGGCAGTTCTCACCGCCGCCGTTCGACAGCTCCTCGTCGGCTTCGTCGGCAGCCTCCAGCGCGCGTTCTTCGGTTACGGTGACGACGGCGTTCAGCTCGTCGCCGACGCTCCGCAGTCGTTCGATGTACGCTTCGGTCAGCTCTCGGGAGGTGTACTCGCCGTTTCGGAGTCCCTCGCCCAGTTCGTCGATAGTCGAGAAGAGTACCTCGTCGTCGACCATCACTCCTCACCTCGGTACGGTTCGAACGTGTACGCCGGGTCGGTGGTGTACGCGAGGTCGAACTCGCCGACGGCCCCGCCCGAGGCGAGAATTCCCGCGAGTCGCGTTCGAACGGCGTCGAGTTGGTCGTCGCTCAACTGGTCGCCGTAGTTCGCCTCGACGTAGGCGAGGAGCGCGTCGGTTCCGACGGGCACGTCCTCTTGCTGAGTGGCGGCGGCGGAGTCGGCAGAGTCGTCGCCATCGCCAGTGCCGGCGTCGTTTTCTGCAGCGGCGGCCGCCTCCGCGGAACCGAGGAAACCCGCGGCTGCGAGTGCGCCCAACACCGTCCGTCGTCGGAGTCCAGCCGTCTCTTGCCCGTAATCGCGTTCGTGTGTCGTGTACGTCGGGTCGTGGAATCTCGTCATGCGTGCAAATCACTAGCACAAGAAGTAGCGTATTAGATTTTCCTGGTGCAGATGCCTAAATTGAAGCATATCGTGCGAGATACCCACAGGAGGAGAGGCTGGCGAAGAAAGTAAGTTCGTGGCTCGGACGTGTCGAAACCAGGTTACATGAAGTCCGCGATACCGCTCTGCTTGTTCTTGTCGTTCTCGAAGACGCTCTCCAGACTCTTCTTGAGCACTTCGAGGCGCTGTTTCGTGTAGTCGCGGCAGCCGAACTCCTCGGCCACCTCGATGGCGGTGTCCATGTACTTGTTCACCGAACCCTGGTGGACCGTGAGGTTGACGCGCCCGCCGCACTCGCGGCAGTCGCCGGTGAGGGGCATCCGCCGATACTTCTCGCCGCAGTCGAGACAGCGCGTCTTCTGTCGGGAGAAGGCGCGGAGGTTGCCGATGAGGTCCGGCAGGAAGTGGTACTCGATGACCCGCTCGGCGACGTCCGTCTCGTCGACCGCCCGGAGTTTCCGCGCGAGATGCAGCTGCGCGTCCATCTTCTCGGTCATCGAGCCGAGCGTTTTGTACGCCGACAGCGCCGGACCGAGGTGGATGTTCGACGTGTCGTGGGTGTGATAGAACTCGGAGTATTCGAGGTCGGTGCCCAGGTTGTCCTCGGCGATGGTGATGAGCTCCTCCACCTCGCCGGGGTCAGCCATCTCGCGGGTCGCCTCGTAGAACTCCCTGGGGTACTGCCGGACGATGTCCATGTTGTGCGCCTCGTCGTCGATCTCGGAGGGGTCGATGCGCGAGGACATGACCAACGGTGCGTCCATCTGCCCGCCGCGCTTGTCGGGGAGGAACTCCTTCGAGAAGTTCAGCAGGCCGTCCATGAGGAGCATGACGCAGTCCTCGTCTCCGTCGCATTGCTTCACACCGATATCGTTCGCAACGAGTGAGTGAGTATCTTCAACCGTGAGACAGTAGGTGTAATTGACGTCTGATGCTACAACCTCTACGTCGCCCACCTCTTCGACGAGCATATCGGTACCACCGTCCGAAAACACTCTCCGTGAACGTGCAGCGGTCTCTTGGATATTCGATAAGAGCGTCGCTTGCTTACGTTCTAGATGGAAGCCGACAACCTCAGCGAAGCGTCGTGCATCCTCTGACGAGAGAGTAAAGACGAAACTGGGCCGCGACATTGACGGGTCGTCGATTTCGTAGTAGTCCGGGAACTTCGCGGCGAGCGGTTCTGGTCCTTTTCGCTCTACGCGGCCTTTGATTCCGAGTCGCGTAAGAAGCGCGAGGACATCCTCGGCCAACTCCGGACTCACTGTGGTGGCATGTACGGTAAGCGAGTTCGAGGATGCGTGTCCATCACCGCTGAAGTAACCACGAAGGAACCCCGAAACGATCGCATCGGGTGCATCGAAGATACATTGTGGAACACGTTTCCGATGAGCGTGTGTCCCTGCGTCGAGAACGGATTCGAAGAAGGTCCGAAGCAAACGTCCTGAAACGGTTACCTTCGCGTGGTTTTCGCGATACGGTTCGACACCGAAGGAATCTCTGAGCGTCGAGACGAAGAACTCCCGCGCGCTCGCTTCGACTCCACAGAGCGTCGTCTGGTGAATCGTCCCTTTTGGGGTCTCTTGCTCACGGGCAAACCCTTCAGCGGCGTAGTAACCGAGAAGAGTCGACACACGCTCGTCCAAAGTTACGTGTCGGTTGATTTCGGTCGAATCGCGCTTCATCCCGAGCGAAGCGGTTTCTGGCACAAATTCGAGAACGGACGAGACGGAACCCAACACTTCCACAAGAAGGGCGGCTGGGATACTTTCTCGGTACAGATAGTTGCTTAGTGCTTTTTTCGAGAGACCGAGATGCTCTGCAGTACTCTTCAGAGGGTAGAACCGACCGTCACAATTGGGAGCAAGCGTACGCTTGAACATACTGTACAGCGTCTCTTTCTCTATGCCTTTTACCATGAGACGCTCGTTTTCGAGAGCCTCGCTGCGGAGGAACAGTTCGAGAAGATCAAACTGGGGGAACTGTTCCGAGACGTCGAGAGAGTCTAAATGACTTGGAGTGACGAGGAGATCCGAACTTGAGATCTCGGAGGCACGTTTGCCCTCGATGCATGCGTTCTCTGGGTCGTAAACTTGTAACTCGTGGTCCGGCGTGACGGTTATTTCGCGTCCGCTCCGCGTCTCAACGCGCACGAGGTGTCTCGGTGCTGGATGTTTAGAGACCGCATCTACAGATTTCAGCACTTCCACCCCATCGCTGTCGAGAGAGGGAACCAGTACATCTTTGTCCAACTCCTGCACTAGCGTCCCGAAATCGTCCGTCTCGGGGTCGTCGAGTCGCGCTTCGACAAGCGATTCGATATCGTCGTAGTGCCATTCACCCGCTTCGTCCTCGAACCAAACCTTCGTCTCCGGGTGGAAGCAGTTCCGCCGCTTCGCCGCGTGGAAGTAGGGATGTGCGTACCCCACCGCCGCCGACGTGAATCCGACGACCCGTCCGACGACCGCCGCCGACGTGTGCGGTGCCATCCCGAACACGAGTTCGCCGATGAGGTCGTCGCGCTCGTTCACCTCGTAGAACGCCGGAAGCCCGTAGTAGCTCTCCAGGAGGTCGTCGACGAAGTTCGCCGTCTTCAGCATGTGCTCGGCCGCGCCGTCCGAGAGGACGATGTCCTGCACTCTGAGTTCGAGCAGTTGGTCGTCGTGGCGCAGCGGTTCGCCGTCGATGTCGCGCTCGTAGCCGAGTTCGCGGAAGTGCTCGGCCGTCACGTCCAGTTCTTCGGGCCTGACCGCGGTGACCGGCAAGTCGGTCATGTCGTAGCGGACCGTGCCGTCCTTGAACGCGGTGACGCCGTGTTTCGCGCGGAGAACTCCCTTCTCCATCGCCTCCGGCGTCTTGTGCGCCGAGGTGAGCCCCTTCACGCCTTTCAGAATCTTGTACGAGGCTTTGCGTTCCCCGACGGCGTCCAAGGCCTCGGTGAGTTCGCGACCGATATCGACGTCGTGCCAGTCGGGGCTCTCGACCTCGCGCTCGCAGCGCGGGCACTCGACGCGGCCCGCCTCGTCGGGTTCGACCTCGATCTCGCAGTCGGTACACTCGTAGTACGGTTCGGTGTGGCCGCCGCACGCGGGGCAGTTCGGCTTGTAGGTGTGTTCGCCGCAGGCGGCGCACTCGCGGCGGCCGACGCGCACGCCGACGACACCGCGGCGACCCCGGTCGTCCATCTTCCGGGCCGCCTCGCCGACGTCGCGCTGGCTCCCGCCGGCCTCACCGATGGGGAACAAGGTGTGGACTGCGGGAGAGAGGTCGCGGCTCATGGACTTCTCGGGGCGACCCATTCGGTTGCCGATTCGGGTCGGTGCGCGCTCCTGGACGGTGAACGGCGCGACCTCGTTCGCGGCTTTCACCGCGTTGTCGCCGCCGTCCCAGTTCCGGGCTTCGGCCGAGAGCTCCTCGGCGTCCCACGTCTTTCGGAGCCCGTCGTCGACGCCGAGCGTCCGCGCGAGCAGCCGCCACTCCGGAATCCGGAGGGCGTCCTCGGTCTGGGAGTGTTCGACGAGCAGGTGTTCGAGCGTTCTCCTCGTGGTCTCGGTGCGCTCGATAACGAGCAGACCGTCGACGAGTTCACCGTCGGAGACGGCGTCGGCGAGCGTCTCGAACGCCGAGACGGAGATGTCGTGCCAGAGGTAGGTGAACTTCGGATGGAGCGGGGCGTCGTACTCGGTCGCCCACTCCAGCGCCTGTTCGGCCGTCGGCGATTCGAGGTCGACGCGCGGCGAGTCGCGCAGCGCCTGTACGTCCGCACCGGCGTGGTCGAGGTCCTGTATCCACCACTCGGGCGTGTAGGAGGCGGGCGCGAGCGGGTGGTTGTTCTCGACGAACTCGCCGTAGTTGACGAGATACTCGCCGAGGTCGAGAATCTTCTCGACGCCGTTTCTGAGTTCGAGCGCCTCCTCGGGGTCGTCGATGCGCCGGACGTCGCCGTTGGCGAGGCGCACCGTCGGCCCCTCGATGGAGTCGACGGGGACGACGCCGCCCGCTTTCCCGGGTCGTTCGGTCTTTATCTGGGTTCCCGTGGCGACGAAGTCGTCGACGACGTGCATCGTCGCCGGGTGGACGCCGGCCGTGGCGAACCCGTGGTTTCGCGCGCGGCCGTATCGGAGTCTGAACCCCCCTTCTTCGGACGGGTGACCGAACACGGGGCGGCCCGCGATGAGGTCGCGCAGGAACTTGGTCGCCGGTTCGACGCGCGGCGGGCCGTCGGGGTCGGGCGAGTCGGCTTCGGAGTCGTCGTCTCCGTCTTCGGCGGCTTCGTCCTCGGTGTCCGCCGCGTCGTCGCCGTCGGCGGCCTCCTCGTCTTTCGTCTCCGCCTCCCCGTCGTCTTTGCCGATGGTACCGTCGATGAGGTCCTGGAGCCACGGCCAGTCGACTTCGTCGAGTTGGCGGGTGTAGCGCTGAATCTTCGGCGCTTTCAGCGCGATGCCCTCGGCCATGACGAGACACATCCCGCCGCGGGCGGAGTTGGTGTCGACGCGGTCGAGGTCCCGGTAGCCGGAGACCTCCTCGTCGCCGGTCGCCTCGCCGTCGAGCATGATGGGCATGTTCCGCGAGATGAAGCGCGTCTCCTTGTCCTTCGGCGAGTACTGCAGGCCGGTCTCCTTGTCGTAGAGGTCGACCTCCTCGACGTAGCGTTCGACCTCGTCGTCGCGGGCCTTGTACTCGTCGAGGCCGATGAGCGTCCGCGTGTAGTCGGCGACGAGCACCGAGAGCGCCTGCGCCGTGCCGCCCGCGGAGCGAATCGGCCCGGCGTAGTAGACGTTGACGAACTCGGTTCCGTCGTCGTTCGAGAGGATCTCGACGCGGTCGATACCCTCGATGGGCGCGGCGACGACGCCCTCGGTGAGGAGGGCGACGGCCGTCCGAACCGCGCCTTCGACCTTCCCGGCCCGGGTGTCGTAGTCGCCGACGCGGCCCTCCGCGAAGTCCTCCGCGAGGGCGAGCGCCGCCTCCTCGCGGGACATCTGTTCTTCGAGTTCGCGGACGCGTTCGGCGACGCCCTCGATTCCGAGGATGTTCTCGACGCGGTCGGCCATGTCCTTGGCGACCGGAATCTCGACCTCGGTGCCGGGGTCCATGCCTTGCTCGCGGGCGGCGTCGGCGAGCTCGAAGGCCTCGTCGAGTCGGTTCTCGATGCGCGCGAAGTAGCGCTCGTCGTCCGGTCTCACGTTAGAGCCACAGGTCCAGGTCGGTCACGTCGTCGTGGTCGCGTTCGAGCGACTCGTCGAACGCGCGGAGGTACACCTCGCCGGCGAACACCGTCGCGGCGTTGAGGTGGCCCGCCAGCGCCTGCCCGCTGGGCCGCGAGAGCACGGCGTGGGTGTGCGCGAACGGTTCGCCGTCGAGCAGCGCGACGTTGCCGACGCAGGCGGCGACCTCCAGCGGTTCGTCGAACTGCACGGAGCGGTACTCCATCTCCTCCTGGTCGTAGAACCAGACGTCGGCGTCCTGCACCGCGCCCATCGCGTTGAACCACGCCGAGTCGATTCCCTCGCGCTCGGCGAACTCCTCTATCTCCTCGCGCCAGTCCGCACCGGTTTCGAGTCTCGCCAGAAACTCCCGACTCGCGTTGACCTCCCGGTAGTTCATGGACCACTGGTTGCGGGGGACCATCAAAAAAGTTCAGTGTTCGCGGGGCGACGCCGAGCGAAGCGACGCGCCGAACTCGGGGCGACGCCGAGCGAGGAGCGACGCCGAGCGAGGAGCGAACACCGTAGAGAGGCGGACGAACGGGAACGACTCCGTATCGGAACGTACGAGAGTGGAGCGTTCGGGAGACGGAGTGATATTTACAGATAGATAATAGCATGTTTTTTCAACCACCTCGACAAGTTTCCGCCAGACACATGCCATCAAAACCCCGGTTCGAGCGACGTGAGTTCCTGAAAACGACCGGCGCGCTACTCGGCGGCGCAGCCCTGTCGACGGGCGTCGCCGCCGCGGAGACAGAGACGCTGACCATCCTCTCGTACAACGACGTCCAGAACGCGGCGGCGGAGGACACGACGCTGCCGCGGCTGGCGACGCTCGTCGAGCAGCGGCGAGCGGCGGCCGACGGGCCGGTCGTCGTCCTCGGCGCGGGCGACCAGATCGGTCCGCACGCGCTGACGCCGGTGTCGGAGTGGCGCGCGCCCGTCGACGCGCTCGCCGTCGTCGACCCGGACGCGGACACCGTCGGCAACCACGAGTTCGACTACGGCGTCGACGGGTTCACCGAGGCCGCCGAGGCCTCCTCGTTCCCGTGGGTCGCCACGAACCTCGTCTACGAGGACACCGAGGAACCGATAGCGGGCGCCGAGCGGTACGTCGTCGTCGAGCGCGACGGCGTCCGCGTCGGCGTCCTCGGCACCATCTATCAGGGGCTCGACGGCTCGGTCAGCGACGACCTCGGCGCGGGAGGGCTGACCGTCCTCGACCCCGTCGAGACCGTCTCGGAGTACGAGACGAGGCTCCGCGAGGAGGAGGACGTCGACGTCGTCGTCGTCCTCAACCACATCGGCGTCAGGGCCTCCGAGGAGATGGCGGAGGCGACCGACGTGGACGTCGTACTCGCGGGTCACGACGAACAGGCGTACGAGCCGAGCGTCGTCTCCGGCACGGTCGTCAGCGAGGCCGAGGCGAACGCGAACTACCTCAGCGAGATCCGTCTCACGGTCGAGGAGGACGGCGTCACCGCCGCAGGGGGCGAACTGCTCGAAACTGCGGAAGTCCCGAAGAACGAGCGGGTGTCGGAGATCATCAACGAGTACCGCGCAGAGGTCAACCTCGACGAGGTGATCGCCACCACCGAGACGGAACTCGACGCGAGCGCGAACCTGAACTACCACGAGGAGACGGCGATAGGGAACCTCGTCACCGACGCGATGCGGGAGAAAGCCGACGCAGACGTCGCCATCACGAACGCCGGGGGTATCCGTTCGAACGCCTCGTACGGACCGGGCGAACTCACCGGCGGCGACGTGTTCAACGTGCTCCCGTTCGACAACAAGCTCACGACGCTCGAACTCACGGGCGCGGACCTCGTCGAGACGCTCGCCAGCCAGGTCGTGACGCTGGAGAGCGAGACCGGACAGCAGTACGGCGCGGAGGTCAGCCAGCAGGTCAGCGGCGTCCGCTTCGAGTGGATCGGCCACGAGGGGAGCGAACTCGTCCGCGACGTGTACGTCGGCGGCGAACCGCTCGACCTCGAGGAGACGTACGCGGTCGCCGTCAACTCCTACATGGCCGGCGGCGGCAGCGGCTTCCCGCTCGAAGACAAGCCGGTGCTCGACGACACGGGCGAACTGCTCGCCACGACGACAATCGAGTATCTAGAGGAGCGGGGCACCGTCGCGCCGACCGTCGAGGGGCGGATGCAGCGCGTCGACTCGACGTTCGAAAACGAGCCCGAGATTACGGTCGACGGTCGCGGCCGAACTGTCGTCCGCCTCGACAAACCCGACGAGTTCGACGCGCTCGGCGACGACGTCGAGTTGTGGACGAAGACGGGCGAGACCGTCGAGCCCGAGGCGGTCGTCGACGGCGACGACGAACTGGTCGTCCGCTTCGACGACGCGGCCGTGGTGGAAGCGGCCGACGGCGAGGGGGAGGGCGAGGTCCCGCTCGACCTCTACGTCGACTACGACACCGAGGAGTACGAGCGCGTCTACTTCGACGCCTCGCGGGCGAACGCCGACGTCACCGCGACGGTGAGCGAACGCGGCCGCGGCGACGGACGCGGTCGCAGCGACGGACACGGACGCGGACGCGGTCGTCAGCGCAGCGCCCCGGCGCGGTAACCGCGCGCAGACGCCGTTTTTCGGCGGAGCTACGACGGATGTTTGGAGAGTTCGGGGACCCGAACCGAGAGCGGGACGCTCGGCTCACACGGCGGGAGTTACGCAAAAAAAGCGGTCGCGGTCGGCGTCGAGACGTTCAGCACCACTCGGCAAGTACCGGGGCGTCGGCCGCTCGCATCGAAAGCCACGCGTCGTCTCGCGTAATATCCGCGATGATAAGCTCCGAGCTGCGAGGAGAAGATGAATCCACCGAGGCCATGACCTCGGCGTCCGGGACATCGACGGCTGCCGTCGCTTCCGGTGTCATGTATGAGATGTTATCGCATGGGATAATAAACACACCGAAACGACAGGCCGGTTGTCCCGTTCCACGGGCGTACTGTTTACGGAGCCGTGTGCCGCCGAGACCGCCTGAGAACACCGATTACTGGAAATTAGTCGGTGGGCCCTAGAATGGAAAACGAGTTTACAGGAAGCGAAACGGTATTAACGGGGGTCTGACGGGCCGACCGGGAGCGACCACCACACCTTCGCAGAGTACAAGGTGTGCGAGGGAGTACGCCACGCTATGCAAGTCGCCGACGCTATGACGCCCCGCGAGGAGGTCGTGACGGTCGAACTCCCAGGCACGCGGGACGACGTACTCGAGTATCTCCAAGAGCGCGGTTTCTCCTCCGTTCCGGTCGTCAAGCAGACCGACGACGGCGAGGAGTACCGCGGTCTCGTCTCCCGCGACGACCTCATCGAACACCCCGACGAGGACCAGCTCGCCATCCTGATGCGGGAGGTCCCGACGACGACGCCGGACACCGACCTGACCGACGCCGCGCGACTGATGCTCCGCGAGGGCGCACGGCGCGTCCCCGTCGTCGAGGTCGACGGCGCGACGACGCTCGTCGGCATCGTCACCGTCACCGACGTGATTCGCGCCATCGCCCGCGGTGACGTCGACGGCGAGACCGAGGTCGGCGAACTCGCCGCGACGGACATCAACACGGCGTACCAAGGGACGCCGCTGACGGTCGCCGAGCGCGAAATCTACTACGCGAACGTCCCGTACGCCGTCGTCCTCGACGACGAGGGGAGCATGTCCGGCATCCTCACCGAGGTCGACATCATCGAAGTCGCCCGCGTCGTCGAAGGCGAGGACGAGACCGGCGACTCCGTCGCCAACCAGGACGACGAGTGGATGTGGGAGGGCATCAAAGCCGTCGGCAACCGCTACATTCCGACCCGGAACGTCGAGATTCCGACAGAGCCCGTCTCCGAGTTCATGACGAGCGACGTCGTCACCCTGCCGCGCCGGAAGACGGCGAAGAAAGCCGCCCAGCAGATGATTACGAACGACATCGAACAGATTCCGATGGTGAGCGGCGACGAACTCGTCGGCGTCGTCCGCGACGTGAACCTCCTGGAGGCGCTTTGAGATGCCCGACACGGAAGCCATCACGGAGCTCTCGAAACGCCGCGGGTTCTTCTTTCTCTCCAGCGCCGCGTACGGCGGCGTCGCCGGCTTCTACACGTTCGGCCCGCAGGGCGCGGCGCTGAAGGCGAACGTCGAGTCGGCGTGGCGCGACCGCTTCACCGTCAAGGAGGGCAACCGCGAGATCGAAGCGCCGACCATCATGCCCGAGCCCGTATTCGAGGCGTCGGGGCATCTCGACGGCTTCAACGACATGCTCGTCGAGTGCGCGTCCTGCGGCGAGAGCCACCGCGCCGACCACCTCGTCGAGGACGCCACCGGCATCGAGGACGCCGAGGCGCTCCCGAACTCGGAGGTCGCCGACCTCATCGCCGAGCACGACATCCACTGTCCGAACTGCGGCGAACCGCTGGCGGGCCAACCCGTCGAGAACTTCAACCTGATGTTCAAGACGGACATCGGTCCCGGCGGCGACCAGCCCGGCTACCTCCGCCCGGAGACCGCACAGGGTATCTTCGTCGAGTTCCCGCGGCTGAAGGAGTACGCGCGCAACCAACTGCCGTTCGGCGTCACGCAGATCGGCCGCGCGTACCGCAACGAGATCAGCCCCCGGAAGGGTCTCGTCCGGGTTCGGGAGTTCACGCAAGCGGAGTTGGAGCAGTTCATCGACCCCGAGGAGGACGAACCGAACCTCGACGCCGTCGCCGACGTGGAGGTCCGTCTCTACCCCGCGGCCGAACAGGAGAGAGACGACGGCGACTACCTGGAGACGACCATCGGCGACGCCGTCGACGCGGGCATCATCGCCAACGACTGGGTGGCCTACTACCTCGGCATCTCCCAGGAGTGGTACGAGCGCATCGGCGTCGACATGGACCGCTTCCGCTTCCGCCAGCACCTCTCGGGCGAGCGCGCCCACTACGCCAGCGACTGCTGGGACGCCGAGTCCGAACTCGGCGGCGACTGGGTCGAGATCGCCGGTTTCGCCTACCGCGGCGACTACGACCTCTCGAAGCACGACGAGTACGGCGACGACGACTTTACCCTCTTCAAGCAGTACGACGAGCCGAAGACGGTCGAGCGCGCGGTCGTCGACCCCGACATGAGCACGCTCGGTCCGGAGTTCGGCGGCGCGGCCGCCGACATCGCCGACGCGCTGCGGGACCTCGCGGCGCGCGACCCCGACGCCTTCGACGGCGACGAGGTGACCGTCGAGGCCGACGGCGAGGAGTACACCGTCTCGACCGAGGTCGCCGACTTCCGCGTCGAAGAACAGACCGAGTCCGGCGAGCACATCACCCCGCACGTGGTCGAACCGTCGTTCGGCGTCGGCCGGACGGTGTACACGGTGCTCGAACACGCCTACCGCGAGGACGAGGTGGCGGGCGAGGAGCGCACCTACCTCGCGCTCGAACCCGAGATCGCGCCGACGTACGTCGGTATCTTCCCGCTGGTCGGTAACGACGAGCGCCTGACGGAGTTGGCTCGGGAACTCGTCCGCGACGTGCGCGAGGCGGGCCTCTCGGCTGAGTACGACGACTCGGGCAACATCGGTCGTCGCTACCGCCGCAAGGACGAGATCGGCACGCCGTTCTGCGTCACCGTGGACCGCGACGGCGTCGAAGGCGACGGCGAGACGACGGTGACGGTGCGCGAACGCGACACGACCGCCCAGATTCGCCTGCCGGTCGACGCGCTCGTCGACGAGCTGACGGCGATGCGGTCGGGTCGCCGGACGTTCGACGAGTTGCTGGACGCGTACGAGCGCGTCGACGCCGACACCGCGGAGGCGTGAGCGAACTCGCGCGCCGGGGCGTCCACGCGAGCGGCACCGCCGTCCCGGGGCTCTACCTGGTCGGGGCGCTCACGTGGCAGGAGTTGGGTTACGTCCTGCTCGGCCTCTCGGCGCTCGTCTCGGTGCTCGAACTCGTCCGCCTCGGCGTGGGTCTCGACTGGTGGGTGTACCGAAACCTGACACGCGAGTACGAACAGGAGAACGTCGCGGGCTACGCGCTGTACATGTACAGCATGACCGCCGTCGCCTGGCTGTTCCCGTGGTTCGTCGCGGTGCCGGGGATGTTGATGCTCACGGTCGGCGACCCGATAAGCGGGATTCTCGGGAGCAACGAGGCCGGGCGTGCGAAGGAACTCGGCGTGCTCGGCGTCATGTTCCTCGTCTGCTTCGCGCTGGCGGTGCCCTTCACCACCGGACCGGCGGGAGTTTCCCGAGCGGTCGGCGTCGCGGCGGCGGCGGCGGGTGCGGCGGGGGCGACGTTCGCCGACGGCGTCAAACCCGTCGTCGCGGGCTACGTCGTCGACGACAACCTCTCGATTCCGCCGACGGCCTGCGTCGGAATCGCGGCGGTGCTGGTGGCGGTCTGAGTCCCCACCGGGCGGCGGTCGGGGCCGGCGTTCGAGGGGAGCGACGACGGTAGAATCTTGGTGCCCGCGTCCAACTCTTCACGGTATGACCGTCTACGAGAGCGACCTTCCGGGCGTCGGCAAGAAGTTCGAGGTGGAGCTGAACGACGAGAGTCAGCTCGTCATCGTCATCCACAACACCGGTAAACGCGAGCTGTTTCTCCGCGAGTCCCCGGATGCGGACTCCGACAAGCTGTTCGAGCTCTCCGACCGCTTGGCCCGACAGGTCGGCACCATCATGGAAGGGGCGTACTTCCAGCCGATTCGCACCGAGACCATCGACACGGTGCTGTCGGACGAGACGCTCATCGAGTGGGTGAAACTCACCGCCGACTCGCCGCTCACCGGCAAGACGCTCGCGGAGTCGCAGGTCCGCCAGCGAATCGGCGTCTCCGTCGTCGCCGTCCAGCGAGGCGACGAGACCATCTCGAACCCCGGCGCGGAGTTCGCGGTCGAGGAGGGCGACACCCTCGTCGTCATCGGGGGGAAGGACGCCTGTCGGGAGTTCCAGGAGTACGCGACTGCCGGGTCGCCGGACGACGAATGAGCCGCGAACTACGAGGTAAACGGGCCGAGCAGGAGGCGGCGGCTCTCGGCGGAGGTGGCGGCTAGATGGCGGCGATGGAACTGTGGCAGGTCGGCGGGCTGTTCGTCGGCATCGCGGTGGCGGGCGCAGTAGCCACCCGCGTCGGCCTCTCGGTGATTCCGCTGTACGTCGTCGTCGGGATGCTCGTCGGCCCGAACGTGCTCGGGCGGTACGCCCCCGAGTTCGCCATCCCGAGCGGCGACATCGTGACGATACTCGCCGAGATCGGCATCGTCCTCCTCCTGTTTTTCCTCGGACTGGAGTTCAGCCTCGACCGACTCATGGAGGCGAGGCGACGAATCACCGGTGCGGGACTGTTGGACCTCGCCATCAACTTCCCCGTCGGCGTCGGCCTCGGTCTGCTGTTCGGGTGGAACCTACTCGAATCGGTGCTTCTGGGCGGCGTCGTCTACATCTCCTCCAGCGCCGTCATCACGAAGTCGCTCATCGACCTCGGCTGGATCGCCAACCGCGAGAGCGAGCCGATGTTGGGGACGCTCGTGTTCGAGGATCTGTTCATCGCCGTCTACCTCGCCGTCGTCGCCGCGCTCGTCGGCGGCAGCGGCGGTCTCGAAACGGCCGCCGTCGACGTCGCCGTCGCCGTCGCGTTCCTCGGTGTCCTCCTCGCGGGCGTCTGGTTCGGCGGGCCGCTGTTCGAGCGCGTCTTCGACGCGGATTCGAGCGAGCTGTTCGTGCTCCGCGTGCTGGCGATGGCGGTGTTCGTCGCCGGCGTCGCGCTCGCAATCGGCGTGAGCGAAGCCGTGGCGGCGTTCTTCGTCGGGATGGGCTTCTCCAGCACCGACCACGTCGAGCGCATCGAACGGCTGTTGACGCCGGTCCGCGACATCTTCGCGGCCGTCTTCTTCTTCTACATCGGCCTCGGAACCGACCCGCTGCTCGTCGCGACGACGGTCGGACTCCTCGCCGTCGCCGTCGTCGCGACGACGCCGACGAAAGTCGTCTCGGGCTTCTACAGCGGCCGCATCTACGGCCTCGACGACCGGCGTTCGCTCCGCGTCGGGCTCGGGATGGTGACGCGCGGGGAGTTCTCGCTCATCATCGCCACCGTCGCCGCGACGGGGAGCGGGCCGGTGATGACGCAGGTGATTCCGGCGTTCGCCGTCGGCTACGTGCTGGTGATGAGCATCCTCGGAACGGTGCTGATGCAGTACTCGGGAGTGCTCGAGGGGGTACTGGCGCGTCGGTCGGAGGCGGCGGGCTAAAAAACGAAGCGGAGGCGGAGCGCTACGACAGTAGTTCCGCCAGTAACCCGTTCTGGGCGTGGAGGCGGTTTTCGGCCTGCTGCCAGACGAGCGAGCGCTCCGACTCCAGCACCTCGTCGGTGACTTCTTCGCCGCGGTGGGCCGGCAGACAGTGCATCACCTTCGCGTCGGTGTCCGCGAGCAGGGTAGCGCCGAGTTGGAACCCGTCGAACGCCGCCAGTTTCTCCTCGCGCTGGTCTTCCTGTCCCATGCTCACCCACACGTCCGTGTAGACGACGTCCGCGTCGGCGACGGCGGCTTTAGGGTCGGTCGTCGTCTCCGGTTCGCCGCCGAGTTCGGCCGCGCGCGAGAGCACCGAGTCATCGATGCCGTAGCCCGCCGGCGTCGCCACCGTGAGGTCGACGCCCGCGAGCGCACAGCCGAGCACGAACGACTGCGCGACGTTGTTGCCGTCGCCGACCCAGGCGACGTCGACGTCGAAGCCGCCGAACGTCTCGCGGATGGTCAGCAGGTCCGCGAGCGTCTGGCAGGGGTGGGCGTCGTCGGTGAGGCCGTTGACGACCGGAACGGTGGCGTACTCCGCCAGCTCCTCGAGGTCCGCGTGGTCGAACAGCCGCGCCATGATGACGTCGACGTAGCCCGACAGCGCGCGGGCGGTATCCTTGACGGGTTCGCCGTGGCCGAGGTGGACATCGTCGGGACCGAGGAAGATGGCGTGGCCGCCGAGCTTCGTCATCCCCGTCTCGAAGGAGACTCTCGTCCTGGTGCTCGGTTTCTCGAACAGCATCGCCAGCGTCGCCTGCGGGAACTGCACGTCGTCGTCTCCCGCTTTGAGCGCCGCCGCCCGGTCGAGGACGGTCTCGACCTCCGCCGCCGAGAGGTCGTCGATGTCGAGGACGTTCGCCGTCTCCAGTTCGCTCGCGGCGGCCATCACGCGTCGCCTCCGAGTCTCTCGGCGACGGCCGTGAGAACCGACACCGAGTTGTCGAACTCCGAGAGCGAGAGGTGCTCGTTCGGGGCGTGGTCGAGGTCCGAGTCGCCGGGGCCGTAGGTGACCATCGGGCAGTTCCAGACGCCCGCGTAGAGGTTCATGTCGCTCGTCCCGGTCTTCCGGAGCAGACGGGGGTCGCCGCCGGCCTGTCGGATAGCGACGCGGAACGCCCGCGCCACGTCGGTGCGGGGGCTCTCCATCACGGGCGGGATGGGCTCCTGCCAGTGGACGCTCCCGTCGGTGAGCTCCCCCTCCGCGACTTCGCGCACGTCCTCGATGGTGAGCCTCGGGGGCACGCGGAACTGGACGTCGACGGTCGCCTCGACGGCGAAGCCGTCCGCCGTGGGGCCGCCGTCGAAGGCGATGGGTTTCGTCGTCACCGTGTCGAAGACGCCCTCCGAGTCCTCGGCCGCGAAGAACTCCGCGACCCGCGACCACCAGTCGACGGCCGACTGGATGGCGTTGTTCTCCGGGCGCGAGGAGTGGCCGAGTTCGCTCGTGGCGACGTACGTCCCCGCGAGGAAGCCGCGGTAGCCGAGGGTGATACCGTCCCAGCCGCTGGGTTCGCCGTTGACGACGGCGTCGGGTTCCTCGCGCGTCTCGGCGAGGTGGCGCGCGCCGCGGGAGTCGGTCTCCTCGCAGACGACGCCGACGAAGCTCACGCCGGTCTCGACCGCTGCGACGGCCATCGCCGCCAGCGGTCCCGTCGCGTCGACGCTGCCGCGGCCCCACAGTTGGGGGCTGTCCTCGTCCCCGTCGCCCTCGCGTATCTCCACGGGCACCTCGCCGGGGACGGTGTCGACGTGCGACGTGAGGAGTACCGAGTCGTCGGCGGGCGCGCGGACGTTACCCACCTCGTCGACCCAGACTTCGCGGTCGTGCGCCTCGAAGAAGTCGACGAGCACCGCGGCCGCGTCGGCCTCGTCGCCCGAGACCGAGGGCGTCGAGACGAGGTCGTACAGCAGTCGCTTGCCCTCGGTGTCGAGCGCGTCGTGATACGCTCCGTCGCTCTCGGCGGCGCTGACGGTGTTCATCCGAGCACCTCCGCGAAGGCCTCGACGAAGCGGTCGGCGTGTTCCTGTTCGGCGACGAGCGGCGGCAGCAGGCGGACGACCGACCGGCCCGCGGGCAGCGCGAGTATCTGCTCGGAGAGCGCGAGGTCGCGTAGAATGCGGTTCGCGCCGCGTTTGACCTCGATACCGAGCAGCAGGCCCTGCCCGCGCACGTCGCGGACGGGCAGGTCGTGCTCCTCGGTCGCCGCTTCGAGCGACTCGGCGAGGTACGCGCCCACGTCGCCGGCGTGCGTCGGGAGGTCCTCCTCGACGACCACGTCGAGCGTGGCGTTGGCGGCGGCGCAGACGACCGGGCCGCCAGAGAACGTCGACCCGTGGTCGCCGCACGCCTCGGCTATCCAGTCGGCACAGAGCGTCGCCCCGAGCGGGAGGCCCGAGGCGATGCCTTTCGCCGTGGTGAGGACGTCGGGCGTGACGCCCGCGGCCTCGCAGGCCCACAGCGACCCGGTGCGACCGACGCCGGTCTGAATCTCGTCGAAGACGAGCGCCGACCCCGCGTCCTCGGTTATCTCGCGGGCCGACCGCAGGTACTCCGTGTCGGCGGGGTGGACGCCGCCCTCGCCCTGGACGGGTTCGAGGAAGACGGCGGCCGTCTCGTCGTCGACCGCTTCGGCCAGTTCCTCGGCGTCGCCGTAGGAGACGAACTCGACGCCGCCGGCGAGCGGTTCGAACGGCTTCTTGTACTTCTGCTTCCACGTCATCGCCAGCGCGCCGAGAGTGCGGCCGTGGAAGCCGCGCTTCGTGGCGACGATTTTCGAGCGCCCGGTCGCGCTGCGAGCGAACTTCATCGCCGCCTCGTTGGCTTCGGTACCGGAGTTGCAGAGCCAGACGTTCGAGATATCGCCGGGCGCGAGCGTCGCCAACTTGTCGTACAGTTCGGTGCGCGCGGCGACGGGGTACGACCCTTGGACGTAGAGCAACTCGCCGGCCTGCTTCTGGACCGCGTCGACGACGTTCGGGTGGCAGTGCCCCGTCGCGGCGACGGCGTAGCTCGCGCCGAAATCGAGGTACTCGGTGCCGTCGTCGGCGTACAGCGACATCCCCTCGCCCGATTCGATCTGGATGGGCTTCTCCGAGAAGACGAAGCCGCTCACGCGGAGTCACCTCCGAGCGCCGAGGCGTCGACAGAGTCGGCGGTGGTTTCGGGTGCGTCCTCGCCGAGTGCGCCGGGCGTGATGCGCGTTCCCGCGCCGTTGAGCGCCGAGACGATAGGGTCGTTGACGTTCGCGTCGGAGACGACGACGGCCGATGCGCCGCCGGTTAGCGCCTCCTTCGCCGCCATCACTTTCTTCGTCATGAACCCCTCGGCAGCCGAGTCGAGCGCCGCGAGCTCCTCGGGCGTCGCCGCCGAGTCAACGAGCGTCGCCTCGTCGTCGGGGTCCTCGTACACGCCCGAAACGTCGGTCAGGACGACGAGTTCCGCACCGAGCGCGCCAGCGACAGCGGCCGCGGCGCGGTCGGCGTCGGCGTTGACGGGCGTGACGGAGCCATCCTTCTCCTTGCCGAGCATCGGCACCGTGACGACCGGCGTGTAACCGTCCGCGAGCAGCGTCTCCAGCAGTTGGGAGTTGACCGATTCGATCTTCCCGGAGTGGTCGCCGCGTTTGATCTTCTTTTTCCCATTTTCGACGACGCGGACGGCGGATTTGCGCTTGCCCGTCAGGAGGCCGCCGTCGACGCCCGAGAGGCCGACCGCGTCGACGCCCGCGTCGCGGAGCGTCGCCGTCAGGTCGGTGTTGAGCTTGCCGGGCATCACCATCGAGAACACCTCCATCGCGCGCTCGTCGGTGAAGCGGCCGACGACGCCCGACGGCGTCTCGACGTACGTCGGCTCCTCGCCGAGCGCTTCGAGCGTGTCGTCGACGGCCGTCGACCCGCCGTGGACGACGACGACGTCTCTCCCGTTTGCGACGAGGTGCGCCACGTCGCTCACCGCGCCCGCGGGGTCGACGGCTTTCGCGCCGCCGACTTTGACGACGACCGGCGGCTGTCGGTTTGCGGAGCCACCGTCGGTTCGGGTCGACGTGCCACCGTCGGTGTACAGTTGGTCGTCGTCTGTGCCGCAGTCGTTGTCGACGAGTTGCTCGTGGGCCGCGAGCAGTTCGTCGCGCGTGTAGGTGCTCTGTGTCATCGGTGTGTCTCTCGTAGTTCTGTTCCAATCCGGTTCTCAGGGCGAGCCGACGGGGTGCAGGCCGGTGAATTCGAGTCCGGCGGTCTCGTCGAGTCCGAGCGCGACGTTCGCCGCGTGGACCGCCTGCCCGGCGGAGCCTTTCATCATGTTGTCGATAGCCGAGAAGACGACGAGGCGCTCGTTCGCGGGGTCGACCTCGAAGCCGACCTCCCCGAAGTTCGTCCCGGCGACGGCTTTCGGCTCGGGGTAGCGGTAGACGCCCCCGCCGCCGGCGACCGTGCGCATGAACGGTTCGTCCTCGTAGCTCTCGCGGTACGCGCCCCAGAGGTCGCCCTTCGTGACGGGCGAGTCGGGGAAGACGTGACACGTCGCCGACGCCCCGCGCACCATGTCCACGGCGTGGACGGTGAACGACACCGAGAGGCCGAGGAACTGCTCGATTTCGGCCTCGTGGCGGTGCCCGGTCGGCGCGTACGGGCGGACGACGCCCGAGCGCTCGGCGTGCGAGGAGGCTTTGCCTGACGACGCGCCACCTTCCGACGAGCCGACTTTCACGTCGACGACGACCTGCTCGTCGCCGTCCAGAACGCCGGCGTCGAACAGCGGTTTGAGTCCGAGAATCGTCGCCGTCGCGTTGCAGCCACCGGCGGCGATGAGGTCCGCGCCGGGCAGCTCGTCGCGCGTCAGTTCGGGCAGCGCGTAGACGGATTTCTCCAGGTACTCGGGCGCAACGTGGCCGTCGTACCACTCGTCGTACTGCTCTTCCGTCTGGAGGCGGAAGTCCGCCGAGAGGTCGACGACGGTGTCGGCCGCGTCCCGAAAGGTGTCGATGTGCTCCATCGAGACGCCGTGGGGCGTCGCCGCGAACAGCACGTCGACCGATTCGAGGTCTTCCGGGGAACTGAAGCGGAGGTCGAGTTCGCGGAGGTTGGGATGGACCGAGCCGACGGTCTTGCGGTCGTACTGGCGGCTCGTCGCCTGCGCGACCTCGAACTCGGGGTGGCCCGCGAGCAGGCGAAGGAGTTCGCCGCCCGTGAAACCGGAGCCGCCGACGACGGTCGCCGAGAGGCTCACGCGAGCGCCTCCGCGGCCGTCTTCTCGGCCGCTTTCGATTCGAGCCAGTCGACGACGGCGGCGGGAACGTCGACGTCGGTCGTCCCGTTCAGCGCCTTGAACTCGACGGTGTGGTTCACCTCGTGGACCGTGTAGCTGTCGCCCGTCTCCATCAGGTCGACGCCGAGCAGGCCGCCGCCGACGGCGTCGCTGGCCTTCTCGACGAGTTCGAGCGCCTCGTCGTCCAGCTCGAACTCCTCCGTTTCGCCGCCCTTCGCGGCGTTCGTGAGCCAGTGTTCGGAGGAGCGCGTCATCGCGGCGACGGGTTCGCCGTCGGTCGCCACGACGCGGATGTCGCGGCCGGGCTTCTCGACGAACTCCTGGACGTAGAACACCTTGTGCTCGTAGTGGCCCAGCGTCGCCTTGTGCTCCAGAATCGCTTCGGCGGCGCTCCTGGAGTCGATCTTCGCCATCAGGCGGCCCCACGAACCGACGACGGGTTTCAGGACGCACGGGTAGCCGAACGACTCGATGGCGTCCATTGCGCTCTCCTTCGTGAACGCGACTTTCGTCTCGGGCGTGGGCACGCCCGCCTCAGCGAGCGCGAGGCTGTTCTTCGCCTTGTCGGCGCAGATTTCGGCGGTCTCGGGGCTGTTGACGACGGGCACGCCGTAGCTCTCGATGAAGCGCGTCGCGTACAGCGAGCGCGACGTGGCGAGACAGCGGTCGACGACGATGTCGAGGTCGTCGACGGGCGCGGTCGTGTCGTGGAGCCCGAACTGGTGCTTGCGGACGTCGATTTTGGTGACGTCGTGGCCGCGCTCACGAAGCTCCGAGAGGAGAAGCTTCTCGTCCTTGCGGATGCGCGAGTAGAGGATACCTATCTTCACAGCTACTCCCCCCAGTCCTCTTCGAGCTCGGGGGCTCGGTCGAGGACCGGCGGGTTGACGTCGATGACTTCGAGTTCCGCACCGCAGGTGCCGCAGTCGATTATCTCTCCGGTTTCGAGGTCGTCGGCGAGGTCCAGCGTGGCCCCGCACTCGGCGCATTCTGCTTCGGTCATGGTGTACTCACCGCTTGTGGGTTAGCAACCTTAAATGCAGCGAATTTGTTTGTGAAAATTAATAACGGAGTCGCCGCTAAGCGAGTCGAGAGCGTTCGTCGCCGCCGTTTTGGAATTTCTTATCGAGATTCCGAGTGATGTTGTCCCCCGAAGGGGACGGCGGCGGGAGCGGCACTCCCGCGAGCCCTCGGGTTCCGACCGCCTCACCCGAGGACGGCGGCGGGAGCGGCGCGCCGACGACCGTTCGGACCGGTTTCGGCAGCGGTCGCGGTTCCGGTCGCGGTCGTCGGCCCCCCGCTCGCGGTCGTCGCGGGAGGCGCCGGAGTCGCGGAGCCGAGGCTCGCGGTCGTCGGAGTCCTCGCAGTCGCTCAGACATAGCTGTCGACCTCCGCCTGCAATCTCTCGTCGGCTTCGGCCAGTTCGTCGCGCCGTGCGGCGACCGATTCGGCATCGTCGTCGAAGCGCGTCCCCGCCTCGTCGAGTTGCGTCTCGACCGCCGACGCCGCGGGGCCGCCGAGCGAGTCGCGAGTCGCGACGCTCTCGGCGGGGTCGAGCACGGCTTGGACGGTCTCGCGGTTCACGCGCGTCCAGAGGGACTCCCCTAAAACGTCATCTGCGGCCGCGTCAAGTTTTGCAGCAGTAGTTGCCGGGTCGTCCCCGTCGTCGATTCCTTCGGCCGCGGCGGCGACGATCTCGTGCGCCGTGCGGAACGGCATCCCCGTCGCCGCCAGCGCGTCGGCGACACCCGTCGCCGTCGAGAAACCGTCGCCCGCGTCCGCGGCCAGTTCGTCGGCGTTCCACGCCGCGGTAGCGACTGCGCCCGCTGCCACGTCCGTCGCGTTGACGACGGCGTCGACGGCGCGGAACGCGTGCGGGTGCGCCAGTTGCAGGTCGCGGTTGTACGCGCGCGGCAGACCCTTGAGATTCGTCAGGAGGCCCGTGAGGCCGCCGACGGCGTCGCCCGCGGTGCCGCGGACGAGTTCGAGCGTGTCGGGGTTCTTCTTCTGCGGCATGATGGAGGACGTCGAGGAGTAGTCGTCCGAGAGGTCGACGTACCCCTTGTTCGCGAAGATGACGAGGTCCTCCGCGAGCCCCGAGATGGTCGTCGCGTGCGTCGCGAGCGCGCCGAGCGTCTCCGCGAGGAAATCCCGAGAAGAGGAGGCGTCCATCGAGTTGCCGAGCACGGAATCGAAGCCGAGCAGGTCGGCGGTGCGCTCGCGGTCGATGTCGAACGGCGTGCCCGCGAACGCCGCACCGCCCAGGGGCGATTGGTTGATGCGTCCGTAGGCGTCCAGAAGACGGGCCGTGTCGCGGGCGACGGCTGCCTCGTACGACAGCAGGTAGTGGGCGACGGTGACGGGTTGGGCGGGTTGCAGGTGCGTGTAGCCGGGCATCACCGTCTCGGTGTGTTCCGCAGCGGTCTCGCGGAGCGCTTCGCGGAGCGCGAGCGTTCCTTCTATCGCGTCGAGCACGTCCTCGCGCAGGCGGTACCGGATGCATGTCGCCACCTCGTCGTTGCGACTGCGGGCGGTGTGCATCTTCCCGCCGTCTTCGCCGACGCGCTGGATGACTGCGGCCTCGATGGCCTCGTGGACGTCCTCGCCGTCGGGCAGTTCGGCGTGTCCCGCGTCTTCGACCGATTCGAGCGCGACGAGGATATCGGCGGCGTCACCGTCGTCGACGATGCCTTGCTCGGCGAGCATCACGACGTGCGCGCGGTCGACGGCGAGGTCGGCCTCGAAGATGCGTTCGTCGGCCGCGAGGCTGGAGAGGAAGTCGCGGGCGGGGCCGCCGCTGAAACGGTCGCGGCGGATGACGTCGCCTGCGGACTCCTCCGTCATGGATTACTCGTCCTCTTCGCTCTCGGTGTTCGTCTCGTCGCCCGTCGCCCCGCCGTCGGCGGCGAGTTCGGGTTTCTCGACGTTGTTCGCCACCTCGTTGGCGAGACGCGACTGGAAGCCGTGGTACTTGGCGACGCCCGTCGCGTCGGCCTGCTCGATGCCGTCGACCGTCTCGGTGTTGAACGAGGCGGCCGACTCGGAGTAGACGGCGTATTCGCTCTCGCGGGCGACCGGGCGGGCCTGTCCGCCCTGTAGCTTAACCGTCACGGTGCCGGTCACCGTCTGCTGGCTGTCGTCGACGTAGGCGTTCAGCGAGTCCATCAGCGGCGCGTCGACGAGGCCCTCGTAGCCTTTCTGGGCCCACTCGTTGTCGACGGTCGTCTTGAAATCGCGCTCCTCTTTCGTGAGGACGAGACCTTCGAGCGCCTCGTGGGCGGTGAGGAGGACGGTGGCGGCCGGGTGCTCGTAGTTCTCGCGCACCTTCAGACCGAGCATGCGGTCCTCCATCATGTCGGTGCGGCCGACGCCGTACGCGCCCGCGAGGTCGTTGAGGTGCTCGATGAGCGCGAGCGGCTCCATCTCCTCGCCGTCGACGGCGACGGGGTAGCCGTTCTCGAACTCGATTTCGACGAGTTCCGTCTCGCTACCGGGCGCGTCGGTCCACTCGTAGATTTCTTCGGGAGGGACGTAGCCCGGGTCTTCCAGTTGACCGCCCTCGATGGAGCGACTCCAGAGGTTGGTGTCGATGGACCAGACGCCCTCGTTGCCGCCCTCGACGGGCAGTTCCTTCTCGGCGGCGTACTCCATCTCCCACTCGCGGGTGAGACCGAGTTCGCGCACGGGGGCGATGACTTCGAGGTCGGAGGCGCGCCAGACCGCCTCGAAGCGGAGCTGGTCGTTGCCTTTGCCGGTGCAGCCGTGGGCGATTCCCTCGCAGCCGTGTTCCTTCGCCACGTCGAGGATGGCCTCGGCGATGACCGGACGCGCGAGCGCCGTCCCGAGGGGGTACCCCTGGTAGGTCGCGTTCGCGCGGACGGAGTCGAGGCACTGGTCGGCGAACTCGGCTCGCGCGTCGACGACGTAGTGTTCGAGGTCCAACGCCTCGGCCGTCTCTTCGGCCTCCTCGAACTCTTCCTCGGGTTGGCCGACGTCGACCGTGACGCCGATTACTTCGTCGTACCCGTACTCCTCTTCGAGGAGCGGGACGCAGACTGTCGTGTCGAGTCCGCCGCTAAACGCGAGTGCCACGCGTGTCATTACTCCATGGTGGAACACTCGGGGTATTAAATTCTGCGCTTTGGTGTTCGGAATAAAATTGAATACTGGAGGCTACGCGGCCGAAAAGGTGGAAATCTGCACTTGGCAGTTCGAGCAAAGTGCGACGACGATGGGGGTGAGATAGAGTAGGGCCTAGAGGCCCGGTCGCGGCGCTCGCACGGCTCGGACGGGGGCGGCCGGTCCGGCGCGGCGAGTGCGCGTCATTACTGGATTGGTAATATGGGGACGCTATTAAACGCTTTCGGGGCGGCAAGCGTTGCTGTTCGAATTCGGGGGTCGTGAGGGGTTGCGAGTGAAACGGTCCTGTGATGGCTCCGTGGTCGACAAACGAGAGAGGGAACGGTGAGTCGAAGACCGCTGCCGGGCGCAGCGAGAGGCCGCACCCTCAGACCACCGGCGAGCTTTGCTCGCCGAGCTGCCAGAACGCAACGCGTTCCGGCAACTCCCCAGCCTCGCAGTCGATACGAGAGTCGACCGCTCCCTCGCGCATCTATCGGGCGGACGGAGCCGCCCTCCGGCGCGCGCCGGAGCGCCGTCTCGTCGGCGCGAGAGATGCGCGAGGGGCGACTGAGCGAGCGCGAAGCGCGAGCGAAGGAGTCGGCTGGGGAGGGTGAGGTATCTCGGTGCGCCCGGCAGTCGGAGTCGACCGCCGAACTCCGTATCGGGCGTCCCCCCACTCAGTCTCTCCGCTCACCGTACCGACTCCTACGAAAACGACACCGAACGAACACACACGTCCGAGACTTTTAACCCGGTGACGCGCAAGCGGGGAGTAGTGGCTGAGACGAACGGACACATGCGGTTCTTCCCGTACGAGGAGCCCTACCCCAACCAGCGGGCGGCGATGGACGGCATCGCCAACGCGTTCGCGCGCGAGCAGGACGTGCTCATCGAGGGCGCACCCGGCACGGGAAAGACACTCTCGGCGCTCGTCCCCGCGCTGGAGTTCGCCCGCGAGAACGACAAGACGGTCGTCATCACGACGAACGTCCACCAGCAGATGCGCCAGTTCGTCGAGGACGCCCGCGCCATCACGCGCACCGAGCCGATTCGGGCCGTGGTGTTCCGCGGGAAGGCGTCGATGTGCCACATCGACGTGGGGTACGAGGAGTGTCAGAGCCTCCGCGACACGACGCGCTCCGTGGCCGAGAAGGAAGAGGACAAACAACAGCTCGAACGCCGCCAGGAGCAACTGCTCGAACGGAGCCGCGACGGCGACTCGGGTGCCGCGGAAGCCCGCAGCGCCGTCATGGACGAACTCGACCAGCTAGACGACGAACTGGAGGACCTCCGCGAGACGAACGTCTGCGAGCACTACTACAACAACCTCGTCCGAGACAACACGGAGTTCTTCTCGTGGCTGTTCGAGGACGTGCGCACGCCCGACGACGTGTACGAGTACGCCGACGAGCACCACCTCTGCGGGTACGAACTCCTCAAGGAAGGGATGGAGGGCGTCGACCTCGTCGTCTGCAACTACCACCACCTGCTCGACCCGATGATCCGCGAGCAGTTCTTCCGGTGGCTGGACCGCGACCCCGGCGACGTCATCACCGTCTTCGACGAGGCACACAACATCGAGGGCGCGGCCCGCGACCACGCCAGCCGAACGCTCACCGAGAACACCATCGAGAGCGCGCTCCACGAACTGGAGGAGGCCGACGACTCCCGAAGCGAACCGGCCGCAAACGTGCTCGAAGCGTTCCTCGGCGCGCTCCGTCGAACGTACGACGAGAGTTTCGGGTTCGGCGAACGCGAGCAAGTCGGCGAGAACTGGTCCGACGTCGGCATCGCCAATCCGGACCGCCGCGACGACCTGACGCTCGAATTTCTGCAGAGCTACGAGGGCCGCGGCATCGACGCGGAGGTGGAGTTGGCGCTCCAACTCGGAAAGTCGCTCGACGAGCAGTACGAACAGGCGTACAAGGACGGCGAGACGACCAGTCGGAAGGAGTGCCAGACGCTACAGGCGGCGGCGTTTCTCTCGTCGTGGATGGAGGACGGCACCAAACTCGGCCAACATCCGATGGTCTCGGTCCGACGTGACAGCGGCACCGAGGAGATATACGGCCGCGCCGAACTGTACACCTGCATCCCGCGGCAGGTGACCGAGTCGCTGTTCGAGGAGGTCCACGCGAGCGTCCTCATGAGCGCGACGCTCCGCCCCTTCGACGTGACCGAGGACGTTCTCGGCATCGAGAACGCGGTCACCCTCGCCTACGGGATGGAGTACCCCGAGGAGAACCGGCGGACGTTCGCGGTGCAGACGCCCGCGCTCTTCGCCAAGGAGCGAAACGACGAGTCGACGCAGGAGACCATCGCGAGCGTGCTCTCGGACGCAATTCGGTTCACCCCCGGAAACACGCTCGTCTTCTTCCCCTCCTACGCGGAGGCGCAACGCTACTACGAGATGCTGGGCGGGAGCGGCCTCGGCGGCGCGTCCTTGGGTTCGCTCATGCTCGACGAGGCGGGTACGCGCACCGAGGACCTCCGCCAGCGGTTCGTGTCGAGCGAGAACGCGACACTCTTCACCTCGCTGTGGGGGACGCTCGCCGAGGGCGTGAGCTTCGACGGCGACGACGCCCGGACCGTCCTCGTCGTCGGCGTCCCCTACCCGCACCTCTCGGAGCGGATGGAGGCGGTACAGGACGCCTACGACCGGGCGTACGCCGACCGAGGCCGTGATCCCGGGTGGCGCTACGCCGTCGAGATTCCGACGATTCGAAAGACCCGGCAGGCGCTCGGGCGGGTCATCCGCTCGCCCGAGGACTTCGGGGTTCGCGCGCTCGTCGACAAGCGTTACACCTCGGCGAGCGACACGATGGGCAAGTACGGCGTCCGCGACACGTTCCCGCCGGAGGAGCGGCGGGAACTCATCGACGTCGGCCCCGAGAAGCTGAAGTTCGCCATGCTCAACTTCTACGCCGGCCACGACGCGTACGACGGCGAGCCGCCCAGTCCCTAGCTCTCCAATTCCGCCGACAGAGCGGGTCAGAAGCCGTTTCGGGCGAACGCTTATCCGCACCCCATCCTAAGCCGAGATATGCGAGCGCGACCCCCGGGTCCCCGCGGTGTCCCGCTGTTCGGCAGCAGCCAGCAGTACGCGAGAGACCCCTTCGGTTTCCTCACCGCCTGCGCCGACGCCTACGGCGACGTGGTCCACTTCGACCTCGGTCCGCTGGAGACGTACATGCTCACGAACCCCGAGGACATCGAGACGGTGCTGGTGAGCGAAGCCGAGAGATACCGAAAACCGCGGTTTCAGGACGACGCCATCGGCGACCTGCTCGGCGAGGGGTTGCTCCTGAGCGAGGGCGAAACGTGGCGCGAGCAGCGCGAGTTGGCGCAACCGGCGTTCAACATGCAGCGCATCGCCTCGCTCGACGGGACGATGACCGACTACACCGAGGCGATGCTCGACGAATGGCGCGACGGCGAGACGCTGAACGTCCAGATCGAGATGGCGCGGCTGACGGTCAAAATCATCGTCGAGGCGATGTTCGGGTCGACGGCGGGCGACGACCGCGTCCAGCGGGTACAGGAACACCTCGAACCGCTCGGCGCGCGATTCGAACCGGACCCGCGGCGCTTCCTCGTCCCCGACTGGGCGCCGACGCGGGAGAACCGCGAGTACCGCGAGGCCATCGAAGTGCTCGAAGGAATCATCGACGAGATCGTCGGCGAACGCAGGGGAACCGAGAACGACCCCTCGCGGATGGACCTCCTCTCGATTCTCATGCGTGCGCAGGCGCGCGGCGAACAGACCGACCGGCAGTTGCGCGACGAGATGATGACGATGCTGTTGGCGGGCCACGACACCACCGCGCTGACGCTCACGTACACGTGGTATCTGCTCTCGCAGCATCCCGACGTAGAGCAGAAGGTTCACGCCGAACTCGACGAGGTGCTCGGCGACGACCCACCCACGGCGCGGGATACGCGAAAGATGCGGTACACAGAACAGGTGCTACAGGAGACGATGCGCCTGTACCCGCCGGTGTACACGCTGTTCCGCGAACCGCTCGTCGACGTGAAACTCGGCGGGTACCGGGTACCAGAGGGAGCGGCAGTGATGCTCCCGCAGTGGGCGGTCCACCGCTCTTCGAGATACTACGACGACCCTCTCGAATTCGACCCGGACCGCTGGACGCCCGCCGAGCGCTCGAAGCGTCCGCGGCTCTCGTACTTCCCGTTCGGGGCCGGCCCGCGCCACTGCATCGGCAAGCAGTTCTCGATGCTCGAAGCCAAGTTGATTCTCGGCACCGTCGCCCGGAAGTACTCGCTGGAGTACGTCGGTGAGGACGACCCGCTCACGCTTCGTGGGTCGCTGACGATGCATCCGCGGAATCCGATGGAGATGCGGTTGCACGCACGTGAACGATAGCCGCTACCCCCGAAGCGGAACCGTCCCGACGACTTCTCTGTACTCCGCGCTCCAGACGTCGAGTTCGGAGACGGTCCACGTCACCGGGTCGAATTCGGCGTTTCGGAGCGCGTCGACCGCGGACGGAGAACCGCCGCGGGCGAGCGTCACGTGCGGGACGTAGTCGTCGCCCTCCAGCCCCGCTATCGCGTCGAACCGGTCGACGAGTCTGTCGTGAAGCGCGAGGAGGCCGGGGCTGTCGACGACGAGGTAGACGACGGGGCCGTCGCCGCGGGTCGGTCGCTCGAACGCGTCGATGCCCGTAACTCGCGCCTCGAACGTCGGTTCGTTCGCCAGCGGCAGACGAAGCGTCTCGCGGAGACGGTCGTACGACTGGTTCTCGAATCGCTTGACGACGAGCGTGTGGCGGTCCCGTATCGTCTCGAACGCGGTCAACCGCGGGTAGAGTTCGTCGGCCAACCGCTGGACTGACCCCGGCACGGGGACGTTGAGGCTGTAGCTCACGTCAGATCCACCCCGCCGCCGAGAGCGACGCGTGCCAGTCGGTGGCGTAGTCGGGTGAGGTCGCCGACTCGCCGACGAGACAGAGCCCGTTCACCGACTGGACGCCGTCGAACCGGCCGCGCCACCCGATTCGGTAGCTGTCGCGCCCGCCCTCGTCCGCGCCGTCGGCGACGCGGGGGCGGAGCCGACCGTCACGGAGCGGGAAGTCGACGCCGAACGTCGCGCCGCCACCGCCCTCGCCCGTCGCCGCGACCGATACCGCCCGCGGGCCGCTCACCCGCGCGGTCGGCGCGGAGTCGAGCAGTTCGGTGGCGGAATCGAGGTCGAGTCCCACCTCGAAGCTCGTGAGCGCGACACCGATGGAGCGGCCGACCGCGTCGAGCCACACCGAGTCGTTCAGCGGTCTGGCCGCACACCAGAGCCAGTAGGCGACGTGGCGGCGGCCGTCGGTGTCGAAGCGACGGAGCCCGTAGCGGGCGATGGCGGCGTCGGCGACGGCGTACGCGTCGCCGTCGAGGGTGGCCCGAAGCGAGAGCCGCGTCCCGTTCTCGAAGTCGACCTCCGTCGGTGCGGGGGCCTCGCCGGTTCCCCAGACGCCGCCGTCGCCGTACCGACGGTCCATCCGGGAGACGTAGCCGGCGAACGTGCGTTCGTCGAGTCGGTCCGAGTCGGCCGTGAGCGACATCGACTCGCTCGCAGTGGCAACGACGACCGGTGGCGCACGACCGAGACAGCCGACCGTCGCGACGCCGAGCGTACTCGCCGCGGCGACGCGGCGGAGAAACGTCCGGCGGGAACTGGTCGGTGTCGTCATCGGCACCGACTACGCACGGAAGTACAAAAATCCGGCAGGTGCGCGCACGGGAGAGACGGGACCACGCGCGCGCGTAGCGGGGCGACGGGTTCAGAGCCGGTCGACGAGTTCAGAGCCGGTCGAAGAACCAGAGCACGATGAGCGCCACGACGGCGAGACCCAGCAACGGCTGCAGCGGGCCGAGCAGTCCGCCGACGATGCCGAGTGCGGTCCCGACGATTTCGAGCACGAGCCAGACGACGACGAGAACCAACACGACCTTCAGGAGGTCCTCGACGTCGAGTTCCGCGCGACTGCGACTCATACACTGACGTGACTGTTCGGTACGCAAAAATGCTCCGGCTACCTCTCGACCCGTCGACAGTTGGATGGGAGTTCGTCACACTCTGCAGTGGAAGCGAAGGGGTCGGCGACGCGAAAGCGGTGAATCGCGAGTGACACTTATCTTCGGTCGGTCGCTAGGCACTGTATGGCAAGCCTCTTTCGCGAACTCGGGCGGACAACGGCGAGAGGCGTCCCCAAACAACTGTGGACTGCCCTCTTTCTCGTCGTCGCCGCGTCGGTCGCGCTCACGCTCGTCCCTATCACGCCGGCGAGTATCGTCGGCCTGCTGGTGCTCGGTCTCGTCGTCGCCACGTTGGTCAGCGCCGTCGAAATCGTTCAGGCGTACGAGAAACGCGCGCTGACGGTGTTCGGCGAGTACCGCAAACTGCTCGAACCCGGCCTCAACCTCGTGCCGCCGTTCGTCTCACAGGCGCACCGCTTCGACATGCGAACACGGACGCTCGACGTTCCCCGGCAGGAGGCCATCACGGAGGACAACTCGCCGGTGACCGCCGACGCCATCGTTTACATCCGCGTGGTGGACGCCAAGAAGGCGTTCCTCGAAGTGGAGGACTACGTCACCGCGACGTCGAACCTCGCGCAGACGACGCTCCGCGCCGTCCTCGGCGACATGCAACTCGACGAGACGCTGTCGCGGCGCGCCGAGATCAACGCGCGAATCCGCGAGGAACTCGACGAACCCACCGACGAGTGGGGCATCCGCGTCGAATCGGTCGAAGTCCGGGAGGTGAAACCCAGCAGGGACGTCGAGGCCGCGATGGAGCAACAGACCTCCGCCGAGCGTCGCCGCCGCGCGATGATCCTCGAAGCCCAAGGTGAACGGCGCAGCGCCGTCGAGCGGGCGGAGGGCGAGAAGCAGTCGAACATCATCCGCGCGCAGGGCGAGAAGCAGAGCCAGATTCTCGAAGCACAGGGTGACGCCATCTCGACGGTGTTGCGGGCGCGCGCGGCCGAATCGATGGGCGAACGCGCTATCATCGACAAAGGCATGGAGACGCTCGGCGAAATCGGCTCCAGCGAGTCGACGACGTTCATCCTCCCGCAGGAACTCACGTCGCTCGTCGGCCGCTACGGCAAGCAGCTATCGGGGAGCGACGTGAGCGAGTCGACGCCGAGACTCGACTCACAGTCGTTCGACGAGGAGACCCGCGAGATGCTCGGCCTCGACGACGTCGAAGAGATTCTCGACGGGATGGGTGACGGAGAACGAGAGCAGATAGTCGACGTCGTTCCGGAAGGTACCGAGGTCGAAACCGAGCGGAACTGAGCTACCAGTCGAGCGAGCCGCCGGACTGGTACTCGGTCACCTGCGTCTCGAAGAAGTTCTTCTCCTTGTTGAGGTCGACCTGCTCGGACATCCACGGGAACGGGTTCCCCGTCTCGAACTCCGCTTCCATCCGGAGTTGCCCGAGGCGACGGTCGGCGACGTACTCGACGTACTCGGCGAACTGCTCGGCGCTCATGCCGAACAGGTCGGGCGGGCAGGCCTCCTCGGCGTAGATCTGTTCGAGTTCGACCGCCTCGACGACGAGCTCTCGAATCTCGGCGTCGAAGTCGTCGGTCCAGACGCCGGGGTTCTCGTCGCGGATGGTGTTGACGAGGTCGACGCCGAAGTTCAGGTGCAGCGATTCGTCGCGCATGATGTACTCGAACTGCTCGCCGACGCCGACCATCTTCCCCTGCCGCTTGAGCGCGAGCATCATCGCGAAGCCCGCGTAGAAGAAGATTCCCTCCATGATGACGTAGAAGCCGACGAGGTCCCGCAGGAACGCCCGGAGGTCGTCGTCGGTGTCGATAGTGAACGCCGGGTCGTCGACGGCGCGGGTCAGGTCGACGACGAACGCGTCCTTCTCCTCGATGCTCGGGACGCGGTCGTACATCCCGTAGAGGTACTCGGGGTCGAAGCCGAGGCTGTCGCAGCAGTAGATGAACGTGTCCGTGTGGATGGCCTCCTCGTAGGCCTGCCGCAGGAGGTACTGACGGCACTCGGGAGCCGTCACGTAGTCGTAGACGGCGAGGACGATGTTGTTCGCCGTCAGCGACTCCGCCGTCGAGAAGAAGCCGAGGTTCCACTCGACGAGTCGGCGCTCCGCGTCGGTGAGTTCGTCGCCGGACCACTGGGAGACGTCGTCCTGCATCGGCACCTCCTCGGGCACCCAGTTGTTGGCGACGCCCGCCTTGTAGTACTCGCGGGCCCAGTCGTACTCGATGGGCAGTATCTTGTTCGGGTCGTGCTGGCTGTCGTCGTTGAGTATGGGCATCGGTGGCTGGTGGTGAAGGACGGTCGGCGGGCGTTACTGGCAGGCGTCGCAGGTCGGGTCCTCGACGCTCGGGAGGTCGCAGGACTCGTCGGACTCCCACTCGTCGGCGGCGGTGCTGTCGGCGTCAGCTCCGTCGCCTCCGTCGCTGTTCTCGCCGTCGTCGCCGCGCAACTGCGTATCGTCGTACTCGGCCATGTCGAGCGTCGACTTCTCTATCTGGCTCGCGCCGAGCGTCCGCAGGTAGTACGTCGTCTTCAGCCCGAGTTCCCACGCCGTCCGGTAGACGTCGTCGAGCAGCGTCCCGTCCGTCGAGGGGAAGAACACGTTGTGCGACTGGCTCTGGTCGACCCAGACGGCGCGCTGCGCCGACAGCCGGAGCTGGTGTCGCGGGTCGATTTCGAAGGCGCTGCGGTGGAGTTCGCGTAGCGATTCCGGGATGGCGTCTATCTCTTGAATCGACCCGTCGTGGTACTTGACGTGGTCGAGCAGTTCGGGACCCCACAGGTCGCGCTCCTTCAACTGCTCGACGAGCGTCTCGTTGACGACGGTGAAATCGCCGGACATGTTCGACTTCACGTAGAGGTTCGAGTAGCGCGGTTCGATGGAGGGCGTCGTCCCGGCGATGGTGGAGATGGTCGCCGTCGGCGCGACGGCCATCGTGTTCGAGTTGCGCATCCCGTGCGCTTCGACGTGCTCTCTGACGCGTTCCCAGTCGAGCGTCTCCGTCACGTCGACGGGAGTCTCGCGGCCCCGTTCTTCTTCGAGGAGTTCGACCGTGTCCTGCGGGAACAGCCCGCGGTCCCACTTCGACCCCTCGTAGCTGTCGTACGGTTCGCGCTCGCGGGCGAGGCGCGAGGAGCCGAGGATGGCGTGGTACGAGACGAACTCCATCGCCTCGTCGGCGAACTCGATGGCGTCTTCGGAGGCCATCGGAACGCCGCAGTCGACGAGCGCCTCGTGGAAACCCATCACGCCGAGGCCGACGGGTCGGTGTCGCATGTTCGAGCGCTCGGCGGCGTCGGTCGGGTAGAAGTTCAGGTCGACGACGTTGTCGAGCATCCGCATCGCCGTGTCGACGGTGTCGGCGAGGCGCTCGCGGTCGATGTTCCCCGAATCGACGTGCCGCGCGAGATTCACGGAGCCGAGGTTACAGACGGCCGTCTCGTCGTCGGACGTGTTGAGCGTGATTTCGGTACAGAGGTTCGAGGAGTTGACGACGCCCGCGTGGTCCTGCGGCGACCGGACGTTACAGGGGTCCTTGAACGTCAGCCACGGGTGGCCCGTCTCGAAGAGGCGGGTGAGCATCGTTCGCCAGAGGTCGGCGGCGTCGACGCGCTCGTACTGGCGCAGTTCGCCCGCGTCGGCCTTCCTCTCGTACTCGCGGTACAACTCCTCGAACTCCTGGCCGTAGGTGCCGTGTAGTTCCGGCACCTCGTCGGGCGAAAAGAGCGTCCACTCCTCCTCCGCTTCGACGCGTTTCACGAACAGGTCCGGAATCCACGCCGCGGTGTTCATGTCGTGGGTGCGGCGGCGCTCGTCGCCGGTGTTGCGCCGCAGGTCGACGAACGCGGGGAAGTCCATGTGCCAACACTCGAGGTAGGCGCAGGCCGCGCCGCGACGCTTCCCCGAGCGGTTGATGGCCGCGGTCACGTCGTTCGATATCTTGAGGAACGGGACGACGCCCGTCGACTCGACGCCCGTCGACTCGATGAGCGCGCCCGTCGCGCGGACGTCCGTCCAGTCGTTGCCGAGGCCGCCGGACCACTTCGAGAGCTTCGCGTGCTCGCCGTACGCGTCGAAGATGTCCTCCAAGTCGTCGTCGACCGTCGTGAGGTAGCACGACGAGAGCTGCGGGTGCGTGGTGCCCGCGTGAAACAGCGTCGGCGTCGAGTGGACGAACCGCAGCGTCGACAGCAGTTCGTAGAACTCCTTGGCGCGCTCGGTGCGCTCCTCGGGGAGTTCGCGAAGCGCGACGCCCATCGCGACACGCATCCAGAACGACTGCGGCAGTTCGAGGCGCTCGCCGTCGTTCGTCCGGAGGAAGTAGCGCTTCTCGAGCGTCTCCATCGCCATGTAGCCGAACTGCTCGTCGCGGTCGAGCGAGAGCGTCTCCGCGAGCTCGTCGAGGTCGTAGGCGAGCATGCGCTCGTCGAGCAGGTCTTCGGCGACGCCGCGCTCGATGCCCTCGCGGAACGACTCGCGGTAGGCGGCGTCGAGGTCGTCGCCGCGCAGGTCGTCGCCGAGCAGGTTCCGGTAGTAGCGGCGGCGGAACGCGTCGGCGGCCGCGGCGTCGAACGCCGGGTCGCGCTCGACGCGCGCGGTGAGCACGTCGATGACGGCCTCGTACACCTCGTCGACTGACGCCCCGTCGTACAGTTTTCGCTCGGCGGCGTCGGCGAGACGGTCGGTGTCGTCGATGGCGTCGCGGCCGCGACAGGCGTCCGCGAGCACCGAACGAGCGGTCTCGATGTGGGTATCGGTGGTCTGGCTCATGTCTGAGGGTAGTGTGGGTTCGGCCCCGACGGCCGCGTCGCTGGACGGCGTCGTAACTCGCCGGAGAACGGCCGAGAGCGTCCATAGCGACGCGTCGGCGCGGTCGAACCGTGTATCGCGTGATGACCGACGGGAGCGCCATAAGTGTTTCCAACGTAGCTTTCAGTAGTACAATTTCGTTTGTTTTCGCCGAGCGCACGGCAGTCGTATCAACGACCCCGAATAACGGATTTCTGCACTGACGTGCTACAGTATCACATGCGAGTGAGACCGGCGAAGACGGACGATATTCCCGCGATACAGCGCGTCGCCCGGCGGTCCTGGGAGGCGACGTACGACGAGATACTCGGCAGAGAGACGGTGGAGGAGACGGTCTCGGAGTGGTACTCCGACGAGACGCTCGCCGAGGCGCTCGACAGGCCGGGGACGGCGTTTCTGGTCGCCGAGAGAGCGAACGAGATAGTCGGGTTCTGTCACGGCGTGGTCGAAGCCGAGCAGGGCGACATCGTTCGCCTCTACGTCGACCCCGACCACTGGCGCGACGGCGTCGGCTCGGCGCTGTACGAGCGACTCCGCTCGGACCTCGAAGATTTCAACATGCACCGACTGGAGGCTATCGTCCTCGCGGACAACGAGATGGGAAACGAGTTCTACCGTACCCTCGGCTTCGAGAAGAGGGGCGAAGGAGAGGTGACGATGGGCGGCGAAAACTACAGAGAAACCGTCTATCGGAAGGAGCTCTCGGCGGCGTAGTCGCCGAACTCGAATCCGGGACGCGAAACCGAGACCGGCTCAGAACTCGGGGTCGAGTTCGGGGGCGACGCCGTCGTCGGGGCTGTCGAGGTCGAACTCCCGGCGGAGTTCCCGAATCCGGTCGCGGATGTCCGCGGCGAGTTCGAACTCGAGGTTGCTCGCCGCCTCGTCCATCCGCTCTTCAAGCAGTTCGACCTTCCGGGCGGCGTCGTCGGCGTCCTCGACGTCGTCGACGGAGGTGTCCGAGGTATCGGTGTCGCTTCCGGGGAGACTGGTCTCGCCGACCTCCTTCTGGATGGTCTCGGGCGTGTAACCGTGCTCTTTGTTGAACTCGGTCTGAATCTCGCGGCGGCGCTGGGTCTCCTCTATCGCGGCTTCCATCGAGTTCGTCATCTCGTCGGCGTAGAGGACGACCTCGCCGTTGACGTTGCGGGCGGCGCGGCCCATCGTCTGGACGAGCGTCGTCTCCGAGCGGAGGAACCCCTCCTGGTCGGCGTCGAGGATGGCGACAAGTGAGACTTCAGGGATGTCCAGCCCCTCCCGGAGGAGGTTGATGCCGACGAGCACGTCGATGTTCCCCAACCTGAGGTCGCGGATGAGTTCGTGGCGTTCGAGCGTGTCGGTCTCGTCGTGCATGTACGCCACCTCGACGCCCGCTTCTTCGAGGTACTCGGTGAGGTCCTCGGCCATCCGCTTGGTGAGCGTCGTCACGAGGACGCGCTCGTCGCGCTCGATGCGGTCGTCGATGCGGTCCATCAGGTCGTCGACCTGCCCCGTCGCCTCCGTCACTTCGACTTTCGGGTCGACGAGGTGGGTCGGGCGGACGATCTGTTCGACGATCCGCTCGGAGTGCTCGCGCTCGTAGTCGCCGGGCGTCGCCGAGACGAAGAGGAGGTTCGAGGTCTTCTCCTCGAACTCCTCGAACGTCAGCGGGCGGTTGTCGTAGGCGGTCGGGAGTCGGAAGCCGTTACCGACGAGCGAGTCCTTTCTGGATTTGTCGCCCGCGAACTGCCCCTTGATTTGGGGGAGGGTGACGTGGCTCTCGTCGACGACGCAGAGGAAGTCGTCGGGGAAGTAGTCGAGAAGGGTGTACGGCGCTTCGCCCGACTCGCGGTCGGACATGTGGACCGAGTAGTTCTCGATGCCCGAGCAGTAGCCCGTCTCCCGGAGCATCTCCAGGTCGAACGTCGTGCGCTCTTCGATGCGCTGGGCGGCGACCAGATCGCCGTTGCGCTCGAAGTACCGAACTCGCTGCTCCATCAGTTCCTCGATCTCCTCGGTAGCGCGCCGGAGGCGCTCCTCGGGGATAGAGTAGTGCTCCGCCGGGTGGAAGAGGACGGCCGGTTCCTGGGAGACGACCTCGCCCTGCAAAGTGTCAATCTTCATCATCCGGTCGACCTCGTCGCCCCAGAACTCCACGCGGACGGCGTAGCGGCCGTACATCGGGAACACCTCGACGGTGTCGCCGCGCACGCGGAACGTGCCCTGCGAGAAGTCGACGTCGTTGCGCTCGTAGTTGAGGTCGACGAGTCGCTTCAGCAGTTCGTCGCGGTCTATCTCCTCGCCGACCTCCAGCTCCAAGGCCATGTCCTTGTAGTTACGCGGGTCACCGAGGCCGTAGATGGCCGAGACGGAGGCGACGACGATGACGTCGTCGCGGGTGAGAAGCGACCGCGTCGCGCTGTGGCGCAGGCGGTCTATCTCCTCGTTGATGGACATGTCCTTGTCGATGTACGTGTCGGTCTGTTCGAGGTACGCCTCCGGCTGATAGTAGTCGTAGTAGGAGACGAAGTACTCGACGGCGTTGTCGGGGAAGAGATTGCGGAACTCCTCGTACAACTGGGCGGCGAGCGTCTTGTTGTGTGCGAGGACGAGCGTCGGTTTCTGGACCTCCTCGATGGTCCACGAGACGGTGTTGGTCTTCCCGCTGCCGGTCACGCCGAGCAGCGTCTGGTTCTTCATGCCGCTGGCGTAGCCGTCCGCCAACCGCTCGATGGCCTCCGGTTGGTCGCCTGCGGGGTCGAACGGCGCGTCGACGCGGAACCGTCGGTCGGCTCCCGGCCGGTCGGGCGACAGCGGTCCGGAGTCGGTGTCACTCATCGACTGTCGTACGTGGTGGAGCTACTTTACGGGCACGACAGGCATCGGTTCGGGTCGCTCGTGGCCGAAAGAGGGGCCGAAAACGGAAGCCGGTTCGACTAGAACAGGTGGTCGGCCATCGTCGCCGACCAGACGGTTCCGTCGGTGAGCATCTCGCCGCCGCAGCGCCAGGAGTCGGCGTTGCTCACGTCGTCGACGTACGGGTACGCGACGAGCGTCGCCTGCGACGTCAGAGTCGACAACGGGTAGTCGCTGTCGCAGACGAATCCGGCCGCGCGCATCGCACCCTCGGGAAACGCCGACCCGAACGCCGTCAGGAGGTCCGCGTCGGCGTGCTGTTCGGCGACGGCGACGAGCAGCGTCCGTACCGCATCGCGGACGGGGGTCGAGTCGTCCGCCGCCTCGGTCGAGGAGGCCCGGTCGGCCGGGAGCACGTCGACCAAACTGACGCGGCCGTTCTCCTCGGTCCGGTCGGCGACGACGACAGCGGCGACCGCTTCGCCGTCGCGGGCGGCGAAGTACGTCCGGTACGTTCCGCCGTCGCCGAACCGCCAGCCGTAGAACTCGGCGTCGCGGACGGCGCGGGCGCCGTCGGCGTCGACCCGCTCGGCCAGCGCTGCGAGTCGGTCGGCGGGGACGCCGTCGACGCGGGAGACGGCGACGTCGCGGTCCACGCCGATTCGGCGACGTTTCGCACCGAGGTAGCCGCGAGCGACGACGCCGCCGAGTCGGCCGAGCGCACCGGCAGTGCGACCCCGCCGGGCTGCGAGCGCCGCCGGGTTCTGAATCCGATAGTACGTCGGCATCTCGTCGACGGCGCGGTAACCGGAGTCGAGCGCGTCGCCGACGGCGTCCTCGCCGGGGAAGTCGAACGCGAAAGCGACCGGTGAGTCGGCGTATCGCTCCTCGGCGGCCGTCGAGAGTCGCTCGGAGAGGTCCGTTTCCTCGTAGTCGGGGTGAACGAGGCGGTCGATAGTGTGGAGGGCGGTCACGACATCGGTACCGACCCGCACGCGGACGGCCGCCGACAGCTGTGCAGCGACGAGTTCGCCGTCGTCTTCGGCGACGTGTATCGGAATCGTACCGAGATCGAACGGGTTGTCGACGAACAGCCGGCGGAACCACGCCGGGTCCAGTGGCTCCCCGGTGGCCGTCTCGTACAACGAACCGAGTGCATCGCGGTCGTCGGACTCGAACGGTCGTAGCACGGGGGCGACGGCGTCGGCAGCCGTCTCGTCGTCGGGCGAGTCGTCGGCATCGCGGTCGTCGATGGTCGTCTCGGGAGATGGCGCTTCGGCGGTGGTCGTCTCGCTTCCGTCGGCGGGGCGGTCGGTCGCCCCGGACCGGGACTCGTCACGGTCGTTCGGGTCGTGACTCTCTTCGGTCGACGCGGTCATCGGTAGCCGTTTCGAGAGAATCGACATTGTTACTCGCTCCATACCCGGCGGTAAGTGCGTCCAAACGGCGACAGCGTGTTTCCGAACCGCTTTGCCGGTTCCCGAGGTATGTAGCGGCATGGAACGAGAACCGCTCCGGCGAGCGAGCGACGAACTCCGTGAGGCGAGCGAACTGACCGACGGCACGCTCGGAGAGCGACTGCTGAAGCAGTCCGAAACGTTCGCCGACCTCGCGGGTCGGGACCGAGGACCCGACCACGGTCGCCTCGACAGACATCTGAACGCGCTGCGAGAGATTGCAGCGCAACTCGACGGGGAGGCGAAAGCGCACGTCGAGGCGGCGAGCGAGGCCGTCACGGAGTATCGCTCCGGCGTCTCCGGCGTCTGAACGCGACCGGTCAGACGGGCGACAGGCCCGGAAGCTCTCGACGACGGGCTCGGCGGCTCTCGACGACAGGCTCGTCAGCTCTCGACGACAGGCTCGTCAGCTCTCGGCGACAGACTCGTCAGCTCTCGGCGACCGGTACGACCCCTTCGGTTCGCGTGGAGAATCGAGAGCGTCAACCGTAGAGAACGGTCAGTTTCGGCGGTCAGCAGACGTTTTTCGGCTCGACGCCCATCGATTCGAGCGTCTCGACGTAGTGGTCGTACGCGGCGTCGACGACGGCGTCGGCAGCGGCGCGGGCGCGTTCCCAGTCGGCGTCGTCCTCGCAGACGCCGTCGAGCGTTTCGGCGGCGCGGTCCAGTTGGTCGTCGTAGTCGTCGCGGATGCCGCGGAACGCGTCCGCCGAGGAGGTGTCGGCGCTGCCGACGAAGAACCCGACCATCTGCCCGGCGAGACGACCGGCGACTATCGAGCGCGCGAGGAGGCCGCCGACCCGTTCTTCGGTGGTTTCGAACCCGTCGAGCGTCTCGTACAGCCGACGGTCGGTGTCCGGGTCGGCCTCGTCGCTCTCGACGGCGTCGCGGTGGTCGACTTCCGCGTCGGCGACGGCCGAGAAGAGGTCGGCGGCGTCGCCGTCGCCTTCGCTCTCGGCCCACTCCTCGAAGATGCGAGCGGCCGTCTCTGCCTCGTCGCGGGCGGCCGCGCGCACCGCCGGTGCGTCCATCTCGCCGCCGGTGAGCGCGTACAGCGCCTTGGAGGAACCGAGCCGGGAGAGAGCGGTTTCGTGGTCGTCGCGCAGCGTCTCGATGAGTCGACTACCGTTCATGTGACGACGTACGCGAGTCGGGTGTTTGTAACCTCCGTCGTCGACCCGTTCGCTACAGCGACACACCGGGTGCTGACGGCGGCCGAACGCTCACCGAGAGGTACAGTTAGGGGGGTGGATGTCAACCGTCGAACGTGCGAATCTCCACAGCCCTCCACACCGGATTCCGCCTTCCGGACCGCTACCCCGTCGCCGTCCTGCCGTTTTACCTCCTGACGGCGGGCGCCGGCGTCGTCGCTCGCGTGCCGCTGTTCGTCGGTGTCGCCGTCGTCCTCGCCGTTCTCTCGTCGAGCGGCAGGCTCGATACCTTCGCCGAGCGCATCCAGCAAGTCGACTTCAGTGCGCTCAACGCCGCCGAACCGACCGAACCGACCGGCCTCGCCGAGGCGCTGGCCGTCGTCGTGACGCCGCTGACGGTCACCGTTTTCGCGCTCGCCGTGTTGGCGTCGGTCGCGGTCAGCCTCCTCGTCACGGCCGCCGTCCGTGCCGGCACGCTGTCGGCGGTGCTCGCCGCAATCGACGGTGGAGACCCGACGCTCGAAGGCGTCCGCGGCGCGAGTCGGCTCTGGCTGTCGTTCGTCGGCTTCTCCCTCGTCAGGGTAGTGCTGTTCGGGGGTCTCCTCTCCGTGACCGTCGCCCTCGCCGCCGTGCTGCTCACGCTCGGCCCCGCGGGTGCGCTCGCGGCCGCCCTCGTGTCGCTCGTCGGCGTAGCGCTCGCGCTCGTCGTCGGTCTGTTGTTAGCGTTCACCGAGCAGTCGCTCGTCGTCGACGACGACGGACTGGCCGGCGCCCTCGGTGCGAGCGCCCGGTTCCCGGTTCGGCGACCCGTCGACTTCCTGTTCTACGTGCTCGTCGCCGCGGCGGCGCTCGTCGGCAACAGCGTCGTCGTCGGAACGGCCGGCTTTTTGGGCGCGACACAGGCGGGAGCGCTGCTGTCGATACTGCTCGTCTCGCCGATTTTCGACGGGTTCAAAACGTCGCTGTACGCCGAGCGCGGCATCGGTGAGCGCGACGGCGCGGGGAGCGGCGACCGACCCACGCGGCGGCGGCGCGTCGCCGCGAGTACGCGAGACGGTGTCAGCGCGCTCGGACGGTTCGTCGTCGACCACCCGGGGTGGAACCTCGTCTCGACGCTCGTGCTGGCCGGCAGCATCCTCGCGGGCTACGCCGCGACGTCGGGGTACGGCGTCCGCATCGGCGCGTCGGGCGACGTCGCCGGCGTCTTCGGCGTCTTCCCGGTGGGCACGTTCGTCAACATCGCCGCGAACAACTGGCTCGTCGCCGCCGGCAGCGCGTACGGTGGTCTCGCACTCGGCGTCCCGGCGGCGGTCAGTCTGGCGTTCAACGGCGTGCTCATCGGTGCGCTCGCCGGAATCTTCGAGCTAGTGCCGTTTCTGGCGCTCGTCGCCCCGCACGGCGTCGTCGAACTACCCGGGTTGGTCGTCGCGGGCGCACTCGGACTGCATCTCGGTGTCGTCGGCTGGCGCGCGTACCGGGGCCGCGACGGCGCGGCGACGGTGGCCGAGGCGCTCCGGTACGCGTTCCGCGTGCTCGTCGGACTGGCGGTCGTCTTCGTCGTCGCGTCGTTCGTCGAAGCGTTTCTGACCCCGCGAATCGCCGCGTTCGTGCTCGGAGGATGACGCGCTGACTGCGGCATCCGACCGCCGAACGACTAGCTCCGAAACACAGTTTGGCTGGTTTCCCATTCGTCGTCCCGTGGGTTTCGTTTTCTCCAGCACGAATGCCTAATTCGTTAGGGAAGAGAGTTTAATGGACAGAGATACTATCGAGATATGCACAGCGCGGATGCGCCGGACCTTACACAGTTCGCGTGCCAACGAACTAGCCAAGCCATGCAGTCCCGGTGCGCCGCGTTACGGGGCACTCGCCTCGTTTTTCTCTCGAACGTTCGTCTCCGAGCGACGCGCCTCGGTATCGGACGACGTCTGTCCTCCGCCGCGACCGCAGCGCCGGCCGCGAGGGTGTGGCTTCGGGAGCGTCGGCCGCGGGAGTGCCGGCAGCGAGAGCGCCGACCGCGAGAGTGTCGACTGCAACGACGTTACCCTCCGAAACGACCAATCGACCCGGAACCTCATTTGTGTGGTACAGTCGTTTAGTGGATAGGGTCGCTACAGTAGTACGCGAGCACGGACGCCCCGGACCCATCACAGTTCGCGTGCCAACGAACTTGCCAAAGCCATGCACTCCGGACGTACCGTGTTTTGACGGGGCAGCGGCCTCGTTCTCCCCCATCCTCGAACCAACGCCCGACGAGCGGTGCGTCTCGCGCCACCGCGACCGGCGGTCGCTCAACACCCGTGCCGTCGCGTCGTCGGTTCTCTCGAACCGCACCCGCCGCGGACGATGACCTAATATATTTGGCGTCGTCGTTTAGTGAGTGGAGAAACAAGTCGTAGATGCGAAACGCGGGCGCACCCGACCCACCACAGTTCGCGTGCCAACGAACTAGCCAAGCCATGCAGTCCCGGTGCGCCGCGTTCGACGAGGCACCCGCCTCGTATCCCCCCATCCTCACAGACGCCGACCGCCGAGCGCGTCGCTCGGCGGTCGAAGAAAGAAGAATCGCGACGAGTAGTCGCCGAGTCGGTGTCGAGTCGGCAGTCGTTCAATCGTCGTTGCTGCCGGTCTCGACGGGTGCGCCGACGAGGTTGCCCCACTCGGTCCACGACCCGTCGTAGTTGGTGACGTTGTCGTAGCCGAGCAGTTCGTGGAGCGCGAACCACGCGATAGAAGAGCGCTCGCCGATTCGGCAGTACGCGATGACGTCCTGGTTGTCGTCGACGCCCTCGGACTCGTAGAGTTCGCGGAGTTCGTCGGCGGACTTGAACGTGCCGTCGTCGTTGACGGTGGCCGCCCACGAGATGTTGCGAGCGCCGGGGACGTGGCCGCCGCGCTGTGCGGTCTCCTGCAGTCCCGGCGGGGCGAGAATCTCGCCGGAGAACTCCTCGGGCGAGCGAACGTCGACGAGTGGCAGACCGCGGCCGATGGCTTTCTCGACGTCGTCGCGGTAGGCGCGGATGGACTCGAACGGGCCGCGAGCGGCGTACTCCTGCTCGGGGAACTCCGGGACCTCGTCGGTCGTCGGGTGGTCGTTGTCGACCCAGTAGTCGCGGCCGCCGTTCATCAGGCGGACGTCCTCGTGGCCGTAGTACTTGAACTGCCAGTAGGTGTAGGCGGCGAACCAGTTCGAGTTGTCGCCGTAGAGGACGACCGTGGAGTCCTCGCTGATGCCGTGAGAGCCGAGGAGCTCCTCGAAGTCCTCCTTGTCGAGGATGTCGCGGGTCGTCTGGTCCTGCAACTGCGTCTCCCAGTTGAAGCCGATCGCGCCCGGAGCATGACTCTCGTCGTACGCCTCGGTGTCGACGTCGACTTCCACGAGTCGGTACTCGGGGTCGTCGCTCCCGAATTCGTCGAGATGGTCTTCGACCCAGTCCGCCGAAACGAGAACGTCTTTTGCGTAATCTGCCATCGCGTGCGTGGCTACGTACTCCGGGAGCATAACCCTCACACCCCCGGCATGTACGGCCGTTCGAGCGAAGTACCGGAGATTTTTGCAGAAATCACCCCGTCGAGCGATTTATTCCGATGTTGCGCGGCTGACGAATCGGCGAGTCCCAGCGTTTTTTGCTGGTAAATGGGACGAGGGTCAGTCGTGGCCGCGACGAGGGGAGCTAAATCCCGTCCGTTCGTAACCCGTTACATGTACGAGAACGCCGTCGTCGCTCCGACGTGGCTCGCCGACCGACTGGACGAGGTCCGCGTTGTTGACGTGCGCGACGGGTGGGAGTTCGACGGTATCGGTCACCTCCCGGGAGCGGTGAGCGTCCCGTTCGACGACTTCCGCAGCTCCGCAGGTGATGAAGGAATGTTACCTGGTGCGGAGACGTGGGAGGCGCTCTTGGGCGAGGCCGGCATCGCGACCGACGACCACCTCGTCGCCTACGACGACACCCACGGCGTCTTCGCCGCCCGCTTTCTCGTGACCGCCGAACTGTACGGCCACAACACCGACCGCCTCCACCTGCTCGACGGCGACTACAGTTCGTGGAGCCGCGAGTACGAGACGACGACCGAGACGCCCGACCCGGAGCCGGCGACCTACGAGGTTCGACGCCCCGACTCGTCGCCGCTCGTCGACTACGAGACGGTGCTCGACAGCCTCGACGACGACGGCGTGGTCGTCGTGGACACGCGCGAATCGTGGGAGTACGACGAAGCACACGTCCCCGGCGCGGTGCAACTCGACTGGCGCGAGTTCGTCGACGACGAGACGCGAGGGTTGAAATCGACCGACGAACTGGAGTCGATTCTGGCCGACCACGGCGTCTCCGCGGACCGACGAGTGCTTCTGTACTGCAACACCGCCCGCCGCATCAGCCACACCTACCTCGTGCTCCGACACCTCGGCTACGAGGACATCGCGTTCTACGAGGGGAGTCTCACCGAGTGGAAAGAACGCGGTGGTCCGCTCGAAAGCGGCGGGGAGAACGACGAAGGCGGCGGAGAGAGCGACGAAAGCGACGGAGAGAGCAACGAAGGCGACGAGAGAGGGGAGGAAAGCTAAGGAGACAAGGGGGGGGGTGGACAGTTAGTGCGATTGGACGAGCACCCGACCGTCGTCGAAGGCGGAGACGTGGACGCCCGCGTAGTGAAACTCGACGACGCGACTGCCGGTACTTCGAAACCCGCCGAGGGGGTCGCAGAGGAGGTCGTCCAGCGCGTCCGGGTCGACGGCGTGGAACAGCGGCGGTAACGAGAGCGGGTCCGTCCTCACGGCGTCGGCGACAGCCCTGATGACGGTATCGCTCGGACGTTCGCCGTCGTCGCAGTGGTAGGTTTTCGCGTGCGGCCCGGGGGTGACGAGTGGTGAGGTGATGGTCACGACCGGGTGTAGACGCGCAGCCTAGAGAACGTGTCCTGTGATTATGCAACGGCCTTTATTACGGCGTCGGCGATCACTGTTCGACGAGTGTCCGCCGCACGAGATTACGGCAGCCGCGACGGAGACGGTCGGCGACCGCCTGTCGGCTGATGTCGAACTCGTCGGCCAGCGAGTCGAGCGACGCGCGCCGCGGAATGTCGAAGTAACCGCGGTGGAACGCGAGCAGCAACGTCTCCCGCTGGGCTTCGGTGAGCCCCTCCGGACGTGGCTCCGTGCCGTCGAGTCGCCGGAGCTGGCGGAGAGTCAGCGGCACGTCGTGGTCTCCGCAGTACTCCTGAAACGCCGAGAGTCCCTCGCGCGTCGGCGCTCGGCATTTGAACGTCCACCCGTCGGGTGTGCCGGTCGCGCTGAGGAGCGCCACGTCGAGGCGAGCGAACCCGGTGAGTAGTTCGTCACCCGCCGCGGACCAACGACTCCGAAAGAGCGTCCCGTCGCCGTCGGGGCCGAGAACGTCGACGCCCTCGAAAGCGTCGTGCGTCGCGAGGACGTCGACGACGGCGTCTTCGTCGGCGCCGGTGACCCGAAAGTACGGGAACACGTCGGGTTTCGTCGGGATGACGCGGACGAGTTCGATTCGCACCTCCGGCGCCGCCGCGAGAACCGAACCGAAGGGGAGGATGTCGGGTGGAAGAGCGAACTCGGCGTAGAGAGTCATTCGGTGAACACGGCACAACTACCACTCGACCGCACAAAAGACCAGTGACGAGTTAGTTTAATTCATCTGTCTGATGGGATTTGAGCTCCGAGGAGAACAGCGCCGCGCTCTCCAGGACGAGTGCGACGGCGAGCGGTCCGACGATGACACCGAGAGCGCCGAGGCTCAACAGTCCGCCGACGAAGCCGACGAAGTAGACACTCCCGGGGAGGTTCGCCGTCCGTTGAGCCAGTCGCGGACGGATGACGACGTCCGGAAGAAACGCCACGAAGAACCCGCCGACGACGAGAACGAGGAGTGCAGCGACGGTCTGCCCGAGCGTGAGGTGGTACAGCGCGAGGAGCAACAGGAGGAGACTCGGACCCAAAACCGGGACGAACTGCAGCACCGCCGCGACGGTCGCGAGCGCGAACGGGAAGTCGTAGCCGAGGAGCGCGAAAACGACGACGCTGACGAGAAACGTCCCGACGGCCGTCGCCGCCTGCAGGACGTAGATAGCGAACAGCGTGTCGCGGGCGCGCCTGTCGAGCGCCGACGCCACGTCTCGGTACGCGGGGGGAACGACCGTCAGCACGGCCGCGCGCGTCGTCCCCGCCCGAAACAGCAACGCGAAAACCACGAGCGCGAACACCGAGAGTTTGACGAGCAGCACCGGCGCAGCGACGACGACGTCCTGTGCGAGCGACCGCAGAAGCGACAGCGCCACCGTCGTCGCCTGGTCGAGCGTCACCGTGTAGGCGTAGCCGGCGAGTTCGAGCGTCACCGCGTCGGGGACGATGGCGAGCAACCCGCGGAGCGCGTCGAACCGAAGGACGAGCACACCGACGAGCGGTGCCGCGACGGCGACGACGCCGAGGAACGCGGCCGCGGTGGCGACGGCGCTTGACATCCACGCCGATAGCCCGCGCCGAGTCAGTTCCCGACGCAACGGCGAGAGGAGATACGCCACCGTCAGGGCGAAAAACACCGTTCCCAACACGTCGACGAGTATCAGCGCCGTCAGCGCCGCTGTGGTGGCGAACAACGCCCCGAGAACGTACCGTCGGTCGAAAGTCACGTCTGAGGTTCCGAAGACACCGTAATAGCCGTTGGGTCTCGCTTCCGAACCGCCGACGCCGCCGACGAGTGTCGATAGTCGCTCCGACGCGTCCAGACCACGACCGTTAAATATCACCCGGTGTAATCACCGCGTAATGAGACGGCGAAACTTCCTCAAAGCGGCGGGTGCTGCGGGCGTGTCGGCGCTCGTCGCCGGCTGTAGCGCCGAGCCCGTCGACGACGGAAGCGACGGCTCCGGGTCGAACGAGACAGGAAGCGGAGATGCGGCGGGCACGACCACCGGGACGCCCGAGGGTCCCGCGACGCTCCGCGTCGCGACGTACTCCGCGTTCGTCGACGCCCCGAGTTCGAGCCCCGGACCGTGGCTCAAAGAGCGGTTCGAGTCGGAGTTCGACGCCACGCTGGAGTGGCAGACCCCCGACGGCGAGATAAACTACTTCATCGAGCGCGCCGCGCAGGGCGTCGACGTCGACGCCGACGCCTACGTCGGCCTCGACACGAACATGCTCATCCGCGTCGACGAGAACCTCGACCGAGAGCTGTTCGCACCGGTCGACGGGAACGAAATCGAGGGCCGAGACGCCGTCAAGTCGGGACTGGAGTTCGACCCGCAGGAGCGGGCGATACCGTACGACACGGGGTACATCAGCCTCGTGTACGACGAGAACGAGGCGACCGCGCCGGAGACGTTCGACGGCCTGCTGGACCCCGAATTCGAAGGTGACCTCATCGCGCAGGACCCCCAGTCGAGCGCGACCGGCCAAGCGTTTCTGCTCCACACCATCCACGCGAAGGGCGAGGACGGCTACCTCGACTACTGGAAGCAGTTGCAGCAAAACGGCGTGCGCGTGCTCGGGACGTGGGAGGACTCCTACGCCGCGTACTCGAACGGCGAGGCGCCGATGGTCGTCTCCTACTCGACCGACCAGGTGTTCGCGAACGAGGAGGGAGAGGACCTCAGCGAGCACCAGATTCGGTTCCTGAACGGCGAGGCGTACGCCAACCCGGAGGGGATGGCCCGCTTCGCCGACGCCCCGAACGTGGACCTCGCGAACCGGTTCCTCTCGTTCATGCTCCGCCCGGAGGTGCAGGCCGAAATCGCCGTCAGAAACGTCGCGTTCCCGGCGATTTCCGACGCACCGCTACCGGAGGATTTCGCCCAGTACGCCAAGGAACCCGAGACGCCGGTCACCTTCACTTACGAGGAACTCCAAGGAAACCTCAGTGAGTGGACCGACGCGTGGGCCCGGCAGTTCGCCAGCAACTGACGTGAGCGACGCGACCAGCGGCGACGAGAGGAGCGCAAACGCGGGCGGTGGCGGGTCGGAGAGACGGACCGGTCGACGACACGACAGTGTCTCGGACTGGCTCGAAACCCGCGCGCTGACGCTCGTCGCGCTCGCCACCGGTGTCGTCCTGCTGGTCCTCTTTTACTACCCCGTCGCGACCGTGTTCGTCGAAGCCGTCGTCGACGACGGCGAACTGACGTTCGCGCCGCTTTCGGGCGTCCTCACGTCGCGCTTCTACCTCGTCGAGATCATCGGCTTCACGGCGTACCAGGCCGCGCTGTCGACCGTCGCCAGCGTCGCGCTCGGGCTACCGGGCGCGTGGGTGCTGTCGCGCTTCGAGTTCCGCGGCCGCGAGACGCTTCGCTCGCTGACGATTCTGCCGTTCGTGCTCCCCTCCATCATGGTCGCTATCGGGTTCGTCGCCACCTTCGGCGCGAACGGCACCCTCAACCGCTTGCTCTCCTCGCTCGGACTCGGTTCGGTGAATCTGTTGTACACTCTTCCCGCGATCATCGTCGCCCACGCGTTCTACAACGCGCCGCTCGTGACCCGAATGACGACGGCGGCGTGGGAGAGCGTCGACGCCCGAACGGTGGAGACGGCGCGGAGCCTCGGCGCGTCGCCGACGCGGGCGTTCCTCGACGTGGTCGCGCCGCAACTACTACCCGCGGTTCTCGTCTCCGCGACGCTGACGTTCGTCTTCACCTTCGCGTCGTTTCCCATCGTACTGGCGCTCGGCGGCCTCCAGTACGCGACCATCGAGGTGTTCGTCTACTACCGCGTCCAGCAGTTGGCGTACGCCGACGCCGCCGCCCTCGCGGTGGTCGAGACGGCCGTCTCGCTCGCTCTCACCTACGCGTACCTCCGCTACGAGGCCCGCCAGCAGACGGCCGCCTTCGGCGCGGGCGCGCGCCCGGCGCCTCGAAAGCAGTTGCTTCCACGTTCACTCGACGGGTTCTCGGCCCGCGAGGCGCTCTCGCGCGTCGCCGTCTTCGGCTACGGCGTCGTCGTCCTGCTCGTCTTCGTCGCGCCCATCGTCAGCATGCTGCTCTCGAGCGTCACCGCACCCGACGGGTCGCTGACGACGCGCTACTACGAGTTTCTCGTCCAGCGACAGGCGACGGCGGCCGAGTTCCAGGTGAAGCCGCTCCCCGCGGTCCTCAATTCGTTGCTGTTCGGCGTCGGAACGCTGCTTTTGGCGCTGCCGATGGGCGTCGTGATGGCGGTACTGACGACGCGTCGTTACCGCGGCCGGAAGGTCGTCGACGCGCTGGCGATGGCCCCGCTCGCGGTGAGCGGCATCGTCGTCGGCCTCGGCCTGCTCCGGGGGCTTGTGTTCGGCTTCGAGGCGTTCGGCTACCGGTTCACCGTCGCGGGCGCTATCGCCATCGTCGCTGCGCACGCGGTGAGCGCCTACCCGTTCGTCACGCGCAACGTCGCGCCGCTGCTCGGGAATCTGGACCCGCGGCTGATCGAGTCCGCGCGGAGCCTCGGCGCGTCGCGGGCGCGGACGCTGTGGGATATCGAACTCCCGCTCGTCGCCGCGGGCGTCGTCGCCGGCGCGGCGTTCGCCTTCGCCATCAGCGTCGGCGAGTTCGACGCGACGGTGATTTTGGCCACCGGGTCGAACAGCTACACGATGCCGGTCGCCGTCGAACGCTATCTCGGTCGCCGCCTCGGACCAGCGACCGCGATGGGCTGTATCCTCCTCGTCGTCACGAGCCTCAGTTTCGTCGTCATCGAACGCTTCGGCGGGGGGTCCCGCGGTGTCTGAAATCTCCCTGGAGGGCGTCGGAAAGTCGTACGCCGGGACGACGGCGCTCGACGACGTGAGCCTCCGCGTCCGCGACGGCGAGTTCTTCACGCTCGTCGGCCCGTCCGGCTGCGGGAAGACGACGACACTGCGGCTGATTGCGGGGTTCGAGTCGCCGACAGAGGGTGAGATTCGGTTCGACGGTGACGACGTCTCGGGCGTGCCCCCCGAGGACCGGAACGTCGGCGTCGTTTTCCAGAACTACGCGCTGTTCCCCCACATGAGCGTCGCCGAGAACGTCGGCTACGGGCTTCGCTTCGCGGACGAGAAGCGACGCCGCGGGCGCGGCGAACGGGTCTCGGAGCTACTGGAACTCGTCGACCTCGCGGGGATGGGAGAACGCGACCCGACGGAGCTCTCCGGCGGCCAACAGCAGCGCGTCGCCCTCGCCCGCGCGCTCGCACCGGGACCTCGCTTACTGTTGCTGGACGAACCGATGAGTGCGCTCGACGCCCGCCTGCGCGAACGCCTCCGGTTGCAGGTGAAGCGAATCCAGTCGGAGTTGGGCATCACGACGGTGTACGTCACTCACGACCAGGAGGAGGCGCTGGCCGTCTCGGACCGCGTCGCGGTGATGAACGAGGGGAACGTCGAGCAGGTCGGCCCGCCGCGCGAGGTGTACCAACGCCCGGCGACGCGGTTCGTCGCCTCGTTCGTCGGCGACAACAACCTGTTCGAGGGTGAACTGGTCGGCACACACGAAAAGTCGGGGATTGCACGCGAAACGAAGGGGTCGCGGCGGTTCCGCGTGCGCGTCGGCGAGACGGTGTTCGAGGTCGACGCGACCGCGGACAGTTCGACCGGTGAGAGCGGGTCGACGCCGGTCGGAACCGGGTCGTCTTCCGGGCGATCGCCGCGGTTCGACGGCGGGAGCGTCGGCTTCTGCGTCCGTCCCGAGAAACTGGAAGTCGGGAGACGCGAGAATCGGTTCGAGGCGACGGTCCGAGAGACGGAGTTCCTCGGCGAAGCGACGCGCGTCCACCTCGACTGGGACGGGCGCGAGGTGATCGTCCGCGCGCCGGAGTCGCCGCCGACGGGCGAGACGGTCGAACTGGGGTTCGACCCCGCGGACGCGTACGTGTTCGAGTGGTGAACAGTCCGGCAGCGGTGACGGCGGGTCCTGGCTTTATTCGGTCCGGCGTGGTTCGTTCGCAAGACCGGTTGGTGTCGGTTTCCGCGCTCGCACGGCGCTCGGCCGCACCCCGACGACGGAGTTCTCCGATGAAAGACAACGACCACGACGACACCGACGCCGCAGCATCGAGTACCGACCAGTTTGCGACGGGCGAGCGGACGTCCGTCTGGCTCGGCACCTCGCCGACGACGGAGTACGAACCGCTCGACGGCGGTATCGACGTCGACACCGCCGTCGTCGGCGGCGGTATCGTCGGAGTGACGACCGCGCTCCAGTTAGCCGAGGCGGGACAGGACGTCGCGCTCGTCGAGCGCGACCACATCCTCACCGGCGTCACCGGGAAGACGACGGCGAAGCTCACCTCCCAGCACGGGATTCTCTACGACACGCTCGCGTCGACCGTCGGCGAGCGGAAGACCCGGCAGTACGCCGAGGCCAACGAGGCTGCCATCGACCACGTCGAATCCCGCGTCGAGAGCCTCGGCGTCGACTGCGCCTTCCGGAGGCTACCGTCGTACGCTTACGTTCGGTCACCGGGGCGTCGCTCGGAGGTTCGACAGGAAGTGAACGCCGCTCGTCGGTTCGGCCTGCCGGCCGAGTACGAGGAGTCGGTCGCCGTCGACGACGGAGCGGTCGCCGCCGTCCGATTCGACGACCAGGCGATGTTCCACCCTCGGAGCTACCTGCTGGCGCTGGCGGAGGCGTTTCTCGACGAGGGCGGGCGCATCTACGAGGAGACGCGGGCGCTCGACGTCGACGGCGGCGCGCGTCCGATGGTCGACACCGACCGCGGCGAGATTCACGCCGACGACGTCGTGCTCGCGACGCACTTTCCGATTCGTGACACGGGCGCGTACTTCGCCCGGATGCACCCGAAACGGTCGTACGTCGTCGCCGCGCGCGTCGCCGACCCGCCGACCGAGGCGATGTACTACTACACCGGCGAGCAGTACTTCTCGGTTCGGACCCACGACACCGGCGACGAGGTGCTGACGCTCGTCGGCGGACAGAACCACAAGACCGGACAGGGCGGCGATACGCGCGAGCGCTACCGGAAGGTCGAGGAAGCCGCCCGCCGCCACTTCGACGTCGACTCTATCGAGTACCGTTGGTCGACGCAGGACTACGCCTCGGTCGACAAAGTACCGTACGTCGGCGAGTTACCGCTCTCGGAGCGCGTCTACATGGCCAGCGGCTTCGGCGGGTGGGGGATGACGAACGGGACGGCGGCGGGACTGTTGCTCGCGGACCTGGTGTGCGGCGAGGAGAACCCGTACACGGAGGTGTACGACCCGAGCCGGGTGACCGTCGACCGAACGTCGGCGACGGAGTTCGCCACGCAGAACGCGAACGTCGCGAAGGAGTTCGTGCGCGACTGGCTGTCGAAACCGCACCGCGACGACCTCGCGCGACTGCGGCCGGGCGAGGCGACAGTGCTCCGCGAGCGGACGAAACCGATAGCTGCGTACCGCGACGACGACGGGGAGCTACACACTCACTCGGCCGTCTGTCCGCACTTGGACTGCATCGTCCGCTGGAACGACGCCGAACGGTCGTGGGACTGCCCGTGTCACGGCTCGCGCTTCGAGTACGACGGTCACGTCGTCGACGGACCGGCCGTCTCCGACCTGTCGACGCGAAATCTGGACGTCGAGTGAGTAAACGGGTGAGTGAGAACGCGAGAGTGTAGGGGCGAACAGGCGACCGGGCGGATTCAGGAGCGTCGCACGGCGACTGGTCGCACAACCGCGAACCGCCGCGCGCCGAGGGTCAGATCACGAGGCGGGGTGGTCCCGTCTCCGTTTATAAAAATTCGCGGAGCGGCGTTTCGAGTCGTGGTCTCGGGTTCCAGTACGCCGGCGAGGAGCGACGGGCTACGGCACGACGCCGACCGTCAACAGCGTTCCGTAGGTTCGATAGCGCTCGACCATCGCCTCGCGCGTCTCCCAGCTATCGGTCGGGAACGCTTCGGCCGGGGGGATGTCGATGTCGAGGTCCGGGACGTTGTCCTGTTCGGCGACGTGGAATCCGGCATTCCGGAACGCTCGGCGGTACTCGCTGCGGTCCCAGCGAGTCATCTCGACGCCGATGTTCTCCTGCCACTCGTGGCTGTGGACGTTCTCTTCGTAGTAGTTGACTGCGCAGTAGAACGTCCCGCCGGGGCGGAGGACGCGCGCGAGCTCTTCGAGCGTGTGTTCGGGGTCGGCCGCGTAGTAGAACGCCTCCATCGAGAACGCGTGGTCGACCGAGTCGTCGGCGAACGGCAGTTCGTCGAAGTCGGCGACGACGAAACCGACGTTCGGGTCGTCGGTGTAGTTTCGGGCGTTCCGAGCCATCTCCGGGGAGCCGTCGATACCGTAGGCGCGGCCCGCGTGCTTCGTCTCGCGGAGCGCTCGGAGCGCGTAGCCGCTTCCAGTCCCCAGGTCGAGCACCGTGTCGCCCGCTTCGACGGGCATTCGCGCGAGCACGTCCTTCGCGGTGTGCCAGTGTCGCTCTTCCATTCCCTTGTCGCGGCCGTCGGCCGCCCACGCGTCGAACTCCTCGCGGACACTCATGGTGGTTTCTCGGTCTGGTGAGTCAAAATCGGTTCGGAGTGCGGACGCGAGCGGGAGTCGCCGGTCGGCCGAACGCGTGACGTTTACGTTCGGTCGCCGTAACGGGTCGCCATGGTTCGGGTCGGACGCCACCGGCGGTTCAAGCTAACGGACATCGCACAGCAGGTCGTCGGCGGATTCCTCCTCGCGGGGCCGTTCGTCGTCACCGACGAGGTGTGGGCCCTCGCGGTCGGGATGGAGTGGTACCAAGCGCTGTTGACCGTCGGTATGGTGTTCACCATCGGCTACGGGACGCTGTACAAAGCCGACGACGACCGAGACCCCGACCGCGAGGCGGAGGTGGGCGGAGTTCCGCTGCGGTTCGTCTCGCTCATCCTCGTCTCGTATCTGTCGGTGTTCATCCTCGCGCTCTCGTTCGACGCACCCGCGACGCTCATTCCGAACCACATGGACGCCGCCGAAATCACGTTCCGAACGCAGGTGTTCGTCACGGCGAAAGCGACGAGCATCGGTGCGGTGTTCAGCGTCATCGGTGCGGCGACCGCCGACAGCGTGTTCTGAGCGGTCAGGCGTCTCGCCCACTGATGTCCGCGAATCGAGCGAGAGGCTGCCAGCCCGCATTGTTAAGTCAGTTCGGTTGGTCTCTCCGATATGGATTACAGCCTCGCCATCGAAAACGCTCCAGACACCATCCCTGCGGGGACTGGCCTGCTTCTTCTGCATCCGAGCATCGGCGAGACCGACCGAATCGACACCGACTTTCTGAAAACCGACACCGACTACTTCCTCGTCATCTCGACGCGGACGACCGCCCGCGAGGTCGAACAGAAGCTCGAACACTACGACGTCGACGAGTCCCGAGCGGTCATCCTCGACACCCTCTCGGTCGAGCGCGGCTACTCGCGACGGAAGTCCGAGCACGTCCACTACGTCTCCTCGCCCGACGACCTCGACGGCATCGTCGCCCAGACCCGCAAGTTCCTCGAATCGCATCCCGGAAAGCTCCGCGTCAGCGTCGACTCGCTCACCGAGATGGCGTACTACGCCGACGAAGAAGGCGTCTACGAGGCGACCGAGCGACTGCTCGACCTCCTGGTGGAGAACGACGCCGTCGGCATCTTCCACCTCTCGAAGGAGGTCCACGACGAGGACGTCATCGAACGTTTTAGCGGTTTGTTCAGCGGAATCGTCGACCTCGCGGAGGACGGCGGCGTCACCTACGAAGAACGGTGAGCCGCCCCGGAGTCGAGCGCTGAGCCGCGAGGGTGCGGCCTGCCCCACCTGTAGACCCGGTCGTAGGCGTTCGAGATGTAGACCTGGCCGTAGGCGTTCGAGACGGTCACTGTTCTCCGGTTACCGTTCATCGGTCACCGTTCTCCGGTCACTCGCGGAGCTTCTCGAACGTCTTCTCGGCCCACCGAACCGCGTAGGCCGCACCGTGGTCGTGGTACGCCGTCGTATCCAGCGCCGCGAACGGTGCGGGAGGCTCGATAGCGTGTTTCAGCCCCGAGCACGCCAGTTCCGTGGCGTCGACGAACGACGTCTCCCCGCGGGCGACTTCGCCGGGGAGTCCCTCGATTCGGCCTTCGAGTCGCGTTCCGGCGTCGAGCCACGCCTCGTACAGCCCCGGGTAGTCGTCGCTCCACTCCGCGAACACCTCGCGGCTCTGGACGCCGACCCAGGCCTCGAACAGCGCGGCCGCGAGCTGGTAGAGTTCCGCGGGCGACAGCGACACCGCCGCGTCGAGGTCACGGTATCGCTCGCCGAAGAACGGGAGGAAGTGCTCGGGGACGCCGAGGTGAATCTGGACGAGTGCCTCCGCGAAGAGAAAGTCGAGAAAGGCTTCCGGCGTTCCCTCGGCGCGCTTCTTGGCGACGATAGTCGGCGGGTTCGTCTGCCGCGTCCAGACGATGGTTCCGTCGCCCGGCATCCCGACGGTGAACGTCCCGCCCGCGTACCGCCGGAGCAGTGCCGGGGCGTCGTCGGGCAGCCACTCGTCGGGGTACGTCGCCGGGTCGAGCGAGTCGACGAGCAGTCCGAGGTCTTCGGCGGCCGCGGGCGGAATCGTTTCGAAGTCCGCGTCGGCGTCGACGACGACCGTCTCCGCGGCGTAGCTATCTCTAACCGCGCGAAGCTCACCGCTGAGCTGCCGTTTCTGGAACATCGTCGGGCGCCTCCGTCAGCCGAAGACGGTGACTGCGAGGATACTCACGCCGAGGATGACCGAGATGCCAACGGTACCGAGGACGATTTTCGTCGCCGTGCTCATGGCGATAGCGTGTCGCCGCGGGCGCTTAAAACGTGCTGAAAAGGCGCGGCTCGCCGGGGCGACGGACGCGCGACGGTTCGAGAGGGGAATCAGCCGTTAGGACAGGTCGCCAACGCGGACGAGTTCGTGCGGCGCCGGGTTCGAGACTGTCGAACGACAGATCCCCGCGTGGACGGAGAGAGAGTTGAGAGACGAGTCGGAGAGTTGAGAGACGAGTCGGAGAGCAGAGAGCTAGAAGATGGGTAGGAAGCAGAGAGAGCTAGAAGATGGGTAGGAAGCAGAGAGAGCCGGGTTCAGTCGTCGTCTCGGTTCCACGTCTCGGGGACCTCGATGACGTAGTGACCGTCTTCCTGCAGCGAGATGATGTAGGAGTCGCGGTCGTACAGTTCCATCAGGTTCAGTTCGTACTGCCCGGGACTGACGATTTTGATGCTCTCGAACTGCTCGTTGAGTTCTTCGCGGAGCGTCGAGAGATCCGGTTTGTCGTCGATCTCGGCACCGTCGTCCACGCCCTGTGATGCGTCGGCGGGTGCAGCGCGCGAGATTTCGTCCGGACTCACGGTGCCGCTTCGAGCGTCGGCTTGCGCGCGGTCCTCCCGCGTTTCGGCTGCAGATTCGTCGTCGCTCGGCGGTGTATCCGTCGATTGGGACTGGCCGCGTCGGGTCGACGTCTCCGCGGAACGCTGCGGGTCGACCGTTACGTCCGACTCGGCGGCCGCGGTCGACCGACTGCGACTCGCCGGTTCGCGGGCCGTCGACGGCCACGGTTTCGGCGAACTCGACTCGGTGTCTTCGGACGCCTCCTGGCCGGGCCACGCTCGTTTCGAACCCGCGTCCGAACTCTCGGCCGAATCGGCCGACCGACTCCGGCCGGCGGCGTCGGGAGAACCGTTACTGCCGGTGTCCGCGGACGCCGACGAGTTCGTTGAACTTGCCGGTTCCGTGGAGGTCGCTGACTTCGCGGATTTCGTGGACTTCGACGACGCCGAAGTCGTCGACTCCGGGGTGCCCGACGAGGACGACGCGGGGCGGAACTGGAACTTGTTGCCGCCGCAACTCGGACAGCCCGAGAGCATCTCCTTGGAGCCGTCTGCGAACGTCTCGCCGCAGTTCGTACACTCGTGCGGCATACGAACTACTTCCGGGAGATGAGCGCGCTGATGAGCGTCTCGTCCTTGTGGAGCGTCTCGATCTGGTTGGCCGGGCCGATGACGGTGAGCTTCTTCGTCGAGTCGCGTCCCATCAGTTTGCCGAGGAACCCGCTGTCGCTGCTCTTGTGCGGGTACGTCTCGATTTCGATGCCGCTGAAGTTGTCGGGGCTGATCTCGGTCATCGTCACCTCGATGAGTTTCGACTCCTCGTCGGGCGAGAGTCCGTCCTCGAGGATGACGATCTTCCCGTCACGGACGCTGTCGAGGATGAGGCGGATCTTCTCCATGCTCCGCATGTTCTCCATCCGCGCGCCGCTGATGAGGTCGATCTGGATGCCGTCGTGGTCGCCGCGTCTTACTTCGGGCATGGTGTCACCCGAAGTACTCCGCGATCTTGTCGTACACTTCGTCCATGTTCTCACCTTCGAGCGCCGACAGCGGCACCGTCTCGTGCTGCGGGAAGGCGTTGGCGATCTGTTTGACGTTCGAACCTTCGAGGTCCGTCTTGTTCGCGAAGATGAGCACCGGCAGTTCGCGGCTCTCGATGATGCCGATGAGCATGGTGTTCACCTGCGTGAACGGGTCTTCTGCGCTGTCGAGTACGTAGATGACGCCGTCGACGTCCTCACGGAGCCAGTGCATGGCCTCGGCGACACCTTCGGTCGCCTCCCGGGAGCGACGGACCGCGTCGTCTTTGTCGATGTCGTGGTCGAGGAACTCCTTGTAGTCGACTTTCGTCGTCACGCCGGGCGTGTCGACGATGTCGATGGTGACGGCGCGACCGTTGCGCTCTATTTCGACGTTCTCTTTCCGCCGAGCGCGACGCGTCTCGTGCGGGATGTGACTCTCCGGACCGATGGCGTCACCTGTCCAGTCGCGGGCGATGCGGTTTGCGAGGGTCGTCTTTCCGGCGTTCGGCGGTCCGTAGATACCGATTCGCTTCGGTTCGGAGGCCGAGAACAGCCGGTCGGTGACCCGTGATATGCTGTCTCTGAGTTCTGTGAGCAGTCCCATCCTAAACTCCTGCTCCTCCCAATACCGCTCGTGGAGGGGCGTATGCCGGTAGAACATCCCCGGGGTAACTTAAGTACTGCGTCAGACAACGGTCACATTACCCGACAGATAGTTGCAAGCGACGTGCGAGTCGAGTTCTGTAACGACGTGCGAGCCGGGTTCTGTATTGTGTGTTTCCCCGCGCAGGCGTGCGCGACCACAGAAGAAATGGAGGGGTGAAAATGAGAGGAGGAGGAGGAGAGACGAAAACGAGAGGGAACGAAGAGGAGATGGAAGATGCGGAGAGACGAAGTTGGTCGGGTCACGAGACTGGCTTCGACTCTTTCCGTTCGTGCTCGTCTCGTCGTTCCCCCTCCTCGTGTCTCCACCCCCCACCCCTTCGTTTCGGGTGGAGACGCCTCGTGGGAGGCCCGGCCGGCGAACCGGGAAAATACAGAGAATAGAGGAGTATAACACATCGGCAAATATAGATAAACGAATCAATCCAACAACAACAAATAACTTTTTGTCGAGGCTACGGACCAATAGGATACACTACAAAATAAAACCTCCCTTTCTAACGTCCCTCGGAAACACCTTCCTACCCGAGAGCGGTTCCACCGGAAACGATGGGGTGGGGGGGTTCGTCTCTCGCTGACCGTTCCTCTCCATCGGTTCGACTGCAGTCTTACGGGCCGAGAGCGGGAGAAAGACCACTCTTGTCCGACTCGTCGGGGGATGTCGAACGTTTCCAGTCGAAACAGAGGGGTCGTTCGCTGAACGAGTGGTGGTGGACGGATGCGTGTCCGTGGCCCCATAGAGAGATCGCACGTAGTTCGAGACCGAAGCCCGCGACTGAGTTCCTGGGCGACTGACAAGAGATTACTCCCGAATGTGGTGCGACTGGGACCGTGTCGACCCGGCTCCGCGCGTTCCTGCCGACGACTACCGACGTTGCTGGGACCGCCGAGGTTGCTGGGACTACCAGCGGTGTGATTTACTCCGCCACTTCACCCGAAACGTAGAGTTTCTGGTCGAATCGCTCGACTCGTTCGAATCGTCCGAATCGGTTAGTCCGAGTTTTCTAGACGCGAAACTCGTCACGAAGCGGTAACTTTTTTGTCCCTCCTCTTCATTCGTTTCTTCTGCATCACCTGGACGCGTCTCGGCGGCCGACGAGCTCGATATTGGCTTCTCGTCGGTTCTACACCCGAATTTACACCGTCGCCGGCGCGGTTCCAATCGAAACAGAGGGGCTCAACGATGACCGAAGACGACTCACACTCCGACGACGGCGAACCCGCGGATACGGCGTCGGAGCAACGAAGACAGGCTGGCGACGAAGAGACGAGCAGAGCGGGGACCGACACGTCGTCGGGTCGAACTCCGCCCGACCGGACCGCCGAGGAGAGACCGGCAGGCTCCGCGACCGACGGCTCCGCCGGCACCGAGGGGGACGACGCCGACGAATCCGAGGGTTCGACCGCCCAACGGTCCGGTGCACCGAACCCCTCGCGCGCGCTGAGCGACGTCGGCCTCGGCGACGACGGTGACAGTCGCGGTCTGTTCGACGACCTGCTCTCGGGCGAGCCGATCTTCGAGAACAAGGAGGTGCTTCGACCCTCCTACACCCCGCACGAACTCCCCCACAGAACCGACCAGATCAATCAGATGGCGACGATTCTCGTCTCCGCGCTTCGCGGCGAGACCCCCTCGAACATCCTCATATACGGAAAGACGGGAACCGGCAAGACCGCGAGTGCGAAGTTCGTCAGCCAGGAACTAGAACGCACCTCCCAGAAGTACGACGTTCCCTGCGAAGTCGAGTACATCAACTGCGAAGTGACCGACACCCAGTATCGCGTGCTCGCACAGCTCGCCAACAAGTTCATCGAGAAGAACCACACGGTCATCGACGACAGTCTCCGTTCACTCGAAACGCTGGCCGGACAGGCACGCGAAGACGAGACTGCCCTCGCCGACACCGAGTTCGACGCCGTCGCCGACGTCGACGCCCGCATCTCCGAACTCGAACGCGACCGCGAGGAGATGGAGGCGGTTCCGATGACGGGGTGGCCGACCGACCGGGTCTACTCGACCTTCTTCGACGCCGTCGACTACAACGAGCGCGTCGTCGTCATCATGCTCGACGAGATCGACAAACTCGTCGAGAAGTCCGGCGACGACACGCTGTACAACCTCTCGCGGATGAACTCCGAGTTGGACAACTCGCGCATCTCTATCATGGGCATCTCCAACGACCTGAAGTTCACCGACTTCCTCGACCCGCGCGTCAAATCCTCGCTCGGCGAGGAGGAGATCGTCTTCCCGCCGTACGACGCCAACCAACTCCGCGATATCCTTCAGCACCGCGCGGACGTGGCGTTCAAAGGACATGCGCTCTCCGAACACGTCATCCCGCTCTGCGCCGCGTTCGCCGCGCAGGAACACGGTGACGCCCGTCGCGCGCTCGACCTCCTCCGGACCGCGGGCGAACTCGCCGAGCGGAGTCAGGCCGACGGCGTCGCCGAAACGCACGTCCGCCAAGCTCAGGACAAGATCGAACTCGACCGCGTCGTCGAGGTTGTTCGGACGCTCCCGACGCAGAGCAAGATCGTCCTGTTCTCCATCATCCTCCTCGAGAAGAACGGCGTCCACAACATCAACACCGGCGAGGTGTTCAACATCTACAAACGGCTCTGCGAGGAGATAGACGCCGACATCCTCACGCAGCGCCGCGTCACCGACCTCATCAGCGAGCTCGACATGCTCGGCATCGTCAACGCCGTTGTCGTCTCGAAGGGTCGCTACGGCCGCACGAAGGAGATCAGCCTCTCGGTTCCCATCGACGAAACCGAGGCTGTCCTGCTGACGGACTCGCGTCTCGGCGACATAGAGAACGCCCAACCCTTCGTCCAGGCGCGGTTCGACAACTGATTCGCAGACTCCTCCGCCCCCGATTTAACACCCCTCTGTTTCGACTCCAGACGTAGATTACAGACGTAGAACCTGTTCTTTTGGACGTAACACTCTGCACCCGAAATAGTGGTGTTCTGGCCCGGCTACGGTGAACCGGACGCCGTCGTCGGAGGCAACTCGGCGGTCACGCTCGGTTTCGAGAGACGGTCGGCGGTCGTCGACTCCCCCACCGGTGAGAGGACGACCATCGGTCCGGCGTCGGTCGTCGCGGGTGCGGTGCTCGAAAAGGCGAGTCGGACCCATCCGAGGTACGGGATACGAACCCGCGCGACGCCCGTTACCCACTCCTCTTTGACGGGTGCACTGATGGAACTCGTCTGGTCGTACGTCGGGTTGTTGTCGCCTTTCGTGATGTAGGCGTCGTACGGCGCGGGACAGAACGCCAGTTCCTCGCAGTTGTCCGCGGTGATGTACTCCTGGTTGGCCTTCTCGTACCAGTTTTCGCCCGCTTCGACCCGAAACATCGCCCGGTGGATGACCGGCGGTCCGGCGCTGTTGGGGTTGTCGTAGACGACGACGGAACCGTACGACCCGAGCGACCGGTAGTCCGCTCGCTGACCCTCGGCGTACGTGACGACTCCCGACCCGTCGCCGGCGTCCGGTGCGAACCGACCGGGTTCCGTGATGAATATGAGGTCGCCTCGCTCCATGTGCGGTTCCATGCTTCCGCTCTCGACGGCGACCATCGGCGGCCAAACGCCGGCGACGGCGAACAGGAGCGCCCCGACAGCGAGAACGATGGCGGCGCTGCTGAGCACTTCCCGGAGAAACATGAACGGTCCGTCCTGGTCGTGAAGAAATCTGCTGACGGGACCGTCGGCCGGTTCGTCGGCGTCGGTTCCATCGGAAGAAGTAGAGGTTTCGCCCCCTCCCGGTGGTCCGGAACTATCGGAGGGCGGGCGGCTATCTCCTGCACTCATTGCACTTCGATTCGGACCGTCCGCGTTTCAACTTTCTGGACCGCCCACCGCCGACATCGGTCCCCGGTCGTCTCCGGTAGTCATCGTCGTCCCCAGTCGTCTCCGGTAGTCATCGTCGTCCCCAGTCGTCTCCGGCACGCTTTTCTTTCGACCTGTGTATCTCTGCCTGTGCCGCTGGAGACGCCCTCACGCATCGTGAAAGCGCTCGCCAGCCGCGGCTACAACGCCGAGCGCGAGGCCGTGACCCTGCTCGCCAGCGCAGCGAACCCGCCCGAGGCGTTGGAACGGGCCATCGAGACGGCTCCCGACGACGCGCTTCGACTCACCGTCGACCACGTCAGAGCGGTTCTCGACGGCGGAGCCAACGCGGCGGACGCGCCGACGAAGACGACTCCGGATTCGCCCGGTTCGCCCGACTCGCCCAGTTCGCCTGACTCGCCCGACTCGCCTGACTCGGTCGATTCGTCCTCCGCAGACCCGTCTGTTTCCACTGCACCCTCGACACAGAACCCGTCGACTCCGGCGGGTTCTCCAGTGGAAACGGGGGGGTCCGACTCGCCTTCTGCGGAGTCGATTACCGCATCGGCGGCCCGTTCGCCGGACGCGAACGCCGACTCTGAACACGTCCGCGACCCCGCGAAACGCTCGCTAGACATCGCCAACGACATGACCGGCGCGAGCACCGGAACCGGCGAGTACAAGCAGTTCGTCGCGACGTTCCGGGACCGGTACGACCGCCTGTCGAAGCTCCTTCGCGGACGCGTCAACCACCGACCGGCGAAGGCCATCGGCGACATGGTCGGCGGCAGCGAAGTCGACCTCATCGGCCTCGTCAACGACGTCCGCTCGACGGCGAGCGGCCACTGGCTCGTCGAACTGGAGGACACCACGGGGACGTTTCCCTGTCTGGTAATGAAGGACAAGGCGATCGCCGAGAACGTCGCCGAACTCCTGATGGACGAGTGTATCGCCATCCAGGGGACGCTGTCGGACGACTCCGGTATCGTCTTTGTCGACACGCTTCACTTCCCCGACGTGCCGCGGACGTTCAAGCCGAAGACGGCCGACAGACACGTCCAAGCCGCACTGATATCGGACGTCCACGTCGGCAGTCAGGAGTTCATGGCCGACGCGTGGCACTCCTTCACCGACTGGCTCCACACGCCCGAGGCCGACCCCGTCGAGTACCTGCTCATCGCCGGCGACATGGTCGAGGGCGTCGGCGTCTACCCGAATCAGGACGAGGAACTCGACGTCGTCGACATCTACGACCAGTACGAGGAGTTCTCGGAGTATCTCAAGGAAGTACCGGGCGACACGGAGATCGTCATGATTCCGGGCAACCACGACGCGGTCCGCCTCGCCGAACCGCAGCCCGGTTTCGACGAGGAACTCCGCGACATCATGACCGCCCACGACGCCCGCATCACCTCGAACCCCTCCACCGTCACTATCGAGAACGTCTCCGTTCTCATGTACCACGGCGTCTCGCTCGACGAGGTCATCGCCGAACTCCCATCGGAGAAAGCGAGCTACGACGAACCGCACAAGGCGATGTACCAACTTTTGAAGAAGCGCCACGTCGCCCCGCAGTACGGCGGTCACATGCGCCTCGCACCCGAGGAACGCGACTACCTCGTCATCGACGACGTTCCCGAGGTGTTCCACACCGGTCACGTCCACAAACTCGGCTGGGGGAAGTACCACAACGTGCTGGCCGTCAACTCGGGCTGCTGGCAGGAACAGACCGACTTCCAGAAGAGCGTCAACATCGACCCCGATTCCGGCTACGCGCCGATTCTCGACCTCGACACGCTGGACATGACGGTCCGGAAGTTCGCATAGCGACCTTCGACGCTACAACTCGCCTCGTCCCGACGATGCTCGTCTCGATTCCGCTCGCGTATCTGCTCGTTTCCAAGCGAAGTGGAGAGGGTTCGCGGCCCGAGGCGACCTCCTGACTATCCGACGACTCAGTGCGCCCCGATACCACCCATCGCGTGTACTCCGCGTGCACCACCGCCGTCTCCCTTTCACCGAGGCGTCCCTCGGAACGAGTATGTCCGAATCTGACGCGCTGTTCGAGACGTTCGAGTTCGAGGGAGTGTCGCTCGACAACCGAGTCGGTCTCGCACCGATGACCCGAACCAGTGCGACCGACGACGGCCGCGCCACCGAACGGATGGCGCGGTACTACGCCAAGTTCGCCCGCGGCGGGTTCGGCTTCCTCGTCTCCGAGGGCGTCTACCCCGACACCGAGTACAGCCAGGGTTACTTGAACCAACCCGGCCTCGCCACCGAGGAGCAGACCGACGCGTGGGAGAAGGTGACCGAGGCGGTCCACGAGGAGGGCAAACCCATCTTCGCGCAGTTGATGCACGCGGGGGCGATTTCGCAGGGTAACCCCACGCCGACGAGACGGTCGCTCCCTCCGCGATTCAGCCGGAGGGCGAGAAATCCGAGCTGTACGGCGGCAGCGGCGCGTTCGACACGCCGCGCGAACTGACCATCGAAGAACTCGGCGACATCGAAGCCTCGTTCGTCGAAGCCGCGAAAAATGCCAAGGAAGCCGGATTCGACGGTGTCGAACTCCACGCGGCGAACGGCTACCTGCTCAACGAGTTCCTCGCGCCCGACGCGAACCAGCGCGAGGACCGCTACGGCGGCGACGCCGAGAACCGCGCGCGCTTCCCCGCCGAAGTCGTCGAAGCCGTCTCCGAGGCGCTGCCCGACGAGTTCGTCGTCGGCATCCGCGTCTCCCAGACCAAGGTCAACGACGAGACGTACGAGTGGCCCGGCGAGGAGTACGCCGCGACGGTGTTCGAGGCGCTCTCGGATGCGGGCGCGGACTACATCCACACCACCGAGGGCGACGGCCTCGCCCCGGCGTTCGGCGACGACGGTCCGACACTCGCGGAGGTCGCCGTCGAACACGCCGACGCGCCGGTCGTCGCCAACGGCGGACTCGGCGACCCCGACTCGGCCCGCGCCGCGCTCGACGCCGGAGCCGACCTCCTGACGCTCGGAACGAGCGCGCTCGCCAACGCCGACTGGCCCGAACGCGTCCGAAACGACGAGGAACTCGCCGAGTTCGACCCCGGCGCGATTCTCGTCCCCGAGGCGACCATCGGCGACGAGGAACTGCCCGACGCTGACGCCGACGCAGTCGCTGAGACGGCCGACGACTGAGAGCGGAACTCGAAGCTCGCGTTACGGCTGAAGTCGATATCGCACGGTCTGCTGGCCGTCGAACTGCGGTCCCGACCCCTGTTTCTCGAAGCCGACCCGCTCTGCGGCCCCGCGGAGTTCGTCGTCGTCGGCCCCGACGAGCAGTTCGGCAGCCATCCGCTCGGCCCGAGCGAACCGAAGCGGTTCTTCGAGGAGTCGTTCGACTGCGTCGCCCTGTCCGCCGAACTGCGTGACGTGGACCGTCCGGTCTCTGGCGTCGTAGCTGACGAAGCCGACGATTGGCTCGTCGGTTCTCGCGTCGGGTCGGTCGGCGTCGGCCGTCTCTGCTCCGTCCGCGTCCTCGTTCGGACCGGTGACGGTGTTCGCTTCGGTGGCGACGTGGACGGTCCGGTCGTGGACGAGATTTCGCATCACGTCGGTCGGCGCGTCGGCGATACCGGCGATGGCCTCGGCGTCGGCTTCGACCGCATCGCGTATCTCCATACCGCAGGTTCCTCGGCGTCGCGCTTAAGCCCGTGGGTAACCGTCGCACACCGCGTCGTCGACCGCCGCCCCGCCTACGCCTTCGGGACCGGCAACCGTTGGGAGAGTGAACACAGTTATGGGTTCTCCACCGCTATCGCACCCCATGTCTGAGCACCACGGTCCCGTCCGGCGTCGAGAGGTAGAGGTGACGCTCGGATGCGCGTAGTCGCGAAGTTCGGTGGGACGAGTCTCGGTAGCGGCGACCGAATCAATCGCGCCGCCGACTCCGTCGCCGCGGCGGTCGAGGAGGGTCACGAGATCGCCGTCGTCGCCAGTGCGATGGGGAACACGACCGACGACCTGCTGGACGAGATTCAGTTCGAAGCCGACGACCGCGACCGCGCCGAAATCGTCAGCATGGGCGAACGGACGAGCGTCCGGATGCTGAAAGCCGCCCTCGCGGCCCGCGGGGTCGACGCGCTGTTCGTCGAACCCGGCAGCGAGGAGTGGCCCATCATCACGAACGACCTCGGCGAGGTCGACGTCGAGGAGACGCAGCGCCGCGCCGCCGCACTCGCGAAGCGACTCGACGGCGTCGTCCCGGTCATCACCGGTTTCCTCGCCCAGAACGCCGACGGCGAGATAACGACGCTCGGCCGCGGCGGCAGCGACACCAGCGCCGTCATGCTCGGCAAGTACATGAACGCCGACGAGGTCGTCATCGTCACCGACGTCGAGGGCGTCATGACCGGCGACCCCCGCGTCGTCGAGGGCGCGCGAAACGTCGGCCGCATCACCGTCGACGAACTCCGAAACCTCTCGTTCCGCGGCGCCGAGGTCGTCGCGCCGAGCGCGTTGAGTTACAAAGACGACCACCTCGCGGTCCGCGTCGTCCACTACCAACACGGCGACCTGCTGACCGGCGGCACGCAGATAGAGGGGCAGTTCCGCAACCTCATCGACCTCCAGGAGACCGAACTGGCCTGTCTCACCGTCGCCGGACGTGCGATTCGAAATCGTCCGGGCATCCTCGCGGACCTCTCGGAGTCGCTTCGAGAGTCCAACATCAACATCGAAGCCGTCGCCAGCGGGATGGACTCGGTCACCTTCTACGTCGCCACCGAAGAGGCAGAGGAGGCCGAGAGCCTGCTGCACGACGCCGTCGTCGCCGACCAGTCGCTCTCCAGCGTCACCGTCGACGAATCCGTCGCGGTCATCCGAATCACGGGCGGCGAACTGCCGAATCAGCCGGGAATCATCCGCGGCATCGTCTCGCCGCTTGCGGAGGCGGGCATCAACATCCACGACCTCATCACCAGCGCGACCTCCGTCGCCATCTTCGTCGACTGGGCCGACCGCGAGAAGACGCTCGACATCGTCCAACAGCGGATGTAACACCGGCGGGGCCGATTTTCGCTCGTTTCGGAGCACGCTACACAGTGATCTGTCTCTCCTTCGCTCTCCTCGGCTGTCTGTCTCGTCACGCTCCCGCTGGCGATGCACAGATTCCGGTGTCGGCGACCAGAGTCGGAGCCTCCTCCGCACAGTTAGGCAGAAACGAACGGACGCTCTCGTGGCGGTATTAAGACATCCGAGCGACGACGCCGACCATGCGCTCCTACAAGGCGAAGATGGTCGAACCCATCTCGCTTCCCTCCCGCGAGAAGCGGGACGAAATCCTCGACGACGCGGGCTACAACGCGTTCAACATCCCCGCCGAGCACGTCTACGTCGACCTGCTGACCGACAGCGGCACCGGGACGATGAGCGACGAGCAGTGGGCCGCGCTGTTCCGCGGCGACGAGTCCTACGCCGGCAGCACGAGTTTCGCGAACCTCCGCGACGCCGTGGAAGACGTGATGGGCTTTCCGCACGTCGTCCCAACCCATCAGGGCCGCGGCGCGGAGAACGTCCTCTACGGCTGCCTCGTCGACGAGGGCGACGTCGTGCTCAACAACGCGCACTTCGACACGACCCGCGCGCACGTCGCCAACCAGGGTGCGGACCCGGTCGACTGTCCCGTCGAGGGCGCGAAGGACCCGAGCGTCGACGGTCCGTTCAAGGGGAACTTCTCGGTCGACCGCGCTCGCGACATCGTCTCCGACGTCGGGGCTGACGCGGTTCCGGTCGTCGTGCTCACCATCACGAACAACTCGACGGCGGGCCAGCCGGTCAGCGTCGAGAACACCCGCGAAGTGGCCGACTTCGCCGCCGAAATCGACGCGACGCTCGTCGTCGACGCCTGCCGCTTCGCCGAGAACGCCTACTTCGTCCAGCAGCGCGAGGCCGAGTTCGAGGGGAGTTCGGTCGCCGATATCGCCCGCGAACAGCTGTCGTACGCCGACGCGGTGACGATGAGCGGCAAGAAGGAGGCGCTCGTCAACATCGGCGGCTTCGCCGCGATGCGCGACCCCGGGATCTTCGAGGCCGCCAAACAGCGCGCCATCCTCTACGAGGGCTTTCCCACCTACGGCGGGATGGCCGGCCGCGACATCGAAGCGATGGCCGTCGGCCTCCGCGAGGCCGTCGAACCGCCGTACGTCGAAGAACGCGTCCGACAGGTACGGGAACTCGGCGAGCTGCTCGAAGCCGAGGGCGTCCCCGTCTACAAACCCGTGGGTGGACACGCGGTGTATCTCGACGCGGGTCGACTGTTCTCGCACCTCCCGAGCGACCAGTTCCCCGGACAGGCGCTCGTCTGCGAACTCTACCGCGAGGGCGGCGTCCGCGCCGTCGAACTCGGTAGCTTCGCGTTCCCCGGCGCGAACCGACTCGAACTCGTCCGCCTCGCGGTTCCGCGCCGCACCTACTCGCGCGAACACCTCGAACACGTCGCGGAGACGGCGGGTGCGGTCGCCGCGCGCCGCGAGAGCGTGAGCGGCCTCGAAATCACCGGCGAACCGCCGGTACCGGAACTGCGACACTTCTCGGCCACGCTCCGACCCGTCTCGGAGTAACGCCCTACTTCCCTTCGTACAGTCGCGTTCCGATGCGTTCGGGGAGGCACTCGGCCTCGACGGCGCGGACGACTTCGTCGATGTCGTAGGTGACGCGACGTTCCTCGACGGTCATCGCGTCCAAATCGACGATGGCGTACGCCGCCCGCGAGTCGCCGTCGCGGGGTTGGCCGACGCTGCCCGGGTTCATCACGATACCCTCGTCGTACAGTTCGTGCGCTTGGACGTGGGTGTGGCCCATCACGAGCACGTCCTCGTCGTCGAGCAGTTCGGGCATGAACTCGTCGGGGTAGGTGTAGTGGTCCGGGTTGTCCGGATGACCGTGGACCAGACGGACGCGGCGGTCGGCGACGAGTCGCTGCTGCGGTAGACTCGCCAACCAGTCGACCTGCTCGCCGTCGAGCCGTTCGCGGGCGAACTCCACGCCCGCGCGGGCCATCTCGTTGAACCGGAACGCGACATCCTCGGCGACGGCGCGGTCGTGGTTGCCCTGGACGGTCGGGACCCCGCGCTCGCGGAGTCGCTCGACGCACTCGGCGGGACACGGGTTGTAGCCGACGACGTCGCCCGCGCACACGATGCCGTCGACGGAGGGCATATCTGACAGAACCGCATCGAGCGCGACCAAATTACCGTGAATATCGGAGAGGACACCCAGCCGCATACACTTCGATACGACACGAGGGCATTAGTGTTCGACGGCCACGTTCACGCTCTCTGACCGGTCGTCACCGGCGCTCGATGCGAGGGCCTGCGGCGCTCAGTCGTTTATGACGGCCGTCTCGACGCCATCGCCGCCGGAGACGGCGACACCCGCCGCGCAGACGGCGTGTTCGAAGTCGAGGTCGTACGCCTCGCGGGCGGCGTCCTCGGCCGTCGTCGCCGCGAATTCGAACGCCCGTGGACTGTCTTCCTCGTAGGTGGCGACGAGCGTCGGCTCCTCGACGGCCTCCACGAGTACCGCGTCCCTGCGGACGATGCCGATAGTCGCCTCGTCGTCGCCGACGACGCCCGCGATTCGCGGCGTGTCGTAGTCGTCCTTCTCGTAGTCGAGCGCGAGTAAGCTCTCGACGAGCGCGTCGCGGGCGGGGTAGCCGAGGTCCAGTTTCTCCGTTATCGGGTCGACCTGCGAGCCGTTGCCGACGACGACTTCTCCGCTGCCGGTCTCGCGCACGCAGTTGTACGAGATGTAGGGGTTGTCCGTCTCCGGGGCGTCCGCCGTCGGCGCGACGGTGAGCGCGCCGTCGCGTTCGACTATCTGTCTGTCGGGGAACGACCGCGAGGAGACTCGGTAGGCGCCGATGCCCGGTCCGACGACGATGAAGCGTCCGACGTACATGCACGAAAGTGGGTATCTAGTGGTAAAATAGGTGGCGATATATACACGGGTGTATGTAACATCGGCTCTCGATCGAACTGCCGTTCGTGAGATGCACGTAGGTCACCACGAATCGGGAAACGCCGCTGTCGACGTCTGCTCGTGGACTAATCGAAAGAAGGCCAGCGAGAGACGCGCATTTGTCTCAGACGGCACATAAGCAACGTTTGAGATACCTCCTATCCGTCTCTGTTCTACCATTTTTGTCAGATACGGGTTACCGACTCTCCCAACGCCGAGAGCACCCCTACGTCCGTGAGCACGCTCCATCCGATGTTCATAATCGGCTCGAATCCCCGAAAGAGCGGTTAGCAGCAGCGCTGACGGGTCGATACTGAAGAGCGAAACACCGCACAGAAATTTCGCGCTTTCGTGGCGATTGTGGACGACAGTCGACAAGAACCGCGAGAATAGCACGTAGAGAGATGATAGTCGACCCTAACCGATACTGGCGAGTCGAACCGGTGAACGCCAGCGCGACGTTAACACTGCCAGAATCCAAAGTCAAATCTTCATAATCGGTTCTCGTCGTGCGGTTTCACTCTGACGCTCTCAGCGCGAAGGAGGTGGAGACCGACGAAACGATAGCGATTCGTGCTCAAAAGCCAGCAGACGGGTGTTTCAGCGCGTTTCGTGAAATCGACCGTGGCCGTCGCAGGCCGTTCATACTCGGTTCGATTTGGCCTAGAGACGTCTTCTTGCGGAGGTTTGAGCCGATTATGACTCGAAACGAACCAACGACAGGCGTCGAAACCCACTCACGCGCTCGTTGGACCGACAGCTACGAGTATGGAGTCGCAGACGACAGCCGACGGGGAGTCGCATGTCTCTGACCTCTTCGCGTCGAAAACGTCGGTGGTCACGGTGTCGTCAACAGACTCCGTCGGAACTCTTTCAGGGCGGAGTTTTTCAACACTCTACGGACGGTCTACTCTCTGACCGCTACCTCCGATGACTGCAAGACACCATCTACAAAGATTCGTTCGTCGTAGGTCACAGTAATCTGGTGATCAGAATATTGGAACGTAAAGCGCCACTCGCCTCTCCCTTGCGCATATAATTTGTTCAGTATTTCCGGGTCAATGTACTCGTAAAGCGAATCGAGTTCCGCCGGGTCCACCCTATCCACGGCGGCCACCGCTTTGACAACGCTGGTGACGATTTCAGGCCGGGTCATTGTCCACCATCTCTTGGATAACCTTACAGTTGGTGACCAAGGACTCGGGAATCTCGTCCGTCGACTCTAACACGTTCTCGATGATGAATGCCGGTTCCGCGAAGTTGGGGCCACGCTGGACACAGAACGTCTCGCGTTCCCAGCGAACGTACCCCCCTTCAGCCAGCTTGGGGAGGTGGTGATGGCGCAATTCAATTACGAACGTCTCGGAGTCTATCGATTGGTTGGGGGACTCTGCAGCCTCTGGCAACCTGAGCCGTCGCTCTTGTGGCACATCCAGTAGCGACTTAATAATCTCTCGCCGCGGCTCGGCGGAGATCGCGTCAAACAACTGATCCCACCGCTCGGCCCATTCCAAGTCCTCAGACGGGCTGGTAGACACACTCTCGATGAATTGCCCATCTTACTTTACCATTGTCAAACTGTGTGATATACTACATCTATTCAAACAGTCATTTTCGGTAGTATACTATCGATTCCAGCCAATCCAGTGTGAGGATGCAACGAACTGTACTGTGATCCTCCTACGACGTCGGCCTTCACGCGCATGGACCATCATATCGAGCTTCCTCGTCCGGACAGATATCTTTAGAACACCGCCGTCTCCCTCCCTCGACCCTCCTATCGACCGACGTCCATTTTATCGGCCCCCACAGGGTGCGGGGCACCCACCCACTGACGGCCGTCCCGCGTGAGTGAATGAACGAACACCGAAACTCGAATCTACCCACTGAGACGACCGTATCGACCACTTCCGTAGACACTGACTTACCCACCGACAGTAGGCAGACGAACGAAGTCAGTACGACGGACGAAACAAACACGACCACAGACGCCTGTCTCTCCGCGCTCCGTACTGCCGCACGCCAACTCGGTCACTCCCCCTCCAAAGCCGATTACGAAGCCCTCGGCCTCACTCCCGCATCTGCGACGATTATCCGTACGCTCGGCGGCTGGAACGCCGCTAAAGAAGAAGCGGGATTAAAGACGCATTCTTCGACTGGCTCACGCGTCACTCCCCCACCCGACGACATCGATATCGACGACTCCATTCGCGCTGAGTGGGCGACTCTCTCCGTCGACCAACGCTGGCACTACCGCAACCGTGAGCAGAACGCCACCCGCACACTACGTCGTCGCGACTACATCCGTGCGTGGGTCTTCGAGTACAAAGCAGCCTCTGACGGCTGTTCGAACTGCTCTGAACACCATCCTGCCTGTCTCGACTTCCACCATCTCAATCCCGAAACGAAGGAGAAATCGATTAGCAAAATGATCACCTACGGCTACGGAAAGGCCCGTCTTCGCGAAGAGATCGAAAAATGCGAACTTCTCTGTGCGAACTGCCACCGGAAACTCCACCACCGGAACCGAACTGGTAGCTGGAAACGAGGTCGAAATGAGAACGAACTAACGGGTGACTATGAGAACGAATCGCTCGACAAGTGTGAGCCCGAAAACACCACTGGGTACGTAAGCCAACCTAGAACACGAAGTCTGACTCCCACCCACGCTCCCGCTGACGACGATTAAGTCACACAGATTCGAGGCGGAAGCCCACAACTTCAGTCGTCGGTAACTAACGACCTTTCTTCTGAGCTGACTTTCCAGGCTCCATTGGCCCGTGTGTGTCTGTCTCTATGCCCATTACGTGACTTCGCAACACTCATATGCGTCAGCGCGCAACGAAGGAATGCTGACTGAGTCACCGACGAACGTGTCGAGTTGACGAATGTCCAAAAGTCCCATGGGGTAGTGGCCAATCCTGTTGCCTTCTGGGGGCAACGACCGCGGTTCGAATCCGTGTGGGACTATTTTCCTCACTTTTGCAAATTCGAGTCGAGACTGTCTCGACTCTCTCAACGATACGATTTCTCAGGCGTAGACGCGTGTATGTGTCGACGCTCTGCTCACGGATTCACCCGGGGTGTATGTCAAGACGACTGGTTCCCGTCGAGTCGCCAAGTAAAAATCGCCCGTAGGACGACGACGAGACTGTTTCGATTGCCGGCCCCCCAAATAGCCGTCTCCTCGATATCTTCGGTTGTGGAGGCACCGTCCACGAGCGCGCTCACGAGCGCCGTCTCTTCATCCGTAATCAGCAGGCTCCCAGCGGGCGTCTCCCTCCATTCCCAGAGGGTCTCGAATAGCTCGGCCGCCGGCACCGTTTCCTGGATGCGTTTCTGGACCTCTTCGGAAATCCCTGCCAAGTAGATATCGACACCACGATCTGCGGCAGCCCGAAGCCTGTCGAGGTGTTCGTCAGTAAGCAGTTCGTCGATAGTCATGTAAACTATCTGCTCGTCAGCGTCGGCGATGAACTCACTAATGCGGGATGACACCGCCTCACGTCCGGTGACCGTCCAGACGCCGAACTGTTCGCGCTGTGGTTGAGCGGGGCCGATCTCTTCTAGACACTCCGCGAGTTCGGTAATCGTGTTCTCGCGTTTGACGTTGAGCATTCGGATGATCGTCTCCTCGGAGATTACGGTGAACTTTCGCGGCGTCGTGTGCTGGATGTCGATGAATCCCAATTCGTGGAGTCGCTCCGCGGATTCGTACACGCGAGTCCGCGGGACACCGTTGATTCGCGTGATATCTTGTGCGGTTCCCGTCCCGAGTCGGACGAGATTGATGAGAGTTTGAGATTCGTACTTGGACAGCCCAAGGTCTTGCAATCGGTCGAGCGCTTCGGCTACAGCCTGCTCCTCCTCGAAACTGACCATGGTAACAATTGACTTGGTAGGGGTAAAAAGGCCACACAGCGTCGAGAACACGGCCGCACCGGGTTGCCACTCACTCCGTCTGCGGATTCACGCTTCCCGTCTTCGCGTACACCCCGCCCAGAAGCACAAACCCGGCGAGGAGCGGAATCACCGCACAGGCCGCGTACACCGGCTCGAACCCGACCGTCTCGACCAGCGGCAGCGACACCATCGGCCCGATACCACCGCCCAGATCGCCCAACACGTTGTTCGTCCCCGTCGCTCGGCCCATCCGCTCGGTCGGCGTGAGGTCCGCCAGCAGCGCCATGAGCGGGCCGCTCGTCCCGCCCTGTCCCGCGCCGATGCAGACACAGGAGACGACGAGCGTCGGGAGCGAGGAGGCCCGCGAGAGGAGGAGAAAGCCGACGAAGGAGACGACGAGAAACACCATCAGCACGGGAACGCGAGCGCCGTAGTCGTCGCTGACTTTCCCCCCAGCGAGCATGAACACCGACGCGGAGACGACGGTCACCGCCATCAGCACCCCCGAGACACCTTGCGGCCCGTAACCGAGGAGGCTGATCTCGTTCGCTTCGATGAACAGTACGAGCGTCGCGAACAGCGCGCCGAGGTACGCGAAGAAGAGGCCGAAGTTGACGAAGCCGACGGTGAGTGCGGGGGTGCTCGTGTCGATCTCCCACGGCGCGCTCGCCGACGACCCGGTCGTGATGTGCGTCTCCGGAACCTGCCAGTAGGCGATGACGCCCGCGAACATGGCGAACGCGGCGGCGACGACGAACGCCGCGCCGACGCCGTACACATCGCTCACGATGCCGCCGAGGATGAGTCCGGCGGGGAACCCGAGCGTGATGCCGCCGCGGACGACACCCATGTTCGTCCCGCGAGAACTACCGTCGCTCACGTCGGCGGCGATAGTGTAGGCGGTGGCGAAGACGGCGGCGCTGCCGAGTCCCCAGAGGACTCGCGCGAGGAGGAACCAGAACTCCGGCAGCGACGACTCGACGGCGACGACGTAGCCGAGCGTGGCGAACCCCTCCACGAACAGGCCGGCGACGAAGGGTTTTCGGGTGCCGATACGGTCGACGAGCGCCCCTGCGGGGGCGTTGGCCACGATACGGGCGAAACGGTTGGCGCTCAGGATCAACCCGACCAGAAACGGCGAGATGCCGAGAACCGCCCCGAGATTCGGGAGGATGGGGAAGATGACGCCGCCGCCGAACCCGACGAAGAACGTGCTGGCGATGACCGCGAGAACGACTGTCTGCGGGCGCTTCACCGCGGACGCTGACCTCCGGGCGAAGACGGGTTCGTCGGATACATAACTGACTGTCCGGTCAGTACATCGGCGACGGAAATACGACTGTCGCTTCTCGCGTCGGTCCCCGGTAGTTCACCGACGGTGCGCTTGGAGACGAGTTTCCGTGCAGCCAGCACTCGTCTACCCGTCCGGATTTCGCGAGATTACCACGACGCAGTCTCTCGGTTTCCAGTCGAAACGAAGGGGTTGTTCGAAATCGAAATCCTTTACAATCACTTCTCGACATCGAGCAACGCGACCCGCTCACGGACGGCTTCCGAGACCGTTCCGTCGGTCGCTTCCAACTCCCGTTCCGTAATCTCGAAGAACTCGAAGAGGCGGTTTCTGTCGTACTCGCCGAGCGTCGTCGTCCCGTCGAGACGTAGTTCGTCGACGACCGAATCGACGGCCGTCGACTCCGCCCCGCCGTCGACCACGACCACGAGCGGCAGTCGGCCTTCTCGGAGCCCCATCTCGAACGCCCGGTCTATCTGGCGTCGTCCAGCCGCGTAGAGCAGAATCTCGACAGCGCGGTCGTGCGCGACGTTCTCGCCGCGTTCGATTGCGCGGTCGGCGAGTTCGACCGCTCGTTCGAGGTGCGCGCGGTCGGCGACGTAGCGAGCGTCGAACGCCTGAACGGTCGTCCCGTACTCCTCGGCGATGTCGCCGAGTGCGGCGACGACGGCGTCGACGTCTCCGACGTCGGCGACGCCCTCGACGAGTCTCACCCGAAATCACCCAGACTCGACTGGTCGTCGTTACCGTCGCCGCCACTCGCACCACTCGACGCGGAGGCAGTTCCGCCCGTGGACGTGAACTCGACGGGCGTTGCCGACTCGTCGGCTTCCACGCCGTCCATCGACGGGTCGCGTCGACCGACGTTCTCCAGTACTGTTTCGGCCGTCTTTCGACGCCCACGAAGTGCCGCGAGGACGACGGACTTGTCGGCCTCGCGGAGGTCGGCGCGACTCTCGACGCCCGCCTCGAACAGTCGACGGGCGCGTTTCCGACCGATACCGCGGACGCCCGCCAGGTCGAGTAGTTCCTCTCGAACGCCGTACTCGATGCGCTTTTTCGCCTCGCGGACGGCGACGTTCGAGCCCAAGTCCAGTTCGCCCGCGAGCTGTTCGGCCGCGCCCAGCAGCCACTCGGCGGTGTCGACCTTCCCTCTGATGTCGCCGGGACCGACGCCGTAACGCTCGGTGATGCGGTCCTCGTCGACTTCTTTGGACCAGTCTTCGAGCAGCTTCGCCGTCTTCAGCGCCGACAGCCAGTCCTCGAAGGCGACGTCGTCGTACTCCGAGGGGACGTTCCCGAGGAACTCGCTCTCGCGCTCGTAGCAGAGTTCGGTGTACGTCGACCGGTCGCCGGATTTGAGGTACAACTGGTACATATCCGGCGTTCGGGAGACGAGGTGGTAGAGACCGAGCGCGGTCGGGTGGGGAGCGTCGCCCGTCGACTCGGACGCCGCTTCGTCGTCCCGCAGGTCGCTCGCGGAGACGAATCCGGCGTCGGCCGCGTCGCCCGCCTCGGCCGCGTCGCCTGCCTCGCTCGCTTTCTTCCCGCCCTTGCGCTCCCACTCCCGCAGGCCGTCGATGATCTCGGCGGCGCTCATCGGGTCGAGGTAGAGCCGCGAGACGGTGTGGCCGACGCCGGTCGCCCGCAGCGTGTCGCCGTCGCGCTCGACGAACTCGTTGACCTCCAGATACCGGAGCACCGAATCGGTCACCGCTTCGAGTCGGCTCTCGTCGTCGGTCTGCGTCGCGTACAGCGTCCGGTCGAGGAATTCGAGCAGTCCCTCTCTGCTGTTGGCGAATCCGGAGGCGACGGTGGCGAGTACGTGGGTCCGCAGGGCGGGCTCGGCCGCGAGTTTCGAGCGCACCGGTTCGGGGTCGGCCCACAGGTAGCGCTCGAACAGTTCGTCCATCTCGTCGGCGTTCTTCGCCAAGAGGACGGCCTCGCCGTAGGGGTCGCGGCCGGGTCGGCCCGCGCGGCCCATCATCTGGTGGACTTCGAGGACGTTCAGCGGCTTCATGCCGCCGAACTCGCCGTCGTAGCGCCGCCAGTCGCGGACGACGACGCGGCGACTCGGCGTGTTGACGCCGGCGGCGAGCGTCGGCGTCGCGCTCACGACTTTGATGAGTCGGTCGCGGAACGCCGACTCGACGATGCTGCGGTGGTCGGGCGCGAGTCCGGCGTGGTGAAACGCCGCGCCCTTGGCGACGGTTCGGGCCAGATCCGCGCTCGTCTCGGCGTCGGAGACGTCCCGAATCTCGGCGGCCAGTTCGGAGAGCTCGTCGCGTTCCTCGGGGGTGAGCGCGGCGTCCGAGACGTCGGCGAGGCGTTTCGCGGCGGCTTCGGCGTTGCGCCGCGAGTTGACGAACACGAGCGACGAACCGCCCTCCTCCAGGGTGTCTGCGACGAGCGCGGCCTCCTGCTTCTCGCTGCCCTCGACGCTCACCTCCCGTTGGCTGCCGTCGTCGAAGTTGATGGCGCTGCCGTAGTGGACGCCCGTCTTCAGGTCGATCGGCCGCCAGTCCGAGCGGACGAGCGTCGCGTCGAGCCAGTCGGCGACTTCTCCGGCGTTGCCGACGGTCGCCGAGAGCGCGACGACCTGCAGGCCGGGATTTATCTTCTGGAGTTTCGCCAAGGTGACTTCGAGCGTCGGTCCGCGGTGGCGGTCGTCGACGAGGTGAACTTCGTCGGAGACCACGCAGGTCAGGTCCGAAATCCACGACGCGTTGTTGCGGACGAGCGAGTCGACTTTCTCGCTGGTCGCGACGATAATGTCCCGAGTCGCGAGCCACTCGCTCGTCGAGTCGTAGTTACCCGTGGAGACGCCGACGTCGACGCCGAACTGCTCGAATCGTTCGAACTCGGCCTTCTTCTCGGAGGCGAGCGCCCGAAGCGGGACGATGTAGAGGGCTTTCCCGCCGCGCTGGACGCTCGACAACATCGCGAGCTCGGCGATGAACGTCTTCCCCGAGGCGGTGGGGATGGAGGCGACGAGGCTCTCGCCGTCGGTGACGCCCGCCTCGACGGCTTCGGCCTGCGGCGGATAGAGCTCCTCGATTCCTCCGTCGTGGAAGAACTCCGGAACGCCCGCCGGCAGACCCGTGAGGTCCGCGGTCTTCATTGGACGGAGTTGGCGCGTCCTCCGTTTAACTGTTTTCAGACACTTACTCACTCACCTCAAGTGGCGACGCAGCACGAAGGCCAATATAGCGTAGTTAGGGGAGGAGACAGCGTCATTTTGCCTCACAAGAGCTCTGTGACACTTGATTTACAACCGCTACACTCATCATAAACTACTTCTATGCAAATTACGCAAGTTATGACGTGGCAACGCGTAAGACCATATCTATCCGCGACGACCAAGAGGAGTGGATTCAGGAAAACCACCTGAGCCTCTCGTCGTTTGTCCAAGCAAAGTTGGACGAACTAATCGAGGAACGAGAAGCATAGATGCACTACAATTACAAGTATCGACTCGACCCCCCAGGAGCCCTCACCGAGACGCTTCTGCACCACGTCGATACTTGTAGACAACTGTACAACCACGTTCTCTCCAAACTCAACGAGTCGGAGGATATTCCAGCACGCTACAAGGTGCAGGGGACTCTCCCCAAGCTCAAAACGTGGTGGGACGACCTGAACGACGTTCACTCAAAAGTATTACAGATGGTCGTCAAGCGCGTCTACGATAATCTCTCCAGGCTGAAACGACAGAAGGAGAGTGGGCGTACTGTTGGAAGGCTCAAGTGGAAGTGTCCCCGGGAGTATCGGTCGCTCACCTACAACCAATCCGGCTTCAAGCTCAAGAATACGAGTGGTCGGCCTGTCTTATGGTTGAGCAAAATCGGTGAGATACCAATCATTCTCCACCGAGACATTCCCGAGAACTCGACAATCAAACAGGTCACAGTCAAGCAAGAACCCACGGGTGAGTGGTTCGCCACGTTCGGCATTGACGTAGACGAAAATACCCCCCAGAAACCGGAGAATCTAGAGCGAGTTGTCGGTATTGACGTGGGAATCTTGAAGTACGTACACGATTCTGATGGAACCGCCGTCGAGTCACCGGACTTCTCCGACGAACGCGAGCGCTTAGAGCGCGCTCAACGCAACCTCTCGCGGAAAGAACACGGTTCGAACAATTGGGAGGAACAGCGCAAGACGGTCGCTCGACGTCACGCCGACCTGAAACGCAAGCGCAGGGACTTCCTCCACAAGTTGTCGAACTACTACGCGCGGGAGCACGACCTTGTAGCAGTCGAGAAGTTGGACGCGAAGGGGTTGGTCGAACTACCGGGCAACTCTCGGAACCGAACCGGTGCTTCGTGGGGAACGTTCCTTCGAATGCTCGAATACAAGTGCGAGCGTGAAGGTACGCACTTTGTTGCTGTGGACCCGCGAGGAACAACCAAAGAGTGCGCGTCGTGCGGAACAGAGACGGACAAACCGTTGTGGGTGCGTGAGCATTCGTGCCCGTCGTGTGGGTTCGAGGCGGATAGAGATGCAAATGCATCGTGGAACATCCTTTCTCGCGGTCTCGAAGATATAGGGGCGGAACGCTCCGAATCAACGCCTGTGGAGACCGCGCTCCCTACAGGAACCACTTCGGTTCCTGCAAAGCGTGTCATGGAAGCAGGAAGCCCCATCACCAGATCACAAGGGGATCTGGTTAGCAGTCAGAAAGCAGAGCTTTCTGATGACACACTCAAGTGCGAGCCGTCAGGCGAGCGGTAGGGTGGGGCAGTTCACACTGTCGGAGGCGCGGTGGAAGTGAAACCCGGAGTCGCCGCGCTCCGCCGTTGGGTCGTCACGGCTTTGTAACCGACTGTCGAACTCTCCCTATGCGAATCGAGTTCGACCGCGACACCTGCATCGGGATGTACCAGTGCGTCGACGAGTGGGAGGCGTTCCAGAAGAACATGGACGAGGGGAAAGCCGACCTCGAAGACAGCGAAGAGGTCGACGACCAGCTGTTCGTCCGAGAAGTGCCCGAAGACGCGGAGTTCGACGCGGAGTTCGCTGCCCGCGTCTGCCCCGTCGACGCCATCAGAGTGTACGACGACGACGGCGAGCAGCTCGTCCCGTAGACGCCGCAGACGGGGTCAGGTGGCGTCGCCACCCGCTCGCTCTACTTTCACCGCGGTTCACGAACGCTTATCCGAGAGAACGACGAAGCGGGCCCCGATGGCCGCCTCCGACGAGGTCGCGTACGTCGACCACCCGCTTCTCGCCCCCAGTTTCATCGAGCGCCGGCTCTACCAGATACAACTCGCCGGCACTGCACGCGACGCTCACACGCTCGTCTGCCTCCCCACGGGGCTCGGGAAGACGACGGTCAGCCTCCTCGTCACGGCCGAACGCCTCGCCGAAGTCGGCGGCAAATCGCTCCTCCTCGCGCCGACGAAACCACTCGTCCAGCAGCACGCCGACTTCTACCGCGAAGCTCTGTCGATACCCGACGACGACATCGTCGTCTTCACCGGCGACGTTCGCCCCGACGACCGGGCGGCGCTGTGGGACGAGGCTCAAATCGTCATCGCCACTCCTCAGGTCGTCGAGAACGACCTCGTCGGCGGCAGAGTGAGCCTCGCCGACGTGACACACCTCACCTTCGACGAGTGCCACCGCGGCACTGGCGACTACGCGTACGTCTACATCGCCGAGCGCTACCACCAAGATGCGGAGAACGCTCTCGTCACCGGCATGAGCGCGTCACCTGGCGGCGACAAGGAGGATATCCTCACCGTCTGCGAGAACCTCGGGCTCGTCGACGTGACGGTGATGACCGAAGACGACGCCGACGTGGCCGAGTACACCTACGACACGGAGGTGGAGTGGGAGCGAATCAGCCTCCCCGAGGAGATTCTGACTATCCGCGACGCGCTCAACGAGGTCATCAAAGACCGGCTGAGCAAACTCAAGTCGCTCGGCGTGACGCGGGCGACGAGCCCCGACATCTCCCAGAAGCAGCTGAACGGCATCCGCGCCGAGTTGCAGAAGATGATCAACGCCGACGACGGCGACGGCTACAAAGGCATGTCCGTCCACGCGGAGGTGATGAAACTCCGGCGGGCGGTCGAACTCGTCGAGACGCAGAGCGTCGAATCCGTCCGGAGATACTTCGAGCGGCAGCGAAACGCCGCCCGCTCGTCGGGCGCGTCGAAGGCGAGCCAGCGCCTCGTCGCCGAACCCAAGGTCCGAGAGGCGATGCGACTGGCCGAGTCGTTCGACGAACTCCATCCGAAGTTCTCGAAGACGCGCATCCTCCTCGCCGAGACGCTGGGCCTCGGCGGCGGCGAGCGCGTCATCGTCTTCACCGAGTCCCGGGACACCGCCGAAGCTCTGACCGACTTCCTCTCGGGAAGCTTCGACACGCGGCGCTTCGTCGGCCAGGGCGACAAGGAGGGCTCCGACGGGATGACCCAGAAGGAACAGCAGGAGACGCTCGACGCGTTCCGAGCCGGCGAGTTCGAGGTGCTCGTCTCGACCTCAGTCGCCGAGGAGGGTCTCGACGTGCCCGAGGTCGACCTCGTACTGTTCTACGAACCCGTCCCGACGGCGATTCGCTCCATCCAGCGGAAGGGCCGAACCGGTCGCCAGACCGAAGGTCGAGTCGTCGTCCTCATGGCCGAAGACACCCGCGACGAGGCGTACTTCTGGATCTCCCGACGCAAAGAGAGCCAGATGGAAGACGAGTTGAAGAAACTGAAGGGCGTCGCCGACGAAGTCGAAGACGAACTCGACGACTCCCAGCAGAGTCTCGACGCTTTCGAGGGAAGTGCGGGCGGAGAGAGCGGCTCGGTCGCCCGCGAGAAACGGTTACAACCCGGCCTGACGGAGTTCTCCGCGTCCGACGGGGACGGCTCGACGGTCGACAGTGCGACGGTCGACGGCGCGGACGACGAGGGAGTGACCCCCGACGAGGACGACACCGACGACTCGGACGGCGTCGTCGCCACCGCCGACAGCGGCGACGACGAGGACGTCGTCGAGATCGTCGCCGACCAGCGCGAACTCGACTCGACCATCGCCCGCGACCTCTCGACGCGCGAGGGAGTCAGGACCCGACTGGAGACGCTCGCCGTCGGCGACTACGTGCTCTCGGACCGCGTCGCCGTCGAGCGCAAGTCGGTGTCGGACTTCCTCGACACGCTCACCGGCGGCGACCGCTCGCTGTTCGAGCAGGTCGCCGACATGTCGAGACACTACTCGCGGCCCATCGTCGTCATCGAGGGCGACCGCCTCTACGAGGAGCGAAACGTCCATCCGAACGCGATTCGCGGCGCGCTCTCCAGTCTCGCCGTCGACTTCGGGGTGAGCGTCCTCCGGACCGAGGACGAGAAGGACACCGCCGACCTGCTGGAGGTCGTCGCCACCCGCGAGCAGGTGAGCGCCGAGCGGTCGGTCAACGTCCACGGCGAGAAGAGCGCGAAGACGCTCGACGAACAGCAGGAGTACGTCGTCAGCTCCATCGCCGACATCGGTCCGGTGTCGGCGCGGGCGCTGTTGGAACACTTCGGCTCCGTCGAAGCCGTGATGATCGCCTCGAAAGACGAACTGCTGGAGGTCCACGGCGTCGGCGAGGTGACGGCCGACCGCATCCGCGAAGTCGTCGGAAGCGACTACTAGGCGTATTAGGTCCCCTAGGGGCCACACGGCGTTCCGGAGTAAGGCTCAAATAGCTCGGTCTGGGACTCAGTAGCATGGTGTGGTCGAACGACACTTCGCGGTACGGACCTCCGCAACACGAACACTACTGGTCGGAAGAGAGACTACTCTACGGCGGCAGCGAGCGGACGCGTCCGGCCGAACGGAGTCGATACACCGTCACGCCGCACTATCGAGACGCGGACTCACGTCCCACTTGAACGCACCGTTGTTCGAATACCAGAACTCGCAGCAGTTCACGGGCTACGACTCGCCCACGACTCAGGAAGATGGCATCTCACGACTCGTTCGATTCGAGCGAAGAGATGGCGCTGTACGGCACGGCACAGCACGAGACGGAGCCGAACACCCCGGAACCGTTGTACGGCCCACCGCAACACGAGGCGGCGACGGGTCCGTACCCCTGTTCCGGAAGCGAACTCGCGCGGCCGACCGTCGTCGCCGACTTCGACGGCGCCGACTTCGACGGAACCGACCCCGTCGACCGGCGGAATCGGTCGGCACGAAACGCGTCGACGACCGACTGAGGGCGTTTCGGCGCGATGTTCGCTCCGTGGTCCGTCGAGAGAGTAGGGTTTCGAAACCCGCCCTCGGCTCGGTTCGACCGTCGCGCTATCGGTTCAACGCCGAGAGCGTCTCCGCCGCCTCTCTGGCCGCCGACAACAGCTCTTTTGCCCGTCGTGGGTCCTCGGCGGACTCGGCGGCGGTGGCGTAGCGCGTCACCGTTCGGACCAGCGCGGCGCGTGCGTCGCTCAAGTCTTCTGACGTCGACTGCGACGCCGGCTCCGTCGTCGTGGTTCGAGCGTCCACCGACGCGGCGGACGGCGAGAGAGACTGTTGGGTGGGTGAAGCGGCCTCGCTCTCGTCGGCCGACGCGCGCCGAGTCGTCGACGGTTCTCCCGACTGCGGCGGTTCCGGTGTGACTTCGACTTCGTCGCTTTCGTCGGCGTCGTCTCCGGGTTCTCGCTCCGGCTGCGTTCCGTCGGCGGTCGCTTCGGACTGTGCCGATTCGGCTGAACCGGCCGCCCCGCCCGACTCCGCGACTCGAGCGTTCTGACACGTCGGACAGAACTCCTGACCCTGATAGCGGAAGATGGGGTCGCCGCAGGTGTCGCAGTGTCTGTTCGTCATCGTCGCGCCCTTGAGGAGGAGTTCGCTCATCCGCTGGGTGGATTTGCGCTTCTCCTCGTCGCGGGCGAACTTCTCTCGGAGTTTCTCTCGCTCCGCTTCCTTGTCGAACTCGCTCATATCGCGGCACAAGGTCTCCTGTGCCGAAAAAGTCACCGGGGAACAGTCCCGCGGCGACGACGGGACCAGCGTCCGTCCCCCGCCGGCGACCGTCGTCGAATTTCGACGATCGACGAACCACGAATTCGGGTCAGTCGGGTTTTGTGGGGGGTTCCGAAGCGTTTAATCGCGTTCCGCGGTCAGATTTACGTGGTATGACGAAAGTGAGCGTGGTCGGTGCCGCCGGGACGGTGGGCGCCGCCGCTGGATACAACATCGCGCTGCGGGACATCGCCGACGAACTCGTCTTCGTCGACATCCCGGACATGGAGGACAAGACGGTCGGCCAGGCCGCCGACACGAACCACGGCGTCGCCTACGACTCGAACACCGTCGTCCGACAGGGCGGCTACGAGGACACCGAGGGCTCCGACGTCGTCGTCATCACGGCGGGCATCCCGCGCAAGGAGGGCCAGACTCGCATCGACCTCGCGGGCGACAACGCGCCCATCATGGAGGATATCGGCTCCTCGCTCGCGGAGTACAACGACGACTTCGTCTCTATCACCACCTCGAACCCGGTCGACCTGCTGAACCGCCACCTCTACGAGGCCGGCGACCGCGACCGCCACAAGGTCATCGGCTTCGGCGGCCGCCTCGACTCGGCGCGCTTCCGCTACGTGCTCTCGGAGCGGTTCGGTGCCCCCGTGAAGAACGTCGAGGCGACGATTCTCGGCGAACACGGCGACGCGCAGGTGCCCGTCTTCTCGAAAGTCCGCGTCGACGGCCGCGACCCCGAGTTCACCGACGACGAGAAGGAGGAGATTCTCTCCGACCTCCAGGAGTCGGCGATGGACGTCATCAGCCGAAAGGGCGCGACCCAGTGGGGTCCGGCGACGGGCGTCGCTCACATGGTCGAAGCGGTCCTCCGCGACACCGGCGAGGTTCTGCCGGCCAGTCTCGTCCTCAACGGCGAGTACGGCTACGAGGACACCGCCTTCGGCGTCCCGGTCAAACTCGGCTCGGAGGGAGTCGTCGAAGTCGTCGACTGGGACCTCGACGAGTACGAGCGGGATCTCATGGACGACGCCGCCGAGAAACTCCGCGACCAGTACGACAAAATCGCGTAACTGCGACTCGACGGCGGTCGATTCTCCCGCGTTTTTTGCGCCTCGCCGCTACCGACGCCGAGTGTCGGTCGAGTGGGCCGCTGCTACCGTATCAGTTGTTCCAACAGACGCGCCTGTCGACGCCGGGCGCGGACGTAGCCGACGGCGGTGTGACCGCACATCAGCAGACAGAAGACGAGAACGCCCGTCCCGACGGCCAACTCGAACCCGGTCTGGTTCAACTGGTCGAGGCCCGCGACGACTCCGGAGAGCGGGACGGTCGCTGCGGCGTGGAGCATCGGAATCACACCCGTCGCTACGCCGACCGGGTATAACGACATACGCCGACTACTCGACGGTAAGCAGACCCGACTCGCCCGAAACCGATGCCTATTCTCGCTTTCTCGGCGGCTAAACGGCCGAAACGGCGGGAGAGTCACCGGCGGGGTGAGCGTCCGGAGCGAGTGGCGCCTCAGCGACGTCGGAACCGACCGACTGGAAAACCGGTCCGTTCGTCCACTATCGGTCCGTTCGTCCACTATCGGTCCGTTCGTCCACTATCGGTCCGTTCGTCCACTATCGGTCCGTTCGCTACTGCCCGCCCGAGAGCCGCCGTTTGAGCGCCGTCGCCGTCTTCTCGCCGACGCCCGGCACGTCGCGGAGGTCGCCCGCCGACGCCGTGCGGATGTTGTCGACGCTCCCGAAACGTCTGAGCAGATTCCGTCGCGTCGCCGGACCGACGCCGGGAACGTCGTCGAGGACGGTCTTCACGTCGTCGCGGAGCGTCTGGTGATAGGAGACGGCGAATCGGTGGGCTTCGTCGCGGACGCGCTGGAGCACGTGGAGGTGCGGGGCGTCGCTCGGCCAGTTGTACACCCCCGAGTCGGTGATGACCAACTCCTCGTCCTTCGCCAGCGCGATGGCGGGAACGTCCCAGCCGACCTCCCGAAGCGCGTCCCGCGCCGCGCCCAACTGGCCGTCGCCGCCGTCGACGAGCAGCAGGTCGGGGTCCGGTCTGTCGTCGCGGCCATCGACGGCGCGTTCGGCCCGCCAGCGAATCAACTCCCGCATGTTCGCGTAGTCGTCGTTTCTGTCGGGGAGCTTCTTCCGCCGGTAGTCGGACTTTTCGGCGCTTCCGTCGACGAAGCACACGTCGCTGCCGACGACGGCCTTCCCTTGCGCGTGGCTCACGTCGAATCCCTCGATTCGCGTCGGCCGCGGAATGCCGAGCGCGTCCGCCAGTGCGCCGAGTTCGTCGCCGCGGGCGGGGCCGCGTCGGGCGTTTTTCAGCGCGAGTTCGACGAGTTTCGCCTCCCGGCCCGCGCCCGGGACGCGGACGCCGACGCCCTCGGCTTCGAGCCACGCCAGCAGTTCGCCGTCTTCGGGTCGCTCCGAGAGCAACAGCGCGTCGGGAAGCCGGCGCTCGGCGTAGTACTGGGGGATAAACGCCGAGAGAACCTCGGCGACTCTGTCCTCGCCCTCGGGCGCTTGCAGACGGTGCCGAGACCGGTCGACCAACTGTCCGCGTTCGCTGTGCAGGCGGGCGACGGTCGCCGTGTCGCCCTCGATGGCCGCGCCGAGAACGTCGACTTCGCGCTCACGACTCCGCCCGGAGACGGCCTCGCCGCCGCCGCCGTGGAACGACTCGACGGCGTCGAGTTTGTCGCGGAGGTTCGCGGCGCGCTCGAACTCCCGATTCTGCGCGGCTTCCTCCATCGCCCGCCGGAGCGGGTCGGCGAGTACGCCCGTCTCGCCCTCGAAGAACCGTACGACCGAGTCCGCGTCCTCCCGATACGCCTCCTCCGATATCTCGCCGGTACAGGGGGCCGTACAGAGACCCATCTCGTAGTCGAGACAGGGTCGGTCGCGTCCGCTGTACTTGTGGTCCGAACAGCCGCGGACGCCGTAGGTCTCGCGGAGCGCCTTCACGACCACGTCCACCCTCCCCTTGTCGGTGTACGGTCCGAACACCGTCGCTCCCTCCTCCGGGTCGCGCGTCACGTCGATCCGCGGGACGGGGTGGTCGGTCAACTGGACCAGCGGGTAGGACTTGTCGTCCTTGAGGCGGACGTTGTACTTGGGCTGGTGGCGCTTGATGAGGTTCGCCTCCAGCAGCAGCGCCTGCGTCTCGGTGTCGGTGACGGCGAAGTCGACTCCGTCGGCCCGCCGGACCATCCGCCGGATGCGGTCGCTTCGGGGATCGGCGTACGACCGGACGCGGCTTCTCAGGTCGACGGCCTTCCCCACGTAGAGGACGGCGTCGTCGGCCAGAAACTGGTAGACGCCCGGCTCACTCGGTAACTCGGTTACGCGTTCGCGAACGCCGCTCGCGTCCATTCGTCTGCGGTTGGGCGCGAACGGGCTTGAGGGTGACGCGTTCGGTTCGACTCGACCGGGACCGCCGTCGCGGCGGGTCGGTTCGCGGCCCGGGGGCCGACTCGGTCCCTCCCGCCACCTACAAACCGTCGTCGCCCGAACGTGGCGTTATGGCCGACTCCGTCCGCTGCTGGTTCGTCGAGCGCGACTACACCGACCGCGACCTCATCGTCCTCACGTACGCGACGCTCGACGGCGAGCGAAGCTACCGAAAGGAGCTCGCGGTCACCGTCATCGACAAGTACGACGTGACCGCCGCCGTCGACGTCGACCCGGAGAATCTCGAACGAATAGACGACCCGGAACGTCGCGAACGCTACGCGACGGAGGCCGAGCGGATGGCGGAGTCGCACGCTCCCGACGACGAGGTGTGACTCCCTCATCGGGGTTCTGCGGCGGTCGTACGGCCGCTGTGCCGTGAAACGGCCCCGCGAAATCATCACGAACCACGGTAGCACGGAACCCAAAACACTTTATTTTGGACCGCGGCAAGCCCGCACCATGCCAGCTATCGAACTGTCGGACGTGACCAAGCGGTACGGCGACGTGACCGCCGTCCGCGACCTCGACCTCACGGTCTCGGAGGGCGAGGTGTTCGGCTTCCTCGGACCGAACGGCGCGGGGAAATCGACGACGATAAACATGTTGTTGGATTTCGTCCGCCCCACCTCGGGGACGGTCCGCGTGCTGGGCCACGACGCCCAGCGCGAGAGCGTCACCGTCCGGCAGCGAACCGGCGTGCTCCCGGAGGGATTCGACGTGTACGACCGCCTCACGGGGCGTAAACACATCGAGTTCGCGATCCGCTCGAAGGAAGTCGACGTCTCCCCCGACGAGATGCTCGCGCGCGTCGGTCTCTCCGACGCCGCCGACCGGAAGGCGGGCGGCTACTCGAAGGGGATGCGCCAGCGCCTCGCGCTCGGGATGGCGCTCGTCGGCGACCCGGACCTCCTGATTTTGGACGAACCCTCGTCGGGGCTGGACCCCGCCGGAGCCAAGGAGATGCGCGACATCGTGCGCAGCGAGGCCGACCGCGGCGCGACCGTGTTCTTCTCCAGTCACGTGTTGGGACAGGTCGAGTCCGTCTGCGACCGCGTCGGCATCATGCGCGAGGGCGAACTCATCGCCGAGGACAGCATCGAGAGCCTCCGCGAGGCGGCGGGCGGCGACGAGACGCTCGTACTCACCGTCGACAGCGCCAGTCAGGACGACCTCGACGCCGTCCGCGCGCTCGACGGCGTCTCGGGCGCGACGACCGACGGCGGCACCGTCACCGTCTCCTGTAACAGCGGCGCGAAGACGACAGTCATCGCCGCGCTCGAAGACCAGGGCGTGACGGTTCGAGACTTCGAGACGCAGTCGGCGTCGCTGGAGGACCTGTTCCTCGCGTACACCGAGAGCGAGGAGAAACGGGAGGTGTCGGCATGAGCTGGCAAGCGATCGCGCAGAAGGATTTCGAGGACGCCGTCCGCTCGCGGTGGGTGCTCGGTCTCACCGCGTTCTTCGTGCTGCTCATCGCGGCCGCGGCGTACTTCGTCCGCCCCGGTCCCGGTCAGACGTTCAGCTCCAACCAACTGCTCGGGATGGTCAGCGGGACGATCGTAACGACGCTCATCCCGCTCATCGCGCTCGTGATGGCCTACGGTGCCGTCGTCGGCGAACGCGATTCGGGCTCTCTGAAGCTCCTGCTCTCGCTGCCGCACTCCCGCGCCGACGTGGTGTTCGGCAAAGTCGCCGGCCGCTCGCTGGCGTTGGCGGTGCCCATCGTCGTCGGATTCATCGTCCCGGCGCTTCTGCTGGCGCTCGGCCCGCTGCAGTTCGACGCCGGTTCGTACGTCGGCTACACGCTCCTGACGGTGTTCCTCGGGGTGGTGTTCGTCGCCATCGCCGTCGGTTTCTCCGCGGCGATGTCCTCGCAGCGACTCGCCGTCGCCGGCGCTATCGCGCTGTACTTCCTGTTCGTCCCGCTGTGGGGGGCGGTTCGCTTCCCGCTGCAGCTGTACCTCGGGATGGGGGGTGGACCGTCGTGGCTCCCGGTCTCCGGTCAGGACCTGTTCACCGCGTTCCAACTGCTGAACCCGAACGCGGCGTTCAAAATCATCTCCGAGGCGTTCCTCGGCGGACAGCTGTTCGCCGGACAGAGCGCGCGGCTGCAACTCGCCGCCGCCGGGATGCTCCTGGTGTGGCTCGCGGTGCCGCCGCTTCTCGGTTTCCTGCGGTTCGACGCGGCCGACCTCTGAGGCGACGACGGTCGCGCGTCTCTACGTGCCGTTCACTCCCGACGGTCGTCCGAACCGAGACGCCGAAACAGGCGGAAACACGGCATCGAGACCACTACCCCGACGACCAGAAACAGCGGGACCGCCAGTGGCGGGGGTGCGAACGTCTGGAGCAGTACGGCGGCGACGAGCAACGCCGCGAAGTAGACGAACCCGACGGCTCGCAGCGTACTCGACTTCGCGGGTCTGGGATTCGTCACGTCGAGCATCGTCCGAGACACTGTTCAACATCACGATTAATATATCTATTTCTCGCTCTCGTCCGCGCTACGGCTCGTACTCGACGTCGTACTCCGCCAGCAACTCGGCGAACTCGTCCTCCTCTAGCACCGGCACGTCGTTCGCGTCGGCGTCGTCCAACTTCGACTGTCCGGGGCTGTCGCCGACGACGAGGTAGTCGGTGTTGCCCGAGACGCTTCCTGTTGCATTTGCGCCGTGCGCCTGCACGAGCGCCTCGGCATCGTCGCGCGTCACCGACATCGCGCCCGTGAACACGAACGTCAGTCCGCTGAGTTCGTCGCCGCCGTTCTCCGTTTCGTGCTCTTGGGGTTCGACACCACGCTCGCGCAGCGCCGCGATGGTCTCGCGGTTCTCCTCGCTCTCGAAGAACTCCCGAACTTTTCCGGCGACGGTCGACCCGATGCCGTCGACCGCCTCCAACCCCTCGGCGTCGGCGTCCATCACGGCGTCCAAGCTCCCGAACTCGTTGGCGAGGTCGCGCGCGGTCGCCAGTCCCACGTCGGGGATGCCGATGGCGGTCAGGAACTCCGGGAGAGCCGGCGCCTTCGCGGCTTCGAGTTCCGAGACGAGGTTGTCGGCGCTCGTCTCCCCCCAGCCGTCGAGTTCGGCGAGTTCCTCGCGCGTGAGGTCGTAGAGACCGGGGAGGCTCTCGACGAGGCCGGCGTCGAGCAACTGCTGGACCCGTTCGCCGCCGAGTCCCTCGATGTCGAGGGCGTCCCTGCTCGCGTAGTGTTCGATGGCGCGTTCGAGTTGGGCGTCGCACGCGAGTCCGCCGGTGCAGTAGGCGATGGGGCCGTCGCGCTCGACGGCGCTCCCGCAGACCGGACAGTGCTCGGGGAACTCGAAGTGACCCTCCTCGCCGTTTTCGACGACTTCCTCGACGTAGGGAATCACGTCGCCCGCCCGCTTGATACGGACTCTGTCGCCGACGCTGACGCCGAGTTCGGCTATCTCGTCGGCGTTGTGTAGCGTCGCCCGCGAGACGGTGACGCCGCCGACGTCGACTGGGTCGAGGAGGGCGACCGGCGTGAGCCGTCCCGTGCGTCCGACCTGCACGACGATGTTCTGGACCGTCGTCACCTCGGTCCGCGCGGGGAACTTGTAGGCGAACGCCCAGCGGATGGAGCGGGCCGTCGCGCCCAACTCCTCGCACTTCTCGCGGTCGTTCACCTTGATGACGACGCCGTCTATCTCGTAGTTCAACTCGTCGCGGGCGCCCATCGTCCGGTCGCGGTACGCTATCACGTCTTCGATGTCGTCGACGACCTCGATTCGGTCGTTCGTCTTCAACCCGTAGTCGTCGAACGCCTCGTACTCGTCGGCGTTCGTCTCGAAGTCGATAGAGGCGCGCAGAACGTCGTAGAAGAAGCAGTCGAGCGGTCGCTCGGCGACGACGTTCGGGTCGAGCTGGCGGAGCGTCCCGGCGGCGGCGTTGCGCGGGTTGGCGAAGGGGTCCTTGCCGCGCTCGACGCGCGCTCTGTTGTGCTCCTGGAACGCGTCGCGGGGCATGAACACCTCGCCGCGGACGGCGAGGTCGTCGGGGTAGTCGCCGCGGAGACGCGACGGAATCGAGCGGATTCTGCGGACTTGCTCGGTCACGTCGTCGCCCTCGCGGCCGTTGCCGCGGGTCGCTGCCCGCCGGTACGCCCCGTCCTCGTAGATCACTTCCAGCGAGAGGCCGTCGAACTTCGGTTCGCAGACGAACTCGGTCTCACCGACCTCCGAGCGGACGCGGTCGGCCCACGCTCGAACGTCGTCGGCCTCGACGCTCTGGTCGATGGAGAGCATGGGGGCGACGTGTTCGACCGTCTCCAACCCGTCCATCGGTTCGCCGCCGACGCGACGCGTCGGGCTGTCGTCGGTCTGCAGACTGAACTCGTCCTCCAGTTCCCGCAATCGCGCGAACAGCGCGTCGTACGTCCGGTCGGCGACGATCGGGTCGTTCTCGACGTAGTAGCGGTGGTCGTGCTCGCGGACGGCCTCGCGTAGCTGTTCGGCCTGTGTTTCGGCTTCGTCCTCCGAGAGGTCCTCGACGGGCTCGAACTCGGTCGATGGGTCGCGGAGGTACGGATTCGACGACTCGTCGCTCATTACCTCTCCCTTGGTCGGCGTTCCGATAAAAAGCGTCAGACTTCGCTCGTTCGTCATCCCACTAGTTTTAGCCGCGCCTCATCTCACAGCAATCATGAATAAACGCGCGCTCGCCCTCTCGACCATCGTCCTCCTGGTGGTGGTCAACGCGACGATGGGCTCACTCGCCCTCTATCCGTTTTCGGAGAGAGACCACCGTCCGGTCGAGGACGCGTTCGTCGTCGACGAACCCGACGAGTACGCGGTCGATGCGCGTCTCGCCGTCGACGGTGAGACGGTCGTTTCGGTCGAGGCGACCATCTCGGACGCCGAGGGACGGTACACGCGGCACGTGTCCGAGGAGGCGGTCACCGAGTCCTATCAGAACGCGACTTCCGACACGATACACACCCGTAGCGTATTCACCGGGGAGAGCGCCGAGAGACGAGTACGGCATCTCAGAGACAACTCCGACCGCACGGTCGTCAGCGAGGAGTGGGAGGGTGAGACAGTCACCGTCGTCTCGGTCGCGAGAGAACCGGGGGACGAACTGGACCCATCGGGAGCGGCGTCGGTGGTCACTCGAACCTTACTGCTGTCGACGTACGATCGCGTCTCGTCCGCCGACGAGCAGGGACTGCGGGTGCTCCGTCCACAGAACGGCTGGTACAACGGTAGTCGGTCGTACCGCCTCACGGACGTCTCCGGCGAAGTACGGTTCGACCCGACGACGGACGTGATACACTCCGCGGACGTGGAGTGGACGCTCGCGGACGGGACACCGACGTACGCCCACTACCTGCTCGTGCGGGACGACGCTGTCACACAGGAGATCTCGTACGAGTACAGAGACCACGGGATTCGCGTCGACACCCCCGACTGGGTTGACGACGCCGCGACAGCGACGCGTGGCGGTTCGTAACGAGTCGAATCGTCTACTGGCGACGTTTGCGAATCCCGCGAGGCTTATCCCGACGGACAGTCAACGCCGCCGTATGGACGAGGAGTTCCTCCTTTTGAACCCCGGCCCGGTCCCGGTCACCGACGAGGTGCTGGAGTCGATGGCCGAACCGATGGTCTCGCACCGATCCGCCGAGTTCGAAGCAGTGTACGAGCGCGCGCAGGACGGACTCGACTACGTTTTCACGCAGTCGACGCTCTCCGGCGAGTCGACCGCAGACGACGGAACGTCGCTGATTCTCAACGGCACCGCGACGATGGGGATGGAGGCTGCGGTCGCCAACCTCGTCGGTGATGGGGGAGAGGTCGTCTCGCTCGTCAACGGGAAGTTCGGCCGCCGCTTCGCCCGCATCGCCGACCGCTACGCGTCGGTGACGCGCGTCGAAGCCGACTGGGGCGACTCCATCCCGGTTGACGAAGTGGAGGAGGCCGTCACCGACGACACCGACGTGGTGACGATGGTCCACAACGAGACCAGTACTGGCCTCTTGAACCCCGCCGAAGCGGTCGGCGAAATCGCCGCCGACCACGACGCCATCTTCGTGATGGACGGCGTGACGAGCATCGGCGGCGACGAGATCCGACTCGACGACTGGAACGTCGATATCGCCATCACAGATGCACAGAAGGCGCTGGCCGCGCCGCCGGGCGTCAGCGCGATGTACGTCCGCGAGCGAGCGGTCGAGGCGTTCGACGGCGAGTCCGCGCCCTTCTACGAGGACCTCGACTGGCACCTCCGCAAAGCCGAGAGCCACCAGACGCCCTTCACGAGCGCCGTCCCGCTGTTCCGCGCGCTCGCGGTCGCCGTCGAGGAGATCGAAGCGGAGGGAATGGCCGAGCGCATCGCGCGACACCGCCGTCAGTCCGCGGCGTTCCGCGAGGGGTTCCGCGCGATGGGGCTGGAGTCGTTCCCCGACGCCGACGGCCCGACCGAGTTCTCGAACACGCTCACCGCCATCTCGCTGCCCGAGGAGATTCGCGGCGACGCGTCGAGTGAATTCTTCGACGCGGTCAAGGACCGCAACGTCAGCATCTCCGGCGGGCAGGCGCACCTCGGCGGCGAAATCTTCCGCGTGAGCAACATGGGTCACCTGACGAGCGAGCAGATTCTCCGCGGGATTCGCACGGTGGGCGAGGCGATGGACGAGGTCGGCGTCGACGTGGATGTCGAGGCGGGACTGGAGACGGCCGAGGAACAGTTGGAGACCGCGACCGCGACGACCTCTGACGACTGAACGACGCCCTGTTTTCTCTCCGACCGTCGTCGAGCGAGCGGCAGCGACGAGCCTGCAGCATTTGCCGTAACTGACGGTTATATCCTTCTCAGAGAATATGCTTCTCGTACATGACTCGCGGCTTCAGAACCCGGAGCCTCCACGCCGGGCACGCGCCGGACCCCGTGACAGGCGCGCGAGCGCCGCCCATCTACCAGACCACGTCGTACGTCTTCGACGACGCCGACCGCGCGGCCGACCTGTACGCGCTCGACGCCGAGGGCGACGTCTACTCGCGCATCTCGAACCCGACCGTCCGAATCCTCGAAGACCGTCTCGCCGACCTCGAAGGCGGCACCGGGGCCGTCGCCACCGCCTCGGGGATGGCGGCGTTCGACAGCGCGACCAGCATTCTGGCCTCCGCGGGCGACAACGTCGTCGCCAGCGCCGACGCCTACGGCGGGACGAGCGCCTACCTCTCGAAGATGGCCAGCAGACGGGGCATCGAGACCCGAACCGTCGAGACGCTCGACTACGACGCCTACGCCGAGGCAATCGACGGAGAGACTGCCTTCGTCCACGTCGAGACCATCGCCAACCCGTCGCTCGTGACCCCCGACTTCGAGCGCGTGGCCGAGATCGCCCACAACAACGGCGCGCCGCTGTTCGTCGACAACACGTTCGCGACGCCGGCGCTGTGTCGCCCGCTCGAACACGGCGCGGACATCGTCTGGGAGTCGACGACGAAGTGGCTCCACGGCTCCGGGACGACTGTCGGCGGCATCCTCGTCGACGGCGGGTCGTTCCCGTGGGCCGACCACGCGGAGAAGTACCCGGAACTCGCGGGCGAGAACCCCGCGTTCGGCGTCGACTTCTCGGAGCGCTTCGGCGACGCGGCGTTCGCCACCGCGGCGCGACAGCGCGCCGTCCGTTCGCTCGGCAACCAGCAGTCGCCGTTCGACGCCTGGCAGACCTTGCAAGGGCTCGAAACCCTCCCCCTCCGGATGGACCGCCACTGCGAGAACGCCCGCATCGTCGCCGAGTACCTCGCCGACCACGACGAGGTAGCGTGGGTGACCCATCCCGGGCTGGACTCGCATCCGACGCACGATAACGCCGCCCGCTACCTCGCGGATTTCGGCGGCATGGTCACGTTCGGTCTCGAAGGCGGCTACGAGGCGAGCAAGACGTTCTGCGAGGAGACGGAACTCGCGTCCTTCCTCGCGAACATCGGCGACGCGAAGACGCTCGTCATCCACCCCGCCTCGACGACCCACGCCCAGTTGACGGAGGAGGAACAGCGCGCGGCGGGCGTTCGCCCGGACATGCTCCGCTTCTCGGTCGGCATCGAGAACCCGGAAGATATCTTGGCGGACGTAGAGCGCAGCATCGACCGAGCGACACGTTCCGGCGGAGAAACATGACGACAGTCGACCGCGACACCGTCTCGCTGGGCGAGTTCGAGTTCGAGTGCGGCGAGTCCGTCGACGACCTGCGAATCGCCTACGAGTCGTACGGCGAGTTCACCGGCGACAACGCCGTCTTGGTCTGCCACGCGCTCACGGGGAGCCAGCACGTCGCCGACGTGGACCGGTCGGCGTGGTCGCGCGACGACGCCGGCGTCGGCGAGGCGGACGAAGCAGAAGCCGAAGGCGACACCGCCGCACAGACCGCCGGACAGGCTCGCGCGTGGTGGAACGACGTCGTCGGCCCCGGCAAAGCCATCGACACCTCCGAGTACTACGTCGTCTGCGCGAACGTCCCCGGGTCGTGTTACGGCAGTTCCGGCCCGTCGAGCGACGGTCCCGACGGCGAACCGTGGGGGACCGACTTCCCCCCCGTGACCGTCGGCGACTGGACGCGCGCGCAGCGCCGCCTGCTCGACGCGCTCGGCGTCGGCCGCCTCCACGCCGTCGTCGGCGGCAGCGTCGGCGGGATGAACGCGCTCGACTGGGCGCGGCGCTACCCCGACGACGTGACCCGACTGGTCGTCGTCGCCGCCGCCGCCCGCCTCGACCCGCAGTGCCTCGCGCTCGACGCCGTCGCCCGCCGCGCCATCACGACCGACCCCGACTGGAACGGCGGCGACTACTACGGAAAATCGGAGCCGGAGAACGGACTGGCGCTCGCGCGGCAGTTGGGCCACGTGATGTACCTCTCGAAGTCGTCGATGGCCCAGAAGTTCGGCCGGCGCTCGGCGGGCCGCGACGCCCACCGCGAGACGTTTCCGTCGGACCCCGCGGCCTCATTCTTCCCGTACCGCGACGTGGAGTCGTATCTCGACTACAACGCCGACAGCTTCGTCGACCGCTTCGACGCCAACTCCTACCTCTACCTGACGCGGGCGATGGACGACTTCGACCTCCGTGAGGGGTACGACTCGGACGCCGACGCACTGGCGGCGTTCGCGGGGGAAGCCCTGCTGCTCTCCTTCACCGCCGACTGGCACTTCACCGTCGAGCAGTCCGAGTCGCTCGCGGAGGCGTTTCGGAGTTCGGACGTTCCAGTCGCCCACCACGTCGTCGACTCCGACCACGGCCACGACGCGTTCCTCGTCGAACCGGAGAACGTCGGCCCGCCCGTCGCGGACTTCCTCGAAGACGGCGTCGAGGGTCGCGCCATCACCGATACGGCCGTCGAGAGCGACGGGGGCACTGAAACCGAGTTCGCGCCCGTCCACTCCAGTCTGTTCTCGACCTGACTCGTCCGACCGCTTCGGTCCCACACGACCGACTCTGGTCACTTCGGTCTCACACGACCGACTCGTCGGTCGTTCGCGCCGTCGCTCCCGGTAGTGTCGCCGTAGTTCTCGGCAGTTCCTGTCTCGGTCACCCCGTTTTACCCCCGTCGACTGCTAACGAACCATCATGTCCGAGGAGAACGACGACACCCCCGACGCATCCGACAGCCCCGGCTTCCGAACGCGGAGCCTCCACGCCGGGCAGGACCCCGACCCGGCGACCGGCGCGCGCGCACCGCCGCTGTACCAGACGACCTCCTACGTCTTCGACGACGCCGACGACGCCGCCGCGCAGTTCGCCCTGGAGAAGCCGGGGCACATCTACTCGCGGCTGATGAACCCGACGAACGCGATGCTGCAGGAGCGCCTCGCGTCGCTCGAAGGCGGCGTCGGCGCGGTCGCCACCTCGTCGGGGATGGCGTCGTTCGACCTCGCGACGTTCCTGCTCGCCGAAGCCGGCGACAACGTCGTCTCGTCGTCGGCGCTGTACGGCGGGACGTACACCTACCTCACCCACACCGTCGAACGCCGCGGCATCTCGACGCGGTTCGTCGACGCGCTCGACTACGACGCCTACGCGGAGGCCATCGACGAAAACACAGCGTACGTCCACCTCGAAACCATCGGCAATCCGGCGCTCGTGACGCCCGACATCGAACGCATCGCCGACATCGCCCACGAGAACGGCGCACCGCTGTTCGTCGACAACACGTTTGCCACTCCCGCGCTGTGCCGTCCGCTCGAACACGGCGCGGACCTCGTCTGGGAGTCGACGACGAAGTGGATTACCGGCGCGGGCACGACAGTCGGCGGCGCGCTCGTCGACGGCGGGTCGTTCCCGTGGGCGGAGTACGCGGAGAAGTACGCCGAAATCGCCACCGACAATCCGGCGTACCACGGCGTCAACTTCGCCGAGCGCTTCGGCGACGCCGCGTTCACGTACGCCGCCATCGCCCGCGGTCTGCGGGATTTGGGCAACCAGCAGTCGCCGTTCGACGCCTGGCAGACGCTCGAAAAACTGGAGACCCTACCCCTGCGAATGGAGCGCCACTGCGAGAACGCCCAAATCGTCGCCGAGTATCTCGACGACCACGCGGCCGTCGAGTGGGTGAACTACCCCGGACTCGAATCGCACGAGACGCACGCGGAGGCCTCGGAGTATCTGGAGGGCGGCTACGGCGGGATGATTACGTTCGGCCTCTCGGAAGGGTACGACGCCGCCCGCGCGACGGTCGAGAGCGTCGAACTCGCCTCGTTGCTGGCGAACGTCGGCGACGCGAAGACGCTGGTCATCCACCCCGCGTCGACGACCCACCAGCAACTCACCGCGGAGGAGCAGGAGGCGGCGGGCGTCACCGACGACATGGTTCGGCTCTCCGTCGGCATCGAAGACCCCGAGGACATCCTCGCCGACTTGGACCAAGCCATCGAGGCGGCGACGAACTGAGCTTACTCCTCGGGCCGCAGCATGCTCCGTCCCTCGAACACCTTCCCCAGTCGATACATCGAGGCGACGATGGTGTCGCAGGCGGGCCGGACCGCCTTCTTCGGGAGGAATCCGACCGAGAACCCGGCGACTTCGAGCATCGGGAGGTCGTTCGCGCCGTCGCCGACGGCGACGGTCTGGCTCATCTCGACGTCCAACTCGTCGGCGAGGCGTTCGAGTTCGCGGTCCTTCGTCCCCTCGATGAGCGGGCCTTCCGCCTCGCCGGTCAGTCGCCCGCCCTTCACGGGGAGGCGGTTGGCGACGATGGTGTCCACGTCGACCCCCTCCGCTTCCAGTGCAGTTTCGACGCCGCGCTCGAACCCGCCGGTGAGGATAGCGGTGTGGTGGCCGTAGTCGTTGAGCCGTCTGATGAGTTTCGCCGCGCCGGGTCGGAGTTTCACCTCGTCGTACGCCTCCTGCGCGCGTTCCTCCTCCAGTCCTTCGAGGAGCGCCGCGCGGTCGTAGAGGCTCTCCGCGTAGCTGAGTTCGTCGTTCATCGCCCGCTCGGTGATGTCAGCCATCTCGTCGGCAACACCCTTCCGCTTGCCGAGCAGCACCGTCATCTCCGAGTCCGAGAGCGTTCCGTCGAAGTCGAACGCGACGAGTTTCATGCCGAGTGAGAGGGGGGCCGCGGGTTTGAAACCACCCGAAACGGCACGTTTCGCGCCCCTACCCCTCACCGGGTCGCTATCGAGGGAGACGAGCCGAACGCGGACGACTGGGTCGTTTCCCGATTATCGCCGTCGCGCTCGCCGACCGGTCCCGCCGAAGCGATGCACGTCACCGAATCCTTCGTGCAATCCGACGCGCCAGATTGGACACAAACGTGCATATCGAGCGACTTGTATCACCCCTCGCCAAGCATGCCTGTGAAGAAACCCTTAACCGCTATCCGAAGAAGCGTAGAGCCATGAAGGTGCTGGTCACCGACCCTATCGCGGACGCCGGCTTGGAACGACTCCGCGAGGCGGGTCACGAAGTCGAAACCGCCTACGACGTAGCGGGCGAAGAACTGCTCTCGGCCGTCGCCGACGCCAACGCGCTCGTGGTTCGCTCCGGAACCGACGTGAACGAGGCCGTCTTCGACGCGGCCCCCGACCTCGTCATCGTCGGCCGCGCCGGCATCGGCGTCGACAACATCGACATCGACGCCGCCACCGACCACGGCGTCATCGTCGCCAACGCGCCGGAGGGGAACGTCCGCGCCGCCGCCGAGCACACCGTCGCCATGGCGTTCGCCGCCGCGCGCTCGATTCCGCAGGCGCACGTCCGCCTGAAGGCCGGCGAGTGGGCCAAGAGCGACTACCTCGGCACCGAGATCAACGGTAAGACCCTCGGAATCGTCGGCTTCGGTCGCGTCGGCCAGGAAGTCGCCAAACGCCTCGGCAACCTCGGTACGGACCTCGTCGTCTACGACCCCTACATCTCTGAAGAGCGCGCCGACCAGTTCGGCGCGGAGCTCGTCGACGAACTCGACGCCTGTCTCGCCCGCGCCGACTTCCTGACGATTCACACCCCGCTCCTGCCCGAGACGCGCGGGATGATAAGCGAGGACGAACTCGACACGTTCGGCCACGGCTACATCGTCAACTGCGCGCGCGGCGGCATCATCGACGAGGACGCGCTCGCGGCGGCCGTCGAAGACGGCACCGTCGCCGGCGCGGCGCTCGACGTGTTCGAGGAGGAACCGCTCGCGGAGGACTCGCCGCTACTCGGCGTCGACGACATCATCGTCACGCCGCACCTCGGCGCATCGACCGAAGCGGCCCAGGAGAGCGTCGCCGTCGACACCGCCGAACAGGTGCTCGCGGCGTTCGCGGAGGAGCCCGTTCTCAACGCACTGAACGCGCCATCGGTCGACGAGAAGGCGTTCCCGCGCATCAAGCCGTACATCGGCCTCGCGGAGACGGCCGGCAAGATCGCCGCGCAGGTGTTTGGCGAGCGCGTCTCCGAGATCGAGGTCGCCTACGACGGCGACATCGCCGCCGAGGACGTCGAACTCGTCACCGCGAGCGGCCTGAAAGGCGTCTTCGAGCCGCTGGAGTGGCAGGTCAACGCGGTCAACGCGCCGCACCTCGCCGAGGAGCGCGGCATCGACGTCACCGAGAGCAAGAGCAGGCAGAGCGAGGACTTCCAGAGCCTCGTCACCGTCACCGTCGGCGACGGCGAGGAGACGCTCTCCGTGAGCGGAACCCTCTTCGCCGGCGAGGAGCCGCGAATCGTCCGCATCGACGGCTACCGCGTCGACGCCGTCCCGCACGGTCACATGCTCGTCGCGCGCAACTACGACAAACCGGGCGTCATCGGCCTCATCGGCACCGTTCTCGGCGACCACGACGTGAACATCGCGGGGATGTTCAACGCCCGCGAGACTCGCGGTGGCGAGGCGCTCACCGTCTACAACCTCGACTCGGCGGTTCCCGAGGAAGCCGCCGAAGCGCTTCTGGCCGACGACCGTATCATCGGCGTCCGCACCATCGTCCTCAACGGCGACGCCGAGGCGCGACGACTCGACATCGCCGCCGAGTAATCGAGGTCCGAGCAGCCGGCGGTTAGAGTCGTGTAGTCGGCGGTTAGGGTCGTCCAGCCGGCGGTCAGAGCCGTGTAGTCGACGGCTACAGCCCGAGCAGCCGACGGATGGGATGTTCGTCCCGACGGCGGTGTCCCCGGTTCTCGTCGCTCCGAGTTCGCTGTTCTCGCAACAGCTCTTCGTAGTGGTCGATGACGGCCTGTCGCTCCGATTCGAGGTGCTCGACTTCCGCTTCTAGCTGTCGGATACGCGCTCGGAGCGCTTCGAGCTGCTGTCGGTCCGCCGTCGCTCCGGACGGCAGCCGGCCGTTCGAGCCGCTCGCGTCTCCGCGTGACGACTGCGGCGGCCGTCGGACGTCGAAGCCGCCGTCGGATCTCGGCAGTCGTCTCGGCCGCCGAGTCGACGCACGGTCTGGATACGTTCGGGAGGTCGGTTCGCTGACGGTGCCAGTTGGGAGGTCGGAGAGCGACACACGTTCGGATATGTCATTGAGTACCAAAAGTCTGCGTCAGACCACTGTCACACTCCTTCACGAAAAAGAAACTCTTGGCTTCGTTGGAGTGTCAGCGGGGACCGCCGACCGTTCAGGGCCAGAACAGTTTCCGGAGGAGGTTGTCGTTCTTCTTCGGCAAGAGGCTCCCCTGCTGCTTCGGAAGCAGGTTCCTGTCGTCGTTCCGGTCTCGGAGCGGTTTTCGACTCCGTCGCTGCGTTCGGTTTCGCGCCCAGGTGTCGCGTTTCGAGCGGCCTCCGCGTCGTTCCTCGCGCGATTGGACGTCGACGAAACCCCGCTCGGAGCCGAGGCGGTCGAGTTCGGATTCGAGTCTCCGGATGCGCGTTTCGACCGCCCCGAGACGGTCTAGCAGGCTCGTCGACTCGTCGACGAGCGGTGTCGACGACTGCGACGACGACTGCGACGACTGCAGTGACGACTCCGACGATTGCGACGAGGCGAGCGACGACTCCGACGCTTGCGGCGACTGCGGCGACGACTCCGACGCTTGCGGCGACTGCGGCGACGACGAGACTGCGACCGTCGAGCGCGCGTCCTCGTGGGAGTCGGCAGTGTCCGTCGGCGTACCCGAGTCGACGACGTCGACTGACCGCGCGGTTCGCTGTGGCAGACGACCCTGCTCCGTCTCGCGCCGCCGCTCGGCGGTTCGTTCCTGTCGTTCCCCGGCCGGATACGTCCGGCTGTTCGGTCTGCTCACGGTACCCGTCGGAAAGCCCGATAGCGGCATAGACGCTCGTAGGTAGTGCAGTTGGGAAAAACCCGTGTCAGACAATGGTCATACTCACACAGGAACGCAAGAGTGTTCGGTCTGCTGGGTCGTCAGCGACCGAACCGACCCTTCAGTTTGGAGAGAACTCCGCCGTTTCGACCTTCGAGGTGACGGAGCACCGCGTCGGTGTCGTTGGGAACGGGTTCGGGGTCGTCGCCCGCCTCGAACGCGGCGTCGGGGTCTTTCAGGAGGTGGCCCGTCGTGAGGCAGACGACGTCCTCGTCGGCGTCGACGACACCTCGATTCCGAAGCTTCTGGAGGCCGGCGACGGAGGCCGCCGAGGCGGGTTCGACGCCGATACCCTCCCGTGCGAGCGCGCGCTGTGCCGACGTGATGGCCTCGTCGGAGACCGACACCGCGGTACCGCCCGTCTCGCGGATGCCCGGCAGCGCCTTCGGCGCGTTGACCGGGTTGCCGATGCGAATCGCGGTGGCTTTGGTCTCCACCTCGTCCCACCGCCGGACCTCGTCGGCGTCGTTCTCGACGGCTTCGACCATCGGTGCCGCGCCCTCGGCCTGGACGCCGGTGAGCTTCGGCACGTCGCGCGGGTGCAGCGCGCCGCTGGCGACGAGTTCGCGGAACGCCTTGTACAGCGCGGCGGTGTTGCCCGCGTTGCCGACCGGGAGGACGATTCTGTCGGGGTATCGCCCCTCGTCGGCGTAGAATCGTTCCAGAATTTCGAGGCCGATAGTCTTCTGTCCCTCCAGTCGGAAGGGGTTCAGCGAGTTCAAGAGGTAGGCTTCCCCGCGGGCGGCGAGCTCCTGGACGATGTCGAGGCAGCTGTCGAAGTTGCCGTCGACTTCGAGGATTCGCGCGCCGTGGAGGCTCGCCTGTGCGATTTTGCCGGCGGCGACCTTCCCCGAGGGGAGCAGTACGAGCGTCTCCAGACCGGCGCGAGCGCCGTACGCGGCGAGCGCGGCGCTCGTGTTTCCGGTGGAGGCGCAGGCGAGGCGGTCGACGCCCAGTTCCTCGGCGACGCGGACGCCGACGGTCATCCCTCGGTCTTTGAAACTCCCGGTCGGGTTCATCCCCTCGTGTTTGATGCGGAGGCGGTGGACGCCGACCGACTCCTCCAGTCGGGGCACCTCGTGAAGCGGCGTGTCGCCTTCGGGGAGACTCACCCCCTCCTCGAACGGGAGCGCAGCGTTGTAGCGCCAGACGCCGCGCTGGTCGTCGTCGAACTCGTCCCACGTCGGCAGGTCGTCGTAGCGGACCTCCAGCAGGCCGTCGCAGTCGTCGCACGTGTAACGAACCGTCTCGAACGGCGCGAACGCCTCGCCGCACTCGATGCACTCCAGCCAGATTCCGTCGTCGGCCACCTCGGGGGCCGTCTGCGACTGTCGTGAGAGCTTCAGACTCATCGGTATGGCCTGAACGCCCGGGAGGGAAAAGTCCGCAGGTTCGGGGGAATGCTGCCGAGCGGGTCGGCGTCGGTCGTCGACGCCGGCCGTCTCGCGGGAGGTGCGGCCGGCGCGAGCGTCGGCGCTACTCGCCGCCGAACTCGTCGATGCGCTCGTGGACGAGTTCGGCCCACTCGTCGAGCGCGTCGTGCAGCATCGTCTTCGCCTCCGGCAGCGGCGTCGCGGTGTACTGGTAGACGTAGCCGCCGGGGTCGAGCAGTCGGCGCTGTCGCTCGGCGAGGCCCTTCTCCAGAAGCGTCATCAGGGAGCGGTTGACGTTGCTCCTGTCTCGGTCGAGCTCCTCGGCGAGTTCGGCGACGGTGCTTCCCGGATACTCCAACAAGACGAGATACGTTCGGCTCTCGTGTTCTTGAACCCCGAAGACGCACGCGAGAACCTGCCCGAAACCGGGGTCGTCGGTCCGGACGAGGTCTTCCATCTCGGGTGTGTCGGTCATACTCGATGTATGCGGCGTCGCTGATTAAAGCCCTCCGTTACTGTCACTCTGCGTCCACGCGCCCGTATCCCATCTTCTCGATGCACGCGAGCATCTCCGACTCCTCCTCGTGTTTGTGTAGCGTCGTCGGCGTGTCGCAGTAGTACGTCGCGCCGTCGTGCCGGAGCGTCACGTCGTGGTCGCTCCCGAACATCTGCGTCGTGATGACGACACGACGACCGTCTCGCAGCGCGCTCAGAATCTCGTCTGTACTCAGTTCGCCCGCCTCTGCCCGGAGCGGTCCTGCCATCGTCCGTACGATAGAGAGCGACCGCTATGACTGTTTTCGCTCGGGGAAGAGTGCGATGGCGTCTTCGACGGTTCTCCTCGCGCCCGCCGACGGTTCAGTGTGGACGAGGCTCGCACTAGTTCGTCGTCTCCTCGCGCCCGCCGACGATTCGGTGCGAGATGAACTCGCACTAGTTCGTCGTCGAGCGCGTCGTCCCCCTCGGTTCAGGCGGTTCGACGCCGTCGACGGCTTCAGCCGTCTCCGTCTCCTTTTCGGTGTCGACGTGCCAGCGGTCGATGCTGTCTTCGTACTCGCCGAGACGCTCGGACACCTGTCGTTTCAACTCGTCGTCGTTGACGTTCACCTCGAAGATGAACTGCTCGCTGTCGCCGCGGGTCGTCTTCTGGATGTTCGCGCTGACGAGTTCGTTGTCGAAGTAGTACGGCGCGAGCTGGGTCATCACCTTCTGGTAGACGGTGCTCTCGACGGCGCGAACCGCCTTCCTGCTGGCGGAGTCCGCCGCCCGCGCGACGTAGCCGATGGAGTCCTGCCAGCGCTCCATCGCGCCCTCGTTGTCGCCCTGCTCGACTCTCTCGTAGGACTCGGACAGCTTCTCGCCGGCCGTACGAAGGTCGTCGTCCGGATTCTTCCCGGCTTTCTCACCTTTGCCCTCGCCGACGCTCGCCTGTTCGGCCGTCTTCTCGTTTACGTCCTCGGCGAGTCGTTCGTGGACCTTCGGACGCCACTCGTCCCACTCCTCGAACGCGTCGCCCGACGCTCCCACATCGTGGAGGGCGCGAGTGATGCGTTCGCCGTGTTCGACGATTTCGCCCCACGAGCCGTGAAGCTTGAACCCTGATATACTCTCTTCCATCGCCTGCCAGTGGGTACGTCGCCCGACACTAATAAGCGTCTCCCGGTGAGCACCGTTCGCACTCACCGAGCGCCGGTTCGCCGCTACCGTTCGCCGTACGCGAGTCTCGTCGCGAGCTCGTCGAGGCGACGCCGCGTTCCCTCGAACCACGCCGACGGCGAGGCGCGACGGAGTTGGTCGTCGTCGAGTTCGATTCGCGCGCCCGAAAACGGGGTCCGACTCTCTCCGTCCGCTTCGTCACGTCCCTCCGTCGTCAGCGACACGACGGAGCTCATCGAGCAGCGGCCGCACGCCTCGGTTCGTTTTCCTCCCATGTGTCTCTCTCGCACGGTCGTTGGGGACAACGCGGATTAAAGCTTCTCCCGCGCTCCCGACGCGTTTTTGTCGCCGTGCTGTCTGTCTCCGGTATGAGTTACCGTCTCGTGGACTCGGACGCGGTCGACCCGACCCCCGACCGTCCCTGTGAACTCCGGCGACTCACCGACGCCGCCGGACTCGAACAGATGGCCGTCAATCGGTTCCGCGCGGAACCGGGCGAGCAGATTCCGCTGATGTATCACTCCCACGAGAGACAGGAGGAGGCGTTCTTCGTCCTCTCGGGGACGCTGTTCGTCGAGACGCCCGAGGAGACGTTCGAGGTGGACGAGGGCTGTCTGTTCGCCGTCTCGCCGGGCGACCCACAGCGTGCGCACAACCCCGAGGACGCCGACGCACCCGTCGACGTACTCGCCATCGGTGCACCCAAGGTCAGCGGCGACGCGACTGCGTACGACCCATGAGCGACGCGAGTGAGGGCGCCGGTCGAGACGCCGAGGAGCCGCTCTACCCGGACATCCCCGACTGGGAGGACGAGTACCTCGACCGGGTGAGCGACCGCATCATGTTCAACTACGACCTCGAGAGGGACCGGACCGTCCACGGGCGGGCGTTCGACCTGTTCGGGAGGATGCGCGTCGAGAGCCAGAAGCACTTCTTCCACCCGTCGCTCAACTACGCGAACCACGCCTCCGAGGAGTATCTGTTCGCCCAGCGTCGCTCGGGCGTCTCGGTCGCCGACCTCGAGGCGGTCGTCTCGCTGGGTCACGAACTCGCCGACGACCCGCAGTGGCTCGTCGCCGACGAGGAACACTACGGCACCGACTTCACGTTCGTCCTCGTCGTCCCCGAGATACCCGACGACGTCCGCGAGTTCGTCGCCGGCCACAGTAGCCGGACGCTCATCAAGTACGGCTACTACGGCCACTACGAGACGAATCTGGTCGTCGTCGCCCCCGAGGACGAAGCGGTCGTCGCCAGCGAGAACGCCGACGTCGCCCGCGCGTTCGCGCTCTGGAGCGACGTCGACCCGACCGAGAGAGAGGGCCTGCTCTCCCGACTGTTCGGTCGGCTTCGCTGACGCGACGGCCGCCCTCTTCTCGTCGAAACTCGGTATCGTCGCTGGCTGCGGTGAAAAACGGAAAGAAACCGGTCGCGTTCAGTTCAGTCGTCGCCGGGCGTGAACTCGCCGGAACCGGGCTCCTCGCGGACTCTCTGGATGTTCTCGTACCCCAACTTCACCAGCGAGAGCGCCAGGTAGATGAGGGTGAGTGCGATGGCGATCTGCGCCACCCCGGCGAGAATCTCGAAGATGCTCGCGGAGGCCATCCACTCCGAGTCGAGGAACTTCGCGTAGAGGTTGTCGTGGATCGCGATCCACGTCAGGCCGATCACCGTGATGGTGACCATGAGCACCATCGGGCCGCCGGTGCTCACGAGCTGTTTGGAGTCGCTCCAGTTCGCCAGCCAGACCGTCCCCGTCAGGAGCGCCAGCGCGGCGAGCAGCTGGTTCGCGCCGCCGAACAGCGCCCACAGCGTCTCCCACGACCCGCTCGCGATGAGGATGTACGCCGGAAGCGTCTGGACGAGCGCGTTGCCGTACCGGTCGGCTGCGAACGACTGCACCGACGTCTCGGGCGTGTCGACGATCTCCTCCATCATGTACCGACCGAGCCTGACGGCCGTGTCCGTCGACGTGAGCAGGAAGCTCACGAGCACGAGCGCCATGAACGGGCCGCCGAAGCTCGTCGGGATACCGAAGCTCGTGAGCATGATGCCGCCGCCAGTCGCGAACGTCGGGAGTGCGAGACCGATACCGCTGCCCACGTCGGGCGAGACGATTGCGACCGCCGACAGCGCGACGACGGCCAGCAGCCCTTCGCCGAGCATCCCGCCGTAGCCGATGAGGCGGGCGTCGGACTCCTTGTTCAGCTGCTTCGAGGTCGTCCCCGAGGAGACGAGCGAGTGGAAGCCGCTGATGGTCCCGCAGGCGATGGTGATGAACAGCAGCGGGAACAGCGGCAGGCCGCCGCGGCCGATAAAGCCGTAGTACGGTTCGAGGTTCGTCACGAGCGGTTCGCTCGCGCCGAAGAACGTGCCGACGATGATGGCGAGCAGCGCGCCGCCGACGCCGGTGTACAGCAGGAACGACGAGAGGTAGTCGCGCGGTTGCAGGAGCACCCACACCGGAAGCGCGCTGGCGATTGCGCCGTAGACGAGGACGACCGGAATCCACGCGGCGGTGTTCGCGCCGAACGCCTCCGCGGCCGGGAGCCACGCCCCCTCCATCGAGAGCAGGACGATGGTACCCGCGGGGTAATCGCCCGGGAGCAGCGCGATGGGGTACAGGATACCCACGTAGACGCCGACGAACATCGCGACGACGAACGCCGCGGTCCCGGCGAGGAACGGCAAGTTCAACTGGTACAGGTAGACGCCGAACAGCACCGCGAGCCCGATGTAGATCAGGCTCGCCGTCGCCGCCTGCGGGAAGGCGTTGAACACGATCGCCACGACGAGCGCGAACACCGCGACGACGAGGATTATCGTGAGGAACGCGAACCACAGCAGCATGTTCTTGCCCCGTTGGCCGACGTACTCGCCGACGATGTACCCGATGGACTTCCCGTCGTGTCGGAGACTCGCCGACAGCGAGACGAAGTCGTGGGTCGCGCCCATCAGGGGGTTGCCGATGGCAATCCACAGGAGCGCGGGCACCCAGCCCCACACCACGCCGGCCGTGATGGGGCCGACGATGGGTGCGCCGCCCGCGATACTCGAATAGTGATGCCCCAAGAGCACCGGCTTCTTCGCCGGGACGTACTCCTGTCCGTCTTCGTACTTGTGCGCCGGTGTCGTGTTGGCGTCGTCGAGTTCGACGAACCGCGCGAGATACCGCGAGTACCCGAAGTACCCCACGCTGAACAGTACGAGCACCGTCGCCACCAGCCAGATGATTTGCACCATGTTACGCTACCACATCGTGGATGTGTGTATACCACATATAAACGTTAGCTTCCAGTACGGACGCTGCCGTACGCGATAGACGTTGTATTCCGCGTTTTCTCTCTTTGAGTCCACAACCAGTCAGTGCGGATGTGTGAAATTTCTACTAATATTTAGCGACTCTCCGGTCATTTAACAGGTTCTCGATGCACCTCGACGTCCATCTCGGCGGCCACCTCGGTCAGCAGGTCGCCTTTCACCTCCGCGACGCGCGTCACGATCTCGGCGACGACCGGTTTGTCGAACTCCTCGCGCAGCGTCTTCAGACGCTCGCGCTCGGTCCGGACCCTGTCGCGCAGGAAGCGCGCTCCTCGACCGTTCTCGTCGTCGTCGGGCTCGGGTGTGAGTTTGTTGACGACGAGGCCGCGCACGTCGAGCGTCGCGTCGTCGAGCGACCCGATCGCCCGTTCCGTCTCCCGAATCGACAGCTCGTCGGGGTTGACGACGAGGAAGAAGGCGGCCTCCTCGCGGAGCAACTCCCCCGCGAGCGCAAAGCGGTCGCGGCGCTCCTCCAACTGCGCGATGACGGGGTCGCCCTCGCGCATCCGTCGCGGCTCTCTCCCGCCGATGGCCGCCCGCTCGAACAGACGGACGCTCTGTTTCCGCTTGGCGAGCAGGCGCTCGGCCCACCCCTCCAGAAACTCCGGTAGCGACAGCAACCGGAGCGTCCCCCCGGTCGGCGAGGTGTCGAAGACGACGCGGTCGTACTCGTCGCTCTCGCGCATCACGTCGACGAAGCGGTCGAACAGCGCCGCCTCGTACGCGCCGGGCGTCTGGTGGGCCATCTCGACCTGGCGGTCTATCTCGTTGACCATCGCCGGACTCACCTGCGTCGACAGCGACCGCTTGATACCCTGGAGGTGGCGACTCACCTCCTCCTCGGGGTCGAGTTCCATCGCGTCGAGGCCGGAGACGCCGTCGACCGGTTTCGGCGTGTCGTCGAACTGCTGGTCGAAGACGTCCGACGTCGAGTGCGCCGGGTCCGTCGAGACGACGAGCGTCCGAAGCCCCGCGTTCGCACACTTGTAGGCGTACGCGCTCGACACCGTCGTCTTGCCCACGCCCCCCTTGCCGCCGAAGAAGACGAACTTCCGCATCGTCAGAAGTGGTACTGCTGGCCTTTGCGTTCGAGCAGCGACCCGCGGTCCCACATCCGTCGCTCCCACGCCTCGAACTCGTCTTCGAGATAGGGGAGCAGTTCGGCGGTGTAGTAGGAGACGGGCGACGGGATGCCGAACGCGTCGGGGAAACAGGCGAGCATGAACGCATCCTCGACGTCTTCGGCCTCGTTCTCTATCTTCTCGTACGCCGGGTGGCTTATCATCCCGTGGTAGAGTCCTCGAAGCCACTCCTCGGCGATGTCGCGGAAGGCCGCGATGCGCTCTGCGAGTGTCATACGTTCACGTCCTTCTCGGAGCGGGCAAAAGCATGTCGCTCACGTCGTCCGTTTCCGGGACTCGCGCTCGGACCCCGACGCGTCCTCGCCTCTCCCCGGCGCGAACCGGCACGCGCCGCCGAACGCCGTAGCTTCATGGTCGTCGGGTGGCGAGTGTGTCTACATGACGCAGACGATTCCCGTCACTGTTCTCAGCGGGAGCCTCGGTGCCGGGAAGACGACGTTGTTGAACCACCTCCTCCGAAACGCGGGGGACCGAAACATCGCCGTTCTCGTCAACGACATGGGCGACCTCAACGTCGACGCCGAACTCGTGAGCGCGAACTCCGACCTCTCGGTCGGCGACGGCGTCGCCGAGCTGTCGAACGGCTGCATCTGCTGTGAACTGCAGGACGACCTCGAAACTGCGGTCACCCGACTCGCGCGAAACCGCGACTTCGACGTTCTCGTCGTCGAGTCCTCGGGCATCAGCGAACCCGAACCGGTCGCCCGCCTCTTCACCACCGGGTCGCGCGCGGCGGCGCTGTACGAGGTGGACTCGCTCGTGACGGTGCTCGACTCTCGACTGTTCTACGACGCCTTCGGCGGTGAGGGCGTCGCCGAGCGCCGCGGCACCGACGAGGACGACAGCCGTCCGCTCTCCGACCTCCTCGTCGAACAGGTGGAGTTCGCTAACCTCGTGCTGCTGAACAAATCCGACCTCGTCTCCGAGGCGGAGATGGCCGCCGTCGAGGAGATGGTGCGGGCGCTCGTGCCCGACGCCGAGATTCTCCGGACGACGGAGTCGGCGGTCGACCCCGACCGGTTGTTCGGCCGGCAGTTGTACGACCCGGCGACCGCCGCCGAGATGGCGGGGTGGAAACAGGCGCTCGACGCCGCCGACGAGGGCGACGACGGAACGCACGACCACGCCCACAACGGCCACGCTCACGGGAGCGACGACCACGACCACCGCCACCCCGACGAGGTGTACGGCGTCTCCTCGTTCACCTACCGTCGTCGTCGGCCGTTCCACCCCGAGCGGTTCGCGGCGCTGCTCTCCGACCTCCCGACGAACGTCGTCCGCTCGAAGGGGACCTGCTGGGTCGCCGGGCGGGAATCGCCCGTCGTCGTCGGCCAAGCGGGGCCGTCGGTGCGCGCCGAGGCGGTCGGTCAGTGGATTGCGACTCTCCCCGAACTCGACCAGGACCTCTACCGGTCGAACCACAGTGAGTTGGCGTGGGACGACGAGTGGGGCGACCGACGCACCGCGTTCGTCGTCATCGGCACGGACCTCGACGAGGAAGCGACGACGGCGACGCTCGACGACTGTCTGCTCACCGACGAGGAGATGGACGCCGACTGGTCGACGTTCGAGAACCCGTTCCCGAGACAGGGCGAGGAGTTCGTCGTCACCGAACCCTGAGTCGGGTACCCGTTCGACTCGCGCTACCCGTTCCGCGTCGCGTCACTCCACGTCCGCGGCCAAGGCGTCCAACGCGCGCTTCAGTTCCCCCTTCCGTTTCCAGGCGGCGATGCGGTCGGTGAGCCCCGCCAGCGGGAGACCGAGACTCACCGACGAACGGGCCGTCACCCGCGACCCCTCGTTCTCGGAGGCGACGCCGACCGTCGTCTCCATCGCGTCGAACGGTCCGGCTTCGCCCGCCTGCTCGTAGAACAGGCCGTCGTCGAGCGTCTCGAAGCGGAGCGCAAACTGGAAGCGATCCGTGCCGGTGACGACGACGGGACCGTCCTCGGTCTCTTCGACGTCGCGGACCTCGAAGCTCCCTTCGTACTGGATCACCGCTTCGGGCGTGAGCGCGCGTCGGACGACCCGCGGGGGCGCGCGGACGAACCGAGAGACCGTCACCTCGTGCATGGGTCGTCCGTGACGCCGCGGTCTCATAAGTGTCCCCGACCGACGAACCCTCGAACTCAGAGCTGTAGCACCGAGAGGAACGACAGGAGAAGAAACACCGCGAATACGAAGTAGAGCAGTTTCAGCAGTCGTACGTCGGCGGGAACCTCCCGTCGGATGTCGGGATTGACGGACCAGACGAGCCGATAGTACGCCGCCGCCGCGGCGACGGCGAAGACGGCTCCGGAGGCGGCGACGGCGACACTCAACGGGAGGCCGAGCGAGAGGCCGTAAGCGGGACCGAACGCGAACGTCAGCGCGAACGTGAGCGACGTCGTGACGAGAAACGGCACGGCGTCGACCGGCGTCCCCTCGCGGTTCCCGAGTCGCATACGTCGGTGACGGCCGCCCGCACAAAGAAGCTAAGTGCCACGCCGAACCAGGAGGCGCTATGCAGTCTCAAGGGGACCCGCGGGTCCTGTTCGTGATGAACTTGGTGTTGTCTCTCGCGTTCGCGTCGGTCGTCCTCTACGGCTTCGAGTTCGTCGGCCTCCTCTCGTTCACGTGGCAACGCCTCGCCATCGCGACGGGGGTACTGATGGCGCTGACGTTTCTCGTCGTCCGGTGAGCGGTCGGAGACGGGGACGCGCCGCGTCGACCGGACCCTCGCTCACTCGTCTCGCAGCAGTTCGTCGCCGTAGGCTCCCGCGCCCCGTTCTTCCACCCGCTCGAACTGGTCGAGTCGCGGGTCTTTGACAACGTAGCCCAGTAGGCTCCCGAACCCGTTTCGCTGCGGGTGGAGGCCGACCCCGCTGCCCGCGCCGACGAGTCCGGGCGCGTCCCTGTCGAGGTGGTCGCGCCACCACGCCTGGTCGAAGAACAGCGACGAGATTTCCATGTGTTTCACGTCGTGAGTGAACAGGTAGCCCTCGCGTCGAAGCAGCGGCCAGAGCCCTTCGAGACACGTCTCGGCCGAACGTCGAAGACCCACGTCCAGGAAGGCGAGCGCGACCGGCCGGTCGAACGCCGGGAGCGTCTCCTCGAAGTAGCCCTCTACGAACTCGCAGGCGTCGACGTCGCCGTAGGCGGCGACGTTTCGACGGACGTCGTCGAGCGATCCGCGCCACGACCCGGCCTCGTACGTGTGGACCTGCTCGGACTGCACGAGGACGTGCGCCTCGTCCGTCTCGTCGGGTTCGGGCATCCCCTCGAAGGAGTCGAATACGACGAGCGTTCGGTCGCAGAGCCCCGCCACGAGCGAGAGGTTCGCCGTGCTCCCGCCGAGGTAACAGCCGCACTCGACGACGACGCCCTCCTCGTCGGGCGGTAGCTGCAGTATCTTCGTGGCGACGACGAGGTGTTCGACGAACGACGACCCCGTCGGGAGTCGGAGGTTGTTCCAGAACATCCGGGCGACGAGGCGACACTTCGTCCCGAGGTCGACGCCGTAGGCCGCACCGGTGTCGGCGTCGAAGTACTCGCCGAGAACGATGGGGACGCTGAGCACGAGCAGCCCGAGCCTGTACGCCCGCGTCAGCGTCGCTCTCACCCGCGTTCGTGTCTCTGTCATCGAGTTCGGGTCAGTTCTCTCGGGTATCGTTATCCGGTCGCTATCGTCGACCGTCTGACCGTTTCGGCCGCCGGCCGATGCGACTGCGTCGGTCGCCGCCGAACCGCCGTCCCGCCCCTCGAAACGGGATTTCGCGCGCCGCCTCCATCAGAAACCTTCGATTGACTCTCTCCGTTCGTTTCGTTTTCCCCGCCTCGTCGGTGGGTTTCGTCGCAGTATCTCCTTTCTGCGTTTCGTCGACGTAGCTCGTTACGCGTCTCTCGTCCCGTCGGCGCGCATCGACGACTCGTCTCCCCTCGCGCCCCTTCGGCGCGCATCGACGACCCGACTCACGTCGTGTCCCGTTCGAGAAAGGAGACGTACCAACTTTCGCGTTCGTCCAGCGGTAGGCCGCCGAACTCCCGCGGCCCGTCCTCGGTCACCGGCCGCGAGACGATGGTCACCCGACTCCGAGTCAAAAGCGACAGCGGCCGTTCGTCGTCGGCGAGAAAGCCCCGCTCGGTGAGGAACTCCCGCGGCACTCCGCTCCCGGAGACGGCGACGATGTCGGAGTCGGCGTGCTCTTCGAGCGCGGCGTCGAACAGGCGGGCGACACCGGCCAGCCACTCGTCGCCGCCGGTGAGCGGCGCGATCTCGACGAACTGCGTGACGGCGATACCGTCCTCCGTCGTCCGCGTCCGCGCGACGAGCGCGGCGAGCGGCCCCTCGTCGTTCTCGACGACGTACGTGAGCCGTCCCCAGAGCGGGCTCCCCAAGCGCCAGCGGTAGAACGCCGCGTCGCGGTGCGCGTGGAGGCGGTCGGGTATCGACCGCTCGTACAGCGCCGCGAGGCGGTCGACGGGCAGCGTCCGGTGTCTGTGGACGACGAACTGCCGGTCGGTTCGGGCGGCCCTGTCGCGGTTCCGGTAGTAGCGCCGGGCGACGGGCGTCGTCAACCGCGCGACCGACTCGCCGACTTCGCTGAAGCGAGTCCCGACGAGTGTGCTCGGCTTCTGCACCCGATAGAACGTCGTCCGTCGGCCCGCGTCCCGCCAGCCGAGTTTCTCGTAGCCCGGCCGCGACGCCTCGTTCGGGAAGTTGAAGTAGAGGTCGGGCCCTCCGTCGGCGTCGGCGTAGTACGACAGCGCCGCCGTCGTCATGTTCGTGAACACGCCCTGCCGTCTGTGGTCGGGGTGGACCATCGTATCCGCCGGTTGGAAAGCGACCCCGCTCGCGTCGGGTCCGCGGAGCGGCAGGACGAGAAACGGTCGCGCGCCGACGATCTCGCCGTCGCGCTCGGCGACGAAAATCGGGACGTGGTCGACGTAGGGGTTCTCGACGTACTTCCACTCGAACCACTCGCGGCCGCGCTGGCGGCCCCACACGGTTCGGTCGAGCGCCAGCAGGCCGTCTCTGTCGCCCGCCTCGTAGCCCCGTATTCGGTACTCGCCGTCGCGTTTCGTCTCCGCGCTCGGGCCGGCCCGGGCGGACCCTGTCGTCGGGGACATCGTGCTGTCGCTCCGCAACCGCACGTTTTGTTATTCGTCGCCGAACGCCGACCGTGCAGACCCTCCCGACGGTTTCGACGAGTAAACGTTCGCTTGTGGCCGAGCATCCGTCGCGTACGACACTCGTTCCCCCGCGGAGACGGCGATGAGGTCTTTTATGTCGTTCGGCGTTTCCGCTCTACACATGCCCATCGAAGACCGCGACGACGCGTACCTCATCACCCACGCGCTCGCAAAGGACACGCTGTCGAAGCTCCGCGACGTCGAGACCGAACAGGTCGCCTTCCGGAAAGGTCTCGTGAAACTCGGCCGCATCGCCGGCTACGAGATAATCGACGGCGCGATGGAGACCGAGTTCGTCTCCATCGAGACCCCGATGGCTCAGACGACCGGCGAGCGCGTGAAAGGCCTCGACGACGTCGTCATCGTCAACGTCCTCCGCGCCGCCACCCCGTTCGTCGAGGGGCTGCTGAAGGCGTTTCCCCGCGCGAAGCAGGGCGTCATCAGCGCCGGACGCGACGAGGACGCCGGGATGAACGACGAGGGCGAGTTCCCCATCAAGATCGACTACGTGAAACTCCCCGAAATCACGGAGAAGGACACCGTCATCGTCGCCGACCCGATGCTCGCCACCGGTAGCACGATGTGTACCGTCCTGGACCACGTGCTGGAGGAAGCGGACGGCTTCGAGAACCTGTTCGTCCTCTCTGCGGTTTCGGCACCCGACGGCCTGCTCCGCGTCGGCGGCCAGTTCGACGAGGCGGACCTGCTCACCGTCGCCATCGACGACCACCTCGACGAGCACGGCTACATCATCCCCGGTCTCGGCGACGCCGGCGACCGCGCCTTCCGCACCAAGTAGCGACTCGCTCCTCGCTTTTCGACGGTTCGAGGGCTCGGCGGTCTCCGAACCCCCTCTCTTCGACTCGAAACCGCCCACGGTGAGCACGTCTGACGCGGGCGCGTTCCTGTCGAAACGGTCCCGTGGAGCGCCCGGGAAACGCTCTGTTCTCCCCGCCCCCGTTACTCGTCGTCTTCGTCGTCTCCGTCGCTTCCAGCCGAGAGGCCGTCGTCGCCGCGCTCCAACGCCGGCGGGACGTCGTGGTGGTCCGAGTAGCCGTCGAACCAGCGGGCGATGCGCTCGATTCGGTCGACGACGTGGCCCGGCTCGCCCGACCGCGAGAGTTCGTGGCCCTCGCGCGGGTAGCGGACGAGGCGGGTGTCGATGCCGTTCTTCTTCAGGAAGAGGTAGAACATCTCGCCGTTGTTGACGGGGACGCGGAAGTCGTTGTCGGCGTGGACGACGAGCGTCGGTGTCGTCGCGTTCGCGGCGTGGGCGACCGGCGACTGCTCCCAGAGGAACTCCGGTTCGTCCCACGGCTTCGCGCCGAAATCCCACTCGACCAGCTTGAACGCGTCCGTCGACCCGTAGAACGACGAGAGGTCGTAGACGCCGCGCTGGGCGACCGCACCGCGGAAGAAGCCGGTGTGACCCACGATCCAGCCGGTCATGAAGCCGCCGAAGCTCCCGCCGGTGACGAAGGCGTTGTCGGCGTCGACGTAGTCGCGCTCGGCGACGAGCTCCGCGCCCGCCATCACGTCGGTCATCGTCACGTCGCCCCAGTCGCGCTCGATGGCCATCTCGAACGCCTCGCCGTAGCCGGTCGACCCCCGCGGGTTCGACCAGAAGACGACGTAGCCCCGAGCGGCGAGGGTCTGGAACTCGTGCCACATCGTCCCCGCCGTCGACCACATCGCGTGCGGGCCGCCGTGGATTTCGACGGCCAGCGGGTACGTTTCGCTTTCGTCCGCGGGACCGGACGGTTCTCCGCTACCGTCCGGGTCGAAGTCGGGCGGCGTCAGCACCCAGCCCTGCACCTCGACGCCGTCGTCGGACTCGAAGCGCAGTTCCTCGGGTTCGCCCACCTCGATGTCGGCGAGGTAGTCGGCGTTGAGTTCGGTGAGTCGCGTCTCGTCGCCGTCGACGGAGACGAAGACGTCGCCCGGGTGGTCCCACTCGCTCTTCGCGTAGACGACCGCCTCGTCGCCCGCGGAGATGTCTGTGAGGTGGCCGTCGCCCGCGACGACTTCGATCGCCGCGCCCGCGTCGTCGACGCGGCGACAGACGTAGTCGCCCTCGTCGGGCGTGACGAAGTAGACGAACTCCTCGTCGGGGTCCCACTGGAAGCCGACCGCGCCGACGGTGCGGTCGATGTCGGCGGTCAGTACCGTGGTCTCCTCCGACTCGGGGTCGAACAGCTCGAGGTCCGTCTGTCGCATCGAGGTGCGGTCCTCGGGGGTCCGCGCGTAGACGACGCGGCCGTCTCCGGCGACGGCGAGACCCGTCCCCCACCCGGTCGTCTGGAGGACGTGCTCCTCCTCGTTCGCCTCGGTGTCGTAGGCGAACACGTCGACGTAGACGTTGTCGTCGGGGTCCTCGGTACGCTTCGACGTGTAGTACAGCGTCGTCTCGTCGCTCCAGGAGGGGCTGCCGTGGTCGTAGTCGCCGTCGGTGACTCGCTCCACGTCGCCCGATTCGACGTCGGCGACGTAGACGTGGCCGCGGGTGCCGTCGATGTAGCGGGCGAGTTGGCGGTAGACGAGGCGGTCGACGACCCGCGGGTCGGGCGTCTCGCGTTCGTACTCCTCCTCGTCGGCGATGCTCAGGTCGAGTTGCTCCTCGCGCTCCGCTTCGGTCGTCGCCTGTACGAACGCGATTCGACGGCCGTCGGGACTCCACTCGGGCGTGCTGACGCCGCCGGGGACGTCCGTCACCTGCTGGGCCTCGCCGCCGTCGGTGGGGACGACCCACAGTTGCGGGCGGTCGTCGCCGTCGCCGCGCGTCGAGACGAACGCGAGGCGGTCGCCGCTCGGACTCCACCGCGGTTGGCTGTCGACGCCCTCGTCGACGGTGAATCTGCGGGGCTCGTCGCTGCCGTCGGCGGGGACGAGATAGATCGTCGCTTCGTACGATTCGTCGTCTGTCGGCACCTTCCGGACGAAGGCGACCTGCTCGCCGCCCGGAGACAGTCGAGGGCTCTCCGGTTTGGCGATGTCGTGGTAGTCGGCAGCGCTGACGCGTCGCATACCGCGCCTCTCGTACCCGCTCGGGAATAGCCTTCGGAAGCAGGAACGGTCCGCCGGTGGTGAGAACGGCTCTTGAAATCTTGTTAACAGTTCGAGACGTTCAGGTATGCATGAGATTAGTTGACATTGGACTACAGTTAGTGATATATATCTCTGGACGACATTCTGATGTATGGCTCGCTATCTCAATCGGCGGAAGTTCATCGCTGCGACCGGTGCGGCAGGCCTCGTCGGCCTCGCCGGCTGTTCCGACGGCGGAAACGGCGGAAACGGCGGCGACAACGACACCGGCGGCGACGACACCGGAAACGACACCGACGGCGAGGGGACGGACTCCGAGGGCGGAAACGGCGGCGACACCCAACTCACGTGGCACGCCGGCGGCACCGGCGGCACGTACTACCCGCTGTCGAATCAGTTCAAGAGCGTCGTCGAGGCGAACACCGATTACACCCTGCAGGTGCAGTCGACGGGTGCCAGCGTTGAGAACGCCGGCAGTCTCGGTAACGGCGACGCCGACTTCGCGCTCCTGCAGAACGACGTCGCGTACTTCGCGGTCAACGGCGAAGGTATCGAGGCGTTCGAGGGGAACGCCATCCCGAACATCCGCGGCGTGGCGACGCTCTACCCCGAGACCATCCACGTGGTGACGCCCGGCAACTCCGACATCCAGTCGGTGCAGGACCTCGAAGGCGCGACCATCAACACCGGCGACCTCGGCAGCGGCACGCAGGTCGACGCCCGACAGATTCTCGAAGCGGTCGGTATCCAGGACTACACCGAGCAGAACACCGACTTCTCGCAGGCCGCAGAGCAGATCCAGAACGGCGACGTCGACGCGGCGTTCGTCGTCGGCGGCTGGCCGGTCGGTGCCATCGAGGACCTCGCGAACAACAGCAACATCCGAATCGTCGAGATATCCGGCGACGCGCGCGAGCAGGTCAAAGAGGCCGGTTCGTACTTCGCCGACGACGAGATTCCCGCCGGCACGTACAGCGGCATCGACGAACCCGTCCAGACCGTCGCCGTGCAGGCGATGATCGCGACCAACGAGGAGCAGTCCGAGGAGGTCGTCCAGTCGGTCACCGAAGCCATCTTCGAGAACACCGACGAGATCAACATCAAACAGGAGTTCATCACCGTCGACACCGCACAGGACGGGATGTCCATCGACCTGCACCCCGGCGCGCAGGCGTACTTCGACTCCGCCGGCACCGGTGGCAGCGGCAACGAAACCAGCGGTAACGAAACCAGCGGTAACGAAACCAGCGGCAACGAGTCGAACTAAGCGCACCCGGCCCGACTTCGCTCGGACGACCGCACACAACAGTGCGGTCTCTTGACCCGTACAGATGCACTTTCGACCGACTCTGCGTTCTTCGCACCGTCCATGAGCGACCGCTCCGGTCGTCGGTCGGTCGGGGTCGCACTCGCGTCGCTGGCCGTGCTCGCACTCGTTCTCGCCGGCGGCGCGGTGGCGACGCAACCCGACCGCGCGGTCGTCGTCGAAGACGCGGACACCGGCGAACGGCTGCTCACCGCGCCGGTCGAAAACGACACGACGGTGACGCTCGCGTACAACCACAGCGTCGAGGGCAGTCCCGTCCGCGACGTGTACGCGGTCCGCGGCGACGAACTCGTGATGACGCGCATGGAGTTCGCGTCGTACGGCTGGGGCTTCCCGGCACAGGCGAACGTCACCCGCGAGAACGGAACGTTCGTCCACAGACCCGACGACGTCCGTCTCACGGAGCTGTACGTCTCGCCCGGTGACGTCGCCGGCCACCGGCTCCGCGTCGGCGACGAGACGTACGACCTCGTTTCGCGCTCGAACGGCGACACCGTACGGATTCACGTCGAACACCGCAGTATACTCCAACAGATGATACCATGACCGTCGACGACACCCCACCGGAAGAAGAGGAACTCTCCGAGGAGGAGAAGCAGGAACTCATCGACGAACTGGAGCGAAAACGGAACCTCCGCGGCGCCGCCGCCGTCGCCGTCGCGTTCATCGGCATCTGTTTCTCGGCGTTTCAGATGTGGCTCGCCGCGCGCGGGTTCATCTTCGAGCTGACGCTGCCCGTCGTCGGCTCGGTGCGCCTCGCCGCGCTCCAACAGCTACAGATCCGCGCGATTCACGTCGTGTTCGCGCTCGTCCTCGCGTTCATGCTCTACCCGGCGACGTCGAGCGGCGGGTTCTTCTCCCGGCGACTCTCCCGGGTCGTCCCCGGACTCGAACGCAGCTACGGGGCCGACCATCCGGCGACGCGGGCGGCGACGAGCGTCCGCTCGGGCGTCCGCTGGGCCATCGCCGACCCGTCCCGGCGGCGGGTGACGCCCGTCGACCTCGTGCTCGTCTTCCTGTCGGCGCTGACGGCGGCGTACATGATCACCGACTACGAGGAGATCCAGACGATGCGCGCGCTCGGACTCGGCTCCGGGCGTACCACCGGCGAAATGTACCCCTTTCTCGCGCCGCTCGTCGACGCCGTCGCTGCGCTCGGCGTCCCGATAGACGAGGTCTCGTACGCCTTCGTTCTCGGCGCTATCGGCGTCCTGCTCGTGCTCGAAGCCACGCGGCGGACGCTCGGGACGCTGCTCATGGTCATCGTCTCGACGTTCATCCTCTACGCGCGGTACGCGGGCAACATCCCGCAGGACCTACCGTATCTCGGCATCCTCTCGACGCCCTCGGCGTCGTGGGACTCGGTGATTCAGAACCTCTGGTACAACACCGCCAACGGCGTCTTCGGCGTCCCCGTCGAGGTGAGCGTCCGCTACATCTACATCTTCGTCCTCTTCGGAGCGTTCCTGGAGATGAGCGGCGCGGGCCAGTGGTTCATCGACCTCGCGTACTCGATGACCGGGTCGCGCAAGGGCGGTCCCGCGAAGGCGAGCATCCTCTCCAGCGGGTTCATGGGGACCATCAGCGGCTCCTCAATCGCCAACACCGTCACGACGGGCGCGTTCACCATCCCGCTGATGAAGCGCTCGGGCTACCGACCGGAGTTCGCCGGCGGCGTCGAGGCTTCCGCCTCCTCCGGCGGGCAGATTCTCCCGCCCGTGATGGGCGCGGCGGCGTTCCTCATCGTCGAGTTCGTCGGCGTCTCCTACGACACCGTCATCGTCGCCGCGACGATACCCGCCATCGTCTTCTTCTTCGGCGTCTGGGTGATGGTCCACCTCGAAGCGTCGCGCGAGGGCATCGGCGGCGTCGACCCCTCCGAACTCGTCGCCGTCGGCAGCCACCTGCGGAGCGGCTGGTACTACCTCGCGCCCATCGCGCTGCTGCTCGTCTACCTCATCGGCATTCGCTACTCGGTGTCGCGGTCGGCGTGGTACACCATCGTCGCCATCATCGCGCTCATCGCGCTCGTCGCCACCTACAACGAACGGACGCGCGTCCCGCTTCTCGGGACCATCGCCGCGCTGTTCGCTGCCGAGGCGGTCGCGCGCCTGTTGACGGGCGCGGGCATCGTCGGCGCGCTGACCGGCGCGGGAACCGGCGGGATGGCGCCCCGCGCCGCGCTCGACGCCGCGGCCGGACAGCTCGGCACCATCATCGTGCTCGTCAGCGCGGCGTTCCTCGTCGCGCGACCGCGACTCCCGTCGCCGCTCCTGGAGTACGACCCCGCCGTCGACGACTCGGCGGAGAAGACGGCGGACGCGCTCGGCCGCCGCTCGCTCGCCGACAACAACGCCTACCGCTTCGGGACGTTCGTGCTCAAATCGATGGAGTCCGGTGCGAGAACCGCGACGGTCGTCGTCGTCGCCGTCGCCGCCGCGGGCGTCATCCCCGGCGTCATCAGCGTCTCCGGTCTCGGCCCGAACCTCGTCGCGCTCATCGAGGCCGTCTCCGGCGGGTCGCTCATCCTCCTCCTGGTCATCACGGCCATCTCCTCTATCATCCTCGGGATGGGGATGCCGACGACGGTGACGTACATCATCCTCGTCGCGCTGCTCGGCGGCGCCATCTCGGAACTGGCGAACATCCCGCTCTTGGCGGCGCACCTGTTCATCCTCTACTTCGGCGTCATCGCCGACATCACGCCGCCGGTCGCCGTCGCGGCCTACGCCGCCTCCGGCGTGGCGAAGTCCGACCCGTTCAAGACGGGTGTCGAGGCGTTCACGCTCTCTCTGAACAAGGCTATCGTCCCGTTCGCGTTCGTCTTCGCGCCGGGCATCCTGCTCATCCGCGGCGAGAGCACCGAGCAGTACCACATCATCAACTTCGCCGACGTCGCCGACCTCGGCTACTTCGTCCCGGAGGTGGTCGTCCCCATCGTCGGGCTGTTCCTCGGGGTGTTCGCGCTCGGTCCGACTATCATCGGCTATCTCTACTCGCCGCTCGGCAGCGCCGAGCGCTCGCTGTTCGCCGTCTCCTCGATTCTGCTCATGGCGCCGCAGATGCTCCTCGACCCGCTGTTCACGATTCTCTCGGGAGCCGGGATGAGCGTCGGCGTCGAGATACTGACGCTCGACCTGCTGCTTCGGGCGGTCGGCGGCGTGCTGTTGGGGGCGCTGACGCTTCTGAACCGGCGGCAGATGGAAGGCGAGCGCGCCGAACCGTCGTCGGCGTCGCCGACGACCGACTGAGAGCGGCTTTCTTTTCCCGATTCTACGACCGCTGTCCGCTCGTCAGCGACCGCTCGACGCGGTACGCGACGCCCGCGAACGCGGTGAGACCGGCGACGGCGAGAAGCGAGAACAGCGGTCCGAACGACCCGAACCCGGCGATGCCGGTGGCTACGCCGAGCGCGACAAGAACCGAAAACGCGTTCGCGGCAGTCGTCCCGACCGCTCCGAGACGCGACCGTGCGTCGCGCACCGTCCATCGGACGAACGCCACGGAGAGCGTCCGAACGACGAGATACGTCGCCGCGAACGAGACCAACGCGAGCAGGACGACGAACGCCAGTTCCGGCGCGTATTCGGGAAGTGAGGCTTCGCTTCCCGCGAGTTGGAGGAGCATGCGTCCCGCTTTTCGGACAGTCGATATAAGTGTTCAGACGACGACCCCTTCTCACTTCCCGCTCGGCCTCAGAACCGGTCGACGCCGAACGGTTCGAGTTCCCCGGTCGCGTCCTCGCCGCGGACCGCGTCGGCGACGAGTTTGCCGCTGTACGGCCCCAGTTGGAGCCCGGTCGGTCCGTGGCCCGTCGCCACGAACGCGCCGTCGACGCCGGGCACCTCGCCCAGAACGGGCAGTCCGTCCTTGGCGAGCGGTCGCAGTCCCACTCGGGCCTCCCGAAGCGACGCGTCCGCGAGTCCCGGTGCGACGCGGAGAATCTCGCTGAACACGTCGTGCAGACCCTCGACGGTCGTCTTCGGTTCGAACCCCGCACCCGTCTCGCGGGTCGCGCCGACGGCGACGCGGCCGTCGTCCCACGAGACGAGGTACTTGTGGCGGTAGGGGCTGACGATAGGCCAGCCCTCGGTGTCGGCGTCGAGGTCCAGGTGGACGATCTGGCCGCGCTGCGGTTCGACCGGTATCTCGACGCCCAACTGCGCGCCGAAGGCGTTCGACCACGCCCCGCCCGCGACGACGACGGCGTCGGCGGCGAGTTCCGTCTCATCGACGACGACACCCGTCACCTCGTCGCCGTCGACGACGAGCGACTCGACGCTCGCCTCCAACGTATCGAGGCCGTGGTTCTCGCCCGCGCGGCGGAGCGCCCCCTCGAACGTCTGCCCGTCGACGCGGGCGGCGTCGTCGTAGTAGAACGCTCGCTCCGACTCGCCCAGCGGCGGGAAGCGCTCGCGGGCCTCCTCGGAGCTGAGTTCGTGAACCGTCCCCTCGGCGGGCGGTTCGCCGGCGGCCTGTCGCTCGCGGATGCGCGCGAGCACCTCGTCGTACTGTTCGGCCTCCTCGGCGTCGAACGCGACGTTCAGCAGCCCCCGTTTCGCGTAGCCGTGCGGTCCGTCCTGCTCCGCTTCCAGCGCCGCCACGAGTTCGCCGTAGTAGTCGACGGCCGTCGTCGCGAAGTCGAACCACGTGCTGTCGCCGCCGCGACTGCTCGTCGCCGCCGAGAGGATGCCCGCGCCGGCGTCGGTCGCTCTCCCCTCGTCGCGCCGGTCGACGAGCAGCGTCTCGCACCCCTCGCGGGCGAGATGGTAGGCAGCGGACGCGCCGACGATGCCGCCGCCGACGACGATAGCCTCGTACGCCCCGTCCGTCTCGTCTCGTTCGGTCATGTTTCGGGCGACGTAACCCGCCGCCGTGAGTGTGTCGTTGGCGGAACTGCGCGAGTGCTCACCCTCCGAGTTCGACCCGTCCGCTCGTGGCGTTCCGCAGTCGCTCCCTGAGGGCGTCGGCGTCGTCGACGGGCACCCGGACCTCGAATCGGACCGACTCCTCGTAGTCGGCGTCGAACTCGACGCCCGCGCTCTCCAGGATACCGCGGACCGTCCCCGAGTCGTCGTACTCGACCTCCGCGGAGAACGTCTCGTGCGGCAGTTCCTCGACGACGCCCGCGGCCTCGACGGCCTCCTTGACGGCGCGGGAGTACGACCGCGCGAGGCCGCCGACGCCGAGGTTCGTCCCGCCGTAGTAGCGCGTCACGACGGCGACGACGTTTCTGATGTCCTGCTGGACGAGCACGTTCAGCGCCGGCTTCCCCGACGACCCGGTCGGTTCCCCGTCGTCGCTCTGGTACTCCCGGAGCATCACGTCACCCGGGTTCGACGCCGAGGCGGGGCCCGCGGGGACGCGGTAGGCGGGAACGTTGTGGGTTGCGTCCGGGTGTTTCTCCTCGATTTCGGCGACGAACGCCTCCGCGGCGTCGACGCCGTCGGCGGGGGAGACGTAGCCGATGAACTCCGAGCCGCGGACCTCGAACTGCGCGCTCGCCCGCCCGGCGACGGTGCGATAGGCGTCGGTCATGGTCGTGTGCGCGGGGCGCGGGGAGAAAGGGTTGTCTCTGTCGTTCCACCGGTCCGGTTCAGCGGTCGAGGCCGACGAGGGCCGCGAACGCGCCGACACCGACCAGTTCGGCGAACATCGACACGAAGTCGCGCGGCTCTTCGAGGAGGTGTTCGAGGATGGTCGCGAGCGGTCCCTGGGCGTGTCCGCCGGGGACGAGGCCGCCGTGGTCGCCGAGATGCCACCAGGCGTAGCCGAGGACGTACGCGGCGAGCACCGCCGCCGCGAGGGCGTACAGCGCGCGGTCGCGGCGGCCGAGCAGCATCGCGCCGACGACGCCGAGAAGCAGCAGTCCGGAGGGGACGAACAGGTACGGTCGGGGGTCGGCGAACGACCCCGCCTGCAGGTAGGCGAGCAGCCGCGGGAACCCCCACCAGAGGTGGATGGTCGCCGCGACGAACGCCGCCTGCCCGGCGACGAGGCGCGTGACGGTGACGCCCGCGCTCTCGGTGGTCGTCGGCTCGCTCGACCGCACCGCCGTCGGCTTGTCCATGCGCGTTTTTGGCCCCTCGGGGTAGATTACGCTGTTCATCGCCGGTCGGCGTTCGAGCCCCGAACCACTCAGGCGAGACTGATGCGGCGGACGAACGGGAGCGCCGAGATCTCGTTGAGCAGGTCGCCGGGGATGGGGTCGTCGGTGACGATGTACAGTTTCGGCTCGTCGGTGAACTCGGGGTCTTCGCTTATCGTCTGGCGGATGCTGATGCCCTCGTCGGCCAACAGCGTCGTGATCGTCGAGACGATACCCGGTTCGTCGGCGTCGCCGACCTCGACGGTCAGCGCGGCCAAGTCGAGCACGGGCGCGAGGCTCAACAGACTCGGGATGGCGCTGATGTTCTGGAAGATGGGCCGCAGGTCGTCGTCGGCGAGAACCGCCTCCGTCGTCGAGTCGATGACGCGGCGGTCGACGCCGATCTCGCGGGCGATCTGGGTGTTCGGAATCTCGATACTGCCGGAGACGACGCGTCCCTCGTCGTTGACCGAAAAGCCGCGTTCGAGGAGCAGACGGATGACCGCCTGTTGGCTCGGACTCCCCTCGAACTTCTCCATGATTTCGTCGAACATTCGCTTGCGAGTGCCTGCGCGCCTCGCGGTCTTAGTTGTGGCCGTCTCCGCCGGCCGCGCCGTTGGTTTTTAGCCGCCGGCCCGCGCGTCTGGCGTATGGCCGACCTCGACTCGTGTTACTTCTGCGGGACGTTCGGCGACGGCCTCACCGAACTCGCCGTCGTCCCGCCGCGGTTCGACCCGACCGACGACCAGCAGCGGACGGTCGTGCTCTGTACGACCTGCCGGCAGAAACTCGGCACTGTCCTCGAACCGCTCGTCGACGTGCTCGGCGGCGCTGAACCGGCGAGCGGCTCTTCGACCCCCGACGCGTCGTCCCCGTCGCCGGAACCTGTCGAAACCACCGACGCCACCGACACCGCCGACGCTGACGACGCTGCCGAAACCACCGACGCCACCGACGACGCCCGACCCGACGAGGGGATACAGACGGAGTCGAACCCGGACCCGGAACAGACGCCTACGGTACCGTCGCCGGGCGACGCCATCGACACGACCGGGTTCGACGACCCGCTCGCGCTCGACGCCGAGGGCGTTACTATCGGGACGCCGGTCGGCGAGGGGACGAACGACGACGACGATGGCGACGACGCCACGTCCGCTCCCGACAGCGACGGGAGCGATGCGAGCGTCGACCCCGACGAAGGCAGTGAAGGAAACGACCGCGACGACGCCGGCCACGACGAGAACGACGCTGACTACGACGAGGACGACGCTGACTACGACGAGAACGACGCGGCCGCACGCGCCGAGGAACCCGCCGAGTTCAGAACCGTGATGCGGCTGCTCTCCAATCGGGAGTTCCCCGTCGACCGCGCGGAGATCGAGTCGCTCGCCTCGGGCGCGTACGACCTCGACGACTCGCAGGTCCGCGACATTCTCGACCACGCCGTCGACCGCGGCGTGCTCGCCGAGCGAAACGGACAGTTACACCGCGACTGAGCCCCGAGTCCCCCTCCCGCGACGGACCGAACGCGTTTTCGCGCTCGTCCGCGCGATTCGAGTATGAACGACGTGTTGTGGGAACCCGACGACGGCGCTGGACTCGAACATCTGCGGTACGAAACCGGGCCGCTGTCGGCCGACTCGGTCGTCCTCGGCGTCGACGAGGGAGGCCGCTTCCGGATTCGGTACGCGCTCGACTGCGACGCCGACGGACGCGTCCGCTCGGTGTCGGTCGAGTCGTTCGACGGTGAGGCGGGTCTCGAACTCGCCGCGGACGGCGAGGGTCGGTGGACCGACGGCGACGGCGCGCCGATTCCCGAACTCGACGGCTGTCTGGACGTGGACATCTCGGCGACGCCGTTTACGAACGCGCTTCCGATTCGCCGGCTGAACCTCGCTTCCGGCGAGTCGGCGACGCTCTCGATGGTGTACGTCTCGGTTCCGGCGTTCGAGGTTTCAGCGGTCCAGCAGCGGTACACCTGTCTGGACCCGGTCGACGCCGACGGCGGCCGTTTCCGCTACGAGAGCCTGACGAGCGGCTTTTCGGCCGAGATTCCGGTCGACTCCGAGGGGGTCGTCCGCGACTACCCGGACCTGTTCCGACGGACCGACTGAGGAGGACGTTCCGGTTCCGCGCTCACAGTTCGCCTTTCGTGCTCGGCGTGTCGTCGGCGCGGCGCTCGTCGATGCGGGTCGCGTCGTCGAGCGCCCGCGTGAGCGCCTTGAACAGCGCCTCGACCTCGTGGTGGGCGTTGACGCCGCGCTCGACGTCGACGTGGAGCGTCAGGCCGGCGTTCATCGCCAGCGAGTACGCGAAGTGCCGCGCCATGTCGCTCGAAAAGTCGCCGATCCGGTCCTGCGAGAACTCGCCCTCGAAGTCGAAGTGCGGCCGGCCGCTCACGTCGACGACGACGCCGACGACGGCCTCGTCCAGCGGCACCTTCCGGTCGGCGTAGCGGACGATGCCGCGTTTGTCGCCGAGGGCGTCCTCGAACGCCTCGCCGAGCACGATGGCGACGTCCTCGACGGTGTGGTGGTCGTCGACGTGCAGGTCGCCGTCGCACTCCACGTCGAGGTCGAAGAGGCCGTGTTTGGCGAACGCGGTCAGCATGTGGTCGAAGAAGCCGATGCCGGTGTCGACGTCGGCCTCGCCGGTGCCGTCGACGTCGAGCGTGAGGTCGATGGTGGTCTCCGCCGTCTCGCGGAACACGGCGGCCGTGCGGTCGCTCATGCTCGCACCTCGGACGCCGCGCGTATCACCGTTGCGCTCTCACACACCCGCGACGCGTCACCGCGGCCACGCTCACAACCCGACACCGAGATTACACTCGTCTGACGCGAGGCAGACGGCCGTCTGCTACCTTTTGATATGTCTGAAGTGTTTCTCGGCGAGCACCGATGAAGCGCGAACTGACGATAGCGCTCACACTCGTCGTGGGGGTGCTGTTCGTCTCCTCGATGACGTTCACCGGCGTCGTGCTCGGTGTCGTCCTCGTCCTGCTCGCGGCCGTCGGCACCGTCGACGCGCTCGAACGCGGCGTCGGCTGCCGGTTCCGTCACTGACGGTGCCATCGCTGGCAGCGCCGGCTCCGTCGCCGCCGCTGCCGATTCCGTCGCTGACACTGCCAGTTCCGTCACGGACGCTGTCGGTTCCGCCGCTGACGGACAACGTTACGCCGACATCGCCTCGCGGAGCGTGAACTGTCCTTCGTACAGCGCCGTCCCCACGACGACGGCCGCCGCACCCGCCTCGCGGAGCGCCCGCACGTCGTCGACGGTGGCGACGCCGCCGCTGGCGACGACCGGAATGTCGACCGCGTCGGCGAGACGGCGGACTCGGTCCGCCTGCACGCCTTCTAACCGCCCCTCGACGTCGACGTCGGTGAACAGGACGGCTCCGGCGCCGAGCGCTTCGTAGCGGCCCGCCGCCTCCACCGGGTCCAATCCGGTCCCCTCGGTCCACCCCGAGACGACGACTTCGCCGTCTTTCGCGTCGAGGCTCACCATCACCGAGTCGGGATACTCGTCGCTTATCTCGCCGACGACGTCGGGATTTTCGACGGCCGCCGTGCCGAGGATGACCCGGTCGACGCCGCCGTCCAGCAGCGAGAGCGCGTCCGCCGCGGTTCGGATGCCGCCGCCGACCTGCACGTCGACGTCCGTCGCTTCCACGATGGCTTCGATGGCCGCGGCGTTCTCGCGCTGCCCCTCGAACGCGCCGTCCAAGTCCACGAGGTGAAGCGTCTCCGCGCCCTCGTCGACCCATCGGCGGGCCGCCTCGACGGGGTCGCCGTATCGCTTCTCCGTGCCGCGTTCGCCCTGGACCAGTTGGACGACCTCGCCGTCCTGCACGTCGACAGCCGGCACGACCTCGAACTCGGGAAACTGTCTCATAGCCGACGCTGCGGGCCACGGCGAGTAAAACGCCTCGGTCGACGACACTCGGCCGACGACACTCGGCCGACCGAGTCGGACACCTGTTCGCGCCCGAACACGACGAGCGCGCCGGAACCGGACGCTTATGTGGGTTTCACGCGAACCATCGTAGCGTGTCGACCCTCCTCTTGGCCGCCGGGATTCTCGTCGCCGTCTTCGTCGGCTTCAACATCGGCGGCTCCAACACCGGCGTCGCGTTCGGACCCGCCGTCGGCAGCGGTGCGGTGTCGAAACTCGCCGCCGGTGGCCTGATGACGGTGTTCGCGCTGCTCGGCGGCTGGACCGTCGGCCGTCGCGTCGTCGATACGCTCGGCAGCGACATCGTCACCGGCGACCCGTTCACGCTGTCGGTGAGCATCGCCATGCTGTTCTTCGTCGGGCTCGCGCTGTTCGCCTCGAACGTCTTCGGCGTTCCCGCCTCCACGTCGATGACGGCCGTCGGCGCCATCGCCGGCTTCGGCCTCGCGTCCAACCGTCTGAACACGGGCGTCGTCCTCGAGATCGTCTCGTGGTGGTTCGTCGCACCCATCGTCGGCTTCTGGGTGAGCGCCGTCGTCGGCCGCTACGCCTACGACGAAATCGCCGCTCGAATCGCCGTCAGACAGTCCGAAGGGCCGCTGTTGGAGTTCGCCCCCCGACCGAAGTTAGGACCGAACACGACGATGCGCGAACTCGGCGGAACGGCGCTCGTCGTCGCCATCGCCTGCTACATGGCGTTCTCGGCGGGCGCGTCGAACGTCGCGAACGCCGTCGCCCCGCTGGTCGGCAACGGGTCGCTGACGATGAACCAGGGCATCCTGCTCGCGGCGGGGTCCATCGGACTCGGGGCGTTCACCATCGCGCGGCGGACGCTCGACACCGTCGGCAACGACCTCACCGACCTCCCGTTGGCGGCGGCGCTGGTCGTCGCCACGGTCAGCGCGAGTCTCGTCACCGTCCTCTCGGGGCTCGGAATCCCGGCGAGTTTCGTCGTCATCGCCACGATGAGCATCGTCGGACTCGGTTGGGGGCGAGCGACCCGCGCCGAAGGGACGACGCTCCCGGGTACGCCCCCCACCGGCGTCGGAACACCTGGGGCGACCGGGTCGACGGAGGTGTCCGCGCAGTCGGCGGCGGCCGCGACCGGGTTCGGAACGGCCGGCGAACTGACCGAGGAACCGCCGCTCGCGCCCACGGAGACGGCGGCGACGGCCGAACTGTACCGACCGGCGACGACAGCTCGAATCGTCTTGCTACAGAATCTCGTCCCGGCGCTCGCGACCGCCGCGGCCTACATCGTCTTCCGGTTCGTGCCCTTCGTGTAACTCGGCTCTCACGTCGTTCGCTCGAATGCGGACGGCTTAACAGTCGAACGGGAGTATCCCCCTACCGTGGTAGAAGCGCTTCTCGTCGTCGGCGTTCTGGTCGCCGTCTTCGTCGGCTTCAACATCGGTGGCTCCTCCACCGGCGTCGCGTTCGGTCCCGCCGTCGGCAGCGGCGTGGTGAACAAACTCGTCGCCGCCGCGTTGATGGCGGTGTTCGCGCTGCTCGGCGGCTGGACCGTCGGGCGGGAAGTCGTCGAGACGATGGGCGGCGAAATCGTCCCGCAGAGCCAGTTCACCCTCGCCGCCAGCGTCGCCGTCTTGCTGTTCGTCGGACTCGCGCTGCTCGTCTCGAACACCTTCGGCGTTCCCGCCTCCACGTCGATGACGGCCGTCGGTGCCATCGCCGGACTCGGACTGGCGACCGACACGCTGAACCAGCCCAAGATGCTCGAAATCGTCTCGTGGTGGATCGTCGCGCCGATTCTGGCCTTCTGGGTCTGCGCCGTCATCGGTCGCTACGTCTACCCGCACCTCGACGCCCGGTTCGTCATCGACAGCAGCGACGGGCCGCTCGTCGAGTACACGCCGCTGCCTCGCCTCGGCCCGGGGACGACGCTGCGCGAACTCGTCGGAGCGGTGCTCGTCGTCGTTATCGCCTGTTACATGGCGTTCTCGGCGGGCGCGTCGAACGTCGCGAACGCCGTCGCCCCGCTGGTCGGCAACGGCGCGGTCCCCATCGACCAGGGCGTGTTACTGGCGAGCGGCGCGATAGCACTCGGGGCGTTCACCATCGCGCGGCGGACGCTCGACACCGTCGGCAACGACCTCACCGACCTCCCCATCCTGGCGGCGCTCATCGTCGAAGTCGTCAGCGCCACGCTCATCACCGTGTTGTCGGCTCTGGGCATCCCGGCGAGTCTCGCGGTGAGCGCGACGATGAGCATCGTCGGACTCGGGTGGGGACGGGCGACCCGCACGGTGACGCTCGGGCAGGCGGTTCGCGGCGAGGGCCCGAAGGTGTCGGTGAACGCGCTGGCGGCCGAACGGCAGGAGGAGGTCCCGCGCGTCGGCGACGAGAGCGACGACCTCACCGCCAACGACCTGTTCGACCCCGGGACGACCGGACGGGTCATCTTCTTCTGGATTCTCACCCCGTCGCTGTCGGCGGTTGCGTCGTTTCTGCTCTTTACGTTCGCCCCGCTGTAACCGCCGGTCGACTCCGAGTTCCGGTTCCTGTGGCCCGAACCACCACACGACTCTGGGCTGAACAGCAAAGTCTAATGGTATGGGTGTCGAACCTGTGCCTGATGCCCACGGTAGAATACCTTAACTACGAAGTACTGGACGACCAGGGTTGGGAGATGGACGACGACGACCTCTTCGACAACGCCGCAGACGCCGGCCTCGACGAAGAGGACTACGGTTCGCTCGACGTCAACGAGGGCGAGTACATCCTCGAAGCCGCCGAGGCGCAGGGCTACGACTGGCCGTTCTCCTGCCGTGCAGGCGCCTGTGCGAACTGCGCCGCCATCCTGTACGAGGGCGAAATCGAGATGGACATGCAGCAGATCCTCTCCGACGAAGAGGTCGAGGAGAAGAACGTCCGTCTCACCTGCATCGGTTCGCCGCAGGCCGAGGAGGTCCGCATCGTGTACAACGCGAAGCACCTCGACTACCTGCAGAACCGCGTCATCTGAGCGGTCGACCGTTCTCACCCAGCATATTTTATCCGAATCAGCCGTCGTAGCCGCCGCTCTCCGGCGAAGAGCGGTCGTGTTTCTCGCACCCGCGAACGGAGCTTCCACACCGGGCGACGACTCTTCGACACGTCACCGCCGCTCAGTTCGACGCCTTGTCCACTTGTCGTATAAGATAATAAAATAGTAATCAATGATATTTGTTCCTTACCAGTATTCAACGATTCCCAATCAATAAGTGCGAAGGGGGTGGTCACTACGCTCGTAGTTTCCCATGAACGTTTTCGCGAATCCACACGTGGCACAACTCGGCGGTGCGCACAGTCCGCTAATCGCTTTTCTCGTGGGACTCGTCGCGGTCATCCTTCTACTCGTGTACTGGGATCTTCCGGCGTTCGTCGGCCTGGTCATCGCGACGCTCGTCGTCGGCATCGTCGCGCCTCAGGTCGCGTTCGCGGAGGTTCCAGCGCGGGTCGCCGAATCGTTCGGCGAAGGGATGGCGGGTATCGGTATCCCCATCCTGATGGCGGCGGTCATCGGGAAGTCAATGATGGCCAGCGGTGCCGCAGAACGCATCGTTCGCGGGTTCACCTCACTGACGGGTAGCGAGAACTCCGACTTCGCGCTCTGGGGGAGCAGTTCCTTCCTCGCCATCCCGGTGTTCTTCGACAACGTGTTCTACCTGATGGCGCCGCTGGCGCGGTCGATGCGCGCCCGCGTCGGCAAGAACTACGCGCTCTACCTCGTCGTCGTCGGTGCGGGCGCGGCGACGACGCACGTGTTCGTCCCGCCGACGCCCGGTCCGTTGGCGGTAGCCGAGGAGATTCCGGGCACCAATCTGGGGATGACGATTCTCGTTGGTCTCACGGTCGCCGGCCCCTCGGCGTTCGTCGGCGGCATCGTCTACGGCCGGTGGATAAACAGGCGGATGGACATCCCGCTTCGCGACGCGATGGACACGACCGGTGACGAACTGAGCGAACTCGCCGAGCGGTCGAACAGTCAACTTCCGGGCGTGCTCGAGGCGTCGCTGCCGATTCTCCTCGCCGTCGCCCTCGTCGCCTCGGACACGGCGGCGACGACGTTCCTCGGCGAGGAGGCGCCCATCCGTTCTATCACCGGTTTCTTCGGCGACCCGAACTTCGCGCTGACGGCCGCGGCCATCGCTGCGGCGCTCACGTACCGTCGGATGCGCGCGCTCTCCGACGAGGCGTGGGGCGACGAACTCACCGAGGCGCTGAAATCCGGGGGTAACATCGCCGCTATCACCGCCGCGGGTGGCGCGTTCGGCGCGATGCTCGCCGCCGCCGGTATCGGCGACTATATCACGAATCTCCTCTCGGGACTCGGCATCGGCGTGCTCGTCACCGCGTGGCTCATCGCCGCCACCGTCCGCATCGCGCAGGGGTCGGCCACCGTCGCCATGCTCACGACGGCGGGTATCATGGCCGGGTCCGGCGCGGTCGCTTCGCTGTCGGTCAACCCGGCGTACCTCGTGATGGCCATCGGCGCGGGCGGTAACATCTGTTCGTGGTACAACGACAGCGGCTTCTGGCTCGTCAAGGAAATCGGCGGCCTCACGCAGACGGAGACCCTGAAGACGTGGACCGCGTTGACGACTATCGTCTCGGTCACCGGTCTGCTGACGGTAATCGTTCTCTCGACGTTCTTCCCGCTGGCCTGAAGTCGGCAGGGAGTTCCGTCTCGTCGGGGGACGTTCGGCGGGCGGTCTCCACTCGTCGAGGAGCGTTCGGCGGACGGTCTCTGCTCGCCGACCGACGTTCGGCGGACGGTTTTTTCTACTGACGGACTCGTCACGACCACAACACCTATTTTCCCTACCCGCAAGGGCGAATCATGCTCGGTACGATGCCGGATCTGCTGCGTCTGCTCGTCGTTCCCGTCTTCGCGTGGGCGGCGTGGCGGGACGTAGAGACGCGCCGCCTCCCGAACCGCATGTGGCCCCCGCTGGCGGCGCTCGGCATCGTCCTGCTCGGGTGGGACCTGTTGGCGGCGTACCCCTTCGGTCCGCTCGACTCGCTGTTCCTCCTCCAGGTCGCGATCAGCGTCTTCTTCGTCGCGCCTCTCGGCTACGCGTTCTGGTACGTCGGCGGCTTCGGCGCGGCGGACGCGAAGGCGCTCATCGTCCTCGCGCTCCTGTTCCCGACGTTCCCCTCGTATCTCGTCTCGGGCGTCGAACTCCCCCTCGTGGAGACGACGCTCGGCGTCTTCTCGTTCACCATCCTCACGAACGCCGTGCTCGTCGCCGTCGCGTATCCGGTCGCGCTCGGTCTGCGAAACCTCGCGGCGCGGCGGTTCTCGTCGGTGATGTTCGTCGGCCAGGAGGTCACCGTCTCCTCGCTGCCGACCCGTCACGGGAGTCTGTTCGAGACGCCGCGCGGCTACACCCGCGACGGCCTCGACCTCGACGCGCTCCGGATGTACCTACGCTGGCGCGGGACGACGCTCTCGGAACTCCGCGCCGACCCCGACGCACACCGCGACCCGGCGAGCGTCGGCGAGACGCACCCCGTCGGCGACGGGTCGGTCGGCGACGGTCCCGCCGTCGCCGACGGCGGAACGACGCTCGCGGAACACCACGACGGGAGCGTCGACCGCGATTCCCCGGCGGCGTACGACGACCCGTGGGCCGCCGAGGCGTTTCTCGACTCGCTCGACTGGAGCGCCTACGGAACGACGCCCGAGAAACTCCGCGACGGCCTCGACCTCGTGACGACCCGCGAGCGGGTGTGGGTGATGCCCGGCCTCCCGTTCGTCGTCCCCATGTTCGTCGGCCTGCTCGTTGCGCTCCTCTACGGCGACATCCTGTTCGGAGTGCTGGGCGCAGTCGGACTGGTCTGACCGTCGAAAACGCACAAGACATATCGGCCGGACCCGCTTCTGTGCGAGTATGACCGTCGACGTGGACTTCGGCGAGGACGGCCTCGTCCCCGCCGTCGCCCAGGACGCCGACTCCGGCGAGGTGTTGATGCTGGCGTACGTCTCGCCCGAAGCGCTCGAACGCACCCGGGAGACGGGGCGTGCGCACTACTACTCGCGCAGCCGCGACGAACTCTGGGAGAAGGGCGCGACGAGCGGCCACACCCAGGACGTGAGAGAGATTCGCGTCGACTGCGACGCCGATACTCTGCTGTACCTCGTCGACCAGTCCGGCGGCGCGTGCCACACCGGCCACCGCTCCTGTTTCTACCGGACTATCGACGACGAGAACGTCGGCGAGCGGGTGTTCGACCCCGACGACGTCTACTGACCCATGACCGACGCACACCACTCTGCGGCCGACTCCGAGAGCGGTGAGAGCGTCGAACCGACCGTCGACCCCTCGGACCCCTCGAACGCGGGGGCGGTCGCCGACGAACTGGAGGCCGCCTTCGAGGACCGCCGACGCGCCGAGGCGGCCGTCGTCGACGAAGGTGCGGAAACCGTCGAACTCGTCGCCGACGCCTACGACCGAGCGCTGACGCTCCTGGACCGCTACGAGGGCCGCGCCACCGGAACCGGCGACTTCAGCGCGTTCGTCGAGTTCGAACGGAAGTTCGCCGAACTCGTCGAGGACGTCGAGGACGACGCGCCCGCCGCCGACGCGTTCGGCGCGGCCAACGACATCCTCGACCGCCGCCGCTTGAGCGAGAAGCACTTCGACGCCGCCCGCGACGCGCTCGCCCCCGCCGCCGACGTCGCCGCGCTCCTGGAGAAACGTGACGCCGCCCGCGAGCGGCACCGAAACGCCACGAGGGACGCCGAACGGTGCCTCTCGAACGTCGACGACCGCCTCTCGGAGCTCCGACGCCTCGAACGGCTCGGCGAGGCCGACCTCGACGCGCCCGTCGACCGGCTCCGTGACCCGATTCGGGCGTACAGCGACGCGGTCGAAGCGGCGTTCGAGACGTACAAGCGCGACGCGAGCGCCCGGGAGGTGCTCTCGTTCGTCGAGACGGCCGCCGGCTATCCGTTAGTCGACTACAACACGCCGCCCGCAGACGTCCGCGAGTACGTCGATTCGGCCGACGTGGGCGGGGAGCCGATTCCGGACCTGCTGGAGTACGCGGACTACTCGAACTCGAAGCTCTCGCACTTCGTCTCCGACCCGGCGGAACTGAAGGCGCGCGTCGCGGTGAACCGAACCTATCTGAGTCGCCTCGACGGCGGGCCGCTGACGGTGTCGTGGCCGCCACCGTCGGCCGCCGAGCTCCGGTGTCTGGTTCCCGAACTCGTCTCGGTCGTCTCGCGGTTCGCCCCCGAGGACGTCGTCGCTCGGTGCCGAGAGCTCCGCTATCTCCCCGAGAGCGACGACTACGAACGTCTCCGGACGGCGGCGGAGGCCCGCGAGTCGCTCACCGACGCGGAGCGGTCGAGAATCCAGCGCGGCGAGGTGTCGGCGTCGCTCGACGCGTTCAGTACAGTTCGTGACCGCCTGCGTACCACGCTGGACCGGTGCGGGTACGACTCAGAAGCGCCGCTCGACGTCCCTCCGTCTGCGTGACCCGGTCGGCACCGTTCTCTTCGTCTCTCCTCGGCGTCCCTCGCGGCCGTCGCTCGACTCAGGGGTCCGGGAGCGCGGCCGTCAGCGTCGCGCGGGCGTCCTCGGCCAACCGCTCGGCGCGGGCGGCGTCGCGGGCCTCCGCGTAGATTCGGACTTTCGGCTCGGTCCCCGAGGGGCGGACGAGCACCCACGCGTCGCCGTAGTCGAGGCGGTAGCCGTCGATAGTGTTCGGCTGCGCGTCTGCCTCCTCGGCGTACGTCTCGGCGGCGGCGAGCATCGCGTTCAGCTCCGCCTCCGAGTCGTACACGAGGTTGACGCGGACGTTGTGGTAGTCGGTGTACGGTTCGACGATTTCGGAGGGCGGCCGTTCGGCGACGAGTTCGAGGAACTTCGCGCCGATGAACGCGCCGTCGCGGACGAGGCGGTAGTCGGGGAAGAAGACGCCGCCGTTGCCCTCGCCGGCGACGGGGACGGTCTCGCCCTCGGCCCACAGCTCTCGAATCCGGGTGATGAGGTTCGTGCTGCCGATGGGCGTCAGTTCCAGCGTCGCGCCCACCTCGTCGCAGACGTCGACGAGGCGCTGGGAGACGTTGACCGCGGCGACGGTCGTGTCGCCCGCCGAGAGGCCGGCGGCCGAAAGCGCCGCCAGCGAGGCGTCGCCCTCGATGTACTCGCCGCGTTCGTCGAAGAAGATGGCCCGGTCGGCGTCGCCGTCGTGGGCGATTCCCACGTCGGCGTCGGTCGCGCGGACCAGTCGCCCGAGGTCGCCGAGGTTCTTCTCGACGGGTTCGGGGTTCCGTCCCGGGAAGTGGCCGTCGGCCTGCCCGTTGACGGTGACGACCTCGCAGCCGAGTTCGCGGTAGAATCCGGGGCTCGTGAGTGCGCCCGCGCCGTGGCCGGGGTCGAGTGCGACCTTGAGGTTCCCGGCGGCGATCTTCTCGCGGTCGACGGTGGCGAGCATCTCCTCGACGTAGTCGCGGTTCGCCGACTCGACGCGGCGCGTCTCGCCGACCTCGTCCCACGCGACGGTGTCGAACTCCTCGGCGAGGATGTGGCCCTCGATGCGTTCGAGGCGCTCGACGACGAGTTCGACGCCGTCGGGGCCGACCAGTTTCACGCCGTTGTACTCCGGCGGGTTGTGCGAGGCGGTGATGACGATTCCCGGAATCCCCTCGACTTCGCAGTAGCGCGTCGCGGCGGGCGTCGGCGTCACGCCGATGCGGTCGACGTCGACGCCCACGCTCGCCAGCCCGCTGGCGGCGGCGTTCGAGAACAGCTCGCCCGTCGTCCGGGTGTCGCGTGCGATGGCGGCACGGTCGACGTTCCACACCGTCCCGGCGGCTTTCGCCACCCGGAGCACGAACTCGGGGGTTAGCTGTTCGTTCGCCACCCCGCGCGTTCCACTCGACCCGAACAACTTCATTGGCGGTTGCTCTTGCGGGCAGAAAGAAAGCCGTTCCGGAGACGACTCACCAGACTGTCCGTCACCGGCCCTCGCTGCGTGCCGTGCCGCGAGTCACCGTGATTCGTTGCCGGACTCCTCGTCGCCGCCGATGTCGAGTTCCGTCTGTGAGAGCGGAACCGCCGTGACGCCGCCCGCGTTGCCGTTGGTGTACGCGTAGATGACGACGCCCGCGTCCTCGTCGACGACGCGTTTGAGCGTGCCGTTGAACTGGTCGTCGCGCGGGTTCGCCGACACCCACCACTGGGGCTGGCGCTCGTCTGTCTCGTCCGTCTCTTCCTCTTCGACCGGTCGAAACTGACCGCTCACGTCTTCGTCCGCTTCGGAGGGGGAACCAAACAGGCCCATGCGCGATACGCGCACCGACCCGTCAAAAAACTGCGTGTTCGCTCAGCGGTTCAGCGTGTGAATCGCCTGGTCTTCGGCGTTCTCGGCGGCCTCCTGCACCACTTCGGCGAGCGTCGGGTGGGTGTGGATGGTCGCGGCGACGTCTTCGAGCGTCGCGCCCATCTCGACGGCGAGCGCGACCTCGGCGATGAGCTCCGACGCCTCGGGACCGACGATCTGGCCGCCGAGGACGAACCCGGAGTCCTCGTCGGCGACGAGGCGACAGAACCCTTCGGTGTGACCCGTCGTCATCGCGCGGCCGCTGGCGTTGAACGGCATCTGGCCGACGACCGGTTCGAAGCCGGCCTCCTCGGCCTCCGCCTCGGTCATGCCGACGGTGGCGATTTCGGGGTCTGTGAACACCGCGGCCGGGACTGCCTGATAGTCCAGCGCCGCGGGTTCGCCCGCGATGACCTCGGCGGCGACGATGCCCTCCTTGAACGCTTTGTGCGCGAGCATCGGTTCGCCGGCGACGTCGCCGACGGCGAAGACGTGGTCGATGTCGGTCCGCGCGTAGTCGTCGGTTTCGAGGAACCCTCGCTCGTTCGGTTCGAGGTCGATGGCGTCGAGACCCAAGGTGTCCGTCACGGGCGAGCGGCCGACGGCGACGAGCACCTTGTCGGCGGGGTACGTCGACTCCTCGCCGTCTTCGGTCTCGGTGACGACGGTGATGCCGCCGTCGCTGGAGTCGCGCCACTCCGACGCGCCCTCGCCGAAGTGAAACTCGATGCCGAGTTCCTTCGCGCGGCGCTTGACGACGTTCGCCACGTCGTCCTCGTAGCCCGGCAGCGCGTCGTCGAGCATCTCGACGACCGTCACGTCGGTACCGAGTTTGGCGTAGACGGTCGAGAGCTCCATGCCGATGTAGCCCGCGCCGACGACGACGAGACGCTCCGGAATCGTGTCCATGTCGAGCGCCTCGCGCGACCCGATGACGGGGTCGTCCGCGTAGCTGAAGTTCGGAATCTCGATTGGGCGACTCCCCGTCGCGACGATGCAGGAGTCAAACTCGATGCTCTCGCTCCCCTGACCCTCGCCGCCGTGGGCGACGCGGACGCTGTTCTCGTCTTTGAACCTCGCCGTCCCCTTCACGAGGTTGACGCCGTTCGCCTTACACAGCTTCTCGACGCCGCCCGTCAGGCGGTCGACGATGCCGTCCTTCCAGCCGACCATCTGCGCCATGTCGACGGCGGGGTCGGCGTGGATGCCCATCTCCTCGGCGTTGCCCGCCTCGTGGGCGAGGTCCGCGCCGGTGATGAGCGCCTTCGAGGGGATGCAGCCGCGGTTGAGGCAGACGCCGCCGTAGTCGTCCTTCTCGACCAACGTCGTGTCGAGTCCGCGTTGTGCGGCGCGGATGGCGGCCACGTAGCCGCCCGGTCCGCCGCCGATGACCAGTACGTCCGTTCCGGTTGAGATATCTCCGACGACCATTGTGTTATTCGAGTAGCAGGAGTTTGGGGTTACGGAGGTTCTCCATCACCGTGTTCGTGAACGCTGCGGCGTCCGCGCCGTCGATGACGCGGTGGTCGATGGAGAGCGACAGCGGGAGCGTCTCCTTCGCGACGACGTCGTCGCCGTCCTCGCTCTCTTCGACGACCGGCCGTTTTTCGATGCCACCGAGTCCCAAGATAGCCGTCTCGGGGTAGTTGATAATCGGCGTGGCGTACTCGCCGCCGATGGCCCCGAAGTTCGTGATGGTGAACGTGCCGCCCTGCATCTCCTCGCGGGTCACCTTCCGGTCGCGGGCGCGCGAGGCGAGGTCGTTGACCTCGCGGGAGAGCTGTAGGATGGACTTCTCGTCGACGTTCTTCACGACGGGTACCATCAGTCCGGCGTCGGTCGCCACCGCGATGCCGATGTTGTACTCGTCTCTGACGAGAATCTCGGCGTCGTCGGGGTCGGACTCGTCGAGCGTCGAGTTCAGTATCGGATGCTCGCGCAGCCCGGCGACGATGGCCTTCATCACGAACGGCATGTACGTGAGCTTCACGTCGCGTTCGGCGGCGAGTTCCTTGTACTCCGCGCGCACGTCGACGAGTTCGTCGACGACCGTCGTGTCGTGGTGGGTGACGTGCGGCGCGGTGTACAGCGACTTCTCCATCTGCTGGCCGATGGTGCGGCGGACGCCCCGGTAGGGGATTCGCTCGGCGACACCGTCTTCGGCCGCCTCAGTCGCGGACTCGGCCCCGCCCGCTTCCGCCGCCTCGGCGTCGGCCTGCACCTCGGCCTCGCGGGCCTCGCGCTGGGCCTGCGCGTACTGCGTGATGGCCTCGGGCGTGACGAACGCCTGCCCGTCGCGGGTTTCGTCGGTCGGCACGTCGTCGATATCGATGCCCTCCTCCTCGGCCATCCGGCGCGTCGCGGGCGCGGCGAGTGTCCGGTCGCGTCCGGCGGCTTCGGCGCTCGCGGCCGCTCCGTTCGCGGCCGACTGACCGTCGTCGCGTCGGCTCACGGCGGATTTCTTCTCGTCGGTCGAGACCTCGCGCGGTCCGGCGTCGCTCTCGCTTTCGGTCTCTTCGACCCCGCTCTCCACCTGGCCGTTGGCGGCGGCCTGCACGTCGGCGTCGGTGACGCGCCCACCGGGGCCGCTGCCGTCGACCGATTGGATGTCGACGTTCAGTTCGCGCGCGAGGCGTCGGGCGCTCGGCGCGGCGAAGACGCGACCTTTCGGCGTCTCGGCCCGCTGGTCGGCTCCCTTCTCGGCGGACTCGCCGGCGACGGCTTCGCTCTCGTCGTCGCTCTCGTCGTCGTCGCTCTCGTCGTCGCCGGACTCGTCGGCTTCCGTCTCGGGTTCCGGGGCTTTCTCCGCCGACGCGTCGTCGCCCTCGCCTTCGACCTCGAAGGTGATGATGACGTCGCCGACGGGGACGATTTCGCCCTCCTCGGCGAGCAGTTCCTTCACGGTGCCGTTGTACGGCGACGGCACTTCGACGAGCGCCTTGTCCGTCTCCACCTCGGCGACAGCCTGGTCCTCGGAGACGGTGTCGCCGGCCTCGACGAGCCACGAGACGAGTTCGCCTTCGGCGACGCCCTCGCCCACGTCGGGCAGTTTGAACTCCTTGACTCCCATCGGTTAGAACTCCACCGCGTTGCGGATACCTTCTTCGACGCGCGCGGCGTTCGGGAGGTAGTAGTCCTCCAGCGCGTACAGCGGGTACGGCACGTCGTAGCCGGTGACGCGTTCGACCGGTGCCTCCTGGTACATGAGCGCCTCCTCCTGGATGATGGAGGTGATTTCGCCGCCGAGGCCACCCGACTTGGGGGCCTCGTGGACGACGACGGCGCGGCCGGTCTTCTTGAACGACTCTACGATGGCCTCGCGGTCGAGCGGCGAGACGGTTCGGAGGTCGACGACCTCCACGTCGATTTCACCTTCGAGATTCTCGGCGGCCTCCATCGTCGCGCGAGTCATCGCGCCGTAGGTGAACACGGAGACGTCGGTGCCTTCGCGGCGGACCGCCGCCTCGCCGATGGGGACGGTGTAGTCGTCCTCGGGCACCTCGCCGCGGAACGCGCGGTAGATGAGTTTCGGTTCGAGGAAGATGACCGGGTCGGGGTCGCGAATCGCGGAGATGAGGAGGCCCTTGGTGTCGTACGGCGTCGACGGCATGACGACCTTCAAGCCCGCCTCGTGCGCGTAGAACGCTTCTTTGGACTCGGAGTGGTGCTCCGGGGCGCGGATGCCGCCGCCGTACGGGGCGCGAAGCACCATCGGTAGCGTGTAGCGGCCGCGCGAGCGGGTTCGGAGCCGCGACATGTGGCTCACTATCTGGTCGAATCCGGGGTACATGAACCCCGAGAACTGGATTTCGGGGACCGGCTTCAGGCCGTAGGCGGCCATGCCGACCGCGGTGCCGATGATGCCTGACTCCGCGAGCGGCGTGTCGATGACGCGGTCGTCGCCGAACTCGTCCCAGAGTCCTTCGGTGGCGCGGAAGACGCCGCCGTTCTTGCCGACGTCCTCGCCCATGACGATTACGTCGTCGTCCGCCTGCATTTCGGTGTAGAGACCGTCCCGTACCGCCTGAACGAGCGTGAGATTCTGCGATTGTGTTGCTTGTGCCATCAGTCTTCGAGGAAAGCTTCGTCGCCGTACTGTTCACGAATCGATTCGAAGTCGGCCATCTGCTCGCGGAGGTCCGCGGGCATCTCGGCGTAGACGTGTTCGAACATCTCGGTCGGCTCCGGACGTTCGACGGACTCGGCGGCCTCGATGGCCTCCGCGACTTCCGTTTCGACCTCCTCGCGGATGGCGTCGACGGACTCGTCGTCGAGTCGCCCCGTCTCGCGGAGGAACGCCTCCAGTCGCGGGATGGGGTCTTTCGCTTTCCACTTCTCGACTTCGTCGTCGTCGCGGTACACCGTCGGGTCGTCCGCCGTCGTGTGCGCGCCGAAACGGTACTGCACCGCCTCGATGAGCGTCGGGCGAAGTTGGCCCTCCTCGGGATTTTTCGCCTTCTCGACGGCCGCGTTCGTCACCTGGTACACCGCGAGCGGGTCCATGCCGTCGACCTGTACGCCGTCGATACCGTAGGCGACGGCCTTCTGAGCGATGGTCTCGCTGGCGGTCTGGCGTTCGCGGGGCACCGAAATCGCCCACTGGTTGTTGTTACAGAAGAAGATGTTCGGCGTGTCGAACACGCCCGCGAAGTTGACGCCCTCGTGGAAGTCGCCCTCGCTCGTCGCGCCGTCGCCGAAGTAACAGATGAACGCGTTGTTCTCTCCTTTGAGTTTCGAGGCCCACGCCGCACCCGTCGCGTGCGGAATCTGGCTCGCGATGGGGACGGCGACGGGGAAGATGTTGACGCCCTCGCCCATCTCGTTGCCGGCCTCGTGGCCCATCCAGTAGAGGAGCGTCTGCTTCAACGGCAGGCCGCGGACGACCGCCGCGCCGTGTTCGCGGTAACTCGGGAACATCCAGTCGTCCTCGGCGAGCGCGAACGAACTGCCGATCTGCGCGCCCTCCTGTCCCGACAGCGGCGGATACGTCCCCATCCGCCCCTGCCGTTGGAGGCTCACCGCGCGCTGGTCGAAATGCCGCGCCAACCGCATCTGCCGGTATATCTCGACGAACTCCTCGTCTTCGAGGTCGGGCACCTCGCCGACGACGGAACCGTCTTCGTCCAGTACCCGAACCATCTCGTCGGGGTCACGCTGAAGCGTGCTCACGGGAGTACCCACCTGCACATGGTCGAACAGTCTCCCGCCCGAGTTATAGGGTTTTCGTAAATAATTTACTATAGTCAGAAATTCTGCCGCCCACGCCGAATCTGTCCACGACGACGCAGTAAAATTTCCCTTTCAAAATATTCTCGGGGGTAACTAGCCGCTTCGCGTGATTATCTCACCACATTCCGGAGTATAATGGACAAATGGGAAAGATTGATTCGCATCTGCGAGGTGCTACGACAGCAGTTCCCGCGTGACACCCTCTCACGGCCCTTACCGGCCGAAGACGGTTACTCGGTCTTCGCCCTTGACGCCCCGACTCGCGGCGGCCGATTCGGCGCGTCAGGCGCCGTTGGTACGCGACTTTCGCTCCGGTCGCTACTCCGCAACTCCGTCGTACCGGCGAACGACGTCATAGACGGCGTCGGTACCGAACTCGACGGATTCCACGGGGATGCGCTCGTCGGCGGCGTGGACCAGCGACTGGAAGTCGAAGTCGGACGGCAAACTCATCGGCGTGAAGCCGTAGCTCTGGACGCCGATTCGCGCCAAGATGCGCCCGTCCGTCGCCGCCGGGAGGACGTACGGCACCGGGACCGCGTCCTCGTCGGCGTCGCGGAGCACGTCGTCCAAGAGACCGAAGAGTCCCAAATCCGTCTCCTCGGGGCCCTCCTCGAAACGTTCCACCTTAACGTCGACGCCGTCGCCAAGCAGGTCGCGGAGTTCGGCGGCCACGTCCTCGCCGGTCTGGCCGGGCAACAGGCGACTGTCGACGGTGAACTCCGCTCTCGCGGGGACGACGTTCATCTTGTCGCCGCCGCTGAGGATCGTCGCGTTCGCGGTGTTGTGCAGCAGCGCCTCGAACGTCCCCGCCTCGTCGCCGAGCGCCGCCAAGGAGTCGTCCACGGTTTCCGGCTCTTTCAGCCCGCGAAGGACCGCGGCCGTCTCGTCGTCGACCGCTTCGGCCATCCGGTCGAGCATCTCCTCGACCGGCGGCGTCAGATGGTAGGGGAGGCGTTCGCGGTCGAGTGTCACGAGCGCCTCGCCGATACGGCCGACGGCGTCGCCGCGACTCGGCCGCGAGGCGTGACCCGCCTGCCCCGTCGCGCTCACGCGGACCCAACACACCTGCTTCTCGTTGACCTGCACTGGGTAGAGGCGCGCGCCCGCCAACTCCATCGGGTAACCGCCGAACTCGCCGAGGGCGTAGTCGACGCCCTCGAACAGTTCGGGGTGCTCGTCCACCAGAAACGCCGCGCCCTCGTCGCCGCCGGCCTCCTCGTCGGCGAGCAGGCAGAGCACGAGGTCGCCCGCGAGGTCGACGTCGTCGCGGGCCGCGCGGAGGAACGCCGCGACGAACATCGCCACGCCCGACTTCATGTCGAGCGCGCCGCGACCCCAGACGTAGCCGTCCTCTTCCACTCCCGCGAACGGCGGGTGCGTCCACGACTGGTCGCTGGTCGGCACCACGTCGACGTGGCCGTACAGCATCAGCGCGGGCGCGTCGCCGCCGGGGAGGCGAGCGACGAGGCTCGGTCGGTCCGGAGTCTGCGCGTAGAGTTCGGAGTCGATACCGGCGTCGGCCAACAGGTCGGCGGCCCACTCGATGCACGCGCGCTCCGCACCGGGCGGGTTCGTCGTGTCGAAGCGAATCAGTTCCTGGAGGAGTTCGGCCGGGCGGTCACAGAGGCTGGCGTCGACCGTCGGCTCGCCGTCGCCGACGTACTCGCCGGGTTCGTTCGTCATCTGCCGCTACGCTCGCGCCGGGCCGTGATAAGCACTCACGCGCCGGCGATTCGGTCCGCTTCCCGCGAGGCTCAGAGTCGGCTCTTCGACCGCCCACCGCTCGAAAACAGCCGGTACGAGCCGTAGAGCACCGCGCCGACGACGAGCAGCGTCAGCGTCGCTCTGACGATGGTCGCCACGAGGCCGACGAGAAAGCCGAGGACGCTCACGGCGACGAACAGCAGGAGGAGAACGAGTGCGACGCGGAGGAGGGTGCGTGCCATGGTTCGGCTTCGGTCCCGACGCATATGACCGTTGGTGCGCGGGAGCGGCTTCGAGGTGGTTCAGTTCCCGGCCGCCGCGCGCGCTTCCGCCCGCGCTTGGTCGACGCTCTTCCCGTCACGCAGGAGGGCGTCGACGAACAGCTCGCCCGCCTTGTACGACGACCGGACCATCGGTCCCGAGGCGCAGTAGAGAAAGTCGAACTCGTCCTCGGCGACGCGCCGCCACGTCTCGAAGGCGTCGGGGTGGACGTAGTCGAACACGTCGAGGTGCGAGCGCGAGGGCTGGAGATACTGGCCGAAGGTGACGATGTCGACGTCGGCCTCGCGGAGGTCCGACAGCGTCTGGTAGATCTCGTGGTGGTACTCGCCGAGGCCGAGCATCAGACTCGTCTTCGTGTAGATGTCGGACTCGCGCTCGACCTGTTCGAGCACCGACAGCGACTGCTCGTAGTTCGCCCGGCGGTCACGAATCGGCCACTGGAGGCGTTCGACCGTCTCGATGTTGTGCGCGATGACGTCCGGTTCGGCGTCGATTATCTTCCGGACGAGTCGCTCCTCGCCCTGGAAGTCCGGAATCAGCACCTCGACGAGCACCTCGGGGTCGCGTCGCTTGATCTCTCGAATCGTCCGCGCGAAGTGACCCGCGCCCTGGTCCGGGAGGTCGTCGCGGTCGACGGAGGTGAGGACCACGTAGTCGAGGCCGATTTCGGCGACGGCCTCGGCGACGTTCGCGGGCTCGTCGGGGTCGAGCGACTCCATTCCTCCCGTCTGCACGTCGCAGAAGTTACAGCCGCGAGAGCAGCGGTCGCCCATCAGCATGAACGTCGCCGTCCCCGGGCCGTCTCGGCCGCTCCAGCACTCGCCGAGGTTCGGGCAGTTCGCCTCCTCGCAGACCGTGTGGAGGTCGCGGTCCCGAAGCGTCTGCTTGATCTCGGTGAACCGGCGACCGGACGGCGGGCGCATCTTCAGCCAGTCCGGTTTCCGCCTGTAAGCCATACGTACCCCTACGGGTGGGCGTGCAAAAACGTGATGATACTCGGGGTGTCGTCGGTACGTCGAGCGTCGTTCGGAACCTACTGCGGTCGGTCCGAGTCGTTCCCGCCGATGTAGGAGACGCCGTCGTCGGCGAGCCACCGGAGCAGCGCCGCGACCTCCTCGGGGCTCTCGACGGTCGTCGTCGCGCCGATGTCCTCGTCGCCGACGTAGACGCTCACGCCGCCCGCGGACGCGATAGCCTCGAACGCCGACCGGTCGCCGACGTCGTCGCCGACGTACATCGGGAGGTAGCCGTCGGCGGCGGCGGCGAACGCGTCGACGACCTCGCCCTTGTTCGTCTCGACGTCGGGCTTTATCTCGACGATGGCGCGTCCAGACGCGGTCACTAACTGGTCGTCGCCGTGTTCGTCGACGACCGCCTCGACTCGCTCCGTGACCGCCTCGGCGCGGTCGGGAGCGCGTCGGAAGTGGACCGTCGTCGTCCAGCGCTTGTCTTCGACGGCGACGCCGTCCTCGTCGGCCAGTTCGTCTTCGAGCCGCGTCCGCACCTCCTCGACGACCGGTTCGGCCGCCTCGGCCTCGGGGTGGACCTCGATGTCGCCGTCGCCGTGGTCGGTCTCGATGCCGTAGTTACCGGCGTAGGTGACGTCGCTCACGTCGACGCGGTCGCGCACGTCTTCGAGCCCGCGGCCGCTGACGACGGCGAGTTTTATCCCCGGAGCCCCGCGGAGCCGCTCGACTAACTCCGCGTTCGTCGGCGTTATCGTCGCCTCCTCGGGGTCGTCGACGATGGGCGCGAGCGTCCCGTCGAAGTCCAGACAGAGCAGGAGCCCCTCGTGGTCGGGCAACCGCGTCTGGAGCACGCCTATCGTCTCCGTCACGCCGTCCTCGGGTCGGAACCGTTCCGTACCGTTCGGGTCGCTCACGATTTCGTCTCCTGTCGGTTTCGGTCGTCGGTCTGCTCGGTGTTCATCCGTCGAAGCCCCTGGACGGTGCCCAGAAGCGACGCCAGCCACGTGTCGAGGTCGTTTTCGAACACGGACTCCCTGAGCGCGTCCATCCGCCGCTCCCGCTCGTGGTCCGGCATCGTCAGCGCCTCCTCTATCCTGTCGGCCAGCATCGCTTCGTCGTACGGCTCGATCGTCACCGCCGTGTCGCCGAGTTCGCCGTGCGCGCCCGTCATCCGGCTCAGCACCAGCACCCCGTCGTCGGTGTCGCCGTCGGCTTGCGCGGCGACGTACTCCTTGGCGACGAGGTTCATCCCGTCGCGCACCGGCGTGACGAGCGCGAGGTCGCTGTGGGCGTACAGGCCGTACAGTTCCGGATTCGTCAGGTGCTCGTCGATGCGGACGACCGGCCGCCAGGAGTCGGTGGCGAACCGCTCGTTGAGGCGGTCGATTCGCTCGTCGACTTCCGACTGGAGGCGCTGGTACTCGGGGATGTCGGAGCGGCTCTCGGTCGCCTTCTGGACGTACGTTAGCCGCTCGCGCCACTCGGGACGCGTCTCGAACAGGTGATAGAGCGCGTCGAGGCGCTCGGGAATCCCTTTCGTGTAGTCGAGTCGGTCGACGCCGACGGCGACGCGGGAGTCGTCCGGAATCCCGTACTCGGTTTTGAACTCCGACCAGAACGACTCGTCTCGCTCGCCGGCCAACCGGCCGATGCGCTCGGCGTCGACGCCGAGCGGGAAGGCGCGGACGAGCGTCGTCTCGCCGTCGTACTCGACCTCACCGCTGTCGGTATCGACGCGGGCGTCGTCGAAGCACGCGTCCACGCAGGCGAGGAAGTTCTCGACGTAGCGCTCGGTGTGAAAGCCGATGAGGTCGTTTGCGAGCAGACCGTCGAGCAGTTCGCGGCGGTTCGGACAGACGCGGAACGTGTCCCACGTCGGCCACGGGATGTGCCAGAACTGAAACAGCGTCGTCTCCGGCAGCGCCTTCCGCGCGTGCGAAGGCGCGAGCGCGAGATGATAATCTTGGAACCAGACGACCGACTCCTCGTCGGCCTGCTCGACGACGGCCTCGGCGAACTGCTCGTTGACCTCCTGGTAGCGCGACCAGAAGCGGTCCTCGAAGTTCGTTTTACCGACGAGGTCGTGACAGAGCGGCCACAGCACCTGGTTGCTGTAGCCGTAGTAGTACTCGTCGACGGCGTCGTCGGAGAGCCACACCCGACGGAGCGTGTAGCTGGGGTCGTCCGGCGGAACGCGGACGCAGTCGTTCTCGTCGGTCACTTCGGCGTCGGCGTCGCCGTCTCCCCAGGCGATCCAGGTGCCGTCGATCTGCTGCATCACCGGGTCTAAACCAGCCGTGAGGCCGCCGACCGGGCGGTCGACGACGATTTCGCCGTCCTCGTGGCGGTGGCTGTACGGCTGGCGGTTCGAGACCAACACCAGAGAGGACTCGAAGGCGTCGATAGGCGTGTCGGCGACGCCCGCCGACTCGGATTCGTCGGGGCTCATCCTCGTTCCACCCGCGGCGACGCGTTCGTGGTGTTCGCGGTGTTCGCGGTGTTTGCGGCGTTCGCGGTGCTTGCGACGTTCGCGGTGCTTGCGGCGGTTCGGGCGTCCGACTTCGCCGTCGTCGTGCTCGCGACGCTTCCGTCGGAGAGGACACCGACGGGCGTTCCGTCCTCCGGTCGACGCATGCAGTCGTACACCGCGTCGAGCGCTCCCTCCCAGGAGGAGGCGTATCGGACCGTCCGCTGGCCGACCGCCTCCCCGGCGGACTCGCGACACCGAATCTCCCACCGCCGCCCGAAGCGCTGCGGCGTCGCGACCCGTTCGATTTCCACCCGGAGACCGTCTCGTTCGAACGCTACCGCCTCGCCCGGCACACGTACCCACTCGTTCGGCACTCGTCCCTCGATAAACTCTCTGAGCGCGTCCATTACGGTACTTTATAACACACCGACGAAGGGGATGCTGATTGTGCCTGTATATACGCGCCCTTTCAACCACATAGAACAATCGTGAATATATGTCTTCGTGACTGTCCGGCCGGGCGATACTCGTCGGTTGCAGGGGTCCGCCAGTAAGTTCAATTCCGTCCACGCCTACCGACCCTACATGAGCACTATCGCGGAGGTCGAATTCCCCGCAGACGAGTTCGCGCTTCGTCACGCACTCTCCTCTGTTCCGGAGGCGGAGTTCGAGATCGTCCGACTCGCCGCCCACGACGCCGACCACGTGATGCCGTACGTCCGCGTCTCCGGAACCGACGCTGACACGATGACCGAGGCGCTGGAAGCGGACCCGAGCATCGAGAACGCCGAACTGCTCGACGACCTCGACGACGAACTGCTCTACCGGATGAACTGGGTCGACAACATCCGCGTCATCATGCACGTCCTCCTCGACGAGGGCGGGACGGTCATGGAGATGTACGGACAGGGAACCCGGTGGCACCTCCGCATCCTCTTCCCGACCCGGGACGCGCTCTCTGCGACCCACGAGTTCTGCACCGACAAGGGACTGACGTTCTCCATCAAGAACATCTACGACCTGAAGCAGTCGACGGGTCGCGGCGAGTTCGGACTCACGGAGAACCAGTACACCGCGCTCGTGACGGCGGCCGAGCGGGGCTACTTCGACGTCCCGCGCGACGTGACGATGAGCGAACTCGCCGCCGATTTGGGCGTCTCCCAGCAGGCGCTCTCCGAACGGCTCCGCCGCGGTCACAAGACGCTCGTCGAGAGCGCACTCCGCGTCGGCGACTCGTCGTTCGGTGACGACTCCTGAGTCGGGAATCGTCTTCTTTTCGACACAGTGTTTTATTCCACAATTCGAGACGGTTACTCACGGACCGGCAGAGATTTATTATGCATGAAGAATGAGAGAACGATAATACGATGTTCGACCTCACGACAGAGGACATCACGGAGGGGTCGATATCCCGTGCATTGGTCGTCCTCGCTGCCCCGCTCGTCATCCAGAGCTTCACGCAGGTCGTCCAGCAACTGGTCGACGTGTTCTGGCTCGGCCGCTACGGCGAGAACGCCGTCGCCGCCGTCGGACTGAACTACCCGATAATCAGCATCGTCGTCATCCTCGTCACCCTCGCGCCGTTCGTCGGCACGCAGGTCATCGTCTCCCAGCGCGTCGGCGGCGACGACGCCGCCGGCGCGAGACGCGTCGCCTTCCACGGGACGACGATGGCGCTCGCCTTCGCCTTCGTCGTCGGCGCGGTCACGTACGTCGCCGCACCCTCCATCGTGCGACTCGTCGGTGCCGACCCCGCCTTCGCCGGGATGGCGGCGGTGTACCTCGCCACGTACGCGCTCGGGATGCCGTTCGTCGCCGTCAGCGACACGCTCGAAGGCGCGTTCACCGGGTGGGGAGACTCCCGCGCCGCCCTCTACGTCACCCTCGTCACCGTCGTGACGAACCTCGTTCTCGACCCGTTTCTCATCCTCGGCCTCTGGGTGTTCCCGGAGCTGGGCGTCGAAGGAGCGGCGCTGGCGACGGTCGCGGGGTTCGCCGCCGGGATGACGCTCGCCGTCGCGCTGGCGGTCGGCCCGCGAGACACGTTCTCGCTGTCGCTGGCCGACGTCGGCTTCGACCCCGCCGAGTACCGCGAGATTCTCGACGTCGGCGGACCGCTGGTCGGTCAGCGCATCGCACAGGACGCCGTCCGCGTCTTCGTCGTCGGCATCGTCGCCGTCGCCGGCGGCGCGGCCGGACTCGTCGCCTACACCGTCGGCGCTCGAATCGCCAGCGTCGCGTTCATCCCCGCGGGTGGCCTCCAGCAGGCCTCTCAGAGCATCATCGGCCAGAATCTCGGCGCGGAGAACCCCGAGCGCGCCAATCGGACGACGTGGACCGGCGTCGCCATCGCCGCGGTCGGTCTGGGTCTCGTCGGCGCCGTCCAGTGGGTCGTCCCCGAGCCGCTGACGACGCTGTTCGTCCCCGACGTCTCGGAGGCCGCGCTCACGCTGAGCGTGCAGTACCTCCAGATTCTCGCGCTCGGCTACTGGGCGCTCGGCGCGACGTACATCTTTCTCGGCGGCTTCAACGGCGCGCGGAAGACGAAGACGAGTCTCGTCGTCTCGCTCGTCCAGTACTGGGGGGTTCGACTGCCCGTCGCCGCACTCGGCGTCTACGTGTTCGACGTGGGCGTCTCCGCCGTCTTCTGGGCGGTGACGCTCTCGAACGTCGCCGCCGCCGTCGGCGCGGGTGCGTACTACTACTACACGACGAGCGACGGGATGTTCGAGCGTGCGGCCTCGGCCGCCGCCGGCTCCGGCGGTGCCGACTGAGTGGACGATTCGAGTAAGGAAACGCCTTTGTCGCCACGGCGCCGGATTCCGGCTATGACCCGCTCGTCGCGTCCCTCGGCACAGTCGGCCCGCCGCCCGAACTCGTTGGTGAGCGCCGAATGAAGGTCGCCGAGGCGATACCGGAGTTCGCCGACGCGTTCGGGTTCGAGGAGTTCAACCGGATGCAGCGGGAGGCGCTGCCCGCCATCATGGAGCGCGACGAGAACCTCGTCGCGAGCGCGCCCACCGCCAGCGGCAAGACCGCCCTCGCCGAACTCGCCATCTGCAAGTGCCTGCGCGACGGCGGGACGGCGCTGTTCGTCGCCCCGCTTCGCGCGCTGACGAACGAGAAGGAAGCCGAGTGGGACCGCTTCGAGTCGATGGGCTACTCGGTGTACGTCGTCACCGGCGAGCGCGACCTGAACCCGCGCCGCGCCGAGCGCGCCGACATCCTCGTGATGACGCCCGAGAAGACCGACTCGGCGACGCGGAAACACGACTCCGCGCGCTACTCGTTCATCTCCGACGTCTCCTGCTGCGTCATCGACGAGGTCCACCTGCTCGACTCCGAGTCCCGCGGCGGCGTCCTCGAAGTGACCATCTCCCGGCTGCGCCGCATCTGCGACCCGCGCGTCGTCGCGCTCTCGGCGACGATGCCGAACGTCGGCGACGTGGCGGCGTGGCTCGACGCCGTCCCCGAGACGACGTTCGAGTTCGGCGACGACTACCGCCCGGTGGACCTGCACGCGAACGTCCAGACGTACAGCCCCGGCGACAACCCGTTTCAGGACAAGTACCGCCGTCTCTACCGCGCGCTCGACTTGGCCGAACCGCACATCCGCGACGGGGGCCAGTCGCTCGTCTTCGTCGCCTCCAGACAGGACGCCGTGATGGCCGCCGCGAAGGCCCGCGACGAAATCGGCCAGCGCGACATCCCCATCGGCTCCCGCGGCGACTACGACTTCCACACCGACGCGAAGGAACTGAAGAACGACAGCCTCCGGAAGGCAGTGCTCGACGGCGTGGGCTTCCACCACGCCGGCCTCGCCAAGGAGGACCGGAACCGCGTCGAGAAGTGGTTCAAAGAGGGGAAGATTCAGCTCCTCTTCTCGACGTCGACGCTGGCGTGGGGCGTCAACCTCCCCGCCCGCTGCGTCGTCATCCGCGACACCAAACACCACGACCCGCTGGAGGGCGACGTGGATATCAGTCCGCTCGACGTGCTCCAGATGCTCGGCCGCGCGGGGCGGCCCGGGTACGACGACGTCGGCTACGGCTGGGTCGTCTGCGACCGCGGGGACGCCGACAAGTACCGACGGCTCCTGGAGGAGGGCAAGGAGATAGAGTCGCGGCTCGCCTCGGACCTCGACTCGCATCTCAACGCCGAGATAGCGATGGGCACCATCGCGGACTTGGACGACGTGATGTCGTGGCTGGAGACGACCTTCTACTACGTCCGTGCGGGGTCGAAACCGGCGGACTACGACTTCGAGGGGCTCCGCGACCGCGTCCGCGACACGCTGGAGACGCTCGTCGACCGCGGCTTCGTCGAGACCGACGAGAGTCTCGCCGTGAACCCGACGACGCTCGGCCGCCTCGCCTCCAAGTACTACCTCCGGTTGGAGACCTCGCGGCGGTTCGCGGACCTCGCCGAGCGCGACCGGATCGCCGTCGACGACGTGCTGGAGGCCGTTGCGGGCGCGTCCGAGTTCGACAGCGTGTCGGCGCGACAGGCCGAACAGGACGCCGTCGACTCCGTGCTCGCCGGCGTCGACACGACTCTCGAGGACGGCAACCGGAAAGTGCTCGCCATCCTCCACGCGGGGATGGCCGGGTCGACGCCCGCCGACCTCAGAAGCGACGCGTGGGTCATCAGACAGAACGCGCTGCGACTGCTCGCGGCGCTGCGGGAGTTCCTCGACGAGTTCGTCGGGCCGCGCGCGGCGAATCTCGCCCGGCGCATCGAAGCCAGAGTCGAGCACGGCGTCAGCCGCGACGCGGCGGCGCTGACGGCCGTCGACGGCATCGGGCCGACCCGCGCGAGCAAGTTGGCGACCGGGGGGTTGGCGTCGCCGGCGGACGTGGTCGACGCCGGCGTCGAGGAACTGACCCGCGCGGGGCTCTCCGACGGCGTCGCCGAACGCGTCGTCGAGCGAGCGAAGTCGCTCCCGCGACTCGAAATAGAGTGGGGGGCGTTCCCCGAGTCCATCGCGAGAGGGGAAAACGAGATGCACGAGGTGACAGTGAAAAACGTCGGCGGCGCGGCGCGGACGGGGCTCCGCGTCACGGTCAACGGCGTCGAGATGAGCCAGAAGACGACGTATCTCTCGGACCAGACGACGGTTCCGGTCGCCGTCTTCGGCGCGCAGGACGAACTGGAGTTCCGCGTCGAAGCGGCGTTTCCCGAACTGCCGCTCGCGCCCGTCGTCGACTCGCGGACTGTCGTCGTCGAGTAGCTTCGTTCCGCTCTCTTCGCCGCTCAGCGCTCGGAGTCGGTCCGCGCGAGCAGTTCCTTTCTGAGTTCGGTCGGCCCTTCGACCACCGTGTCGGCCGGCGAGAGGTCGGCGTCGGCGTTCGTCTCCGTCCGGTAGCCGACGACGTACGTGCCGGCGCGCCGAGCCGACCGCGCGCCGTTGGTCGAGTCCTCGACGACGGCGCAGTCTTCTGGGTCGAGACGCAGTCTCTCGGCGGCGGTCTCGTAGATAGCCGGTTCGGGCTTGCCGGGGCCGTCGATGTCCTCGGCGCTCAGCACGAGGTCCAGCGGCTCGATACCGAAGCGCTCGCGGACCATCGCGATCCACGACTGCGGCGACGAGGAGACGATAGCGACGGCGACGCCGCGGTCCCGCAGCGTGTCCAGCAGCGCGTCGAACCGCGGCATCACGGAGACGTTCTCGGTGTAAATCTCCTCGGCGGCGTCCTGGTAGATGGCGACGAACTCGTCTTTGTCGACGGTCACCTCGTACTCGGCGGCGAGGTAGTCGTATATCTCGCGGTAGTTCATCCCCGTAATCTCGTCGCGGGGCGGCGGCGCGCCGGCGACGACGTCGGCGAAGATGACCTCGTCTTCGATCTCGTGCCAGAACTCCTCGGAGTCGACGATGACTCCGTCCATGTCGAACAGAACCGCATCCATACCGCTCAGGACACGGCCCGAAGTGATAGCTCTGGGGGCCGTGATAAGCCGCCCTTACTCGTTCGTTCGTCCGAGACAGTGTTCCCCAACAACATCTCTCTATCGAAAAAGCCGAGACAGAGGACGAGACGCACTCTCGAAGCGATTCTGGGGACCGTTCGACGGTGTGGGGTTGCCCATAACAAAGCCCGTGCCAACGGTCGTTCCGACAGTTGACTGCCGGTCGGTACGGCGACCCGTGCCGAACAACCGCTCCCTATCAATGACACGAACACGTCTCGTAACGGTCTGTCTCGTCGTGCTGCTCTGCTTGACCGTCTCGCTCTCGCCCGCAGTGTCGGCGGCGGCGCTCGGCCCCGGGATGGACGGCGACTCCGTGGCACAGCAAGTCGAGGGTGACGACGAGGACGAGGAGGACGAAGAGGACGAAGACGACGAGGAGGGCGAAGAGGATGAAGAGGACGAAGAGGACGAAGACGACGAGGAGGGCGAAGAGGATGAAGAGGACGAAGACGACGATGAGGAGGACGATGGTGACGACGATGACGAGGGCGGTGACGGCGATGACGAGGGCGGTGACGGCGAGGATGATGACGACGACGGTGACGACGAGGACGACGAAGGCGAGGGTCCGGGGAACGCAGCGTCCAACGGAAACGGTAACGGCCCGCCGGACCACGCCAACAACCCCGACGACGAGGACGACAGAGCCGCCGCGGCAGACGAGGGGGATGACGAGTCGACCGCCGTCGGAGCGCCCATAGAAGCCGAGACGGAGTCGCAGGCGAACTCGTTACAGTCGACGCCGGAACAGCAGGAAACGCCGACGTCGACGCCGACTTCCACTCCGACGAGTACACCTACGGCGACACCGACGTCGACACCGACGTCCACTCCGACGAGTACGCCTACGTCGACACCGACGTCCACTCCGACGAGTACGCCGACGTCGACGCCGACGAGCACACCGACGAGTACCGCCACGTCGACTCCCACGAACACACCGACGTCGACGAGTACCGCGACGGCCACCGAGTCGCCCCCTCCCACCACGACCGCCGACCCGAATCAGAGCTCCTCGGACGCCGTCAGGGTCGTCAACCTCTCGGTGAGCCGATCGCCGGTCCCCTCGGGCGAGCCGGTGACGTTCGTCGCGACGCTCGAGAATCCGACTCCGCAGCCGGCGAACCACACCGTCCGCCTCCGGCTGTTCGGTGAGATCGCGGACGTGAAGACGGTCACCGTTCCCGCGGGCGAGACGGTGACGGTTCAGTTCACCCGGACCATCCTCGCGACGGGCGAGCACACCGCTCGCGTCGGCGATCAGACCGCCACCGTCTCCGTCACCGAGTCCCAGGTCGCCACCGACGAACCCGAGACGACGAGTTCGACGGGCGTCCCCGGATTCGGGGTCGGCGTCGCGCTCGCGGCGCTGCTGGCGGTTGCAGCGCTCGCGCTCCGGCGCGAGTGAGCCCGGTGACGATATCGAAGTCGGCTCGCGGAGGTCGACACGCCCGTCGACCTACCGGCGGTCGGCGGTCACTCCGACGGCGACGACGTCGACGAGCGCGTCGCGGACCCGGTCGTAGTCGTCGAACTCCTCGCGGTACAGCGTCACGAACGTCGCCGCGCGGAGGACATCGGCGACGACGTCCGGGTCCTCCTCGGCCAGCAGTCCCGTCTGCTCCCACTGCTCGATAAACGACCGTAGCAACGCCGTCTTCCGCGCGCGGGCGTCGGCGGCGGCCTCGTCGGTGAACTGCGCCCGGAGTCGACCTAGTTCCTCCTCGCTGACGAGTGTGCGAACCAGCGGGTTCGTCTCCAGTTCTCGCATGAGTACGTCCAACAGCGTCCGAACCCCGGACTCGGCGTCGTCGACGTCCGAGAGCGATTCGTGGAGCGTCCCGACGAGTCGCTCTCCCTCGCCTTCGAGGATGTGAAGGTAGAGCGCCTCCTTCGAGTCGAAGAACTGGTAGAACGTGCTCGGGGCAATGCCCACCGAGTCGGTCAGTTCGGCGATGGTCGTCTTTCCGAGACCGTACTGTGCGAACAGTTCGCGTCCGGCGGCGACGAGTTCACGCTCGATTCGCTCGCGCTCGGCGTCGGTGAAGCCTCTCACTCCCCAGCCTCCGCCGCTCCGCGTCCTCCGCGTCGTCTCTCGCCCGGATTCGCCCGAGGGCGCTCGGGGCGGTTCACGCGAGGTCCCTCCGTCGGAACCACGCCCGCGCCACGGCCACGAGGACGGCGGTGGCCCCGAGCAGCACCGCCGCGCCGACGAAGCCGTACTCGCCGTCGACGAGAATCGCCGTCGGGTCGTAGTACCGCGTCGGCGCGAGCGCGCCGACCCACTGGAAGTCGGTGTTGGCGGTGACGGTCTCCAACAGGAACAGACCGAAAACGACGCCGATAGCACCGCGCTGGGCCGTGCTCGCACGGTCGAGCGTCACCGACAGCAGGAGGCCGATAGCCGAACAGGCGAGCAGGTACGGCACCGACAGCGCGTGCGCGGCCAGCAGGTCCATCACGGCGATGGGCTCGTCGACGAGCGCCGTTCCGACGAACACGGCCGCGAACACGACGGCGTTGACGACGAGAATCGGCACGAGCATCGAGAGGAACTTGCCGACGACGACGGTTCCGCGCGGCGTCGGCGTCGACAGGAGGAGGTCCATCCGGTCGTGTTCGACGTCGTCGGCGACGAGCGACGCCGCGCTGTAGGCGAAGTAGACGCCCAACAGCAGCACCCACGCGAACTGGTACAGTTCGACGGCGAGGAACCCCTCGATGGTGGTGAGCGTCGAGACGCCGAACGCCTCCTGGAACGCCGGCGGCAACGACTGGATGTAGGCGTCCAGGTCGACGCCCGAGGACGTGATAGAGGGGTAGAGACCGACGTACATCGCGGTCACGAGCGTGAGGAGCGCCGAGAGCGCGACGCTCCCGCGAACCTTCCGACCGGCCTCGTATCGCGCGACGGCGAGGAGACGGTTCCCGCTCGCCGTTCGACCGCCCCCGAGTTCGGACTCCGCAGAGACCCCCGTCTCGGCGTCAGTCATCGAACTCACCTTCGGCCGTCGCCGTTTGCGGCCGTGGGCTCTCGCCTTCGCCCTCGCCCCCGTTCTCACCCGCGTCTACCTCGCCGTAGAAGCGCATGAACACGTCTTCGAGCGGCGCTTCGCGGACGTCGAGGTCGACGACCGAATGACGCGTCAGCTCGGTCAGGAGGGCGTCGTACTCGCCCGTGAAGGTGAACGCCAGTTCCCGTTCGTCGTACCGCTCGCGGTCGTGGACGCCGTCGAGGGCGAACGCGTCCGCGTCGAGCGTGTCGGCGGTTCGGACCCGGACGCGTTTGCCGCTGCGGTCCAGCAGCGTCTCGACGTCTTCGAGCGCGACGAGTCGCCCGTCACGGAGGATGCCGACCCGGTCGCAGACGCGGCGGACCTCCGCGAGCACGTGCGAGGAGAAGAACACGGTGACACCGCGGGCCTTCTCGTCGGCGAGAAAGTCGTAGAAGCGCTCCTGCATCAGCGGGTCTAACCCCGCGGTGGGCTCGTCCATCACGACGAGTTCGGGGTCGTGCATGAACGCCAGCACCAGTCCGAGTTTGCGCTTGTTACCGGTCGAGTACTCCTCGACGCGGCGTTCGACGGGTGCGTCGAACAGTTCGAGCAACGCCTCGCTCCGTACATCCCCTTTCAACGCCGCGTGGTAGTCGATGATCTCGCGCCCCGTCGCATCGGGGTCGTACTCGACTTCGCTCGGGAGGTAGCCGACGCGCCGCTTCACCTCCAGCAGCGCCGACTCGTCGGTCACGTCCGCGCCCAACACCGACGCCGACCCGGAGGTGGGCGACAGAAAGCCCAATAGCGTCCTGATGGTCGTCGTCTTCCCGGCCCCGTTCGGCCCGAGGTACCCGAACACCTCGCCCGACTCGACGCTGAAGGAGAGGTCGTCGACAGCGAGCGTTCCGCTCGTCTCCTCGCCGTCGCGCTGGCCACGCCGTTCTCGTTGCTCGCGCTGTCCTCGCTGCCCGCGCTGCCCGCGCCGTCCTCGCTGCCCGCGTCGCCCCCGTTGCAGGAGGCGGCTTCCGCCTCCGTAGCGTTTCGTCAGGCCGCGGAGTTCGATTGCTGGCATAGCTATCCGTGACAGTACAACCCACGAACGTATGAACCGCTCGTTTTTACGGCTTTGAGGCGTCTATTCCGCCGAAAACCGGCGGAACTGACTCGGGGCGGCGGCCGGGCGAGCGTTCAAATCCGATGACGGGACCAACCCGGCGTATGTCCGAGGAGACGCGACTCTTCGCCGGCGACTGTACCACGACGTTCGAAGGCGCACGCGAGCAGACCCAGCGGGGGCACGTCGTCGTCCTCGTCAAATCCGACGGGACCGTTCTCGTGCACGACGCCGACGGCTACCAACCGGTCGCATGGCTCACCCGCGCCGACGCCGTCACCGTCGAAGCCGACGACGCCGGCTTCGCTGTCACCGCTCGAACCGACGACCAGACGCTCCGCGTCGTCTCGAACGAGGCGACCGGTCGCGCGAGCTACCCCACTACTTCGGCCGGGATTCCGGTCGGCGACTGCCCCGCCTGCGGCGGCGCGCTCGTCAGAGCCGGCGGCGACGTTCGCTGTCTCGGCTGCGAAGCGTCGTACTCGCTGCCCGCCGGAGCGGCGGTGCTCGACGAGACGTGCGACGACTGCGGTCTCCCGCTGATGCGCGTCGAGCGCGGAACCACCTTCGAGTGTTGTATCGACTACTCGTGCGAGTCGCTGGACGACCTCGTCCGCGACGAGTTCGACCGCGAGTGGACCTGTCCGGACTGCGGGTCGGACCTCCGGGTGCGGCGCGCGGGCGGCGGTCCCCTGCTCGCCGGCTGCGACGACTATCCCGCCTGTGACACCGCGTTCACGATTCCGGCGGGCGTCGTCGTCGCCGACTGCGACTGCGGACTCCCGGTGTTCGAGACGGCGCGCGGCCGGCGTTGTCTCGACGGCACGTGCGAGCGATTCCGAGCCGAGACCTGACCCGGTGTCGGGAGGCGACGCTGTCCGACCGCAGGCCCTATGTCGTCGCCGCGCCGCCCGTAGGGTATGCACGGCCACGTACGCGACGACGCCGTCCGCGTCGGCGGGAACGCTCGCCAGCAGTTCCACGACGCGCGCGGCTACGGCACTCCGGTCGGGGGCAACGAGATTGACCTCGCGCCGGTCGAAGCCGCTCACCTCCTCTATCGGGGCGACCTCGACAGCGTCGACGACGGCGGTTTCCGGGAGTTCTTCGTCTCGACGGCCGATGAAAGGCCGCGGTTTGCGCTCCAGTTTCTCGTCTACGCGGACCTCCGCGAGCGGGGGTTCTACCTCTCGCCCGCTCGCGACCCCTGGGTCGAGACCGACGCCGCGGCCGACTCCGCCTGCGACTTCGTCGTCTTCCCCCGCGGGAAGGACGCCGACGACGGCGTCGTCGAACACCGCGTCCGCGTCGTCGGCGAACGCGCCGCCGTCGCCGCCGCCGAGATGGCCGGCTACGTGTTCGCCGTCGTCGACGAGGAGAGCGAACTGACGTATCTGGAGGCGACCGAGCACACCTACGACGGCGGAACGGCGTTCGACCCGCCGACGAATCTGAAGGGAGACCTCCTCGACGACCGAGCGGTCTGCTGGAACGCGCCCGAAGAGCTCTTCGAGTCGGGGTTCTACGGCCAACCGCTGACGGGTCGCGACGCGGCCATCGAGGACGCGATTCAGCTCTCGCTGCTCGAAGCGGCGTCGCTGGCCGCCGACGGCGCGCTCTCGCTCGGCACCGACGACGACTACGCCGCCGTCGTCGAGCGCGGTCGAACGGTCGAGGGCGAGCGCTTCGACCGTCGACTGCGCGTGTACGAGGCGCTGCGCGAGCGAAACGTCGTCCCGAAGACGGGGTTCAAGTTCGGCGCGGACTTCCGGACGTACGCGACCGTCGACTCCGTCGACGACCTCGGTCACTCGGAGACGCTCGTTCGCGTGGTACAGCCGGACCACGTCTTCGCGCCGCGCGACCTCTCGCTGGACGTTCGCCTCGCGGGCGGGGTCCGGAAGCGAATGGTTTTTGCGCTGACCGACGCCAACGAAGGCATAGAGTGGCTGTCGGTCGCTCGCCTGACGCCGTGATCTTCGGCGACCGACCTCACCGGGTTCACTGACGGACACCGACGTTCACGAGTTCGATTTCCATGACACGCGACACCGACCCCGAGACGCACGAGACGCCCGAACTGTCCGAGACGAGGGCGCGATCCGACGACGAACGCGCACGAACAGACGGAGGCGAGACAGAGACGGACACTGCCGGAGCCGACGACGTCGCGCTCGACCCGTGGGGCTCCTCCACCGTCTCCGACTACCGCAAACTGTTCGAGGAGTTCGGCATCGAGGAGTTCGACGAACTGCTCGACGAGGTGCCGAACCCCCACTACCTGATGCGCCGCGGCGTCATCTTCGGCCACCGCGACTACCGTCCCGTCGCGGAAGCGATGCGCGAGGGCGACGAGTTCGCCGTCCTGTCGGGGTTCATGCCGACGGGCGACCCCCACATCGGGCACAAACTCGTCTTCGACGAGATAATCTGGCACCAACGGCAGGGCGGCGACGCCTACGGCCTCATCGCCGACCTCGAAGCCCACTCCGCGCGCGGCCTCTCGTGGGGCGAGATCGACGAACACGCCCGCGACTACCTGCTGTCGCTCATCGCGCTCGGCTTCGACGCCGAGGCGGGCGACCTGTACCGACAGTCGGACAACCGCGAACTGCAGGACCTCGCCTTCGAACTCGGCTCGAAAGCGAACTTCTCGGAGTTCGAGGCCATCTACGGTTTCGGCGGCGAGACGAGCGTCTCCCACATGCAGTCGGTCGTCACGCAGATGGCCGACATCCTCTACCCGCAGTTGGAGAGCCCGAAGCCGACGGTCATCCCGGTCGGCCCCGACCAGGACCCTCACGTCCGCCTCGCCCGCGACCTCGCGTCGCGGATGCGTTTCTTCGGCGTCACCGAAGCCTACGCGAGCTTCGAACTCGACGAGCAGGAGAAGACGCTGGTCGCCGCCTGTTACGACGCGCTGGACCCCGCCGAATTCGACGACCACGACCTGCGCTGCGTCCACGTCGCCGAGTTCCTCGAGGACGCGACGCCCGAGACGCTCGACGAACTCGGCGTCGTCGTCGACTCGGCCACCGTCGACTCGGCGAGGGCGAAACTCGACGAGGCTGGGATGGAACCCCTTCGTCCGCGCGTCCGGTTCCTCGACCGCAACGCCACCGAAGAAGCGTTCGACGCGCTCGTCGAGGCCATCGACGGCGAGAAGCGCGTCTTTGACGAGCACGTCGACACGTTCGAACTCTCCGCCGAGGAGGCCGAAGAGCTCGCCCGGCAGGTCGAAATCGAGAACGGCGGCTACGGCTTCCTGCCGCCCTCGTCCATCTACCACCGGTTCATGACCGGCCTCACCGGCGGGAAGATGTCCTCGTCGATTCCGGCGAGCCACATCAGCCTGCTCGACGACCCGCAGGAGGGGTACGACAAGGTCCGGTCGGCGACGACCGGCGGCCGCGAGACGGCCGAACTCCAGCGCGAACTCGGCGGCGAGGCCGACAAATGTCCCGTCTACGAACTGTACGCCTACCTCCTCTCCGGCGACGACGACGAGTTCGCCAAGAAGGTGTACGACGAGTGCGTCGGCGGCGAACGCCTCTGCGGCGGTTGCAAGGAGCAGGCGGCCGAACTGATGTACGAGTTCCTCGAAGACCACCAGGAGAAACGCGAGGAGGCCGAGGAACTGCTCGACTCGCTGGATATCGACCTCGACTCGAAGCGAAGGGGTCCCGGCGGCGAGCACTGAGCGGGTCGACGCCCGACGCTCGAACTTCCCAATACACTTGATTTACAGCTAAAATTATATTTATTCGCGTTCTAGCGCTTTTCGAATGAACCGTCGACACGTCCTCCGGCTGGGTGTCGCCGTCGTTTCGACTGCACTCGGCGGCTGCGCGGCCGACCCGCCGCCACAGCTTCGGATTCGAAACTTCTCCGGCTACGACCGAACCGTACGCGTCCGAGTCACTCGGGGAGAGGACGAACTGTTCTCCCGCCGGTTCACCGTCCCGTCGAACCACGACGAGCGTCAGCAGACGGTCGACGAGGTGTACCCCGGGACGGGCGTCTACACCGTCGAAGCCGCCGTCGAGAACGGTCCCGAACTGAGCGAATCCGTCGAATTTCGTTCCGAGCCGCTGATGTCGCACGTGACCGTCGACCGCAACGACCTCACCATCGGCCGCATCGCCCCCTGAGCGTCGACCGCCAGCGACTCCAGTCAGCTACAATCCGACTTCTCTTCCCGCGCCCTCCTCTTCCGCCGCCTCGTAGACGTGCGCCGCCGTCGCCGCGTCCAGAACCGCGGTCCCGACGCTCGCGACCACCAGTATCTCCTCGTCGCTCTCGCGCCCCGATTTCCCCTCGAACACGTCCGACAGCGGCGTGAGCTCCGACGCCGACAGTCCAGCACCGGAAACGTCGCCCGTCTCCGCCGCCTCCTCGGGGACGTCAGCGAACACCCGCGCCGCGCGCTCCATCGTCTCCGAGTCGAGTTCTCGCATCTCTGCGGTGTAGGCTCCGACGGCGACGACGAGCGTCCCCGAATCGAGCGCCGACCCCGGAAACACCGGTTCCTCGCTCGTCGTCGCGGTGACGACGACGTTCGCCTCCGCGACGGCCGCTTCGGGGGAATCGACAGCCTGCACGTCGACGCCGTCGAGTTCGTTCGCGTCCCGTAGGTCCGCCGCGCACGCTTCGCGAGACTCGCTCGGCGAGTAGATGCGTACCGAGTCGAGGTTTGTCGCCACCGCGACGGCGCGGGTCTGCCACCGCGCCTGGGTTCCCGCCCCGACGACGCCGAGCCGAATCGGTTCGTCGTCTGCCGCGAGATACTTCGCCGAGAGGCCGCCGATACAGCCAGTTCGGGCATTCGTGATGCGCGTCCCGGCCATGTACGACAGCGGGAGTCCCGTCTCCGCGTCCGTGAGCGCGATCTGGGCGTTGACGGTCGGCAGGTCGCGTTCGGCGTTGCCGCCGTGGACCGCCGCGAGTTTCGTCGCGTAGGTGTCCGAACCGTGGAGGTACGCGGGCATCGTCAGCGCCGTTCCCGCGGGGTTCTCACCCGTTTCGCCGGTTCCGACGGGGAAGTGCGGTCGCGGCGGGCGCTCGACCTCGCCGCGGCCCTGTTTGACGAACGCCGCTTCGACGACCGGGAGGAGCGCCGAGAGCGAGAGTAACTGAGAGACGTTGTCGTCCGAGAGCACGCGAACCGGGCTGGGAGTCATGGCGGCAGTTCTCCCGGCGGCGTGGTGAACGTTTCGCGGACAGAGTGCGCCGCCGAAGGCGAAACACGCTTGTGTTACGACACCGATGCGCACGCCATGCACGTAGTCGTCGTCGGCGGCGGAATCGTCGGTCTCTCCTGTGCGTACGCGCTCGCAGACCGCGGCGCGGCGGTCACCGTCTGCGAGTCGGGGACGCTCGGCGGCGGCAGCACCGCCCGCTCCGCCGGGGGAATTCGGACGCAGTTCTCGACGCGGGTGAACGTCGAACTCTCGCTTTCGAGCCTCCCGGTCTGGGAGTCGTTCGAGGAGCGGTTCGGCGTCGATATCGCCTACAACCGGACGGGCTACCTGTTTCTCGCCCGCGAGAGCGACACCGCCGACGCGTTCGGCGAGCAGGTGGCGATGCAGAACGACTGCGGCGCGGAGAGCGAACTCCTCTCGCCGGCGGAGGTGGCCGAGCGGTGGCCCCACGTCCGCCACGAGCGGTTCGTCGCCGCCACCTACTCGCCGCTCGACGGCTTCGCGGACCCGTACCTCGCGCTGCAGGGGTACGCCACCGCGGCCCGGGAGGCGGGCGTCGATATCCGGACGAAGACGCCGGTGGAGTCGGTCGAGCGCGTCGGTTCCGGCTCCGGAGGCCGCTTCCGCGTCGAGACGGGCGGTGAGTCGGACGAGGGGGGAGCCGAGACGCTCGACGCCGATTACGTCGTGAACGCGGCGGGCGCGTGGGCCGGTGAGGTGGCCGCGATGGTCGGACTCGACCTCCCCATCTCGCCGCGGCGACGACAGATCGCCGTCGTCGAACCCGAAACTCCCGTCGCGGACGCCGAGCCGCTCACCATCGACCTCGACACGGGGTCGTACTTCCGTCCCGAACGCGAGGGACAGGCGCTCGTCGGCGGGCAGTTCGACGAGGACGACCCCGACGTCGACCCCGACCGGTTCTCGGAGTCGATGGACCTCGACTGGGCGGTGACGGCCGTCGAGCGCGCCGGCGACTGCGCGGACTACTTCGGCCCCGAGACGCGCATCGTCCGCGGGTGGGCCGGTCTCTACGCCGTGACGCCCGACCACCATCCCATCGTCGAGGAGAGCGCGCCGGGCGTCGTCACCGCCGCCGGCTTCTCGGGCCACGGCTTTCAGCACGCGCCCGCGACGGGCCGCGTCGTCGCCGAACTCTGTCTCGACGGCGAAGCGTCGCACGTCGACGTGTCGGCGCTCGCAAGCGACCGTTTCGAACGCGGCGGCGGTCTCGCGGAACGAAACGTGGCGTGACAGCGTCCCGCTTCGGACGACGCCTCCCCGTCCGAGGAGACCTGAACGACGCCCGCTTCCGAAACGGTGCTCGACCTCGTCGTCGCCTCTCCTCGATTCGACCGCGTTCCGTCGGGGCTGGGATATCCCGGGAGGCGAGTGCCCGAGCCGAGCGTTTTCGACGGGTCGGCGGAGTCGACGAGCCGAGCGTTTTCGACGGCTCAGCGGAGTCGACGAGCCGGACGTTCTCGACGAATCGGCGGAGTCGCCGAAGCTGAACTCGTGCCGACACGATGCCCAGACTGCGGACGGTTAGATATATAACCTGATGTGGTAAAGAGTAGCCACTCCCATGGTATCTAATAACACGAACCGCGTAAATCGGAGGGCATTTCTCAAAGTCACCGGGACGAGCGGACTCGTCGCTACGGCGGGCTGTGTCGGATTCGGGGGCAACAGCAGCGGCGGCGGCGGCGGGTCGGGCCCCATCGTGTTCGGACAGCCGGCGGCGCTGACCGGGCAGTGGGACTTCCTCCAGCCGGGCGTCTCGCAGGCGACCGACGTCGCCCTCCAGCAGATCAACGACGCCGGGGGACCCTTGGACAGGGAGCTCGAGGTGTCCCGCCGCGACACCGCCGTCAACCCCCAAGAGGCGCGGTCGGTGGTGACGCAGTTGATCGAAAACGACGACGCCGCGGCGATACTGGGGCTGTTCTCCAGCGAGATCAACCCGCTGTTCGACTTCCTGCAGGAGCAGGCGACGCCGATCGTAACGCCGTGGCCCGGGTCGAGCTTCCTCGACACGCAAGGCGGCGACAAGGGGACCCCGGAGAACCTCGACGACGACGGCTGGGTCTGGCGGACCGTCATCGGCGACACGGTCCACACCGGCGGCGGCGCCCGGCGCGCGCTCGACCAGGACCACGACACCGTCGGCGTCATCAACGGCAACACCGAGGGGGCGCGAAGCTGGGCGGACGGCTTCATCAGCGCCTACGAGGAGGGCGGCGGCACCGTCGCGGAGCAGGTCGAGGTCAGCCTGGGCGAGTCAAACTACCAGTCCGCGCTCGACCGCCTGTTCCAGTCCGACTTCAGCGCGTTCGCGGTGAGCATCCCGCTCGAGGACGCGATTACGCTGTTGAGCGACTGGGCCGACGGCGGCTACGGCCGCCAACCGATTCTCTCGGACCCGCTCGCCCAGAACGACCTCGCCGAACAGGTCGGCAGCGACCTCGACGGCGCGTGGGCGGCCAGCCCCGGCATGGGCGGACCGTCCTACGACGCGTTCCTCGACGCGTACGAGGAGGGCGGCGACGCCGAGATCAACGGGTGGACGCCGCCGGCGTGGGACGCCATACAGCTGACCGCGCTGGCCGTCGAGCGGGCTGGCGAGGCGACCCCCGAGGCCATCGAACGGAATCTGGGTCCGGTTAGCCGCGACGGCGGAACCGAGGTCGCCACGTTCGCAGAGGGGAAGGAGGCGCTGGCCAACGGCGACGAGATCAGCTACCAGGGCGCTGCGACGCCGGCGAGTTTCACTAACTTCGGAAACGTGTTCGGCCCGGTGGTGATAAGCGCCGCACGCGGCGGTGAGTTCTCCGAGGAGGCGACCATCTCCGCCGAGGACGTGCGCGAACTCGTCCCCGAGGACGAATACTGATCTATGGGGCTCGCACAGAACCTCGTCTTCGGCCTGGTTACGGGCTCGTACATCGCCATCGCCGCCATCGGATTCACGCTAATATACGGTATCGTGAACATGATCAACTTCGCCTACGGCGAGTATCTCACCGTCGGCGCGTTCATCGCCATCCTCACCGTCGGTGTGCTCCCGCTGCCGCTGCCGGTCGCGGCGGTCGTGGCGATGGCGGGCGGCGGTCTCGTCAGCCTCGTCCTTGCTCGCGCGTTCTTCACGCCGATCAACGACACCGGCCCGGTGCCGATGCTGCTGACGTCTATCGGTCTCGGACTGGCGCTTCGAAACGCCATCCGCCTCTCGGCCGGCCGGAGCGCTCGCTACTTCGACACCGAGACCACGACCTACCGGTTCGACGGCCTGCCGGAGCTTCCGGTCGGCCCGGTGAACCTCCTGGGCGACGTGTTCGTCACCTCCCAGCAACTCGTCGTCGTCGTGAGCGCGCTCGTCGTCTTCCTCGCGCTCCACGCGCTGTTGACACGAACCGACGTCGGCATCGCCATGCGCGCGATGGGGGACAATGAGAGCCTCGCGCGGGTCCGCGGCATCGACACCCAACGGATTCGAGACAGCGTCTGGATACTGGCCGGGGTGCTCGCGGCGCTTGCGGGCGTGCTCGTCGGCATCCAGACCAACGTCAACGCCGACACGGGCTTCAGTTACATTCTGCAGATCCTGTCGGCAGCCATCCTCGGCGGCGCCGGGAGCGTTTACGGCGCGATCGCCGGTTCCTACATCATCGGACTGGTTCTGGCGCTCTCCGTTGCGTTTCTCCCCACGGGGATGACCGGTATCTCCTCGGCGGTGGCGTTCCTGATTCTCATAGTCGTCCTGCTCGTCAAGCCGAGCGGCATCGCGGGCCAGGAGGTGCGGGAGGCGTGAGCCTCGCCGACCGCCTCCCCGAGGACGACTCCGGGCGGGCGTTCCTGTTCGGTGCCGGCTGCGTTCTGCTGGCCGCGCTGTTCGCGCTGACGCCGCTGGTGGCGTCGGTACCCGGCGTGTTGTACGTCTTCTTCGAGGTCGGCATCCTCTTCGTCGTGTACGGGATGTTGGTGCTGGGACTCGACCTCCAGTACGGCCACACCGGGCTGGTCAACTTCGGCCACGTGGTGTTCTTCGCCGTCGGCGCGTACACCGTCGCGATGCTGTCCGCGCAGGACTCCTTCGCCGGCCTCAGTTTGGGCTACCCGTGGCCGCTGGCGCTGGTGGCCGGCGTCCTCGTCGCGGCGCTCCTCGGCGCGACCGTCGGGGCCACTTCACTCCGACTGCGCGACGACTTTCTGGCCATCGTCACGCTGGCGACTGCGGAGATCTTCCACACGCTGTTCGCCAACTTCCGGGGAATCTTCGGGGGCGACACGGGCATTCTCGGCGTTCCGCAGCCGATTGCGGACCTCGCCGGCGACGGCGACACCACGCTCGTGGCCACGCTGCTGCTGTTCGGCGGCATCACCGCGTTCGCGTTCGCTCTGGTGACTCGGTTGACCGAGGCGCCGTACGGCCGGGTGTTGCGGGCGATCCGCGCCGACGAACTCGTCACCCGCTCGGTCGGGAAGTCCGTGTTCACCTACAAGATGCAGGCGTTCGTCTACGGCGCCGCGCTCGCGGGGTTCGCCGGCGGTCTGTTCGCGCTCTACACCGGCGCGATCTCGCCCGGCTTCTTCACTATCAACGTGACGGTGACAGTGTGGATCGGGATGCTGCTCGGCGGCGCGTCGAACCACCGCGCGGTGTTGGCGGGGCTCGCGGTCATCATGGGTCTCCGTCTGGTGTCGCGCTTCGCTCTCGACGTCGCGCCCCTCTCCGCCGACGCGTTCGCCTCCGTTCGCCTCGTCGTAATCGGACTGATTCTGGTGGCGATCATCCGCTACCGGCCGGCCGGCATCTGGGGCGACGCCAGAGAGCTGGGGGTGGACTCGTGAGCCTGCTCCGTGCCGACGGTCTCGTCAAGGAGTTCGGCGGCCTTCGCGCGCTCGACGAACTGTCACTGTCGGTCGACCGAGGGGAACTCGTCGGGGTGATGGGACCGAACGGCGCCGGCAAGTCGACGTTCTTCAACTGCGTGAGCGGCGTCGTAGCGCCCGACAGCGGTCGCGTCACTCTGAACGGCGAGGACGTGACCGGCGACTCGCCGGAGCTCCTGGCCCGAGCCGGCATGGTCCGCACCTTCCAGCTCACGCGGGAACTGGAGACGATGACCGTCCGGGACAACGTACGCCTCGCTGCGCCCGACCAACCGGGCGAACGCACCGTCCCCGCCCTCCTGCACACCGACTCGATGCGGGAGCGCGAGCGTCAGGTCCGCGAGCGCGCGGACGAACTCATCGAGGCGTTCGAACTCGGCCACCTCGCCGACGAGTACAGCAGCAACCTCTCCGGCGGCCAGCGAAAACTGCTGGAGCTGGCTCGGGTGCTGATGCTCGAACCGGACCTGCTCCTGCTGGACGAACCGTTCGCGGGGGTCAACCCCACGCTGACCCGCGAGATTGCGGACCGAATCCGCGACCTCAACGACGAGGGGATGACCGTCGTCGTCATCGAACACGAACTCGAGACGCTGACCGAACTCGTCGACCGCCTCGTCGTCCTACAGCAGGGGAGCCTCCTCGTTGAGGGGGAGCCCGAAGCGGTGCTGTCCGACGAGCGCGTCATCGACGCCTACCTTGGAGAGTGAGCATGCAGGAACACGATACAGACGACAGTACGACGATTCGTCCGTGCCGGCGCTGCGTCACCGGTCGCTGGACGAACAGCCGAACTGGCGGCCGCCGGTCGGTTACCGACCGGCAGCCGGGAAACGACCGACGGCCGAACACCGACCGACGGCCGAACACCGACCGACGGCCGAACACCGACCGACGGCCGAACACCGACCGACAGCTGAACACCGACCGACGGCCGACGGGGGTGGCGGCGTGAGCCTGCTCGACGTCTCGAATCTCGACGCCGGCTACGGCGACCTGCAGGTGTTGTCGGGAATCGACCTCCGGGTCGACTCCGGCGAGTACGTCGCCGTCGTCGGTCCGAACGGCGCCGGTAAGTCTACGGCGATGAAGGCTATCTTCGGCATCGCCGACCGGATGGGCGGCTCGATCACGTTCGACGGCGCCGACATCGCGGAACTCCCGCCCGAAACCGTCATCCGTCAGGGGTTGAGCTACGTCCCGCAGACCGCGAACGTCTTCCCCTCGCTCACCGTCGCGGAGAACCTCCGAATCGGCGCGTACATCCTCGACGGCACGCCGGAGGAGCGCCGCAAGGCCGTGTTCGACCGGTTTCCGGTTCTCGCCGACCGCCTCGACGAGACCGCGGGCGCGCTCTCCGGCGGACAGCAGCAGATGCTCGCGATGGGCTGTGCGCTGATGCTCGACCCGGATCTCCTCCTGTTGGACGAACCCTCGGCCGGTCTCGCGCCGGACCTCGTCGACGAGATGTTCGACCGCATCGACGCGGTCAACGAGGCGGGGACGGCCGTGCTGATGGTCGAGCAGAACGCGAAGGAGGCGCTACGGCGCTGTGACCGCGGTTACGTGCTCGCGAGCGGCGAGAACCGCTACGAGGACGCCGGCGACGCGCTGCTGAACGACGAGGAGGTCCGCCGCCAGTTCCTCGGCGGCTGATTCGACCCGTCGCTCGCGGATACGTTCGCGCCGCTCGCGGGCACTCTCCCGTCGCTCTCACGTCGACTACACCGCTCTCCTGTCGACCACACCGCTCACCCGTCGACCACGCCGCTCTCCCGTCGACCTCGCAACGCTTTTACTCGGGTGTCACAACCTCTCGCACATGGTATCCGAACCCCGACTCGGACAGAGGAGACGCCCAGCGCAGTCGCTTCGCGGGTTCGGTTTCTTCTTTACGGCCGCCTGAGAGCGGCGGACTCCCCGCCGGCGCGAGGGCGTCGGCGGCGACGAAACCGCTCGCGTCGGCCGGTCGTTCGTCGGCCGTTCGCCGACCATCCGCCGGCTTTCCGCCGACCGGCGGTGGACCGCCGACGGACGAAGCGCGTTCGGAACTGCTAACAGGCGGGCAAACGGTGTCCACGACAATCAGCACTCAGTATGCGACTCCCGGAATCACAGGTCGCGGTGTTGGAAGCCGCGAGTACGGACGAAAAGCCCGTCGGCGAACTCGCCGACGAGACAGGACTCAAGCCGGAGGCGGTGACGCGCGCCGCCTTCGACCTGCGCGACGACGGCCTCGTCGCCATCGACGAGCGGACGGAGACGACGACGACGCTCACCGACGAAGGAGAACAGTACGTCGAGGCGGGCCTCCCCGAGGTTCGCCTCTACCGCGCCGCCGTCGACGCGGGCGGTGCCGACGGCGCGGTGCCGATGGGACAGGTCGTCGGCGCGTCGGGCCTCGAAGGCCCCGAGGTCGACATCGCGCTGTCGAACTTCGCGCGGAAGGGTTACGGCCGCATCGACAGCGGCGAGTTGGTCGTCGACGCCGACGCGGACCCCGACGCCGACGCTGAAGCGAACGCGCTGGCCGCCCTCGCCGCCGGCGAGAGGGTCGACGACGAGGCGACGCTCGACGAACTCGACCGCCGCGGCCTCGTCGATAGAGACGAGTCGACGGTTCGCTCCGTCTCGCTCACCGACGACGGCGTCACCGCGATGATGGAAGGCGTGGAGGTCGCCGAGACGGTCGACCGCCTGACTCCCGAACTGCTCACGTCGGGCGAGTGGCGCGACGTGGAGTTCACCGAGTACAACGTCGAAGCCGACGCGCCCGAGGAGCGCGGCGGGAAGGTCCACGTCCTCCGCCAGACCGCCGAACGCGTCAAAGACACGCTCGTCGGCATGGGCTTCCAGGAGATGGAGGGGCCGCACGCCGACGCGGAGTTCTGGATCAACGACTGCCTGTTCATGCCGCAGGACCACCCGGCGCGCACCCACTGGGACCAGTTCGCCCTCGACGTGCCGCCGATGAAGGAGATTCCCGAAGACCTCCTCGACCGCGTCGAGTCGGCGCACCGCGAGGGCGTCGGCGACGACGGCGACGGCTACCACTCGCCGTGGACCGAGGACGTCGCGCGCGAAATCGACCTCCGGGGACACACCACGTCGCTGTCGATGCGCTACCTCTCGGGCTACGCCGAGGGCGACCTCGAACCGCCGCAGCGGTACTTCTCCGTCGAGAAGGTGTACCGCAACGATACCTTGGACGCGACCCACTTGCTCGAATTCTTCCAGATAGAGGGGTGGGTGATGGCCGAAGACCTCTCGGTGCGCGACCTGATGGGGACGTTCGAGGAGTTCTACCGCCAGTTCGGCATCACGGACGTCCAGTTCAAGCCGCACTACAACCCCTACACGGAGCCGAGCTTCGAGCTGTTCGGCCGCCACCCGACGACGGGCGAACTCATCGAAATCGGCAACTCGGGCGTGTTCCGTCCCGAAGTGCTCGAACCGCTCGGCGTCGACTGCGACGTGATGGCGTGGGGGCTCGCGCTCGAACGTCTCGCCATGCTCGTCACGGGCGCCGAAGACATCCGAGACCTGCACGGAACGCTCGCCGACCTCGACTTCCTGCGGAACGCGGAGGTGATTCGCTAATGCCAGTCGTAGACGTAGACACCGACGAACTTCGCCGGTTGACCGGCCACGAGGAGAAATCCGACGACGAGTTCAAAGAGGACCTGTTCGCGCTCGGACTCGAGTACGAGGGCGAGACCGAGGACGGCCTGCTCCAGTTCGAGTTCGGTCCGGACCGCCTCGACCGCCTCTCGGTCGAGGGCGTCGCCCGGTCGCTCCGCTACCAGTACGGCGACGACCGCGGCGTGTACGTCCCGCAGACGAACGCGCCGGACTGGACCATCGAGGTCGACGAGTCGGTGCCCGAGCAGCGGCCGTACGTGACGGGCGCGGTCGTCCGCGGCGTCGACCTCGACGCGGACGCCCTCGACTCGCTCATCCAACTGCAGGAGAAACTCCACGCGACGATGGGTCGAAAGCGCGCCAAAGGCGCCATCGGCATCCACGATCTGGTGATGTTGAAGGGGGCGAACCTCGGCGAGCGCGACGTCGGAGCCGACAGCGGCCCGGAGGAGGTGAACGAGCGGCGCGAGTCGAGTCCGTCGACGAGGGGGAACTCCATCACCTACCGCGGGGTCGACCCCGACGGCGAACGGTTCGTCCCGCTCGATTCGGACGCCGAACTGACGCCCGCCGAGGTGCTCGAACGGCACCCGACCGGCGAGAAGTACGCCGACATCGTCGCCGACTACGAGCGCTACCCGGCTATCTACGACGAACTCGGTCTCTTCTCGTTCCCGCCGGTCATCAACGGCCGCCGCACCGAGGTCGACGAGGACTCGACCGACCTGCTGGTCGAACTCACCGGCACCGACCAGTGGACCATCGACAAGATGTGCAACATCATCTGCTACGCGCTGTCGGCGCGCGGCGGGACCGTCGAGCAGGTGGAAGTCGAGACGCCGGACGGAACGCTCGTCCGCCCCGACTTCGACGTCGACACCAAGACCGTGAAGCACGACCGCATCGAGACGCTCTTGGGAACTGAGCTGGAGTTCGAGGCGGTCGTCGACCTGTTCGAGCGCTCCGGACTGGACGCCACCACGAATCTCGGCGAGGAGATGAGCTACGACGTCGAGATTCCCCCGTACCGCGTCGACGTGCTTCACCCGGTGGACCTCGTCGACGACGTGGGCCGCGCCTACGGGTTCAACACGCTCGAACCGCGCTACCCCGACGTGGGGACCGTCGGCGGCCGCCACGAGCGCTCGGACCTCGAACGCGCGGTGCGCGAGCGACTCGTCGGCCTCGGCTTCGAGGACATGCTCAACTTCCACATGACCGACGAGGCGACGAACTACGACCGGATGAGCATCGAATCCGACTCGGAGAGCGACGCCGAGACCCCACTCGGCGCGACGCCGCCGGTCCGCATCGTCGAACCCTACAGCGAGGACTACACGATGCTGCGGACGTGGGCGCTGCCGTCGCTGATGACGGTGTTGGAGAACAACACGCACCGCGCGTACCCGCAGGACCTCTCGGAAGTCGGCTTCGTCGCCCACGAGGATAGCGAGGAGAACACCGGCGTCGCCGAGAGCCACCGCGTCGCGGGCGTGCTCGCTCGCCACGACGCGACGTACGAGGACGCGAAAGCCAAACTGCAGGCGCTCTGCCGCGACTTCGGCGTCGAACTGGCGACGCCCGCGGCCGAACACCCGTCGTTCATCGACGGGCGGACCGCCGCCGTCGTCGTCGACGGCGAGGAAGTCGGTGTCGTCGGCGAAGTGCACCCCGAGGTGCTCGTCGAACACGACCTCGAACTGCCCGTCGTCGCGTTCGAGTTCGAGTTGGCGGCGCTGGAGTAAGCCGTTCACATCTCCGTTTCCTCTCTTCGTTCTCCCTTCGTTCTCTCTCTCCTCTCTTCGTTCTCCCTTCGTTCTCTCTCTCCGCTCTCTCCGCTCTCTTCGTTCTCGCAGCGTCTGCCGTATATCCGACCTCGATTCTCTTCGGCTGAACACAAATAACTCGAAAGAATATCTATTTTTGCGTTATTCTTCTTGGGAATGTCAGGCTCCGAAGGGTATATGTGGCTGATTGTCGCACATCGAGTCGTCATGAACCCTCACGAAAAACAGTTCGAGACGTTGTCGGTGACCTACGGCGAACGCGACCAGCGCCCCGCCGAGGGCGTCGAGGACGTCGTCGTCCCCCTCCACCTGAGTTCGACGTACGAGATTTCCGACATCAACCCCGACGTGGGACTCGAAGATCTGGACCCCGACGAGGGGCAGTTCCTCTACTCGCGGCTCTCGAACCCCACGCGGAACGCGCTCGAACACCGGTTGGCGGCGCTCGAAGGCGGCGAACACGGGTTCGCCTTCGCCTCCGGTACCGCGGCCATCGTCGCCACGGTGATGGCCGCCGTCGAACCCGGCGACCACGTCGTCGCCTTCGACGACCTCTACGGCGGGACGCGCACGATGCTGACTCGACTGTTCGAGGAACGCCTCCACGTCGACGTGTCGTTCGTCGACGCCCGCGAGGTCGACGCCGTCGCAGACGCGATGCGCGAGGAAACCACGTTGGTCTGGATGGAGACGCCGACGAATCCCCTCCTGCGTCTCTGCGACATCGAAGCCATCGTCGAGGTTGCGCGCGAACACGGCGCGCTTCTCGGCGTCGACAACACCTTCCTCAGTCCGGCGTGTCAGAACCCGCTGGAACTCGGCGCCGACGTGGTCGTCCACAGCACGACCAAGTACCTGAACGGTCACAGCGACTCGCTGGGCGGGGCGGCCGTCACCGACTGTCCGGACCTCTCGGAGGAGATCGCGTTCCTCCAGCGCGTCGGTATGGGGAACATGCTCTCGCCGTTCGACTCGTATCTCGTGTTGCGGGGGACGAAGACGCTCCCGCTGCGGATGCGCCAGCACAACGAGAACGCGATGGAAGTCGCCGAGTTCTTGGAGGACCACGACCGCGTTCGGGCGGTTCACTACCCCGGCCTGGAGAGCCACCCGCAGCACGAGCTGGCGAATCGGCAGATGTCGGGCTACGGCGGCGTGCTCTCGGTGGAACTGGACGCGGACCTCGACGGCACCGCCGAGTTCCTCGGCCACCTCTCGGAGTTCTCGCTGGCGGTGAGCTTGGGCGGCGTGGAGTCGCTCGTTGAACACCCGGCGACGATGACTCACTCGCCGCTGTCGCAGGCCGAACGCGACGAACTCGGCATCTCGAACTCGCTGATTCGAATCTCGGTCGGCGTCGAGCACGTCGACGACCTCGTCTCGGACTTGGAGGCCGGATTCGCGGCGCTGGCGTCACACTCGACGGCGGGAAGCGACGCGGCGGCGACGTCGGACGACGACTAACTCGGTTCGCTTCGCCGTTTCGCTCTCTCGCTTCGTTCTCCCGTCTCGCTTTCCCGTTTCGTTCTCCCGTCTCGATTTCCCGCTTCGCTTTCCCGTGGTCACTCGTCGGTTCCGACCTCTTTTCGCCCCGTGAGCGTTTTCGGGTCGAGGCGGTACTCCCTGAACGTGATCTCCTCCGGCGGCCGCTCGAAGATGTCCACTTCCGGAATCTCGACCGCCCACAACCCCTGGACGGCGCTCGACTCGTAGGACGCCTCGGTCACGTCTTCGAGCGTGCCGGTCGCCACGGCGCTTCGCCAGCCATCGTCGGTCTGGGCGTGCGCGACGAACGTGACGGGCCTGTCGACGACCTCCTCCTTTGTGCTCTCCGGTCGGAACGAGAGCCGAAAGTAGAAGCTCCGCGTCTCCGCGTCGTACCCGTACGACACCGGAACGGTGAACGGCGACTCGTCGACTCCCTCGCCGAAGGAGATGACGCCTGTACCCCCGGACCCGAGGAACTCGTTCAGTTCGTCGGCGCTCAGTTGCACCCAGCGGATTCCCTGCATACCGTGCGTACGTCGTGGCAACACAAAACAATCCGGTCGCGTCCGTCTCGGCCCCGCGCGGCCGGGATTTCCGTCTGCCAACCGAGGCGTTTAACAGCGGTCCGGGGAGTAGACTCCGACGAGAATGCCCAGTGGAGCATACGACCCGGAGGCCACGGAACGAAAGTGGCAGGAGCGGTGGCTCGACGAGGAGACGTACGACTACGACGACGCCGCGGTAGACGGGGATACGGTCTTCTCCATCGACTCGCCGCCGCCGACGGTGTCGGGGAGTCTCCACTGGGGCCACGTGTACGGCTTCACGCTACAGGACTTCGTCGCCCGCTTCGAGCGGATGCGCGGCGAGAACATCTTCTTCCCGTTCGGCTACGACGACAACGGCATCGCCTCCGAGCGACTGACCGAGGACGAACTCGGTATCCGACACCAGGATTACGAGCGCCGCGAGTTCCAACAGCTCTGCCGCGAGGTCTGCGCCGAGTACGAGTCGGAGTTCACCGAGAAGATGCAGGCGCTCGGCATCTCCATCGACTGGGACCGGACCTACCGGACCATCGAGCCGCGCGTCCAGCGCGCCTCGCAGCTCTCCTTCATCGAACTGTACGAACAGGGCCGCGAGTACCGCCAGCGCGCCCCCGCCATCTGGTGTCCCGAGTGCGAGACGGCGATTTCGCAGGTCGAAACGGAGGACGACGAACAGCCGAGTCACTTCCACGACATCGAGTTCGAGGTGACCGACTCCGACGAGTCGTTCGTCATCTCGACGACGCGGCCGGAACTCCTCCCGGCCTGTGTCGCCGTCTTCGTCCACCCCGACGACGACGACAACCAGCACCTCGTCGGCGAGGAGGCGACGATTCCGCTGTTCGGTCAGTCCGTCCCGATCATCGCCGACGACCGCGTCGACATGGAGACGGGGTCGGGCATCGTCATGTGCTGTACGTTCGGCGACCAGAACGACATCGAGTGGTACCAGGCGCACGACCTCGACCTCCGCATCGCCATCGACGAGTCCGGCACGCTGACCGAGGTGGCCGACGAGTACGCCGGCCTCGACCGCGACGAGGCCCGCGAGGCTATCGTCTCGGACCTCGACGACGCGGGCGTCCTTCTGGACCGCCGCAGCATCACCCACGTCGTGAACGTCCACGAGCGCTGCGGGACGAGCGTCGAGTTCCTCGTCACCGAGCAGTGGTACATCAAACTGCTCGACAAGACCGACGAGTATCTGGAGGCGGGCCGCCAGATGGAGTGGTTCCCCGAGAAGATGTTTACTCGATATAAGAACTGGATAGAGGGACTGCAGTGGGACTGGTCCATCTCCCGACAGCGCTCCTCGGGGATTCCGTTCCCCGTCTGGTACTGCGCGGAGTGCGACCACGAGGTCATCGCCCGCAAGGAGGACCTGCCGGTCGACCCGCTGTCGGACGACCCCCCGGTCGACGCTTGTTCGGAGTGCGGCCACGACGAGTTCGTTGCCGAGGACGACGTGTTCGACACGTGGGCCACCTCCTCGCTGACGCCGCTCATCAACGCCGGCTGGGACTGGGACGCCGAGAGCGAAGAGTACGCGATGGAGCGACCCGAGATATATCCGTTCGACGTGCGCCCGCAGGGCCACGACATCATCTCCTTCTGGCTGTTCCACACCGTCGTCAAGTGTTACGAGCACACCGGCGAAGTGCCGTTCGACTCGGTGATGATCAACGGGATGGTGCTCGACGAGAACCGCGTGAAGATGTCCAAATCCCTGGGCAACATCGTCTCGCCCGACGAGGTGCTCGACGAGTACCCCGTCGACGCCGCGCGCTACTGGGCCGCCGGCAGCGCCGTCGGCGACGACCTGCCGTACAACGAGAAGGGCATCGTCGCGGGCGAGAAGCTCCTGCGGAAGCTGTGGAACGCCTCGAAGCTCGTCGACAGCCTCACCCCCGACGAGCGACTCGACGAGCCCGACGACCTGCGGGCCATCGACCGCTGGCTGCTCGCGGAGATGGACGACACCGTCCGATTCGTCACCGAGAAGCTCGAAGCCCGGGAGTTCTCGAAGGCCCGAGATCACCTCCGGAGCTTCTTCTGGCACACGTTCTGCGACGACTACCTCGAAATCGCCAAAGAGCGCGACGACGAGTCGGCGGCGTACGCGCTCCAGACGGCGCACCGACGCTTCCTGAAGCTGTTCGCTCCGTTCCTCGCGCACATCGCCGAGGAACTGTGGCGCGAGATGTACGACGACCGCAGCGTCCACAACACCGAGTGGCCCGAACCGCTCGGCCTCGACGCCGACCACGAGGCCGGCGAGACGGCGATGGCCGTCGTCGGCGCGCTACGCAAGTACAAGAGCGACGCGCAGTTGTCGCTGAACGCGTCCATCGACACCGTCGACGTGTACGGTAACGTCGCCGGCTTCGAGGAGGAGATACAGCGGGTGATGCACGTCGAGTCGCTGTCGACGCTCGAAGAAGAACCCGAAATCGAGTCCGTCGTGACGGGCATCGACCTCGACTACTCCGTCGTCGGCCCCGAGTACGGCAGTCAGGTTCCGGATATCGAAGCCGGACTGGAAGCCGGCGAGTACGAACTCGGCGAGAACTCGCTCTCGGTCGCGGGGCTCGAACTCGACTCGGAGATGTTCGAGGTCGACCGCGAGCGCCGGTACACCGGGGAGGGCGAGATGCTCGAAGCGGGCGACGCAATCGTCATCGTGCGGAACTGAGTCGGTCGCGTCTCGCTCTCGCATCCGGTTTCGCTCCCGTTTCACTCCCGTTTCTGTCCCCGCCGCTTCTTTCGGTGTCGGAGCGCGCAGAACCTCACCTCACTTTTTTCCTGCCGTCCGACGACTGTGAACGTGTGACCGTCGCTCCCGCTCCCGACGAGATTTTCGACCGGGCGGCCGAAGAGGGCGCCCGACGCCTCGACCAGTCGTTGCTCGAACTCGTCTCGACGAGTTTCATCGCCGGGTTCACCATCGTCTTCGGCCTGGCCGCGCTCGGCATCGTCCGCGCGGCGGTCGGACCGGGGCTCGGCCACCTCGCCGGCGCGCTCGCCTTCGGCGTCGGCCTCGTGTTCCTCATCGTCGGACGGGCAGAACTGTTCAACGAGAACTTCTTCGACCCCGCGGCGAAGGCGGCCCTCGACCCCGACTCGTGGCTTATCGGGCCGCTCCTTCGGCTGTGGGTCGTCACGTTCACGTTCAACCTCGTCGGCGGTGCCCCGTTCGTGTTCCTCCTCTCCGTCGACGGCGCGCTGCCGGCGGGCTCGGCGGAGGCGCTGAGCACAGTCGCCGAGGAGATAATCCACCGCGGGACGGTCGCCGAGTTCGTGAAAGCGTTCACCGGCGGCGCGCTCGTGACCCTGCTGTCGTTTCTCCTACAGGGCGTCAACAGCGTCGGAAGCCGTATCTCCCTGGCCTACATCGTCGGCGTCCTGTTGGCTTTGGGCCCCTTCGACCACGTCATCGTCACCGTGCTGCACGTGCTGTTCGGCATGTTCTTCGGCGTCGATATCGGCCTCGGTGCGCTGGCGGCGACCACGGCCGTGGTCACGGCGGGTAACCTCGTGGGCGGACTCGGACTCGTCACCCTCACCCACGTCGCGCAGGTGAGAGGCGCGCGCGAGGCCGGCGACTGAATCGGACGCCGCGCGGCGCTGCTCCTTCAGTGGTCGACGCCGACGGCCGCTTCGACGCTGTCGAAACCGTCGCGCTCCAGCAACTCCAGCAGCCCTGCGTTGATGTCGCAGGCGACGCTCGGCCCCTCGTAGACGAGCGCCGTGTACAACTGGACGAGACTCGCGCCAGCGCGTATCTTCTCGTAGGCCCCCTCCGCATCGGAGACGCCGCCGACGCCGATTATTGGAACACTGGTTCGGCGAGCGACGAACCGTATCATCTTCGTCGCGCGGTTCTCGATGGGTTTCCCGGAGAGGCCGCCGCGCTCGGCCCGGTTCGGGTTCCGCAGCGAGGCGGGTCGCTCCGTCGTCGTGTTGGTGGCGACGACACCGTCGAGGGACAGGTCGTCGACGACGGCGAGCGCCTCTTCGATAGCCGGTTCCGGCAAGTCCGGGGAGAGTTTGACGAGCAGCGGCGACGCGCCGGCGTCCGCGAGTCCGCCGAGGATACGCTCCAGGGACTCGCGGTTCTGGAGGTCACGGAGTCCGGGCGTGTTCGGACTGGAGACGTTGACAACGAAGTAGTCGCCCGCGTCGGCGACGCGTTCGTAGGTGTACAGATAGTCGTCGGCCGCCTCGGTGAGCGGCGTCGACTTCGACTTCCCGATGTTGATGCCGACGGGTACGTCCGGGAGTTCTCCCGATTCGAGTCGCTCGCCCACCGCGTTGGCCCCGTGGTTGTTGAAGCCCATCCGGTTGACGATGGCCCGGTCCTCGGGGAGACGAAACATCCGCGGGCGGGGGTTGCCGGGTTGGCGCTCGGCGGTGACGCCGCCGACCTCGACGTGGCCGAAGCCGAGGGCGGCGAGAACCGAGGGAATCTCGGCGTTCTTGTCGAATCCGGCGGCGACGCCGACGGGGTTGGGGAACGACTCGTCGAACAGATCCACGCGCAGACGGGCGTCGTCGACGGTGTACCGACGCGCGAGAGCGTCCTCCACTCGGGTGTGTTGTACGGCGCGGAGCAAACGGTGGGTGGTTCGGTGGGCCGTCTCGGGCGGCAGCGTGAACAGCGCCGGTTTCGTCGCGTCGTACAGTCGCATCGTGCGTACCCTGTCGACGCTGGCGCATTAATCCGCCGGACGCGTCGCTCGACGGGTGGGCTCATCGAGAATTGGACGCTCTCAGAAGTCGTGTTCTACTTCGTCCGGGTCGGCTTTCTGGATGATGATCTTGTTGTCGCGGACGCGGACGAACACTTCGTCACCGATCTCGAGACCAGCGACCGCGAGTTCGTCTTCGTGGAGGTTCACGTGTACGTTGTGGTATTCGCCGTTTTCGTCTTTGGCACCACTCGGGCTGAGCTTCTTTTTCCGAACCATCGCGGTTGTCTACTCGAACTTCGCCGTAGGATATACATAAGTGTTGTCTCACCGCGCCTCGCGTGCGCGCGAGCGGAAAACACGACACAGAGGCGGAGTATTCGGCGACGACGATGGTCGACCCGCCACTAATCGCCAGCACGCTCGGGGATAATATTTAACAGTTTCGTCGGATAGTGCTCATTTAGCCGATATATTTATATCGGACCGTGCGTTCGGTTGCCATGGAGAACAGAAAACCATGGTACGTGAAGACGGTAAACGCAATTTTGCCCTTCGAGATACGAGTGGAACAGAGTCGAGCGTGTTCTCGGGTAACACCCCCCGACAAGCGGCGTTGAAGGCCGCGAGGCGGCTCGAACCGGGGAGTTCCGAGGAGGACGCCGACCGGACCGAGCTCCGGCTCCGAGAGAAGGGGACGGACAAGGTCCACATCTACGACGGGTGGGCGTGGAACGAGACCGCACCCGACAACAAACCCGACTGGATGCCCGACGACATCACCGAGGCGAACGTCTCGAAGAAGGGCATCGAACACATCGAAGAGTAGGAGATTCGCCGTCCGGACATCTTTTGAAGCCGCTGCTCTCCGACAGGATTTTTTATCGCGTGCTCAGAGGCACAACTGCGCGGCTACCACTCGACCAGACCGCACGTGCGATGCGTGGGATGACCGGTCGACCTCCTGCCGTGCGACACTCCTTTCGGAGTCACGTCGCCGTTCGACACTCTCGCGTGTCTCTGACTCTCTCGCGGTGTGAAACCGCATGACGGGGAGCACTCGGTTCGACGGTCTTTTATGTGACCCTGCCGTTGCCGGTAATGCGAAGGTCGCCCCCGACAGGGCGGCCGGGGTTGCCCCGAAGTCGTGCTCTGCACGAACCCTGTGGCAGTCCCGAGACGACGCCCTTATATGCTAAGGGCGTTCACGTCGAAGTACGCTCAGGTCGTCGCCGGATATCGATTCGGCGACGACCGGCATCCGATGCCCTTAAGTGTATCAGGGCATTCGGAGGTAATGCGGAAAGACAAGACACGATGCGATTGCGAGGCCGTTCAACTCGGCCATCAATCGTGGACTGGTCGAAGCGAATCCGACGGGTTTATACCCGCGAATCGCTTTGACTCAGGTCCGAAGGAAATGAGGATTCCGCCCCTGCGGTCCGCCGTACAGACGGAATCTGATGTGAGCCAACGTAGTTCGGTGACACCCGACCGACCGACGGTCCCGTCATCGAACTCGGACCATGCAATACCTATAACGGTGATTCGCTCCCGTCAGGGAGCAAATCCCGCCACCCCCTGACCCATTCGGGTCAGGAACATTCCGGTTGATCCTGCCGGAGGTCATTGCTATCGGGGTCCGATTTAGCCATGCTAGTTGTACGAGTTCAGACTCGTAGCGGATAG